>JBCDHW010000008.1:0-170498 GCA_038749595.1 Pseudomonadota bacterium
AGCCGGAGGTGGTCGCGCGCTGACAACGCGCTCAGACAGCCGAAGGCGATAGCGCGCTGACAACGCGCTCAGACAGCCGAAGGCGATAGCGCGCTGACAACGCGCTCAGACAGCCGAAGGCGATAGCGCGCTGACAACGCGCTCAGACAGCCGAAGGCGATAGCGCACTAAGAATGTTCAAAGTTGAACTTCTTGCTTGCTTTGGCCACCGACGAAACTGATCCCCCGTAGACGTTCTTTAGGCCTAGTCGATCGCTATACTGACGATCTACCGCAACGCGATGGGGGTTTTGAAACGAAATGGTATGGGGCTGCGCAATCGCAGCCCCACATCTCCCCCCTCGCGGACGACAGCGGTTCAGGCTCTCCGCCGCCGTCGGCTGGCCGCCATGATCGAGGCCATGCCGCACGCCATCAGCGGCAGCGCAGCGGGCAAGGGCACTTCGGAGAGGGCCACCAGGCGGCCGCCGTTAGGCGAGAGGCCGTTCTCGGTGATGTAGATCGTGCCATCTGCTCCCACGGCCACGCTGGTCGGGTTCAAAAGACCAGCGACCAGCAGCGTCTTCACCCCCAAATCGTCGATGGCGAAGAGTGATCCGAACGCTTCCGGGCCCACCAGGCTGTCGCTGTCGAGCTCGAGCGCGAGCAGCGTCCCGTCTCGGTCAATGGCCAGGTCGATAATGTTGGTCAGGCCGCTTGCGAATTCGGTCAAGCTGCCGTCAGCCGCGACTTCGTAGATCTTCGCGCTTCCTGGCGGAAATGGAAAGCCCGTCAGTTCACTGACCAAAATATTGCCGTCTTGGTCTTCAACAATCCCGGTCGGCACCGATTCATAAACGGGTGGCCCGAACGGCAGCGGATTGGGGCTGACCGGAAGAACGCTCCGTACCGAGACCGTATTATCGGCCGCGACGTCGAGGACCGTGTTGCCCCCCGCATCGCTGACGACGAACCCATCGCCTGAGGCAACCACGCCGTAGGGGTTGGAGTTGAGACCGCCGCCGTCAGGGTTCGTTTGCTCGACCGCAGCGATGTCGGCCACTTTGACCAGACCACCCGCCTCAAGCGCGACCAGCGACCCGAACACGCCGCCATCCTGCTCCCCCGCAAACGCAGAGCGCAGTGCAGGGTCGGCACCAAAGCCAAACAGGATGTGCGGCGTGCCGTCGGGCGCAAAGGTGATGTCGTGGGCACCGGTTGCGGCGAAACCTGGTACCGACGCTAGCGAGGGCAAACCGCTAGCGACAACGGTGGTCACGCCGCCGATGGTCCGGGTCACCTGGCCAGAATTCCCGAAAAAGACGGTCTCGCCATTGTCGTCGACGATGGAGGGGCCAGAGCCGCCTTTGCCCGCCTCGACAACCCAAAGCGCGCCATCGTCATCGACGACCACACTTCGCGGGTTCGCCAGCCCGTCTAAGACAGTCTCCCCCACGGCGAAGGGAGCGCTGAACGCACTCCCGGTGGTGAGGGCGGTGCCCATCAACACCGCGGCTAGGGCGACCGCGCCCCGGTTTCTTTTGCTTCTGCTCGACCGCATGGAACACTCCTTTTCACTCAGTCTCTCAATCGCGACACGTTCATGAGCGGCGCGGCAATCGCCCTTTCAGGGCCTGCGACAGCCGCCGCTCTGTCGTTGGTGAGAGGGTGTGCGCGGGGCCGCCGTTCTGTCCTGACGATGCGCTGAGGGATCAGGCAAGCGGCCCGAAGGCAGCGCTAGGCATCTGTCTGTGCAGGGTAAAAAACCGAAAAGTCAGGCCTGGCCTTTCGCAGTCCGTAAGCTTGCCGTAAGCTCTTACCGCATGGGTAGGGGGCCTTGCGTGGCACAGTCTCAACCACATTCGGCAGCGTTTCGGGTCGGCGACGTGCGCGTCGCGCCCGACCTCAACCGCCTCGACGGAGGGGACCGCAGCGCTCAGCTTGAGCCGCGGGTCATGGATGTGCTCGTCGCTCTGGCGCGCGCGGACGGCGCGGTGGTCAGCCGCCAGGATCTGATCGATCGGGTATGGGGAGAAGAGGCGGGCTCGGACGACGGCCTCAGCCGAGCCGTCTCTCTTCTGCGCAGTGCCATCGGCGAGGTGGGGGACGAGGACCGTTACATCGAGACCATCCCGCGCCGCGGCTACCGGCTCGCGGTTCCCGTCGTCGACATCGCGGAGCCGGAAGCGGCCCCCTCGGTGCAAGCGGACGATCCTGGCCCAGCGACGGCGCGGTCAGCGCTGCCCTGGCCGATGCGCCTGGCTGCGGGCGGTCTCGCCGTCGCTCTGCTGATCGCAGCCTTCCTGTGGCGGCCCGACAAGGCGCCAGAGCCGAGCGCACTCCAAGAACCTCCCTACACAGCGTCCGTCGCCGTGCTTCCTTTCGAGCCGTTCTCGTCCGAGCAAAGCGACCGCTTCTTGGGCTATGGGCTCACCGAAGGCCTCATCCACTCCCTCTCTGCCGTGCCAGAACTCGGGGTCGCGGCCCGCACCTCGAGCTTTAGCTTTGGAGAAGGTGGCCGGCCGCGCGGCGATATCCGATCGATCGGCGAGGCGCTCGGCGTCACCCATGTCGTCGAAGGCTCGGTCCGACACGAAGGTGAGCGGGTGCGCGTGACGGCCCAGCTTATCCGGGTGTCGGATGGCCTCCACGTCTGGTCCGGCGTTGAGGAATATGACGGCCGGGATGCCTTCGAGCTTGAGGACACCATCGTTGAAGAAGTCAGCCGCGCCCTTCAGCTGCACCTCGACGTGGGCTACGGGGCGGGCACGCGACCGCAGCGCGCGATCAAACCTGCGGCACTCGCCGCCTACTACGAAGGTCTCCACCACCTGGGCAATGCCATGCGCAACGATGGCGCCGCGTTCCAAGGGTACGAAGCGCTGAGGCGCGCGGTCGAGATCGATCCCAATTTCCCTGAAGCTTGGACGGCCCTCGCGACCACCGGTGTCCAGTGGGCAAGCGGTCCGCTAGCGAACGATAAGGAGGCAGCCATCCGCCAGGTTCGGGAGGACTTGGCTCAAGCACTTCGTCTGGCTGCGGACGATCATCGCACCCACGTTGCCCACGCCCGCTTCTATGCGAACGTTTCGCTCGATCTGGACAAAGCCCGCGATCATTTGGCGAAGGCCGAGGCGCTCGCCCCGCTGGCCACCGAAACGCTCTACGCGCTGGGCCATTACGCGTGGCTGGTCGGCAAGCCGGAGGAAGCGATCAGCAGCTACCGACGGGCGCTTCGGCTAGATCCCTTCAACCTTTCGGCGCGCCTGTCCGTTGCCATGAAATTGGCTGTGCTCGGCAAAGGTGACGAGGCGTTCGAGTTTCTCGATGCTTGCCTTGAAACGGAATGCCTCGCTGAGGGTTTTGTTCCGTACGCGGCAACGGCCGCGGTGCTTGCCGGTGATGAAGCGACCAAGGCGCGCTGGGCCAGCGCTGCCGCTGAGTTTCAGGAGAAGCTCGCCTCTATTCCCCCGTCAGGCAAGCCGCGTTCGGTAGCCCTCCTGCCAGCCCATTTTGCGATCGGATTTGACGGAGATCCGACCCCTGCTCGAAAGCTCCTGTCGGAAATCGACTTCGCCAATGATCCCATTACGGACCATATCGGCATGTGGAGCCTGACCATCGGGCCGGAGATGCCGACAGATCTGTTCGTCTCCATCCTGACGGAGTCCCATGAGCGCGGGGATTTGCTCTCGACATACCTATCGATGTGGCCATTCTACGGCGCCGCGAGCCTGCCCGACAGCGTGCTGGAGCACCCCGCCTATGCCGCGTTGTGGAGCCGGCCCGAGCTCACACAACTCGCAGCCCTTCGTCGCGAAAACGGTTGGCCCCAAGGCCTGCCAGCCATTAAATAATCCGTACACCGTTCCGGCTTGGCGTCTGGCGAAACCGTTCAGCGCAACCGAGCGCGAGGCGCACACCCACCTCTCGGGCGCCCGAAGTCACGCACTATATTATCCGTGCACCAAGCAGTTTTGCGTCCTCAATGAACTCGCGCAACTCATCAATCGCCAGCCCTTCCATGCGCTCCACATGCCGCCGAAACGTATCAGCCGCGTCCGGTCTCGGCGCGTTGAGGAGGCGTTTGATCGCGTCTTCGTACCGCCGATACCGGCCGACGCTCGGTTCCGAGAGAGACGTCCTCTCCACCGCGTTGAGCAGTGCGCTCGCCACAAACAGGCTGAGACTGATGAAGATCAGCACGTTTTGGTCAAACGGTAACGGCGTGACGCTCTCAAAGAAGGTGAGGCTGGACAGGCACGCAGCGAAGATGCCCGCGAACAGGACCACGGTGTTGACGATGCTCATCACGTCCCGCTCACGCGCTTCAAGCAGGGCGACCTCGCCCCGCGCAAACCGAAGCTGATATTTCGTCCTGTACTGAGTATACGCCTCGACGGACACGCCCAGGTGAGGGTGAGTCACATCGTCATCCGTATAAAGATTGAAAAGCTCCGACGGGTCGATATCGCACACTTCCGTCAGTCCAGAGGCCACAACCTGGTCAAGATCCACGAGGTGCCGCTTCGTGATCCGGTCTGCGGTCTCGGCGTTCAGCTGCGCCGGGGGCAGCAGACCCGCCGTCGCAATCAGTTGCGCTTTGACCGAGCGCAGGCGCTCCGCTGCATAGCGCGCCAACAGCCACTTTTCCCTAAACCGCTGGTTCCAAATGACGATCTGCACCGCGGTTGCCACTAAAGTGGCGTAGGAGAGCCCTCCGGCGAGGGACAGCAACCATGGCTCCGCGTCATCACCGCTCAGTACAGTGACCAAACAGAGCGACGCGATGACTCCCACGCCGACGAGCAAAAACACCGAAAAGCTGAAAAGGCGATAGAGCCGTTTGTTGGTCGTGCTGCGCCGGTCCTCCGCCGCGAACCGTTCTTGGAGGGCTGGGGCGGACAAAAAGTCCTGGATCGGAGCAAAGGTCTCCGCCTCGGCGCTGTCGATAAAGATATCGCTATTGTACTTCACGGCGCGGCACCATCACTGTCCAGCGGTTCAGCAACCCCAAGCCACGCACACGGATCATACGGCTGCGAACGAAGCAGCGGATACCGAATCCGCTCCGCCTCGGTAAAGCCGCGAAAGTGCCCCCCCGTCGCCCGCCCACAAACCTCCCCAACCAAAGCCTCCGGCGGAAGCAGGAGAGCTTCGGGTACGGACCAAAGGTTCGCTGTGCTGCCGCCCGAGGGCGTGGCAACGGACCGACCATCGGGACTGAACTCGGCTAACCGGCTTGAGTAGAGGCCGGCTCCGAGCGCAATGAGTTGCGCTCCGCTCTCCACGTCCCATAGTCTCGAAGCTCTGCCGATATAAGGAGCGGTGATAATTGTCCTTCCATCGGGGCTGAACTTCGCTGATGTGACCCCACTCTCATGACCGCTCAGGACGTGCAGGCTAGCCCCGGTCTCGGTGTCCCAAACACGCGCTGTCTGGTCGTATGAAGCGGTGACAACAGCGTTGCCATCCGGACTGAATTCGGCCGATATAACGAGTTCTTCGTGCCCAGCCAGGAGATGCATCACTTCACCGGTTTCCGTCTCCCACAGGCGCGCTGTGTCGTCCGACGAAGCGGTGACGATAGTTTTCCCAACGGGGCTGAACCGGGCGGAGTAGATACCTCCATCGTGCCCAGAGAGCACACGGATTTGAGCCCCGGTCTTGACGTCCCACAGCCGGGCTGTCCCGTCGGCGGAGGCGGTGACAATCGTCGTGCCGTCCGGGCTGAACTCGGCGGAATAGACTATATGTTCGTGACCTGAGAAGACATAAAGCTCGCTGCCTGTCTCGACATCCCACAATCTTGCGTTGCCGTCCCTTGAGGCGGTCACGATGGTGGCGCCATCGGGACTGAACCGAGCAGAAGTGACTTCTTCTTCGTGGGCCGCAAGGATGTGCCGTTGCCGACCGGTTTCTAAATCCCACACGCGCGCGGTGGCGTCTTCCGATGCGGTGACCATCATGCGCCCATTGGGACTGAACTGTGCGTCGTTGATGTCGTCCTCGTGCACGGGAAAGGAACGGATTTTATTACCCGTTTCAGACGCCCAAAGAAAAATTTCCGCTGGACCTAAATTGAGGAACGCTCCGTCTCTGCGGGTCTTTCGTGGGTCCGACACGGTTGCGACCACGTCTCCATCAGGGCTGAACCGGGCCACAGCGACATTGCCAGAGTGACCTGCGAGTTCGAGGGCGTCGCCCCCGCTGGTAACACTCCAGATGCGTGCGGTGCGGTCCCATGATGCGGTAACGATGGTTGCACCATCTGCGCCAAACGCTGCCGCGCGAACTTCGGCATCATGCCCAGAGAAAACTTGAAGTGCCAAACCGGTTCTCGTTTCCCACAGACGCGCTGTTCCGTCGTTGGAAGCGGTGAGGATGGCGTTGCCGTCCGGGCTAAACTCTGCGGTGAAGACATACTCCGAATGTCCCCTGAGGACGTTGCGTTCTGCGCCGCTCTCGGCATCCCAAAGGCGCGCTGTGTTGTCGTCTGATGCGGTGATGATAGTGCCTCCATCGGGACTGAACTGGGCAGATCTGACCCAGTCCCCATGCCCGCTGAGCACGTGGACTTGTGTGCCGCTCTCCACATCCCAAACGCGCGCTGTGCGGTCCCATGATGCGGTGACGATAGTGCTGCCATCGGGGCTGAACTGAGCGGAGACGACGTCGCGCTCATGCCCACTGAGAACATGGATTTGTTTGCCAGTCTCCACATCCCAAACGCGCGCTGTGTCGTCGTCTGATGCGGTGACGACCGTGCTGCCATCGGGGCTGAACTCGGCCGAATTCACGGTTCTCTCATGGCCACTCAAAACATGCAGTTCGGCACCGTTGCTGGCATCCCAAAGTCTCGCCGTACCGTCGGATGAGGCCGTAACAATCGTGCCTCCATCGGGGCTGAACTCGGCTAAATACAAGCTTCCTTCGTGGCCACTTAAGACGGGGAGTTCGGCCCCGGTGCTCGCATCCCAAAGTCGCGCCGTATCGTCGGAGGAGGCTGTCACGACCGTGCGGCCGTCGGGGCTGAACTGAGCGGAGTTGATGAGGCGCTTATGCCCCCTGAGGACGCGGAGTTGGTCACCGCTTTCAGCGTCCCACAGGCGCGCCGTGCCGTCGGCCGACGCCGTGAGGATCATGCGGCCGTCCGGGCTAAGCTCGACGGAGGTCACCACGCCTTCATGCCCGCGGAGGATGCTTTGGGTCTTCAATGCGGCTCGGTTGCGCCTAAGTGCGGCGAGGGACTCGGCGTTGGCCTCTGGGCCGATGAGCGACGCGACGCCTGCCTTGGTGACCAACGGGTCGCCGAGCAGCGCGACGTTCATCGCGAGGACCGGGTCATCGTCGATCGACTGGGACAGCGAACCGAAGAGGTTGTCGCGGAGGGTGTTGTTGGCGAGGGCCCCCTTGACCGACTGCCAGCCGAACCAACCGGCCGCCGCCGAAAGCACCACCCCAACCACAAGCGCCGTTACCGCGAGGCCGCGCACCCGCCTCGCCAGCCGCGCGAGGCGGCTCGCCGCCTGTTCCCGCTCGGCAATACGGCTCTGCCGCTCCGCCTCCCGTCGTTCCTGCGCATCGGCTGCGGCGGCGAGAAAATCGCGTAACAGCGCGGGGATCTCCACGCCCGCGGGCGCTTCGGTCAGGCATCCGCGCGCCTCCTCAAGGTCAGTACCCCGCGGCAACCGGTCGTCAGGCTTGCCTGCGGCCTCCCACTCGGTCGCTCGTTCCAGCAGCTTGGTCAGCTTGCGTTGCCACGCCACATTCAGATCCAGCGACTGGGTCAGCAGCCGCATCCCTGTGGCAAAGCCAGAACCCGGCACCTGCGGCTCCGGATAGAAGTAAAGGTAGTTGAGACTGGCAAGAGCCCGCGGCGTCTGAACATCGGCGGCCAAGCGCTCGGGCAGCACCGGGATCATCCGCTTGCCCAGGGACAAGGCCTGGTCCACTTCCCAGGCGCAAATCGCTGAATTCGCTGAGCGTTCCGTCAGCACGAACACGATCACATCGGCGTGTAGGATCAGCTCACGCGTCCGTGGCCGCCATTCCTCGCCCTGCGCGATGTCCTGGCGGTCAATGACGCAGTCGTAGTTCCGGTCTTCAAGCGCAACGACGAGCTGGTCAGCAAACAGGACGTCGTGGCGTGAGTAACTCACGAATACCCGGAGTTTTTGCTCCTCTGTCTCCACCGCCCCTCACTTCGCTCGACGCCATCCGCCCTGGGCGCAAACTGCAGCCAACACGAGGCGCGATCAAGCCGGGGGGGTCTGCCGACTCAGTGATGCGCGAGTGCGTTCTTGAGGCTGCCAAGCTCGGTTCAGCCAAGCCCGGCTCAATGTCCGAGCGCCAGGCTGCGCACTAATCTTCCGTATACTGTGAATTGAGAGCAAGCTTCGCTCGTCGCAACAGCCCCAACACCCGAGAGCGAAGCGAGACGCGACCACAAAAGCGACCCAAAGGCAGCAGCGCCACCAAAACCGCGCTCAAATAGGCCGGAAGGCCGATAGCGCACTATAAGAAGATGGTGCCGCATGCCGGACTCGAACCAGCGACCTCCTCATTACGAATGAGATGCTCTACCACCTGAGCTAATGCGGCCAAGGCTCGCCAGCTAGCGCAAGCTTGTTAGCTGCGCAAGCTGGCCCCTTGTTTTTCGGCGGCGGCGACGATTTTTGCCGAGACCGCCTCAATGTCTTTGTCCGTCAGGGTCTTGGCCGTGGGCTGGAGCACCACTTCGATGGCGAGAGAGCGCTGGTTTTCCGGGACGCCTTCGCCGCGATAGACGTCGAACAAGCGCACGTCGGTGATCAGCGCCTTGTCCGCGCCGGTCAGCGCGCGGATGAGGTCCTGGGCCGGTTTCGCCTCGGGGTAGAGGAAGGCGAAGTCGCGGCGGACGGGCATCAGCTCGGCTAGCTGCGCCGGCGGTTTCGTGGCGGAGGTTTTCTTCGGCGCGGGCACGGCGTCGAGCTCGACCTCGAACACCGCCACGGGCCCGGCCAGGTCGTAGGCCTTGCTGACCGACGGGTGGAGCTCACCGAAGCGCGCGAGCACGTTCTTTGGCCCAAGCTTCAATCGGCCCGAGCGGCCAGGGTGGAACCCGCGCGGCGCTTCGGCATCGACCATCAGCTTGGCCGCTGGTGCCCCGATCGCGCCAAGGACGGCGAGGGCCAGCTCTTTTGCTTGGTAGACGGACGGTTTTTGATCCGCATCCTGCCAATCGCGCGCACCGGCGCCCCAGATGAGGCCGGTGGCCACCGTGCGTTGCCCATCAGGGCGATCCGTCGTGTACGCACCACCCACTTCGAAGATCGCCACTCTTTCCGCTCCGCGCGCTGCGTTCCGGGACGCGGCGAGGAGCAGGTTAGGCAGCGGCCCAGGGCGCATAACCGAGAGGTCAGCGCTGATCGGATTGAGAAGGGACAGCTCTGCCGCTTGATCGGCGAAGTGCGCCGCGCTCGTATCGTCCGTGAACGCCCAGGTGACGGCTTCGAGGAGTCCGCTGCCTGCGAGCACCGCACGCGCAGCCTCGGTCCGGACTTCGCTGAGCGATGGGTTGCGCCGGGGCGCATCGCCGAGGCGGGGGAGAGCGTCCGTGGGCAGATGATCAAGCCCGTGGATGCGCGCCACCTCTTCAACCAGGTCCGCTTTGCCCTCAACGTCAGGGCGCCAGCTGGGCGCGGTGACAGGCCACGTGGTGCCCTCACCAACGGTGAAGCCAAGGGCCTCCAGGATCGCGCGCTGTTTGTCCTCTGGCACGTGCATGCCGGTAAGGCGCATCACCTCCGTGGGCGGATAATCGATGCGGACGTCTTCGACCGGCGGCGTCCCGGCCATGCTGACCGTCGAAGGCTCGCCGCCGCAAACGTCGAGGATCATTTGCGTTGCGCGCTCGATCCCTTCCTCAAGGCTTGCCGGATCAATTCCGCGTTCGAACCGATAGCGCGCGTCGGAAACGAGGCTCAGCTTACGTCCCGTTTTGGCGATGGTCAGGGGGTCGAAGTAAGCGCTCTCGATCAAAACATCCGTGGTCGTCTCATCACAGCCGGTGGAGACACCGCCCATGATCCCGCCAAGCCCCAACGGGCCGCTGTCATCGGCGATCACGCACATGGTCTCGTCGACCTCATACTCCTTATCGTTGAGCGCCATGAACCGCTCACCCGCTTTGCCCATCCGTGCACGGATGCTGCCTTGCAGTTTCGCCACGTCATAGACATGCAACGGCCGCGCGGCGTCGTAGGACATGAAGTTCGTCACATCCACGAGCATGTTGATCGGGCGCAGGCCGATCGCTTTCAGGCGCTGTTGCAACCATTCCGGAGACGGACCGTTCTTCACCCCGCGAATGACACGCGCCGCAAAGGCCGGGCAGGCGACCGGCGCTTCTGTCGTCACCGTCACGGGCTGCTCGAACTGCCCCTCCACGGCTGCAGCGTTCAAGGGTTTCAGCGTCCCAAGGCCAGCGGCGGCCAGGTCCCGCGCGATGGCCCGCACACCATTCGTGTCCGGACGGTTCGGCGTCACCTCAAAGTCGATCACCGGGTCAAGCGGGCCCACAACATCGGCCAAGGGCGTGCCGACGCTCGCGTCTTCGGGCAGTTCCATGATCCCGTCGTGGTCATCGCCCAGCTCCAGCTCGCGGCTCGAGCACATCATACCCAGGCTCTCAACACCGCGGATCTTAGCCTTCGACAGGGTCACGTCGATGCCGGGAATGTAGGCGCCGACGGGGGCGTAGGCGACCTTGATCCCGGTGCGCGCGTTCGGCGCGCCGCAGACGATCTGCATCTCCCCGTCTTTGGTATCGACGCGGCAGACCCGCAAACGATCCGCGTCCGGATGAGGCTGGGCGTCCTTGACAAAGCCCACCGTCACGGGCGCCAGGGCCTCGGCGGGGTCAACGACCTCCTCCACCTCAAGGCCAACCTTGACCATCGTTTCGACAATCGCATCGAGGGAAGCATCCGTGTCCAGATGATCCTTCAGCCAGCTCAGCGTGAATTTCATGTCCCGCTCTCCTTGGGCAGGGGGGTAGGCCGACCATCTTCGTCGAGGGCGACGAAGATGAAATCGGCTTCCGTGACTTTTTCTGTTTCAAAGGTTCCTTGGTGCTCGACCCAGGCTTCCACTTTGATCGTCACCGAGGTGCGTCCCTCACGGACGATCTTGCAATAGGTGTTGAAGATATCGCCAACCTTCACGGGACGGACGAAATGCATCGAGTCGACAGCCACCGTTGCCACGCGGCCCTGCGCCCGGCGGACGGCCATCACCGAGGAGCCAAGGTCCATCTGGCTCATCACCCAACCGCCAAAGACGTCGCCTGCCGAGTTAAGGTCAGCGGGCATCGGCATGACGCGGAGGGTCATCTCACCTTCGGGTCTGGCGCTGGTCATTGCGGCGCACGCTTTGCGAGCGCGGCCAGGTAGCTCTGGGTCAGGCTCTCCATCGCATCCGTTCGGTCGGGGCAAGACGTCACGCGTTTCGGTTCGACCTCGCCCAACATCGTCGATTCCCAGCATTCACCGAACACGGAGCAATAGCATGCACGCGCGTCCGCCGCATTGATGGTGGAGTTGGGCGTCAGCAAAAAGTGTGCACGGAACGCGTTCGCCATTTCTGGTTCCCACTGCATCTTCCAGAAGGCGTCTTGCTCACCCGCTTGGAAATAGCCAGTCGGATCGGCCCAGGTCACCGTTGTCGTTTGCGCCAGCTCAGGCGTAAGAAGCCCCCCGCCAAGCTCATCCCATTCCCGGATGACCTCGCCTTCGAACAAGAGTTCAAAGCTTTTCAGGTAGGCGACCCCGTGCCCGCGGTTGCTGACAAAGATCAACACTGACGGTCCCTCCGGGTCCTGACGAACAGAGCCGCTAATGTCGATAATGGGCAGGAAGCTCGCCCGCTGGTTCTGACGTTGCAGGCGCGCCTCGTCCCAGGCGATGAACACCGCCACGACACTGGTCACCAGCGCCGCGACAGCAATCAGTGTGTTGGAGTCGACCTTTTTCACAGCCGCCTCACACCTCTTCGGGGGCGAAGCCGTAATGCTCGATCCAGCGGGTGTCGGCGGCGAAGAAGGCGCGCAGGTCCGGAATGCCGTATTTCAGCATCGCCAGGCGATCGACACCCATGCCGAACGCAAAGCCTTGGTACTCATCCGGGTCGAGCCCGCACGCTTTCAGCACATTCGGATGCACCATGCCGCAGCCCAGGATCTCCATCCAGTCCGCACCCTGACCAATCTTGATGCCGCCATCGACGCGCTCATAACCGACATCCATCTCGGCCGAAGGCTCCGTGAACGGAAAGAAGTGCGGCCGGAACCGGGTCTTCAGCTCTTTGGCGCCAAAGAACTCCCGGCAGAACGCTTCCAGCGTGCCTTTGAGGTGACCCATATGGGTCTCTTTGTCGATGACGAGGCCCTCGACCTGGTGGAACATCGGCGTGTGGGTCTGGTCGCTGTCACAGCGAAACGTTCGGCCCGGCGCGATCACCCGGATCGGCGGCTTCTCGTTCATCATCGTGCGCACCTGAACCGGCGAGGTGTGCGTGCGCAGCACCATCTTCGACCCATCCTCCTTAGGCGGAAAGAAGAACGTGTCGTGCATCTCCCGCGCCGGATGCTCCGGCGGGAAGTTCAGTGCCGTGAAGTTATGGAAGTCATCCTCGATGTCCGGGCCTTCGCGGACTTCAAAGCCCATGGCGGCGAAGATCTCAGCCACCTCAGCGAACACCTTCGTCAGGGGGTGCAGCCGACCGCGCGCGCCCGTGCCGACGGGAAGGGTCACGTCCACCCGTTCCGCCTCCAGCTGCACCGCGAGGGCTTCTTCTTCGAGCACCGTTTTGCGCGACGTGATCGCATCCGCGATCCTAGTCTTCAGACCATTCAGCGCTGGGCCCGCCACCTGGCGCTCCTCAGGGCTCATTTTGCCCAGGGTCTTCATCCGCTCGGACACAACGCCTTTTTTCCCCAAGGCGTGCACGCGCAGGTCCTCCAGCGCGCGCTCGTCACCCGCCGCTGCAATCTGGGCGGAGAGGTCATTCTCAAGGGCGGAAAGGTCGTCGTCTAAAGCCATGGCGTGGTCGTTCCTGCGTGCCCGCTGGCGTGTGCCAGTGCGTGCAGCCAAGATCAACTCACCCCGTCCTGACCAACGGTCTGTGCACGAAAGTGACCGGATCCGGCAAAGTGCAAGGGTAACCGCAAGCCTTCGTTAGACTATCCAAGGTTGTATGGCGCCATGGTTTCGCTTCGCCTCCGGTCCGAGAATCTCTACCCGCGGTACATTCTCGCCGCCTCACTGATTATTGTGCTCGTGGTCACCAGCCACGTCATGGCCCGCCAGGCTTTGAGCGGAGGGGAGGAGGCCGCGCGGGCGATCAACATCAGTGGCCGCCAGCGTTCGCTCAGCCAGCGGATCACCCACCAAACCATCCTCGAAGCGCAAGATCCCAACGATCGTTTGCTGACCCGCAGCCTCGATCGCACCATCGATCAGTTCTCCGCCTCCCATGACGCGCTTTACAACGGCGGCGCCATGGGCCTGACGGCAGAGGGCGCGCTCGTCCGGCGCGAGGCGTACGAGGCGAGCGTCGGCGCGGTCACGCTTCACCGCCGCGTGCTCAACTACATCGAAACGATCGACGCCGCGCGCGCAGGCAATCCCGACGCGTTGGCAGAGGTCCGCGAACTGGCGGTCAGCGACGCGATGGTCGAAGACCTCGATGCCGCCGTGCGCGCCCTGCAACGCCAGGCCAGCGAAATTGTTGAGCGCGCAGAGTTCATCAGCCTCCTGAGCTTAGTCGCAGCGCTGCTCGTCCTGGTCCTCGAAGCGCTGTTCATTTTCGTTCCCGCGCAACAGAAGGTGACCTCAACAATTAGGGAGCTTCGTCAGTCCAATGACGAGCTCAAGGCCTCGCGGCGCGAGCTTCAAACAGCGCTCGGTGATGCGGATATCGCCAGATCCCATGTCGAGAACCTTCTTCGCGAGCGCCGGTCTGCCGCCCGGGAAGCGGCCCAGGAGATCAGCCTACCGTTCTCGACACTGATCAGCTCTCTGCACACCCTTCGCGCGCCGAAGGGTGACGTCGTTCAAGAAGAGGAGCTTTCCGAAGCCCGCAACGCCGTCCGCCGGATGCGTAAGGCGCTCAACGCGGCCTTCGGCGAGGGCGGCATCCTCGCGTCCGTGTCAGTGCTGGACGAAAGCCCTGTCGATATCCGCCAGTTCGTTGAATCCCTGGCTGTTATGACAACGCGCTGGGCTGACGATAAGGGGTTGTCCTTCGCCTACCACGTCGACGAGTCGCTGCCGGACATGCTGGTCCTCGATTGCCCCCGCATGGAACGTGTTCTGAGCAATCTTCTCAGCAATGCGGTGAAATACACCGACAGCGGCTCTGTCCAGCTCAAGGTCTGCCAAGTGACCCGCGGCCTTTTGCGCTTCGCAGTGGAAGACACCGGCGTCGGCATCCCCGCCGATCAAGTCGACCGGCTTTTCCGTTCCTACCGCGGAGAAGACCAAGGCACCGCCCATGCCGCCACCGGAACAGGCCTCGGCCTCGCGATCTGCGCTGAGCTCACCCAAGCCATGGGCGGCAACATCAATGTCGAGAGCGTGGTCGGCGAGGGGACGACAGTCTCCCTCGCTTTGCCGCTGAAAGAACCCTCCGTCGAGGAAGGATCCGTCGGCGTCATGGCTATCTAAACAGCGCACTGAAGAGACGGCCCAAAAAAAAGGCTCCCCGCGTCCGCGGAGAGCCTCGCAAACCGTCCGTGGACGATCGTTTCTTAGCCGAGCGCAGCCTTAGCTTGCGCAGCGAATGCTTCAAACGCTTGCGGCTCTTTCGCAGCAATATCGGCGAGCATCTTCCGGTCCACTTCGACACCAGCTTTCGCCAGGCCGCCCATGAACGTGGAGTAGGTCATGCCGTGCAGACGAGCCGCGGCGTTGATCCGCTGGATCCACAGCTTGCGGAACTCGCGCTTGCGGTTCTTCCGGTCGCGGTAGGCGTACTGACCGGCTTTCTCCACCGCCTGGTTGGCAGCTGAGAAAATGTTCTTGCGGCGACCGCGATAGCCTTTGGCGTTCGCGATAACTTTGCGGTGACGGGCGTGGGACGAAGGTCCCCCTTTGACGCGTGACATGTCTCAAGGTCCTCCTTAGCGGTCGTAGGGCATGTACTTCTTGGCAATGCGCTGATCGCACTCTGCCATCGGTTCCATGCCGCGCTTTTGGCGGATTTGCTTGGGGGTGCGCTTGATCATGCCGTGGCGCTTGCCCGTGGCCATGGCCATGATCTTGCCAGTACCAGTCACTTTAAAGCGCTTCTTGGCGCCCGACTTGGTCTTCATCTTAGGCATGTTCATCTCCTTCATTCAGGCGCACCGAGGCCATGCCGTCGTGCCAGGCGCGCGCAGGAACGCGGCGTAGAGCATAGGAGCCGGAGCGAGTCTAGGGCTTCACAAGCAAAGGAGCGCTCGCTTTGTCTTCGGGAACGGCGCTTGACGCCAAGTGTTCCCCCTAAGAAGAGCCAGCCGATGATCGACCGTATCACCATTCGCACGCCCGACGACTGGCACACGCACCAGCGCGATGGGGCGATGCTGGCCGCCGTGATCAACCACACGGCGCGGCAGTTCCGGCGCGCGATCGTCATGCCCAACCTTGTCCAGCCGGTGATCACCACCGCGGACGCCGCGGCCTACCGCGACCGCATTCGCGCAGCGCTCACCCCTGAGAACCAGGCGTTTGAGCCGCTGATGACGTGCTATCTCACCGATACGATCGACGCCGATGACATCGCCGCGGGCTTCGCCGACGGCGTCCTCACCGCGGCCAAGCTCTACCCCGCGGGCGCCACCACCAACTCCGACTCCGGCGTGACTGATGTGAAAAACATCTACCCCGTGCTGGAGCGGATGCAGGAAATCGGCATGCCGTTCCTCATCCACGGCGAGGTGACCAGCGACGATATCGACATCTTCGACCGCGAGGCGGTGTTCATCGAGCGCATCCTCCGCGATGTTGTCGAAACCTTCAGTGAGCTGAAGATCGTGTTCGAGCACATCACTACCAAGGACGCGGTCGATTTCGTGGCCGAGTGCGGCCCGCTCGTCGCGGCGACAATCACGCCCCAGCACCTCCACATCAACCGCAACGCGATTTTCAAAGGCGGGATCAATCCGCACCAATATTGCCTGCCTGTCGCCAAGCGCGAGCTGCATCGCCAGGCCCTGCGCAAGATGGTGGCGACCGGCAATCCCAAGTTCTTCCTGGGTACCGATAGCGCGCCCCATGCGCGCCACGCGAAGGAAAGCGCTTGCGGCTGCGCGGGCATCTTCAACGCTCCGTATGCGCTCGAAAGCTACCTCGCGGTCTTCGAAGAAGAGAACGCGATCGAGCACTTCGAAGGCTTCGCCAGCCTCCACGGCCCTGCCTTCTATGGCCTGCCCCTCAACGAAGGTACCGTAACGTTAGAGCGGATCGACACGCTCGTCCCCGAGACCTTGGGCGAAGGCGATACACTGACCGTGCCGTTCCATGCCGGGGAAACCATCCGCTGGCGGATGGTTTAGCCGCGACCTTTCTGGCCAAGTCATGACTTATCCCCACGTCGTCCGCAGACGTTACACTAAACCCGCGGTAGGAGCGGGGCGGTGGCGCCTAACCTCCAGCCTGCCGCTGCGCTTGGATCGCGCGCGCTTCGACTGGGGCTGGAAACCTCCGGCTAACGGCTCAGCGCACAAGGCTGCGGGGCAGGGTGAGCTGATGTTCGGCCCCTGCCAAAGATCCGGGCCCATCGCGCGCGGCGAGGCTTTGGAACGCTTCACACCGCTTGCACAGACACTAGCTTCCTCCGCATGCGGTGCGCCGCGCGCGACCCCCGTCCTTCCGACCGTCCTCGCTGAGGCGGCCTAAAGGCATGCGCGTCCGGAAGGTTTGGTTTAGGCGAGGACCGGGAAAGCCACCGTTGAGCCCAAGACCAACACCAGAACCGTCACCACACTGACGGCGAAGTTCTGACGACGTTTTTTGACCGCTTCTTCGGGCTTCGAAAATGCAAACAGCGCGATCGGGATCATCACAACATTGGTGACGCTGACGAACAGCAAGAATCCGCCGCCGGGAAGAGCTTCACCCAGGGCCAGCGACTGTCCCGATAGCGCCTGCGCCAAGACCGGCAGGCCCACCGCCAGGTCGATCGAGACCACGATCCCGATGAACGCTTTTGCGGCGTCCTCGGCGGTGTCGATGACCGCTTTGGTCAGGCCGTTCGCCGATTGCCGGATCAACGCAAAGCCATACTCCCGCCCGGCGATCAGCCCCAGGAACACCCAGGTGGTGGACATCGGAATGTCGGAGAGTTCTTTGAAGAAGAACAACAGCGATGCGTAAATAAAGTCGATGATCGTCGCCGACCGGATATCGACCACGTTGGTTTTCGTCTTCAGAATGCGCTGCACCGGTCCGCCGGAATTGGCGAATGTCAGTGCCAGGAACACCAAGATCACCGCCATGGCTGAGAAGCCTTGTGTCGCGGAAAGGTCACGCGGCAGGAAGACAAAGATGTTGGCGAAGTCCTGGACCAGCCAAACCGCCCAGAGATACCCGGTCGTCGCCCACTGGGTGACCACCCAGTAGAGCGCCCGTCCGCGGGTCCGCGCAAGGACGCTGGCAATCGTCTCCACCGCAAGAGCGATGCCGATCCCCGTCCACATCACCGCTTCGGTCTCAATCGTCCCGAACAGATAGAACTGCGCCGCAAAGAACGCCGTCCCGACGCCGCCGATCAATCCAAAGGGCACAGAACTCTCAAGCGACGACCGCTCAAACCACCTCTCGAGCGACCGGCCAATCACGAGCCAAACGCCAAGACCAATGGCAAAGGCCAGCGCATAACCGATCAGCGATTTTGTGATCATCGAGCCCAGGCCTGCTACCGTGGCGAAGATCGTCAGGACCATGAACGATGTCGAGACGGGGATCCCCATCCGCGTGATGAACACCAGCATCAGCGGCGGCAGCGTGTGGTACCAGCGGATGTCGATAGGCGGGTACTTCGCCGTGTTCCCCAACCGGCCGTAGGACGGGTCGCCGCCATTGACGATCCATCCGTAGACGAAGGTGGCCACCAAGATCCCACCGGCAAACGCGAACAGCACCGGCCAAGAGCGCTCGCGGTTGGAATTGATGAACGTGCCGAGGGTCTGCAGCGCGTCGTTACCAACCACGGCATAGGCCGCGAAGGCAAAACCGATCAGTGCCCAAAATTCGAGGCCGAAAATACTGAAGCTTTGCATGGCTCCATCGTTCCTAAGACGCCTTGGCCCCGCGCTTAGAGCGCGCCTGCGACGCTTTTGTGACACGCGCGGTCTTGGCTGCCGCTGCGGGCTTTTTCGCCTTCAGAAAGACGTAAAACGCGCCGCTGCCGCCATGCCGCTGATGCGCTGTCCGGACGGAAGCGACGTCCTTGCCGAACAGCCCCGCATCGATCGATTGCAGGAACCGCTTGCGCAAAATCCCGCGCCCATGCTCGCTTTCCTTCGAGCCCTTGCCCGTGATCACCAGCAGCACCCGATGTCCCCGCACCGCAGCGCGGCTGATGAAAGCGGCGGTGGCGCGGTCAGCTTCCTCCTGCCGCATCCCGTGCAGGTCGAGGACGCCATCAATCGCCAGCTTCCCCCGCGCCACTTGCCGTTGCCGCCGCGGATCCCCCGCCTCAAACGGCGACCGTGCGGGCACCGTCGGCACGGGATCAAGCCGCCGCTGGTCACTCGACAGCGGCGCAGGAAGCGCTTGGTCCGCCTGCCGCAACGCCTGCGCCATGTCCGGCACTTTGCGCTCCGGCAAAGGCACCACAGTGCGCACCACCTGGTTCCACAGGGCCTTTTCAGGCCCCGACAGTTCGTGGGAAGACCGTTTTTTCATGACCGCGTCTGCGTCAGCCGTTCAGCCGCTGCCCTTGGCAACAAAACCATGACCTGCACGTCCGCTTTCAAACGACCGGCAATAGCACCGGCGTCATCTCCCCGCCCGGTGAAGAGGTCGATACGGTCGGCACCTTTTATCGCCCCTCCCGTATCTTGTGCTACATACAGTCCACGGAGGGTGTTTTCGTCTGTCTCTCCTTGCATCCAAACGGGCGCACCAAGCGGGATCCAGAGGGGATCAACAGCCACCGAGATGTCGGCAGTTAGCGGGATGCCGGTCGTTCCAACGGGGCCTTCCCCATCGCGCGCGGGTCCGCGGTCGGTGAAGAAGACATAGGAAGGGTTGGTCTGGCGCACACGGACGGCTTCTTCCTCCGGCGCATCGTTGAGCCACGCGCGTATGGACTGCATCGTGATCTCTTCCAGCGGGATGTGCCCCTCTTGGACGAGCGTTTTGCCGATCGCGTGATAGAGGTGCCCGTTCTGCGCGGCGTAGCCGATACGCCGCTCCTCGTCGTCGATGCGTAGAACGCCGGAACCTTGGATCTGGAGGAAGAACAGATCGTCAGGGTCCATCCAAGCCAAGACCTGATCGCTGTCGGGCGTGTTTGCTTCGAGCCGCTTTCGATCTGCATAAGGAACAAGGCGACCATTGACGACGCGGCCCGCGATCCGTTTCCCGGCGAGGTCATCGCGAAACGCGCCGAGATTGACCATAACCAAGTCATCAGGCCGGGCGAGGACCGGGGCACTATGCTCCGGTGACGGCGACGCCGACGCATCGAAGACGGGTTCAAAATATCCCGTCACCAAAGCGGCGCCATCGTTCATCTGTACGGGGAGGAAATGTGTCGTCAGCCAAGCCGAAGCCTCGTCGTCAGTCGCGATACCTTCCGCGGCGGCGCAGGCATCGCTCCAGTCTGAAGGCTCGGCAATGGGGCTCGCGGTTTTGGTTACCCAGGGGCAGGTGGCACGAAAGGCGGGGAGGGCGGCCAAGATGTCCGGCCCCGACAAGGCACTTAGGAGAGCGCGGTCGCCCAGGATAAACCGCGGCGTGTCGGCCGTTTCGCGCGCGGTGCAGGCAGCAAGCAGCACCATCGCGAGGATCGCCAAGCGTTGGTGCACTGAAGAAACCTTTCGTTGCGCTGTGGGTTACGCGTCGGAACCGTGGGTCGCGACCAGAGTCCAGTTCGGATCGTTCGATTTGGCAGGCCGGGTAAAGGCCCAGCAATCGACGACGGTGATCACCGCTTCCTCGTTGCCCTCGATCGTCTGGCCCGAGCCATCTTTGACCACGCGGACCTGTTCTGAGGTAAACTCGAGTTCCACGCGCAGGGTGTTGCCGTCTTTTTCCGACCGTTTCACCTTGGGTGTCTGGACGCCGACAAAGGTCAGGCGCATCTCATGTCCCTGACCCGTGCGGGCGTCGATCGCGCTCTGGAAGCTGTCGAGCACATCGTCGGCAACGAACCGGCGAACGCTTGACAGGTCGCCGTCAGCATAGGCTTGGACGATCATCTCATAGGCGGATGCCGCGCCGTCCAAGAACTCGGAGGGACTGAAGCCGCGATAGTTTTCTGCGATCACCTCGGCCCATTCGGGAAGCTTTTCCGTTTTCACGCTCGGCTCGATGTCCGCCGTCGCCCCCTCAGACGGCGCATCGCTCGCACCCACAGGCCGCAGCACCGGGCGCTCCCGCTCATCAGGCTCGTGGCCGCCGCGATTGCCAAGCTCGTTGAACAACCGGTAACTCAAAAACAAAGCCAAGCCGGCGAAGAATATCAGCGTCAGATCCATATCGGTCCCATAGGGGCAACGTCGTTGAGGAAAGCCTAGCGTGCTCTCCCTTCATACACATATAACCACAGAGCGTTGTCGCCAGAGGTTCCGGCGACGCATGCCACGTTGATCGAAAGGTTGTGAAGACCAATAGGCCTTTCAACCGATCTTCGAAACCCAAACTTTGGTCCATCTGACCACCTGGTGCCCCATTATGCCACTGTTGATCTTTGCCTTTCTCATCTTGATCCCGATTGCGGAGATTTTTCTCCTGATCGAAGGCGCCGGGGTGATCGGAACCATCCCTGTCATTCTTCTCACAATTGGCACCGCGGCTCTGGGCACTTTTTTGATCAAACGCCAGGGGCTTGCCGCCATGCAAACGGCGCAACTGGACATGAACGAGGGACGCCCCCCGGTTCAGTCGGTGGTTGATGGCGTCGGGTTGCTCGTCGCTGCCCCGTTTTTAATGACGCCAGGTTTCATCACCGACGGCGTCGGATTTCTGCTTCTGATCCCAGGAATCCGCCATGCCGCGGCGCGGGCGATTTTGAAGAAGATCAAATCGATGCAGGCCGACGGCAAGGTGACGATAATCCGGCCGTGACGCCAGTTCAGCGCCTTGCGAGCGCGGCCCAGGGCGTGTAGCGCGCGATCTCATTTTCGTTACTCCACCAGGAGCATCCATGTCCGATACCCCCCAGCAGCCCGCCGCGCCCGAAGGCGTCCCGATGATGCGCCTGCTCACGCAATACCTCAAAGACCTCTCGTTCGAGAACCCTGCCGCGCCGCAATCGCTCGGCGCCGGTCAAGACAATCCGAAGATGGAGGTCACCGTCGACGTCAACGCCCGTGCCGTCGCGGAAGCCCGCTTTGAAGTTGAGTTAAGCTGCTCGGCAACGGCCAAACGCAACAACCAGGTCGTCTACGTCTGCGAGGTTAATTACGCAGGCCTTTTGCACATCGAAAACGTGCCGCAGGACCGCATGGAGCCGCTCCTTTTGGTCGACGCGCCGCATCTGCTGTTCCCGTTTGTCCGCCAGATCGTGGCCCAGTCGGTCCGCGATGGCGGCTTCCCGCCGTTGCTGCTCGAGCCTTTGGATTTCGTCTCGATGTACCAGCACCAAAAGGCGCAACAGGCCCAACAAGCCCAGGGCGCTGCACCGGCTGAGTTGAGCTAGCGGCTCGTTACATCGGCAACCCTATAAAAAAGCCCCGTACGGATTATTGTACGGGGCTTTTTTGATGCTATGATCGGCGCCTTAGTCCTCGAACGGAATATCTTTCACATCGCGGCTCTTGTTAAGGATCGCACAGAGAAGTTTCTCCCGGGGAATAATCCGGGCCGCTTCTTCGGCTTCCTTGAACCCGGTCTCGCCCGAGGCTGTAACCAAAACCACGCCGTCCAGTTGCGGCATGATCGTCATCACGTCGTCCGAGCCGAGAACGGGAGGAAGATTACAGATTACCACCGTCTCCGGGGCCACATTTTTGAAGACGTCCAGACCTTGCTTCAAACGGCCTGAGGCCAAGAGCTCCGCCGATTGCGATGTTCCGCGGTCGGACAAGAAGAGAAGCAGGTTGGTATCCTCAACCCGGCTCAGATAGTCTTCGGACCGGCCTTCGCCGCGGAAAAATCCGATGCCGGAGCGAAAGTCCCGGGCGTCGAGATAACCCGCGAGCAGCGGGCGCTGCAGGTTGAGGTCAGCCAAGACGACCGTTTGCTCCGTACGCCGCGCACAGGCCCGGGCGAGGTGGATCGATGAGACGGTCTTGCCGTTCCGAGCGCTCGGCGAGGTGATGCCAATCACCTGTCCGCCCCGGTCTTTGATGGCTTGCAGCACTTGGGTCCGAACAATGCGGAAGGCCGCATCAAAGGCCGTACGCTGATCAGGGCCGATGCCGAAGCGCTCTTCAAAGCGGGCGAAGTCGGCGTCGCTCGGCGCAAACTGTCCGAGCTCGCCGCTGTGGAAATCCCGTGACCGGCGCCGTTCACCGCCGGTGCGCGGCGGAACCTCTTGCACCGGAGGAATGTCCGCAGCCGGAGCTTCGCGGCGTGCCTGGGCGCCCTCGCGGACTTCGGCGGGTTTCGCATCGACCGTCACCTTGGCGAGGGCGCGCTCGAGCGGGCTGTTCAGGGCCTCGTTCTCACTCATGGTTCAACTCTTTCAGCAAGGTGGTGGGGATTGTTATCAGAGCACGGATCATCGGATCAGCACCACATAACCAACGGCTGCGAGGACTAATGTCAGTGCACCGGACAAGATCAAGAGACCGACCAGCACATTCCGGCGGAACTTGCGCTCCTCGACGTCGACAATTTCAGGAACCTCGATGACCGGCAGGCCAGGGACCACTTGCGCAAGCTGGCGCTTGCTATCGATCCGCGGTGACAAGAACACTGGGGCAATCCCGAAGGCTCCGGCCAAGCCGCCTGCGAGTGCGGTCAGCAAAAGCGCAGCGCGCGGCTTATCAGGCGAGGTCGCGACGTCTGGCAGAACCGGCGGATCAAGGATCAGCACACGTTCGGCTTTTTGTTGCTCTTCGAGAGCCTCAGTCCGCTCGGCCGTTGCCCGTTGGGCCTGGGTGCGGTTGAGCTGGCCCATCAGGCGTTCTTGCTCCGCTGTCAAAGAGGTCAGCCGTGCAGTGATCGCCGGGGTTTGCTCAAGCCGCGCCTCTGCGGTCGCGAGGTCTTGGCGCAGCTGCACGAGACGTTCTCCGTACCCCGCAATCCGGGTCTGCAGAGCCTGTTCCCGTGCACGGAATTGCAGTTCCGGTAAGCTCGCCTCGGCGCCGATTTGGTCGACTTTAGCGATCCGCTCTTGCAGGTCGTTGCGGCGGATACGGAGCTCACGGGCCTCGCCAGCTTTCAATTGGGCTGTGTCCAAACGATTGGAGATGGCCGCGATTGTTTTGGTTGCCCGGTCGATGAAGGCTTCCGGCTCAAGGCGCTCTTCGAGCACCAGGAGTTCTTCTTCGAGAACGATCATATCGGGGTGGTTGCTCGTGTACCGACGGGACAGCGCTTCATACTGGCGACGCGTATCGCGCAGCTCCCGCTGCTCCTCGTCCGAGCGCTCACTCGCGTCAATGATCAGAGGCTGCTGCATACGGAGCAGGTCAAGCTCTTGGGCGCCCGTTTCGATCCGTTGCTCGGTGGTCTCGATCTGCTCGTTCAGGCGACGGATCGTCTCCTGGTTGAAGGAGATCGTCTCAGGGTTCACCCCCGGGTTTTGGCGCCGGATGTTGGCGATCTGGTTCTGCACGTCGGTGATTAGGCGGCGCAGATCACGCTCCTGGTCGCGCATGAACGATGCGGTGTCCTCCGCTGCTTCAATCCGTGCTTCGACGTTTTGCGAGAGAAAGTCCGTGACCAGTTGGTTGGCCACGCGGAAAGCTGTTTGAGGATCCTCGTGGACGAAGCCGATTTCAAAAGTAATCGTGCTGGGCTCGTCACGGCGACGCTGGCGGGCGTTGCTGACCCGGTTGATGCTGATCTTGATGTCATCGCGGACGCGGTTGACGCGCTCGGAGAAGGGCAGGTCGCTATCGCGGTCGATCAGGTCGAACCGGTCGGAAAGCTCGATAATGTTTTCGCGCGAGCGCACCGTCGCTTTGATCGTCTCCAGCCGGTCTTCCGCGTAGGCACGGATAGCGGAAGGCACCAGATCCTCAGAAATCTGTTGGTTTTCAACGATCAACAGCGCCTTCGAGTGGTACCTTGCCGGCACCAGGCCAAGAACGACCAGCGAGACCGTCAGGATGACCATAAACGGGATAAAGACCCAGAAGAAGCGGCGGTAGCCAATCTTCAGAAGGTCGGTGATGTCGTAACGCTCCATGCGAACCTCTAACCCCTACTCCGCGCAGCGTGGTGCTGCGTCCTGCGTTTCTGTGGCAAGCAATCCTCGTGCCGCCGTCTCTAATGTTGCCCAGAACCCCAGTGTCCTCCTGACCGATCAGGACATTTTCGTCCACCGCTATATTGCGATGCACCAAGAACGCGGTTCCCTCTCTTCGCGAATTTGGGACACTTCTATTCCCATTAAGTTGCAAATTCGCTCTCTGGTCCAGGGGCGAACGCACTTCTGGGTTGTTTCAGACAAAAAAAGGCCGCGGCTCGCTCTCGAGAACCGCGGCGTCCAGTCTGGGGTAGTTCGTGAAATCAGGAGGTTACTTGGCGAACCTGACCCGGCCGCCGCTGGATTTATCGGTGGAGCGGTCGCCAGGGTTACCATGTACGACGATGCTTCCGCCCGACGATGCGTCTGCATCAACGCTGCTGCTGGCATGGACTTCGATGTCGGCACCGCTTGAGACATCGGCGACGACATTGTCGCAGGCCAGATCCGAGGCCTCAACCGCGGCGCCCGATGAGGCCCGCACGCGGAGACTGCCGCACGAGCCCTCGGCCTCAAGCTCGGAGCCAGAACTGGCGGAGAGCCGTACGTCATCGCCGCTGATCCCCGAGACTTCGAGCTCGGCCCCGGCGGAGCTGCTTGCCGCTTCGATCGACGGCATGGTCACGGTGTATTGGTACCGGGCGCTGCGGCCTAGGTTGAACCGCGCGCCCTTGCTCTTTCTGCCAAGGATGAGGGTGTCACCGTCTTGCTCGACCCGCGCTTTATCAACATCCCCCGATGTCTCAAGCGTGATAGAATAGGCGCTGCCCACCTCGACAATCACTTCAACGCCCTGCGTTGCCTTGATCGAGTCAAAGCCCGTGATGTCGTAAGTCTTTGTTTCCGCAAGCGCTGATGCACCAGCGATCGCGAAAGCTGCTGTTGAGGCGACCAAGGTCGTGATGATGCGCATGCCAAGCTCCCTGAATTATTATAAAACGATAATGGGTACGGACCACGAGCCCCGCAACGCGGGCAAACATTGCCATACTGTCATGTTGCAGTGCGATCCAGAGAGCCACTGTAATTTCAGCGTCTTTTCCAGCAGCGCCCCTGTTTTACGCGGTGCGGCACAAGCATGTGCTTAGAAATCGGCCCCACGCGAAGTTTTGTTGCGCGCTCCGGTGCGATTTCGCGCGCTCCAACCGCTGACGCGCGCGTGTATTTCTGGCAAGGCGCGCCGACGAACGCTCTGGAGAGTATGTATGGACGGGTTCACCAGACCAGGAGCAGACATTGCTATGAACGGGTCTGATCGCGGCTTTCGCGTTCCGCAGCCACCAGCGCGTCCTGGCGAGCTGCCGGATTTCTCCACCGCTAAGCTCGGCGCACCGGGCGCTTTGCCGATGATCGACGTGGAGGCTCCGCACGAGGACTTCGCGCTCTACCACCACGATCTCATCCGGGTGCTGGACGATGAGGGCAAAGCGCAAGGCGCCTGGGCCGCGCTTGTCACCGATGAAGAGAAGCACGCTGGCCTTAAGGCGATGATCCGGACCCGGGCTTTCGACGCTCGGATGACCCGAGCCCAGCGCCAAGGCAAGACCAGCTTTTACATGCAGTGCCTCGGCGAAGAGGCGATCGCCGTGGGCATGGCGCTGGCCACGAGCGCCGAGGACATGCACTTCCCCACCTATCGTCAGCAGGGGATCCTTTTTGTCCGCGGCGTTGAGCCTGAAACGCTGATGAACCAGATCTACTCGAACGGGAAAGATCCGCTCGAAGGTCGTCAGCTCCCGGTGCTTTACTCGTTTCGCGATGCTGGGTTCTTCACGATCTCAGGCAACCTTGCGACCCAGTGGATCCAGACGGCAGGCTGGGGCATGGCCTCCGCGATGCGCGGCGATGACAAGGTTGCTGTCGGTTGGATTGGCGACGGCGCGACGGCCGAGGGCGACTGGCACCAGGGCAATCTCTTCGCAGCGGTTTACCGGGCGCAGGCAATCCTCTGTGTGGTGAACAATCAATGGGCGATCTCGACGACCAACGCGTTCGCGGGCGCTGACCTCAACACATTTGCGGCGCGGCTTGGCTCCTACGGCCTTCCAGCGCTGCGGGTTGATGGCAATGACTTCCTCGCTGTTATGGCGGCCAGCCGGTTCGCCGAGCGCCGCGCACGCTCCGGACTCGGCTCCATCGGGATCGAGTTCCTCACCTACCGCGGCGGGGCGCACTCGACGTCTGACGATCCCACCAAATACCGCGCGAAAGAGGAGCTCGACGCTTGGCCGCTCGGCGATCCCATCCACCGGTTGAAGCAACACATGCTCACGACCGGCCTGATCACCGAGGCTGAGATTGAGGCCATGGAAACCGAGGCCGAAGCCGAGATGCGCGAAGCCGAAAACCGCGCCGAGGCGAACGGCCTCGTCCATGCGGGCCACGGCGCCGAGGGCCGCAAAATGTTCGAGCAAGTCTACGAAGACCTGCCCGGGCGCCTCAAAGAACAAATGAAAGAAGCCGGGTACTGATCATGTCGGAGGCTCTGACCAACACCCGTTCGATGACCATGATCGAGGCGATCCGCGATGCCCACGACGTGGGGATGGAGCGGGACGACGATATCGTCGTGTTCGGCGAAGATGTCGGCTATTTCGGCGGCGTTTTCCGCTGCACGGCGGGCCTGCAGGAAAAGTACGGCGCCAACCGCTGCTTTGATGCGCCGATCGCGGAAGGCGGGATCGTAGGCGCGGCGATTGGCATGGCGGCTTACGGCTTGCGCCCCGTGGTTGAAGTTCAGTTTGCTGACTATATCACCCCGGCCTATGACCAGATCAGCCAAGAGCTTGCCCGCATCCGCTATCGCTCGAATGGTCAGTTCACGTGCCCGATCGTCATCCGTACACCGACGGGCGGCGGCATCTTCGGCGGGCAGACCCACTCGCAGTCGCCCGAAGCGATCTTCACCCATGTCTCAGGGCTGCAGGTGGTGATCCCCTCGAACCCCTATGACGCGAAGGGCCTCCTCCTCGCGTCGATGGAAAGTCCGGACCCGGTCATTTTCTTGGAGCCTAAGCGGCTCTACAACGGCCCGTTCGAAGGCTATCACGACCGCGCCCTGAAGGGCTGGAAAGACCACGAAGACGGAGGTGTGCCTGAGGGCCACTACACCGTGCCGCTCGGCGAGGCGAAGATCTGCCGCGGCGGTAACGCGGTCACCGTCCTCGCCTACGGCAACATGGTCCACGTCTGCATGGCCGCCGTCGAAGAGGCCGGCGTTGACGCCGAAGTGATCGACCTTCGCTCGCTGATCCCCCTCGACCTCGAGACGATCGAAGCGAGCGTCAAGAAGACCGGCCGTTGCGTCATCGTCCACGAAGCGACGAAAACGTGCGGGTACGGAGCAGAGCTCATGGCGCTGGTCCAAGAGCGCTGCTTCTACCACCTCGAAGCGCCCATCGCCCGGGTCACCGGCTGGGATACGCCGTATCCCCACGCGCAAGAGTGGATCTACTTCCCCGGCCCCGCGCGGGTGGCTGAGGCGCTCAAGAAAACGGTTGAGGCTGCGTAGTGAGCGGCTCGAAGAAAACGGCGATCGCCTTCCTCTACGGCCTCGCGATTGGCATCGCGCTGGTGATCGTGGGGGACTATCTCGGGATCATTGATTTGATCGACACGAGCGAGCCGCCGATTCCGCTGTTCATCGGGATCGTGGTGCTGGTGGCCATGGGCCAAATCCTTGGTCGCACCGGCAACAGCGAAGCTGACAAGTAGGCTATCGGTACAATGACGATTCATACGATCAAACTGCCTGACGTTGGCGAAGGCGTGACCGAAGCGGAGTTTGTTGAGCTTCATGTCGGTCTCGGCGATATGGTCGAGCCTGACCAGAACCTGGCTGATGTGATGACCGATAAGGCTACGGTCGAGGTGCCAAGCCCTCGTAAAGGCAAGGTTGTTTGGATTGGGCCAGAGCCAGGTGAGGTTGTCGCGGTTGGCTCTGAGATCATCAAGTTGGAGCTTGATGGGCAAGCTGCTGACGAAGCTCCGGCAACGGAGGAATTGGCTCCCGCACCGGCGGCTGAGGCCGCATCGTCCGAGTACGTCATCAAGCTTCCTGATGTTGGCGAAGGGGTGACGGAGGCGGAGTTCGTTGAGCTCCACGTGAAGGTTGGTGACCGCGTTCAGCCTGACCAAAACCTCGCTGATGTGATGACCGACAAAGCCACGGTGGAGATCCCTAGCCCCCGGGCAGGGACGATCACGTGGATCGGCGCTGAGCCTGGCCAGGTGGTCGCTGTGGGCGCTGAAATAATCAGAGTTGCGGTTGATGGCGAGGTTGCCGCAGAAGTTCCGCCTACGGAGTCTGTGCCTGCGGAACCTGCGCAAAGCTCCGTCGTTGCCAAAGCACCTTCGCGCGAGCCATCTGCGCCGCGGAAAGCGGGAGGCAAGGTCTTAGCCGCACCGGCCGTCCGTGCACGGGCGATGACGAAGGGCATTGACCTCGGGAGTGTGCCCGGCAGCGGGCCAGAGGGCCGGGTGACCCACGAGGACCTCGATCGGTTCAGCCGCGGTGACGCCAAATCGCGGCCAGCTCCTCCGCCAGTTGGAACGCCGAACACGCGTACGGAAGAAATTAAGGTCATCGGTCTGCGCCGCAAGATCGCCGAGAAGATGCAGGCGGCGAAGCGGCACATTCCGCACATCACCTATGTCGATGAGGTCGACATGACCGCGCTCGAGGACCTGCGCCAACACATGAATAAGGTGCGGCGTGAGGATCAGCCGAAGCTGACGGTGCTGCCGTTCATCGCCAAGGCAATCATCCGTACGCTGGAAGACTTCCCGCAGATGAATGCGCACTACGATGATGAGGCTGAGGTCATCACGCGGTTTGGCGCAGCGCATATCGGTATTGCAACGCAGACGGACAATGGCCTGATGGTCCCTGTCATGCGCCACGCTGAGACGCTGGACGTGTGGCAGATGGCGAGCGAGATCACGCGGCTTTCTAAGGCCGCCCGCGATGGGACAGCCAAGCGCGATGAGCTGTCAGGCTCGTCGATCACCATCACGTCGCTCGGCCCGCTTGGCGGAGTGACCACGACGCCAATCATCAACCGGCCCGAGGTCGCGATCGTTGGACCGAACAAAATGCAGACCCTGCCGAGGTTCAACGCGCAGGGTCAGGTCGAGGCGCGGAAGATTATGAACCTCTCGTCCAGTTTCGATCACCGCATCATCGACGGCTACGAAGCTGCTGAATTCGTTCAGCGAATCAAAGGCTACCTCGAATACCCAGCGACGCTTTTCATCTAAGCGCCTGAAGGTAGGGCGTACCCGTACCTTTTATAGTCCTCGCCGTAGGCCGCAGCGAGATCGCGGGCAACGTCCGGGTAGTCAGCGATCGTCTGTGTGGTGATCTTTGGCTGCGCTCCGGCCCGCGGGATTGCAATGCCCTCGTTTATGATCTCGTCGACAAGCTCTGGCGTCGCCTCGCATTTGGGGACGTGATGCTGGGACGTGGCGAAGTCTGTAATGGCTTCGTCAGTCGACAGAGGCAAGCCAAGCGCCGTTTCAAGCGCAGGCAGTTCCTTACGGACTGTTTCGAGCTTTACCAGATGGCTGATGCCGCCCGGCAATTCATCCTCGTACGCATTAACTTGCCGCGCCTCGTTCCCGTCCATCCTCTTGTGATCTTCCGCGGCTGCCCACGACAGAAAGTCCCTGAACGACAAGCGCTGATCGAGGGCGTAGGGTTTGCCGGTGTGCTGAGCAATCTTCCTCCGGATCGCGGCGCGGTGATCCTTGGGATCGGAGGTCGCCAACCGGTCGTGAAGCGCGAGGTAGCTTGAGAAGGCCCGGGCGCCGGGATCGCGGACAAGCTTGACGACCGGCCGTTCGGTGACAGCTTTCTCCAAACCAGCGAAGTACCCAGACGTTTTGAGGAACACCTCTTGCTCATATCTGTGCACGAACGGATCGAGACTTCGCGCTTCGTTGAGCAGCCCGGCATGGTGAAAAAACCAGGCGGTTCCCAGGGTTGAGCCAGCGCGCTGGGAGGTGATCAGCACGAACGGGACATCAGGATGCCAAAGCGGAACGCGCTGGTGCTCGCGAAAGCCCGTATGCGGAAAAAGTGCCCGCCACTTGACTGACCAGGCGATCATATCGCGTTGGTCGAGCCGCAAAAGGCGCGCTGCTTTTCCCGTCAGGCTCGGCAAGCTCTCGCCTTACGCCGTCTGCTTGAACAGTTCGCGGCCGATCAGCATACGGCGGATTTCACTTGTTCCTGCACCAATTTCGTAAAGCTTTGCGTCGCGGAGCAACCGGCCCGTCGGGTATTCATTGATGTAGCCATTGCCGCCAAGGATCTGGATCGCGTCGAGCGCGACTTGCGTTGCTTTTTCCGCCGCATACAGAATACACCCGGCCGCATCCTGCCGGGTGGTCTCACCACGGTCGCACGCCGCGTTCACGGCGTAGACATAAGCGCGGCAGGCGTTCATCGTCGTGTAAATGTCGGCGATCTTGCCTTGGATCAGCTGGAACTCGCCGATGGCTTGGCCGAACTGTTTCCGTTCGTGCACGTAGGGAAGCACCACGTCGAGAGCCGTCCGCATAATGCCGATCGACCCCGCCGCGAGCACTGCACGTTCATAGTCGAGCCCGCTCATCAGCACACGGACACCTTCGCCCTCGCCGCCCATGACGTTCTCTTCAGGGACTTCGCAATCCTCGAACACGAGCTCACAGGTGTTCGACCCCCGCATGCCCAGCTTGTCGAGCTTTTGCGCGGTGGAGAAACCTTTAAAGTCCTTCTCGACCAGGAACGCGGTGATGCCGCGCGGGCCCGCTTCGATATCGGTCTTGGCGTAGATGACCAAAGTGTCCGCATTCGGACCATTGGTGATCCACATCTTATTGCCGTTGAGGATGTAGCGATCGCCCTTTTTCTCAGCGCGCAATTTCATCGACACCACGTCGGAGCCTGAGCCGGGCTCGGACATCGCCAGGGCGCCGACATGCTCGCCGGAGATCAGCTTGGGCAGGTACTTGGCCCGCTGGGCATCGTTTCCGTTGAGAGCGATTTGATTGACACAAAGATTAGAGTGCGCGCCATAGGAAAGGCCTATCGAAGCGGAGCCGCGGCTAACCTCCTCCATCACCACCGCATGGGCGAGATAGCCAAGCCCCGCGCCGCCATGCTCCTCGGGCACGGTGATACCGAGGATGCCGATGTCGCCAAACTCGCGCCAAAGGTGGGCGGGAAAGTCGTTCTTCTCGTCGGTCTCCGCCGCGATGGGCGCGATGCGGTCATCAACGAACCGCGCCACCATCGAGCGGACCTCCTCGATCTCCTCAGGCAGCTCAAAACTCATACCCTGAAAGCTGTTCTGCAGCATGGTTTCCTCCTCGAAACGCAACAGGTTCCGGCCCCGTGTGCGCGTTTGCTCGCCCCGGTGCAAGGCGGCATGAGGGCCGCAATGCGATGCCTCAGACGCTATCCTGAACTTTCAGTTCCAGCTGCCGTTCATTCACCAGCACCACATTGATTTGGTGAAGAATTGTCGACCAGAGCAGAAAGTTTTCTGGCGAAGGCACGCTGGTTGACCGCGCTTTGATATGCCAATCACCGACCTTGCTAATGTAGAGCGCTGTGGTACCGGTTGCGCCATCGTCTGAGGTAAATGCGATCCCCGCGCCAAAGGTCTCGCCAGCGAGATCCTCAGTTTCCTCGTTGGCGCGCATGGTGACCACGGGAATCTCTGTGGCTGTGCCGCCTGAAAAGCGTGCAGCCATGTCCTGATACGCGCTAACGAAGTGATCCCGTGCGGAGATATCGGGCCATTTGCTGGCGTAGAGGGTGTAGAGCCGGGTGTCTCGGCTTCCCACGTAGGTGCAGGCGACGTCCGTGCCATCGTCCTTAAACCAGCGCACTTCGGCCAGTGTGAGCAGACCGACCTCGACGTCGTTGATGAAGCCGCGATGCTCATCTGCGCAGCGTAAGCCGCTGTAACGATGCGTGAATCCATCGTTGCCTCGCACGAAACCTGCCGGAAGATCCTCGTCGTCTTGCGACACCGAGAATGCGCGAGTGGTTACCGCGCGCCCCTTATCCGCAAATGCCTCATGGCCGTGCCCCGAGGGCGTCCGCAGCTGACCGCTTGTATCTGTCAGAAGGGGCCGCCACCCGCTCTGGCGGACGGCAACCATGCTGACTTGGGCTTCGCTTATTCCAGCGCTGGCAAAATCGAAGATCGGAACATGGCCCGGAGTTTCCGCATGATCGACGCTGGTGGCGCACCCGACCAACGCGCTCAACGCTAACGAGGCCAAAACAAAAGTGGAAAAACGGTGAAAACGCAACATGGATTGACGAAATTCCTCTAACTTTGAATACGATCTACGACGAACGCCTATTCTTTACATCTAATTGATGTTGATTGACGACCAGTACATTCATTTGATGGACGATGGTCGACCACAGAAGAAACGGATCATTAGAGATGTTCGACGTCGCTCTCGCTTTAATGTGCCAGTCCTCGACTTTCGTTATGTAGACTGACGTCACGCCCGTTGTCCCATCTGGATTTGTGAAACTCAAAGCGGTACCGACCGTTTCGCCCAAGAGTTCGTCACTCACATCTTTCGGCCGCATCATCGCAACGGGAACGTTCGCAAGCTCACCTTTCGGATAACGCTGCTTCATGCTGCGCAGTGCCAGAGCGTAGTGATTTTCAACGGTGATATCCTGCCAATCGGTCGCGTAAAGGGCATAAGAGTAAAGCCCATCGTCCGAGGCGTAGGCGCATACGACGTCGGAACTGTCACGATTGAACGACGTGACATCCGTCAACTTCAAAGTTGTGACCACCTCTTCGCGCAGCTTGACCACCCAGCTGTTGTTGCACCGAAGACCACTCTCTTCGTGGACGAAGCCATTGTTTGTTCGTGCAAAGCCTTTCGCGCCATCAGGAGCGAGTGACACCGAGGCTGTCCTCGGCACTCTCGCCGAACTTTCGAGAGCAGCGGTGCTATGCTTCTCAATCGCCCGGGCCTGCCGAGGTTGCTCAACGAGGGGTAAGAACGCGCTCCCGGTGAAGACGCGCATTTGAATATCCGCGGCGCCGATACCAAAGTCTGCCAAGGTGACGCCAGCCACCGTAAGGTTTGGTTCTGCCGTTTCGTTCCTTGGTTCCGGCGCGAACGCCGTTGGCTCCGAAACACTGCCGCACCCCGCCGTGGCGAGAAGGCTCGCGCAAATAATCGATCGCATAACTACCCCAGTTCGTTTTGATTAATGCTGAGCGAAGGTACGTTGGCGTGCAACCCCGGGGATTGGCGAGGGCGGCCGCCGTCAACGCGCGTCGATTGCTTTGGTACGCGAGAGCACCGATTGGAGAGCCTTGTTGAGCAAACGCGCCATGCGTTGTGAGCTACAGAACCTCTTCGAACATCACCACCATGCGGCGCCGGCGCTGGCGCCGGAATGAAGCGTTGAAGGCTACCACCAGACCGGCCTTTGCACCCCTTGCGGAAGAAGCGTTTGTTCATTTCCGTGGGTGTTTTTCAGCAGCGCACGCCATCCTTCGGCATCTCCAGGCTGTGGCTCTGAAACGAGGAGAATGGCGTTGCTGAGGTCGGCGTCTTCAAAACAAACGTCGATCAATTTGGCGCCTTTGAAGACCGCATGGCGGAGATCTGCTCCGTCGAAGTCAACGCCGTCGAGGTAAGTCGCGGTGAAGTTTGCTTCGGCGCATTGCGTATCAACCAAATCAGCAGCGACGATTTCGGCGCGGGTCAGGTCCGCTTCACGAAAGTCACCGTAGCGCATTACCGACACCGAAAGGTCAGATGCCCGCAGGTTTGCTGCTCTCAGGATGATCCTTGGGGCAAAGGCGTTATTGAGGTCAGCGCATTCTAAGTTGGCGTGAGCGAGAGCGGCTTCTTTCAACTGCGGGGTGGTCCGGTTGTTGGCCTTCCGCCACGCATTCCGCTCCAGGACGCTCCGCTTGAGCATCGCGACCTGCTCTGCATCCGCCATTCCCGCTTGCTCCGCAGCCGCTAGCTGTTGCCGAGCTTAGAGAGATCGGGCATTCCGCGTCAAAACGTGAAAAACGAGAGGGAGCGCCGGTGCCTGTTTTACCCACCGAGCTTGAGACTGCGGGGGCGGAGTTTCGCCGCCGTTTGGCCGAGATGGAGCCGCTGATCGAGGAGCTTCGCGTGAGGGTCGCCGACGCGCGCCAGGGCGGCGGGGCTGAGCGGCACGCGCGGCATAAAAAGCGGGGCAAGATGCTCGCCCGTGAACGGATCAATGCGCTGGTTGATCCGGGATCGGATTTTCTGGAGGTGGGGCAGCTCGCCGCGAATGGGATGTACACGGGCGATATCCACTGCGCGGGGATTGTCGCCGGGATCGGCGCGGTGGAGGGTCGCCAGTGCTTGATCGCTGCGAACGACCCCACGGTGAAAGGCGGCACCTATCATCCGATGACGGTGAAAAAGCATTTGCGTGCGCAGGAGATCGCCGAAGAGAACCATCTGCCGTGCGTTTACTTGGTGGAATCCGGCGGCGCATTCTTGCCGATGCAGGATGAAGTCTTTCCGGATAAGGATGATTTCGGGCGCATCTTTTACAACCAGGCGCGGATGAGCGCGAAGGGGATTCCGCAGATCTCTGTCGTGCACGGATCGTCGACGGCTGGCGGTGCCTATGTCCCAGCGATGTCGGACGAGACGGTGATTGTGAAGGAGCAGGGGACGATCTTTCTCGCCGGGCCGCCGCTGGTGAAGGCCGCTACGTCGGAAGTGGTGAGTGCGGAGGAATTGGGCGGCGGTGATGTGCACACGCGGATATCCGGCGTCTCCGACCACTTGGCCGACAACGATGCCCATGCGCTCGCGATCGCTCGGGAGATTGTCGCCAAGTTGCCTGGGCAAGAGGGCTTCGAGACGGCGTTTGATGAGCCGCTCTATCCCGACTTTGAGCTGCGCGGATGTGCGGAGACGGATCTGCGCAAGCCTTTCGATGTGAAAGAGATCATTGCACGGATCGTCGATGGCTCACGGTTCACGGAGTTCAAGGCACGGTACGGCGAAACGCTCGTCTGCGGTTTTGCCGAGATTGAGGGTCTGCCGGTGGGGATCCTGGGCAACAACGGTGTTCTGTTCGCGGAGAGCGCGCAGAAGGGCGCGCATTTCATCGAGCTTTGCTGTGCACGAAAGATCCCGCTCTTGTTCTTGCAGAACATCACCGGGTTCATGGTGGGCAAAGACGCCGAGCACGGAGGAATTGCCAAGCATGGCGCGAAGATGGTGACGGCCGTGTCGTGTGCGAATGTTCCGAAGGTGACGGTCATCGTTGGCGGCTCCTACGGGGCGGGGAACTACGGCATGTGCGGTCGCGCATATCAGCCGCGGTTCCTCTACATGTGGCCGAATGCGCGGATCTCAGTGATGGGCGGCTCAGCGGCGGCCAACGTGCTGGCGACGGTGCGCGAGGACGCGATGGCGGCGAAAGGTCAGACGTGGACGGACGAAGAGCGCGCGGCGTTTAAACAGCCTATCGAAGACCAGTTTGAGGAGCAGGGCTCGCCCTACTATTCCACCGCGCGCTTGTGGGATGACGGGATCATCGACCCCGCCGACACCCGCAAAGTGGTGGCGCTTTCCCTTCGTGCCGCGCTGAATGCGCCGATCGAAGACACACGCTTCGGCGTCTTTAGGATGTAGGCTGATGAACGTAAGGTCAGCGGTATTTGGTATCTTAGCAGTCCTGGTCACCGCGTCGTGCACCGAGCGCCCGACTGTCTTCGATGCTGAAGCCGCGTACTTTCAGTCCCCGGACAGCTTTAGGGCACTCGAAGCCCTCATTGCGTCGGCGCCTGAAGGGAATTTTCGGTCGCCGGCCAATTTTGATAATCAGCGCCTCGCTGCGCTCGATCGGAGTTTTGAAGCGCTTCAAGCGAAGGTGTCGAGCGTAGATCTGGTTCTTTTTCAGAAAGTTGAGGGCACCGACCGAATTATGGTGGACATCGATAGCGCTGAATTCGGCGGCACACAGACTTATGTCGCTCTTCATTTCGCGCGCGGCCGTCCCACTATGTCCGCGTCCACGCAAGCGAGCGAAGTGTTTGATCAATGCGACTATCGGATCTCAAACTTTCTTAAAGCGCATACGGATGAATGGGTCGAGGCGTGGTGTAGAATTCAAGGAAATTGGTATGCTTTCGTTTTCCAATATTAGTGGTTCGGTATGCTGAAGAAGATCCTCATCGCCAACCGGGGCGAGATTGCGTGCCGTGTCATCAAGACTGCCCGGCGGATGGGTATCCGTACGGTGGCGGTCTATTCCGATGCTGACGCCCATGCGCTTCACGTGCGGATGGCCGACGAGGCGCATCGGCTGGGTCCTCCGCCTGCTGCGGAAAGCTATCTGCTTGCGGATAAAATCATCGAAGTCGCTAAAGCAACGGGTGCTGAGGCCATTCATCCGGGCTATGGTTTTTTGTCGGAGAACGCTGGGTTCTCCCGTGCTTGCGAGGAGGCGGGCATCGCCTTTATCGGGCCTCGTCCGCATACGATCGAAGCGATGGGCTCGAAGGCGCGGGCGAAGCAGCTAATGGCGGAAGCGGGTGTGCCGATGCTGCCTGGCTACCAGGGCGAGGACCAAAGTCTCAGCGTTTTCAAGGCAGAAGCAGACCGGATCGGCTTTCCTGTCTTGCTTAAGGCGGCTGCGGGTGGCGGCGGCAAGGGTATGCGGATCGTTGAGCGCGCGGAGGACCTAGAGGGCGAGCTAGAGAGTGCGAAACGCGAGGCGATGTCGGCCTTCGGTGATGATCGCTTCATCGTTGAGAAGTTCCTCGCCGCGCCTCGGCACGTTGAGGTGCAAGTCTTTGGCGATAGCCACGGCAATGTTGTGCATCTCTTCGAGCGTGACTGTTCTGTACAAAGACGGTATCAGAAGGTCATCGAAGAGGCCCCGGCGCCGAACATTCCTGATGCGACCCGCGCTTCCCTTCACCAAGCGGCGGTGGATGCCGCGAAGAAGGTCGACTACGTCGGTGCGGGTACGGTGGAGTTCCTCTACGATGGCGCCGACGGCGTCTACTTCATGGAGATGAACACCAGGCTGCAGGTCGAGCATCCGGTCACGGAGGAAATCACGGGCCTGGACCTCGTTGAGTGGCAACTCCGCGTGGCCGCCGGGGAACCGCTCCCCCTCGCGCAAGACGAGATCACGGTGACGGGCCATGCTGTTGAAGCCCGTCTTTATGCGGAGGACCCTTACGACGGGTACCTGCCGCAGACTGGGCGGCTTCTCGCTTTTGATCCGTTTAAAGAGAGTTTTGATCTTCGCGTTGATACGGGCGTCGAGGCGCCTGGCGAGATCACACCGTTCTATGACCCGATGGTGGCGAAAGTTATCGCTTGGCGGCCCGAGCGAGAAGAAGCGTGTCTCGCCCTCGCGGAAGGGCTTGCTAACCTTGAGATCCGAGGCCTTGGCTCAAACCGTGATCAACTCGTCCGTATCTTGCAGGATGAGATCTTCGTCACGGCTCCTCCGACCACGAAGTTTTTGACCGAGAGGCCCGAGTTCTCTGCGCGGCGTGAGCCAACCGACATCGAACTTGTTGCTGCCGCGGTGCTGCTTCAGATCGACGAAGAATTTGACGGCATTGAAGATTTCGGTACGACATTCGGCTTTCGGTTGAACGGGCCGTCCCTGGCGATGGCGATGCTGGAACGTGCGGGGGAGCGTGTTCCTGTTGCGCTCCGGTCAGACGGCGGTGCGGTCCGCGCTCTGATTGATGAAACTGAGTATACGTTTTCTGTGGATCCGAGCGCGAGCGGCGGGTTGCTCTTGAGCCTCGGCGATCAGAAACTTGATCTGCGTGCGGGCTGCCTCGACGATGATGGCGAGGGCGGCGTTGTTCTGCTTACGGATCATGGAGCTGTGTATGTCAACCGCTACGACCCCTTCGCGGGGGCTGGGGCGGGGGATGCTGATGCGGCGGCTTTGTCGGCGCCGATGCCTGCGACGGTGACGGGGGTGAAGGTTGCTGTGGGTGACCGGGTTGCCGCTGGCGATGTCTTGGTGACGCTTGAAGCGATGAAGATGGAGACGGTGATCAAGGCGCCCCATGCCGGGGAAGTCACCGCGGTCCACTTCGCTCAAGGCGATAGCGCAGCGAAGGGCGCCCAGCTGATCGAACTCTCAGCGGACTGACTTATCCACGATGCGCCCAAAAAACGCCGGCACGCAGTGCCTTATTCGAGGCGGTTGCGGTCGCGGAAGGTGATGATCTGGAGTTTGTCTTCACCGACATGCTCGGCGATCGCGCGGTCGAGTTCGATCCGCTCGAACCGGAACCATTCGTTGTCTTGCAGGATGCGGCGGGTTTCGTTGGCGACGCCGCCCATCGCTGCGAAGTAGCTGGAAAACGTGAACACGAGGCCGGACCCAACCGCCAGGGTGAACTCCTCCGCTGCGCGTTCGGGGAATAGGTTGGCGGAGAAGATCGCGCCGACTGCCAAGATCGCCGACGTTAGGATGAACCCGCCCGCGAGGTACAGGCCGGCATTCCGGTTCACTTGATACATCTGGTTGCGGACGAGACGCTCTGAAAGCAGGAGCCGCTGCGCCAACCAGTGGTAGGCGAGGGTCCAGATCGCGGCTTCTTCTTTCAGTTCCTCGACCTGGTTCATGCGCTTGTTGCGCTCAACGTTCAGGGCCTGGCGTTTGGCGACTTGGAAGTTCTGATTGAGCTGGGAAAACCGGCTGGTGATGGTGTTGTCGAAGCCGAGCAGGTTGCGCTGCTGGGCGAATTTGTACGGCCACTGATAAATCAGCATCAGAATGATGACGCCGATCAGCGCGCCGATAGGCCAGGCCAGAACGTCCGCTGATCGCTCACCGACGAGCGGAATGGTCACGGGTTCGGAGCTGAGCAGGTTCTGGACGCCCAGGGCGATGATCGCGGCGATGAAGGCGATCACGGGGGTATACCAAAGCAGCAAGCGGCGGGCGTTGTCGTTGAGAACTTTGCGGAATTCGGTCGACCACGCGACGAAATCACTGTCCTCGCTGTCGGTGCCGTAGCCGAGGGACGCTTCCAGCTCGGCCCGCTCGACTTCTTCGTAGAACAGGGCGCCGGAGGGGAAGAGCGAGAAGGGCTCGCGGAAATAGGTCTCGGCGCCTTTGACCATTTCGGTGGCGGCTTCCAAATCGAAGTTGGAGGCGGACACCACCTCGAGCCTTGGGCGGCCGATCTCTCTGAAAAAGAATGTGTAAGGCCGGTGGGGTGTGAGTTCCACCGCGCGGGGCCGCGAGCCTTCCCCGCGATCGACAGCTTCCGCAACGAGGTTTCCTGTCGCCTTGCGCACAGCCGTGGTCCGGCCGAAGAGACGCCCGATAAGGCGCGGAAAGAACAACAGGATGCGCATGAGGACGGTCATGGTTAACAGATTGACACCAGAACGTGACATTACAACCCTTGATGGTGAGGATTTCTCGCAATGAGTGGGCCGTTTGCAGGGCGATTGGCCCTTGTGACTGGCGCGACGTCGGGGATCGGGAAGGCGACGGCGATCCGCCTGGTGGGCGGCGGTGCGCGGGTAATCGCTACGGGTCGGCGGGGCGATCGGCTTGACGCGTTGCGGGCGGAATTGGGCGAGCGCTGTACGACGGCGGTTCTCGATATGACCGAGACGGCATCAGTCAAAGCCTTTGCCGACGCGCTCGAAGAAACCCCAGACGAGCTCGTCAACAATGCCGGGCTGGCGCTTGGGGTGAGCGGTGCGGACGAGGCGCAGCTGGAGGATTGGGACCGGATGATCGACACCAATGTCCGCGGCCTGGTGCACCTGACCCGCGCACTGCTGCCGCGTATGAAGCCATTAGAGCGGGCGGACGTCATCAACATTTCATCCGTAGCGGGATCGTATCCTTATCCCGGCGGCAACGTTTATGGCGCGACGAAGGCTTTTGTCACGCAGTTCTCGCTGAACTTGCGCGCGGATCTGATTGGTTCGCGGGTTCGGGTGACGTCTGTCGAGCCCGGTTTGACGGAGACGGAGTTTTCTGAGGTCCGCCTGCACGGCGATCGCACTAAGGCGGCCGATATTTATCGCGGTACGGACAATTTGACCGGAGAGGACATCGCCCGGGTCATCGGCGACATCCTCGCATTGCCGCCACATATCAATATCAATCGGGTCGAGGTGATGCCGGTTTGCCAAGCCTTCAGCCCCTTCGCCATCGCACGGGAGACCTAAAGCGTGGAACTGACACAAGAGATTATCCGTAACCTGCTGACTGCATGCGTTTTCGGCAGCATCGTCTTCTTCCCGTCTGTGGTGGCGCCTCTGGTCTTTCGCGTGCTCGACGGGGATCAAGCGAGCTTGTTCCTCCGGTCGCTTTTCCCGCGCTATTACTTGTTTCTGATCATCACAGCGGGGATCGCGGCGTTCGCCAGTTGGGGCCAGCCTGCGCAGGCGTTGGGCCTTGGCGCGATTAGTCTGTCTACGCTCTATGTCCGCGAGGTTATGGTGCCGAAGATCAACGCTTGGCGCGACTTAGAGATGGATGAAGGCGACCAGGAGGCTGCGAAGAAGTTCAAGAACGGCCACCGGGCGACAGTGGTGATCAATATGATCCAGTTGGTCGTTGCTGGCGTTGTCCTCGCCCGGGTCGCGGTTTAGATCGTGTAGCCGAAGGCGCGGGCTTCGCGGGCGCAGGTGATGGCGATCCGTTCGATCTGCTCCGATGACAGAACGTCTTGGGGCGTCGTTTTCTTCTTAGGACGATGCTCGCCCTTCGCCCGGGGCAGTTCGATGCGATCCGGAAGGCCGACTTTGTCGGCGAACGCGTCAAGCTCCTCCTGGATATTCTCAAACCGGGCGACGTGATCGACGATCACGCGGCCGCGCCAGGCGTACATGTCCCAGTTCGACAGGCGCCAGTCCTCAGCTTGATCAAGGTACTGATCAACGGTGAGCCCGGTCTCCCGCGTGTTCCAAAAGTACTGGCTGACGATGCGGTCGAGCGGGTGGCGCTCAAAGCAGATCTTGTAATAGCTGTTCCACACCTCGGGATCGATGTGATCACGGACGAAACTCGCCGGGCTGTGGCTGTGAAAATCGGGGAGCTTGCCTTGAAGAGGGATCTTCGCAACGTCCCGCGGTGTCCAACGCGTCACCGGGATTTTGTGGTGCTGGGCCCCTGACCATCCGACGGCCTCTTTGATGTCGTCGTGTCCGCCGAGATAGGTGACGACGTCGTCCGCACCGCACATCGGGCCGATGGCGAGTTCCATGCTGGTGCCCGCCGTTTTCCGCGTTTTGATGAAGATGAACTTGTATTTGTGCGAGATGATCATCGTCAGCCTGCCCGGATCCGAGCGAGAAGCTTCGCACGGATCTGCGAAAAAAGGTTGAAGCTTTGGCGCTAGTCCTGGGCGTCCTCGTCGGGGAAGCCAACAATGTGGAAGCCTGCATCGACGTGCAGCACCTCGCCGGTGATGGACTTGCCGAGCTCGGACATCAGGTAGAGGGCGCAGCCTGCAACGCCAGCGGGATCGGTGTCTTCCCGCAGGGGTGCCCACTTGCGGCCTTCGGACAGGAGCGACCGGCCACCGGCGATGCCGCCAAGGGACAGGGTCTTGATCGCGCCGGCAGAAATGGCGTTCACGCGAATGCCCTTCGGCCCTAGGTCTCGCGCGATGTAGCGGGTGGAAGCTTCTAGGGCCGCTTTCGCCACGCCCATCACGTTGTAGCTGGGGATCACGCGCTCTGAACCGAGATAGGTGAGGGTCACGAGCGATCCGCCGGGGCTCATCATCGGCGCGGCGCGGCGGGCGGCATCGACAAAGCTGAACGCGGAAATGTCCATCGACCGAGCAAAGTTCGCGCGGGTCGTGTTCTCAACGAAGCTGCCTTTCAGCTCTTCCTTGTCCGAAAAGGCGATGGCGTGGACCAGGCCATCAAGCGATCCCCAGGCGCCGCCGATCTCGGCGAAGGCCGCTTCCATGCTCTCGTCTGAGGTGACATCGCAATGGATCATCAGCTTCACGCCCAGCTCCTCGGCGAGGGGGCGGACGCGCTTTTCCATCGCTTCGATGTAGGTGAAGGCGAGCTCTGCCCCTTGGGCGGCGAGCTGCTGGGCGATGGACCAGGCGATCGAGTTCTTGTTGGCGACGCCCATGATGACGACGCGCTTGCCCTTCATCAGGTCGCCAGCGGGGTAGGTGGTCTCTTCAGCCATGGGTGCGCTCCTTATTTCCAGCGCCTCCGCTAGCCGGGTTGAGCGCCGCTGTCCAAGCGCAAACGCGGCGAGGTTGCCCCGACGTTAGAGGCCGCTGTCCTTATGGAGCCGTTGGCGCATCCGGCGCATCGTCAAGAGGGTCATGCTCGCGATGATCGGTACCGACAGGCCGACGATGAGGTTCTTGGGGACCGCGATGCCCGCATCCACGGCCGCTCCGGCAACGTAGGAGACGAGGCCGACGGCGTAGTAGGTGAGCGCCACAACGGACAGGCCCTCGACCGTTTCTTGCAAGCGAAGCTGCGTTTCCGAGCGCTTGTTGAGGCTTTCGAGGAGGCGGGCGTTGCCTTCCTCCACCGCGACGTTCACCCGTGTGCGGAGGAGTTGCGAGGCGCGGCTGACCCTGGTCGCGAGCTTTTGGAGACGCTGCTCGGTTGCCTGGCAAGTCCGCATAGCAGGGCCGAGCCGCCGCTCCATGAAGGTGCCAATCCGCTGGCGGCTATCTGTGCGCTCTTCGCGGAGGCGTACAATCCGCTCACGGACCACTTCGTAGTAAGCAGCGCTTGCCGACATCCGGAAACCGGTTTCTTGCTCAAGCGCTTCGATCCGCGCGGCCACTAAGCTGAGATCAGCCAGGAGCGCGCGATCGCTTTGCATCTCCATCGTCCCGGCGAGCTTGCTGAGGATCGTTTCAAGTTCTTGTTCAAGCTTGCCAAGCTCTTCGGACAGGTAGCGCGCGACGGGCAGAGCCATGAGGGCCGCGAGGCGATAGGCGTCCATCTCAAGCAGGCGCTGCACCATCCGTCCACGGTAGGCATCCCCATTGCCTTGGTCGAAGATCAAGATACGGAGGAAGCCGTCCGCATGGGTCCGAAAGTCCGTGGCCATGGTCATCGGCACCTTACCCGTGCGGGAGGCCGGGAAGTCATCACGGCCGAAGGTCTTCGCAGCGATCTCGAAAGGGTTCTCGTAAACGGTGCTTGGGAGGCTCAGCACGTGGGTCGCCGAAAGGATTTCTCCCGGCTGGCTCGTAAGCCATTCCTTCGGTACACTGCTTAACGCTGTCTCTTGAAACGTGTAATCGTCGATCCCCGATCGAATGAACGTCAGCGAGTAAAATTCCGTGTGCCGCTCCCAAATGACGCGCAGCGAGCCTGCGTCGAATACGTGGTGCTTCGATTGCTCGGCGGGGACAGCGTTGGACGTCTCCGCACACATCCTTTGCAAGTGAAGAAAAGCAAGGTCCTCCCCGTTTGGACCCGACGGCGCGGTGAGCGTGAGGCGGGTCACCCCTGAATTAAGGGGGACATTCACCGGGGGCCGCGCATGGGCTTCGTTGATCAGCACCCGGCGTTCTGTGAGGAACTTTAGGCCAGACGCGCTGACGACCGGCTCCTCAAGAGGGCGCGCGGCGAGGGCGGAAGGGATAGGATCAACGGAGACGGACATCGATCCAGTTTAGCCTGAACTGGTTCTCAGACGTTAACCCCGACCTCGGGGCATAACCGCCCGAACAACGAAACGTGATCAGGTGTCCGACGTGCGCCAGGGCGGAAAGCGGCGGGCCGGTCCAGCGTGATACAAACAGATTCGGTTGCCTGAGGGGTCCCGCAAATAAGCTTCTCGCCACAGCCAGGGCTGCTCCTTCGGCTGCTGCTCGACCGCGAGGCCAAGCGCTGTAATGCGCTCGATCTCCGCATCGACGTCGGCGCATTCGAAATAGATGACCGGGCCGTTTTCTGTTGGCTGCGGGCTGAGGTGCAACGAGAAGGTCGCGTCCCCTTGAGGGCACTCAAAGCGGGCATAACGTTCGTGGGTGTGCACGATGAGCCGCAACCCAAGCGTTTCGTAGAACGCGATCGCTGCGTCCATATCAGTCACGTTGACGGTGACTTGGTTGAGATTCACGCAGCCACCAGCGGCGGATCAGTCTTGATACTTTGCCGCGATCAGCGAGGCGTTGGTGCCGCCAAAGCCAAAGCTGTTGGTCAGGATCGCATCCAGATCGACACCTTCGCGCAGGTCCCGGATCACCGGCAGGTCTTTAAACTCATCACCGAGCTCTTGGATGTTGGCCGAGGCGGCGAGGAAACGCTCTTTCATCTGCAGCAGGCTGAAGATCAGCTCCTGCGCGCCTACCGCGCCGAGGGAGTGGCCGGTGAGGGATTTCGTCGAGGCGAAGGGCGGGATAGCGTCGCCAAACACCTCTTGGATCGCGGCGGCTTCGCGGGTGTCGCCGACCGGGGTCGAGGTGCCGTGGGTGTTGATGTAGCCAATCCGCTGGGAAACACCGTCGAGCGCTCGGCGCATGCAGCGCACAGCGCCCTCGCCCGAGGGCGCGACCATGTCGTAGCCGTCGGAGTTCGCGGCATAGCCAACGATCTCACCCCAGATCTTCGCGCCCCTTGCTACCGCCCGCTCGAGCGCTTCGACGACCACTGTGGCAGCGCCGCCTGCGATGACGAACCCGTCGCGGGCGGCGTCATAGGCGCGGCTCGCAAGGTTCGGGGTGTCGTTATAGTCGGAAGACATCGCGCCCATGGCATCGAACATGTTGCACAGGGTCCAATCGAGCTCCTCGCCGCCGCCAGCGAAGATCACGTCTTGCTTGCCCATCGCCACCTGCTCGTAGGCGTGGCCAATGCAGTGGACCGACGTCGCGCAGGCTGAGCTGATCGAGTAGTTGAGGCCTTTGATCTTGAACGGCACCGCCAAGCAGGCCGAGTTCGTGGACGACATCGCTTTCGGCACGAAGGTCGGCGGGATCCGACGGGTTGAGCCCGTGTCGCGGTTCTTATCGGCCGCCGCGACGATCGCTGGCGTCGACGGGCCGCCGGAGCCCATCACGATGCCCGTCATCTCATCGCTGACCTCCGCTTCGGTCAGTCCGGCGTCCTCGATGGCGTCGCGCATGGCGATGTAGTTCCAGGCTGCGCCTTCGCCCATGAACCGGCGGGTCTTCTTGTCGAGCACGTCTTCGACGTTGAGGTTCGGTTTGCCCCAAACCTTTGAGCGGAAGCCGTACTCTGCCATTTGCTCGGAAAAGGAGATCCCGGAGATCCCTTCCCGCAGGCTTTTTGTCACTTCGTCGAGAGTGCTGCCAATCGATGAGACGATGCCCATCCCTGTGATCACAACGCGGCGCATATGCGGCTCCCTAGTCCTCTTCTACCTGTAGACGGGCTGGTTGTGCCCAGCCTTCTTGGCCAAACGGTGGCACCGACGGCGTAAGGTGTTAACCAAGAACACTGCCCGATAGCTGTTCCATCGGGAAAAGGCCAACCCGCAGGTCTTTGGCCTCGTAAATCTGGTTGTCGTCGACAAAGACCTTACCGTCCGCAATGGCGAGGACCAAACGGCCCCGCATCGCCTTACGGATATCGATCTCGTAGCGGACAAGTTTGTTGTCCGGACGGACTTGGCCCGAGAACTTCACCTGGCCTGCGCCCAGCGCCCGACCGTGCCCAGGACTACCGCCCCAGGTCAAGAAAAAGCCTGTCAGCTGCCACAGGGCGTCGAGGCCCAGGCAGCCGGGCATCACCGGGTCGCCAGGGAAGTGGCACCCGAAGAACCAAAGGTCTGGCTTGATATCGAGCTCAGCGACCACCTGGCCTTTGCCGTAGTGCCCGCCCTCAGCGGCGATATGCGTGACCCGGTCCGCCATCAGCATCGGCGGTACCGGAAGCTGCGCCGTGCCAGGGCCGCGAAGGCCGTGCTGACCGCATTCCAGCAGCTCTTCGTAGGTGAAAGACGACTTGCGTTCGATGGTCTCAGACATACCCCGCGGCCTAGGGCGCGTGGCGCGGAGGGTCAATCGGGCCAAGCTGCGCGCGCGTTATGCCTGCAATTATGACAAGTGATACACTCGTATGGTACGCCTTGCGTGCACGTCTGGGGGACGAAGGCATGAGGATGCTTGCTGCACTGGGGGCCGTCAGTCTCGGCACTTTGACCGCGAGCGGTGGTGCTTGGGCCGACGACGGCCAGCCGACCGCCGTGTGGAATTTCACGCTGGAGAACGATTGGGCAGGCGGCTCGGATAAGAACTATTCGGGCGGTTGGCAGGTGAGCCGGACGGCGCGCTTGGGCGAGCGGCCGAAGCGGACGACGTATCTTCAGCTTGGCGTCGCGCAGCAGTTCTACACCCCGCAATTCGATTTTGCCCTGCGCCCTTTGCCGGAGGAGCACCCGTACGCATCACTGTTGCTCGGCGAGGGCAAGCTCGCGTTTGATTACGGCACCGGCAAACCGATCGATATCATCAGTGTACAAATCGGTGTGGTGGGACCCCAGGCGCAAGGGGAAGAAGTTCAGAACTTCGTCCATGACCTGATTGGTCAACGCGAAGGGCGGGGTTGGGATAATCAAATTGGCAATGCGGTTTTCGGACAAATTGGCTTTGAGCGTCGGTGGACAGGCCTTGGCGGCGACGCTGGCGCGCTGGTGTTTGATGTTGTTCCATCCGTGGGCGCATCATTGGGCAACGCTTTGATCGCGGCGGAGGCGGGCGTCACGCTCCGCCTCGGCCGGAACCTCGACCGGCCTCTGGGCGAGCCCCGGCTGGAGCCTTCGGGCGGCGGCATTGCCTGGCATGAGCCGAGCGGCGCGGGTCCGCGGGCGCGTTATGCCTTCCTCGGTGTGGTGGGCCGCGGCGTGGCGCATAAGGTTTGGCTCGATGGCCGCTTTGGCGAAGACGAAATCGTCGAGCAACACTCTGAGCCCTTCGTTTATGACGTGCAGGGAGGTTTTGTCCTTCCCTTTGGAGGCGATAGCCGCCTGGGCATCGCCTACATGTACCGTTCAGAGACGTTTGAGACGTTTGGCGAGACCCAAGGGATCGGCGTCGTCAGTCTATCCAGCCGGTTCTGAGGCTGACGCGCAGCGTGCATCCTGCTAGGCGGCCAGCAACAGGAGACATCGCTATGACCATCAGAGTTCATCACCTCCGCGTTGGCCGGTCGGTTTTTACGGTTTGGCTGCTGGAAGAACTGGGCCTCGATTACGAACTCGAGATCTATGACCGCAATGAGATGGGCCGCGCGCCGGACACGCTGAAGGCTGCGCACCCTTTAGGAAAATCTCCGGTGCTTGAAATTGACGGGGTGACGATGGCCGAGAGCACGGCGATTGGCCTCCATTTGGTGGAGACCCGCGGGGTGGACAGCCCGCTTGCTCCGCCAACGGAGAGTACTGCGCGGGCGAAGTGGCTGCAGCTTCTTCTCTACCCGGAAGGTTCAGCGTTTGTCCCGATGCTGATGAAGCTGCTTCTTTCGCGCGAGGCGGAGCCGAAGCCGATGCTGATCTCGATGTTTGCTGAGGCCGAGGTGCAGTTGCACCTGAACTTCATGCGGGACCAGCTTGCTGCGCAGGATTATATCCTCGGTGATGCGCTAACTCTACCCGATATCGGTTGGGGCTACATCGCCCATATGGCCGATCGGCTGGAGCTGCTCGGCGACTCGCCCACCCTTAAGGCGTACACTGAACGTTGCACAGCGCGGCCAGCTTTTCAGCGCGCTATGGAGCGGACCGGCGGTTAAGAACCTGCGGCGTCACGTCGGTCGGCCGCTTCAGGACCTGTCGCTCAAGTAGGCTTTGATCGCCGGGCCGTGGTCGGGGTGGTCGAGGCCGAAGGCGATGTTGGCCTTCAAGAAGCCTTCGATTGAGCCGCAATCGTGGCTTTCGCCGGTGAAGGTGGTGGCCAGGAACTTTTGCTTGTCCAGGAGCTTGGCCATCGAGTCCGTAAGCTGAACTTCGTTGCCAGCGCCGGGTTCTTGGCTTTCCAGCAGCGCAAAAATCTCCGGCTGCAGAATATACCGGCCGGTGATCGAGTAGTTCGAAGGTGCCTTGGCGGGGTCAGGCTTCTCCACCATGCCCGACATCTCCACCGCGCCGTTTGACCAGTCACCCTTAGGCGCGATGATGCCGTATTTGTTGGTTTCCTCGTTGGGCACTTCTTCAACGGCGATGAGGTTGGCGCCGTCTTCGTAGCGGTCCATCATCTCTTTCAGGCACTTTGGTTTGCCCTTGATGATCACGTCGGGGAGGAGCACCGCGAAGGGCTCGTGGCCGACGATATCCCGCGCGCACCAGACGGCGTGGCCTAGGCCGAGGGCGGCCTGTTGGCGCGTAAAGCTGGTCCGGCCAGCGGTGAGGACACTTTCTTGGACAGCGTCGAGGATCGCCGTTTTGTTTTTCTTTTTAAGCGTTTCTTCGAGTTCGTATTGGTGATCGAAATAGTCTTCGATGGCCGCCTTGCCGCGCCCTGTGACAAAGCAGAGATGCTCGATCCCTGCCTCCAGCGCCTCTTCCATGATGTAGTGGATCAAGGGCCGATCAACGACCGTCAGGAGCTCTTTAGGGATAGCTTTCGAGGCGGGCAGCACCCGGGTGCCGAAACCGGCAACGGGGATCACAGCTGTTCTGGGGCGCGTTGTCATGCCCGTCTTCTAGCGGGCGCCGCCGGGAAAGGAAGCCGCGCGCTGTGCGCAGACCAATTAGGCGGCGACTGAGGTCGTTACCACACCATCCCTCAGCTGGAAACGATCAACAATTTCGTCGACCTGGCTAAAGACAGCCTTGGTGTTGGCGATCGCGGAGGTGTTTTGCTCGGCGAGCATCGCGTTGGCCTGGGTGACTTCGTCGAGGCTCACCATCGCCGCGTTGATTTCGCTGATCGTGGCGTTTTGCTCTTGCGCTGACTGTGAAATGCGGTCGATGGCCGAGACGATTTCCGAGACCTCCTCGATGATGCCTTTGATATCCGAGGCCGCCGTGGTGACGAGCTCCACGCCGCCTTTGATCTGTTCGCGCGATTGGGAGAGGAGCTGGCCGACTTCTTTGGACGCATCGGCAGTGGACTGAGCAAGGTTGCGCACCTCCGATGCCACCACTGCGAAGCCGCGCCCTGCGTCGCCGGCCCGCGCTGCCTCAACACCGGCGTTCAAGGCCAAGAGGTTGGTCTGGAAGGCGATCGACTCGATGACCTCGGTAATCTCGCTCATTTTTGCGGACGAGGCGGCAACTTGATCCATCGCTTCGTTGGCCTGCTGCATTACCGCGCCGCTCTTTTCAGCCTTTGCCTGGGTTTCTCGGGCGTTGTTCCGCATATCCTCCGTATACTGGGCTGTCTCGGTGATCCCGGTAGAGAAGAGTTTGAGCGTTGCCGTCGTTTCTTCAAGCGTTGCGGCTTGGTTCGATGCCTTCGTTGCGAGTGTGTTCACCCCGCCCAGCAACTGCTCCAGAGACCCTGCAACCTGGGTCGAGGAATGCCGCAAATTGCTCAAGATGTTGGCGAGGCTTTCGGTTGATCCATTCACCCCCTGTTGCAGCTCTGCGAACACGCCCTGGTAGGAACCCTCTACATGCCGGGTCAGGTCGCTATTGCGCACGGCGCGGAGAACGGTGATCGTCTCGTCGAGGCCAGTTTTGACGGTAGCGATCAGCCTGTTGAAGTTGCTTGCGAGTGTGTTGAGCTCTGGGTCGTCAAAGTCTTCGGGCACGGTCTTGGTGAAGTCACCGGCTTGGGCGGCGACGACAACGTCACCGATCACCGTACTGAGTTTTAAGATCATAGCGCGGCGCTGGGCTTCGGCGGCCTCTTGCTCGCGGCGTTCCGCATCGCGGCGCAGCGTCGCTTGACGCTCTTTTTCGTCGCGTGAGCGCTGCTGCGCCTCGGTCTCAGCGCGCAAGCGCTCGGCCTCAAGCTGTTGCTGGCGTTCGCGCTCTTCGGCTTCGGCTGCCGCTTCGATCCGTAGGCGTTCTTCCTCGGCGCGGCGTTGTTGCTCTGCAGCTTCTATGCGCTCTGCGCTGAGCTGCTCGATGCGCGCGGACTGCTCGTCCGCCTCGCGGATCTTTTGATCGGAGAGGTCGAGGGCGCGGCCGAGCGCATGGGTCAGCCAGAGCAGTCCACCGGTTTCTGCGACAACGACCAAGGCATGGAGCATGACTCTTAGAAGGTCGGTGCCACCGGGGAACAACAAGGCGGGCACGAGAAAATTGAGGGCGAGGTGGTGAACCGCGGTGGCCGCAGCCGCTGCGATGACGCCGCGCCAATCGCAAAACAAGGCACTCATTGCGAGCGCTGCGAAGAACCCCATATGCAAATCAAGCTGCCAAGGGTGACCGGAGAAGATCCCTAGGCTGACGATTGGTCCAACGATCAACCCGACGCAAAGGACGATCCGGGTGAGGCTCGCGTTCGGTTGCGCGCGCCAAGTCAAAGCACAACCAGCGGCGTTGAGCGTTAGGATGACAACGGATTGGATCAGCGCTTCCGGTGCCACGATCACGGCCACTCCGCCCAAGAGGATGACGTAGCTAAAAAGAACGCCTACGGAGATTTTGGCGGCGGTGGCTCGCAGTCGGTCAATGCTAGCGCTTTGTTCCATTGTTAGAGAGCTTCCACTTGCGAAGGGCCTGCCGCCAGCGACGAGCCGGGGTTGCAAAGGGTGAAATTCTTTTGGCTGATGAGAGTGATCGCGCCTTTGACCTTCACAGGTTGGCGGCTTGCTTCATCCTCAGGGTTGAAACCGACGAGCACCCAGGGGCTCTGCCGGGATGCCACGTACAGGCCCGACGCGGCGACGGCCTCAGCTTGCGCCGCGCGATCGAACCATGGGGGGAAGACGACGGCGACGGCATGGTCGTCCTGCGGTCTCGCGAACGGCAGGGCCAGCGCCAGGCACCACGCGGCTGCGCAAAGTTGTAGCCCAAGGGTGTGAACATGCGCCATGGCACCTCCGTGCAGTCAAGACGAGTGCTCAACCTTAGCGGGAAAGGCTAAAGATCGCGTTTCTGTTTGTCGCGGCTTCTAGGCTGGCGTCGGCGGAGGCATCCCGCCGTCTGCCACGGTCCCGTCGAGCCCTTTGATGGCAAAGGCGAGCTTCAGGCGCTCAGCGATCGTGCGCCCGTGCTTGCGGTAGCGCGCGGGCAGCAGGAATGCCGCTGGTCCCGTGCCCCGAAAACCCATGCGGAGGGAGGGCATCAGCACCCCTTCGACGACGGTCATTGGGTTGCTTTCATCGATCGCGTAGGCGCGTCGCGGGAAGATGTAGAACGGCGCGTAAACAAACAGCAGCGTTCCGTCGTCATCGCGCTTGATCCGCCCCGCTGTGCGCTTGGGTAGGCCAGGCATCGCCTTGCCAGAGAACGCGCGGACGAAGTTGGCACTGCCCATCCCGCGGGAGCGGTTGAACGGCAAGAAGTCGAGTGCATTGACCGTTCCAAACACCATAAGCCTCAACGCGAAGGGGAAGATCGCCATCGCGAGGATGAAGACCGGGATCGCGACGACCAGTGAGAGTTCTGGAGCAACCGCTGCCGTGCCCGCCATGCCTGCCATTGCTCCACCGCGGGTCGAGCGAAGCAACGAGTCGAGTAGGGGCACGGGCATCAACAGCACCAGACCCGCCACCAAACTGCCTGCAACAAACAACAGGGAGCTCACCGCCGTTCCGACCATCGCCGCGAGAAAGTTGCCGAGGAACATGGTCGTCCCAACCGAGCCGATATCGCCGACTGACGGGAGAGGAAGCCCTGCGTGCATCACTGACAGACCGGCTTCGCCGCCGCCAAGCAGAGCCGCTACTTCAACGGCGCCCTCGGCAAAGATCGTGCCCGTCTCATTGGTGAACATGGTTGCAACCGTGCCCAGGGTCACCGGTGCCACCGCGAGCTGTATCAGCTGCTCGATCCCATCAAGCGCCGCCTTTGCGGGCGGGAGCCAGCTGAGCAACACGTCTTTGAAGACGATCAGAAGAACCATCGCTGCCATTATTGCGAAGGCTGTGTCCGCCATAAACCAGGGGGCGTCGTCGCCTGCGCCCGACGTCTCCCAGCCGCATTGATACCGCTGGTAAGCATTGAGACCGACGAAGCCCAAAAGCGGCGAAGCCGAGAGGCCCATCGCCGTCACAAGGCTTTCCCCGACCAACTGGACGCGGCCTTGATCGACAAGCGATGGTGCTTGACCGCAGCGGACGAGATCTCTGGACGTCATAAGCTGGACGGTTGCTATCGAGGCGTCGGTGCCGATTTGGCGCTGCTGACGCTCGGCTTCGATCAACAGGTCGTTGAGCGATAGATTGCGGGCAACGGTTTCTTCGGGGAGCGCTTCGACCAGTTGCATTTGCGTATTCGTGACCGAAAGGGCGACGACGCCGGAGATTGCCGCGAAGGCGAGCACCAGAACCAAGAAGCGGATCGGGTTGATGCCGCGAACGCCGCTGAGCTTTTCAACCGCCTGGATTTTCATCGTTCCCGCCCCTCTTCGCCGGTGTTTACGTTGGCCAAATCGTTGACACTTCGCAAGGATACGCAAACACTTAGGGCTGGGTCTTCACGGGGCAGGGGCGAAAGGATTTCAGGAATGCAAGGATCGGTTGAGCAGAGCTATGGGTATGGCGGTTTTTGGTGGCGTTTCCTGGCTGCGGTGATTGATACGATCGTCATTGGGCTTTTGACCCCGGTGGTGGCGCTGTTTCTACCGTTTTTGCTGCCGGTCATCCCCATTCTTCTCGACGCGGCGTATTCGATCATTCTTGAAAGCTCACCCGCGCAAGGCACCGTCGGCAAGATGGTCTGTCGGCTGAAGGTTGCGGACCTCCAAGGCAGACGGATCACGCCAGGTAAGGCAGCGCTGCGTTATGTGGGCAAGATCGTATCTACACTGATCTTATTCATCGGATATCTGTTGGTGTTCTTTACATCGAAGAAGCAAGCGCTGCACGACCTCATGGCAGGCACTGTGGTTCTGAAGGTCACGGAGCACAATGAGAACGTCGATCCCATCCGCGGATTCCACGAGGAGCAGATGCGCGAGCGAGTCGAGCTGGGACAGGCGCAGCCCTTGCCGCCGGCGAGCGACCCTCAACGTGGTGGCCCAAGCAACTGAAGCGCGACACATAGGCCCTTGTCTTTATCGGCAATCGTACCCATCGTCATGCATAGTAGAAGCAACTGAAAGGAGGTGGTCGAATGTCGAGTCACGTGATCCGTCGTTCGTTTGTAGTGTGTGGTCGCGGGGAGGGTGCTGAGCAGCCTCAGGTCTGACCCCTGACACCTTCTTGCTGGACAGCCAGTAAGAGTGCGGAATGAACGGCGACACTGACGGGCCGTGGCGAGCAATCGCCGCGGCTTTTTTCATTTTCTGAACGGACATCACCAAATCCCAACCGCAGCGCAACATGCTTAACAGGCAGCCTTAGCGAGCATTTAACCGCCAACGCGTAGAGATCGGGGCCTGCGTTGCGTTTGTCCTTCTGGGGTTGTGGTTGATGGGAAATGTCACGGCAATAAGCTACTGCCGCGCCTGCCATGGCACGACGCTCACCCATGCCTTCGAGGTGGGTGACGGCGTGAACTGGGTGTTTTGCGGTGATGAGCACGGACGCCAAGGGTGCGGCTTGCTCCAGCGAGCGGACGTCTATGAAGAGCGCCCTGCTCCCCTTCCGTCGGACCCTCTTTGGACAGATGAATTCCGGCTTAAGGCTGCGGCGCATCAAACGCTTGAGATGATGACGACGCGCGATGGAACAGCGCTTGATATCGGGTGCGGCGCCGGCACCTTGGCGGGCGCTTATCCCCGCTGGATCGTTCCCATTGGCCTTGATCCCACCTTGCCTGAAACGGGGCCGCAAGACTGGGGTGTTGGGATCAAGGAAGATTTCCTTAGCCCCGAAGGCCAAGCCGCGTTGAAGCGGATGGGCGTCAAGAAGTTCGATATCATTACAGCGATTTCCGTACTCGGAGAAATGGACGACCCACTTGCCTTTTTCCTCCGTGCCAAGAGTTGGCTGGCGAAGGATGGGGTGATGGTGGTCGAGACACCATATTCGGCGCTGGCGTTGACCCGGTCACTCGCGGGGACCTTCCATACACGCGCCGAGGCCGTTTATACCCTCGCCGTGCTGCAGCGGATTGCGCAAGCGACGGGTTTTTCCATTGTCCGCGGCTCCATGACGGAGACCCAAGGCGGGTCGCTTCGTTTGTTCCTGACCCACGACGATTACGATGGCCACGATTACGCTCCGTGGCGGGAGCAACTCGCACGGCTATGGGATGAGGAGGCTGCGCTGAGCCTTGTCGGCCCGGCAGCATATCGCGCGTTCGAAATGCGCGTGAACCGGCGGACAGCCGAGGTTTACGGTTTTTCAGAGGCCCTGGCGCGGCATGATCTGCATGCCTACCTACTCGGGACCAGCCCGCGGATGCAGATGATCCTCGACGCCTCCGGCTTTGATACCGATGTCATCGCAGCCGCGATTGGTGCTCCGCATGCGTCCCTTGAGTTTGAGGTCATCTCCGAAGAAGAAGGGCGCTCTTCGCCGCCTGATGTATTGATCGCAGACGGAACATATCGCCGGGAAGTGCTGGAGACCTGGCATCAGTTCGTGATGGACGGCGGACGCATCGCGTTCCTTGAGCCGGAACTGCTGATCGTTGACGGGACCAACTACGCCCGTGAGCTCGGCCGGACGTTGGCGGTGACTGATGGTCCGGGTTCGGTTGATACCCTCCGCGCAGCGCTCGCTGCCATGCGGAAACCGGCACAGCTCGTGTTCACGGCCAGCAAACGCGGCGCTTAATCTGCCAACAGCGTGAGCAGCAGATCCTGCGCTTTTCCCGCGGCCATCTCGACCTGGCTCATTGGACGGCTGGTCACCGCGAGGTCAGCTTATGCGCGTCACACCGCGTCGATTTGAGCGCGGATGCTTCGTCAAACGCCTTGCCCAAGTTCGTTGGCGTGCCAACTGTCCCATGGGCAGGGACGCGCAACCCTGGTAGTGCGTGGTGGGCGGCAGGAGATCGGTGTGCGGTTTCTCTTTCTTGGAGACATTATGGGCCGGTCGGGGCGATCGGCAGTTATCGAACGCTTGCCTGACTTGCGGAGGCGCTTGGCGCTCGATTTCGTCATCGCCAATGGGGAAAATGCGGCTGGCGGTTTTGGCATCACCCGCGGGATTGCCGAGGACCTGTTCGCCTCGGGAGTCGATTGCATCACCACCGGCAACCATGCCTACGACCAGCGCGATGACCTGGGTTTCTTCGACGACGAACGCCGGTTGTTGCGGCCGGCGAATTTCCCGCCCACCAACCCTGGCCGCGGCGCAGGCCTGTACGAGACCAGCGCGGGCTATCGCGTGTTGGTGGTGCAAGTGCACGGCCAGCTGTTCATGGGGCCGGTCGATACGATGCCGCCCGCGATCGAGCGCGAGCTCGGGACGCTGCAGCTGGGAGCGGACGTCGACGCGATCGTGGTCGATGTGCACGCCGAGGCGACCAGTGAGAAATATTCCGTCGGTCATTGGTTGGATGGGCGGGTGAGCCTCGTCGTTGGCACCCATACCCATATCCCAACCGCCGATACCCAAGTGCTGCCTGGCGGTACGGCCTTCCAAGCGGACGCAGGGATGTGCGGTGATTACGATAGCGTTATTGGGATGGAGAAGTCTGGTCCGGTAACGACATTTCTGACCAAGCTGCGCGGCAGCCGGATGCAACCGGCCGCCGGTCCGGCGACTGTGTGTGGAATTATGGTCGAAACGGACCCGCGCACGGGTCTTGCGGTTCGTGCTGAGCCGCTTCGGGTTGGTGGGCGGCTCTCGCAAGCCGAGCCGTTTGCGGACGACTAATGCCAGAGAAGGGGCAATAATGCTGACACTGATGATCTTGATGGAAGCGGCGCTTAGCCCGCTCAACGTGACCGGCGTGTGGTACACGGAAGGGCAGCTTAGCCAGGTGGAGATCACCGAGGACGGGGATTCGGTCGTCGGACGGATCATTTGGTACGAAGATTGGGAAGAGGACATTATCCTCGACACCAAAAACCCTGATGAGACTTTGCGCGACCGGGAGCTTCTTGGGCTGCCGATCCTCGCCGGGTTCCGCGAGGGGAACGAGAAATGGCGGCGCGGGCAGATCTATGATCCGACTGATGGCAAAAGCTATCGCTCAGCGATTTACCGGGTCAGCGATGATCGCCTCGGGGTTGAGGGCTGTGTTTCGGTCATCTGCCGCAAAATGGAATGGCAGCGGGTCCCCGAGGACCAAATCATGCGCAGCGTGCGCACGCCTGAGTAGCGGCGCACCAGCGAATTGTGCTGGGTATCAACGAACAGCGCAAAAGAAAGGGCGAGCACCATGATCTTGGCTGCGTTGATGCTGCAATTTGCCGGACCTCTGGACGTGGCTGGGGTGTGGGAGACCGGCAACGGCCGCGCCCATGTGGAGATCGCCGAGACAGCGGATGGCAGCATCCGTGGGCAGATCATTTGGTACGCATCCTACGAGCAAGACCTGGCCGAGGGCCGCGATACCAGCGACACTATCTTGGGCAAGGTGCTGCTCGAAGACTTCGTCCGGAGCGACGACAAATGGCGGCGCGGAAAGATCCACGATCTGCGCAACGATCGCACCTACCGCTCGGCGCTCTCGCGCAGTGATGCCGACACGATTAGCGTCGAGGGATGCCTCGCTGTTTTCTGCCGGGCGCAGCAATGGACCCGGGTGCCGCCCGATCAGCAAATCCGCCTTCAGCCCACGGATTAACGGAGCGCGTGCCGCGATGTTTGCCGCTTTATCGAGACCCAGAATGCTCTGGGCGCTCTTCGGTTTGGTTGTCGCACAGTCGCTGGGCTTTGTACTGATCATGGTGATCTGGGATTTTCAGATCATTGATGAGATGCGTGACCCGGAGGTGATCCGTACGCATATCAACGCCATTACTGACGTCCAGCGTTCCGTACACGTATGGACGACGTCGACGTTGGATGTCACCTATCCGCTCACCTACGGCGCGCTGCTGGCGGGGGTCACGCGGCGCTCCCTTCCGTCAGTCTTCTGTCTTCCGGCGCTCGCTGCGGTGCCAACCGATCTCGCCGAGGGCGTGGTCCAGGTGCTCGCGCTTTCCTCGGTCGCTGACGTTTTGGAATGGAAAGCCGTCCTCACCCCTCTCAAGTTTGCACTGTTGGGTGTCGCGATTGTGCTCGCGTTCATCGCGATAGGGCTTGGGCGCCGCAAGCAACTGCGCTGAAACTTTTACGCCTTTGCCCCGCAGTGCTCTAAGTCATCGCCTATGGATGCAGCGCGTGACATGGCCACCTTCCAGGTTTTGGCCCGAACCGGAACGATTTCTGCCGCAGCGCACGAGTTGGGTGTGGCCCCGTCCGCCGTATCGCGCAGGCTGAAGGCCCTCGAAGCGCGGCTCGGGATCGAGCTTGTGCGCCGCTCGACAAGGGCGATGGTGCTGACCCCGGCCGGTGAGACCTACCTTGAGCGGTCAAAAGATCTGCTCCGTTCAATTGATGCGCTCGAAGAGCAGATGCGGGACGAGAGCCTTGGCGTGGCCGGTGTGATCCGCGTTGCGGCTCCCCTCAGCTTTGGGCTTTGCGCGCTGCCCGATATTGTCAGTGCATTTCTCGACGCGCACCCCGACGTCACCTTGGACCTCGACCTCCGGGATGATCAGGTCGACCTCGTGCGCGAGGGGTTCGATGTCGCTTTGCGGATTGGCGAGCTGACGGCGTCGACCCTGATCGCGAAGAAGCTCACTGATATCGACACCGCGACCTGCGCTTCCCAAGACTTTATCGACCGGCACGGCCCGTTTGTGTCGCCCGCCGGGCTCGAAGGCCTGCCGGGGATGATCTACGTGAACGCCCAGCGCAGTGACATGCTCCACTACTTGGACGAGGCCGGTGAGGACGCGCGGGTTCAGCTGTCCCGCGAGGTGACCGCAAATAATGGTGACATCCTCGCCGCGCTCGCCTCCCGCGGACACGGGGTCTATTCATGTCCCCGTTTCATCCTGCAATCTTATATCGACAGCGGCGCGCTGGTGGAGATGTTCCCAGACGTCTCCTGGCCGGGGACAGCCCTTTACGCCGTTTGGCCGCCCACCAAGCATCTGCCTGCGCGGGTACGCACATTTATCGACGCGCTGGCTGCTGCGTTTTCCGGCTCGCCAAAAGGTTAACGGCGCGTTAACTTAACCCCTTGCCGTCGGTGCAGGGGAAGTGAGTATGGAGGGATTTCTCGGCGAAGTGATGGCCGCCTTCCGGGTGGCAGCACAGTCTGATCCTTTCACCGTGTTGCTGCCGTTGGCTGTGGTGGCCGTCATTCAAGGCCTCGTGACGGACGGCCCTTTTGAGGCAGGCGCTCGGGCGCTCACAGGATTGTTCTGGTTCGCGGTGACCGTCTTTGTGTTCGGTGGCCTACGCAGTTCAGACCGGTTCACCTTCGAGCTGTGGTCCCGAAAAATCGAGCTCAGCCTCGACAGGATCGCAACGATTACGTTGCTGGAGACACTAGGCTTCTACCTACTGATGCTAGCGGGGATTATCATCGTCACCCTCGTCCGCGCGGTCATGAAACGCTGATTTCGCCCCTTAACAGCGCGGCCCGCCCGGATTAGACGCCTGGTTCGGATCACGACTGTTTAAGGAGGTCTCCATGGCCGGCCACTCCAAATGGGCCAACATTCAGCACCGCAAAGGGCGCCAAGACGCCAAGCGGTCGAAGTTGTTCTCGCGCCTGTCCAAGGAGATCACGGTGGCCGCCAAGATGGGCGCGCCGGACCCAGCCTTTAACCCGCGCCTGCGCCTGGCCGTTGCCAACGCCAAGGGCCAGTCGATGCCCAAGGACAATATTGAGCGGGCGATCAAGAAGGGCTCGTCGGGCGAGGGCGATGACTATGAAGAGATCCGCTATGAGGGGTTCGGCCCCGAGGGCGTGGGCATCATCGTTGAGGCCTTGACCGACAACCGCAACCGCACGGCGTCTGAGGTGCGGAGCACCTTTTCCAAGAACGGCGGCAACCTGGGCGAGACGGGCTCGGTCAGCTTTGGCTTCGACCGAGTTGGAGAAATTCAGTACAAGGCGGAAATCGGCAGTGAAGACGAGGTGCTCGAAGCGGCGATTGAGGCGGGTGCGGAGGATGTCATCTCCGAAGACGAGCAGCATACGATTTACACCGCGGCGGAGGATTTCTCTGAGGTGAGCAAAGCCCTCGAAGAAGCCTACGGCGAACCGGCCAGCGCGAAACTCGCCTGGCGCCCACAGAACATGATCGAAGTGAGCTCCGCGAAAGCCGAGAGCATGGTCAAACTCTTCGATGCTCTCGACGATCTCGACGACGTCCAAAACGTCACCGCCAACTTCGAACTCAGCGACGAAGACGCTGAGAAGCTAGCGGGGTAATGTGATGGCTGAGGGCGAGCGAGAGTTCTTGTTTGCCCAGCCGCACATTTTCTCAACGGATATCGAACGGACACTTCGCTTCTTCACCGACGTGTTGGGGTTCGCGGTTGATTTTACCTATGGCGAGCCTCCGACCTACGCCGAAGTCTTTCGCGATGCCGCTCGGGTTTCCCTTCGCCTTGTTGCGGAAAGTCCGTTTAAGGAGGGTGTCCGTGACCGCGATGAGCTGTTGTCTGCCTTGATCCGTGTTCGCGACATTGATGCGTTCGCTGCTTCGCTGCGCGATGTCCCTTTGCACCTGCCCCTGACCGAGCGTCCCTGGGGGCGCGAACTTATTGTGAAAGACCCAGACGGAAATCTCCTGTGCTTCCATAATGATTAGCGTTCCGGCGGCGCGTGATCCGCGTCTCTCAGTTTCGAGAGGTGAAAGAAGTGCGCTTTGAGAAAGCGGCTGCACTGCAAAGCCTATGGAGACTCGCCAGGTGAGATTTAGCGGATGGCGTGCTTTTTAATCCCTATACAACCCTGGCGCGCAGCGCTTTTACTTGTTGAGACTAAGTCTTAAACAAACGCGCCTTTCTGATAAACGACGCCTTCACTTCCCGCGACTACGAAAGATGTAGGAGCAGAGGTGAGGAACATGACAGAGATTAATCAGGCCGTTCTCGAACGGGCGTTGCGGAGCGACTCGGATCTTTCGCAAGCATCGCTCGCAACGAAAATCCTTCTTTCACGATTGCGGAAAGAGGTCGCCAACGACCCCAATTCGATTGGGGCGCAGGTCGCTGAACTCAAAGCTTTTTTCCAAAAACACAGTTTCGCAAGTCGCGACCTGTCGTTCATGTAAGGACCTGCACGATGCAAAACCAAATGATGAGCCCTGTCGAAGCCGGGCTTCTTATCCAATCCGGTAAGACACTGATGATTGCGGGCGACGAGCCGGTTCTGCGTTCGCTTCCGAACGGTAAATGGATTGGCGGAACGTCCGTCTACTTCATGACCGAGGACGGCGGCCGCGAAGACCGCGAAAATGTCTTCGTCACCGTGATCGACGAAGCAACCAACAGCGCATGCCGCTATGTTCCGACATCGGAACTTGCTTCCATTACCGAAGGCCAATTCGAAAACGGCGCGACGTTTGTCATCATCCCTGCGGCGTCCAACGCGCTCAGCACTTACGGCATCAACGCTGCAGGGTACACGAACTTGTTTGTCCAGCCGGTTATGGGTTGGATCGCCGGCATTCATCTCGATGAAATCGGAACGGCTATGCCAAAGATCGTGGATGGTTCAACGGGAACGGTCTACGATGATGGAGCTATTGTTCTGTATACAGAAATGCCGAACGATGTTGTTGCAGACGTCGACATTGTCAATCTCTTTGAGCAAGACGAGACCGCCGACACGCTCGTGTTCGAGCAAGGCGGCTTCGACATTGACCAAGTGGTCGTCAATGGCGAGACGAAAAATTTCGCAGCCTACATCGCCGAGAAGGGCATCAACATCCAGCTGCCCCTCGTTGCCAACTACGCTGGTGCGATGATCAACGCGTCGTTCCAAGCGGTTGATGAAGAGGCGCAGACCGTCAAAATGTATGCGGCAATCGCGCCTGGTACAGAGTATAAGATCGCAAAAGACTTCGGTGACTATGGGACAGCGTTCAATGCTGCAATCACCGAAGGCGGCGAGGGCGCGCTGTGCTGCAACTGCATCCTCAACTACGTCTACGGATCACTTGAGGGCAAATCGACCGGCAGCTTCACAGGCCCGATCACGTTCGGTGAGATTGCGTATGTGCTGCTCAACCAAACGCTGGTCCGTACTTCGACCGTCGGAGCAGAAGCCGCCGCGGTCGCCTAAGCGCGGATCCATCCAAGTTAAATAGAGCCGGCGTTCCCGTGGGACGCCGGCTTTTTTATTCGGCCAATGTCCTCGCCCAGGCAACTGCGCCCCCCACTTTTCTCAGCGACCACACTTGTAGTCGTTGGTTCGGCCCCCTATCTCGAAAGTCGATAAGGGAAGGGAATATCCATGCGCACACTTGGTTTGGGCCTGTTGGCCTCGGTTTCGGCGTTCGGCATGACGGCCGCTTCGGCGGATGAGCTTGTTATCCGAGACTTCTACGGCACTGTTGAGATTGAGCTTTCTGGCTCGGGCAGCATTACGGCAGCCAAGTCAGGCCCGAATGCTGGGGACGTCGATATTTCGGGCCGCGGGGACGTGGTCGTGGATGGCGGTGAGGAAATCGACCGGAACCGCTGGTACCGTGCCTATCAAAAAGAGCGCCGCGGCTGGAACAATCGCTCGTCCCGCGACGAAGATCCGGTCTTCGAAGAGATGCTTGAGGATCGCCCGACCCTCACGATTTCGGCCCCAGAAGGCACAGATATCGTCGTTGAAGGCAGCGCGGTGAAGCTGACCGTCACCCGCGGTGACGCCGGAGACGTGGACATCTCGGACAACATTCACTTGCTGGCGAAGATTGGCGATTTCCGGTCGGGCAAACTCTCCGTCCATGGCAGCGGCTATATGCAAGCAGGCAATGCCAGCGGTCGCTTTTACGGCAGCGTTCACGGCTCTGGCGACCTCTATGTGGGCAATGTTGGGGAAGCAGATCTGAGCGTCCACGGCTCGGGTGACATGGAGATCAAAGACATCGGCGGTGCGCTCGAAGCGAGTGTGCACGGTTCGGGTGACCTCAATACCGGCGACGTGGCTGGCCGCCTCGACGCCAGCGTTCACGGATCGGGCGACTTGGAAATCGGCCGGGTCGCGGGGAGCGCTGATGCCAATGTCCACGGTTCCGGCGACCTAGAGATTGCTTCCGTGGGAGAGGGGATCGACAGCTCGGTCCACGGCTCGGGCGATCTGTCGATCGGCCGCGTCGATGGCGATATCGACGCCAGTGTGCATGGCTCAGGCGAGCTTGAGATCGATCGCGGCGAGGCTGGCCGCATCGATGTGGCTGTGCGCGGCGCCGGTGAGTTTAGCTTCGGCGGCAAGGCCGAGAGTGCCCGCCTTCGCGGCTCAAGCTCGGGGACGATCCGTGTCGCGAGCGTCTCGGGAAATGTTGACGCGTCGGGCAAAGACATTCGCGTCAACGGCAAGCGCGTCGGCGACCGCGACGGCCGCTAGGCTTCACCAATGCTTTTGCCGGGGTGCTTGATGCGCCCCGGCGATGGTGCCAGACGCTCCGGAACTGAACACGCGGCCCTTTGCGGCCCCCGGAACGAGGCACACCATGAAGATCAACGGCAACGAAATCCGCCCCGGCAACACCATCATGCACCAAGACACCCTCTGGCGCGCGGTGAAGGTTGAGGCGGTGAAACCGGGCAAAGGCCCGGCCTACGCTCAGGTCGAACTAAAAAACCTCATCGATGGCCGTAAGCTGAACGAGCGCTTCCGCTCGTCTGAGACGGTGGAGAAGGTGCGCCTTGAGCAGAAGGAGCACAGCTTCCTCTACGCCGAGGGCGATATGCTGACTTTCATGGACGGCGAGACCTACGAGCAGATCCAGATCCCCGAGGACCTGATCGGCGAGCAGCGGGCGTTCCTCCAGGACGGCATGCAGGTTGAGGTTGAGATGCACGAGGGCCGCGCCATCGGCGTTGCTCTGCCCGAGCAAGTCACCCTGCTGATCACCGACACTGAGCCGACGGTGAAGGGCCAGACGGCGTCCAGCTCTTACAAGCCCGCAACGCTCGAAAACGGCCTGCGCGTCATGGTCCCGCCGCATATCACCAACGAGACGAAGATTATCGTCAACACACAGACGATCGAGTACGTCAAACGCGCGGAGTAGGGGCGGCACTCTCGTCGCCCTCGGCTCTGGACGAGGACGCGGAGCCAAGTCGCCGGAGCTCCGGCCGAGTCGGAAGGTCTTTCGGTTCGGCCAAACCGCTCGCCAGCCCCCATCTTTCAAGGCACCTCAAGACCAGCCAGCCCGGATCGAACTGACCGTCATAGAGCCCCAGACGTGCAGAGCCAGGAAAAGCGTGGTGGTTGTTATGCCAACACTCGCCGAACGTTATCAGTCCACAGAATAAAACGTTGTGCCCTTGTACCGCTGCGCCATCAACGTTCCAGTCTCGGTGGCCGCAATTGTGGGCAAAATATCCGATCAGCCAATGGCCAAGTATCGAGATCGTGACCCGTCCGCATACCCCCCAAAATACGTATCCCCAACCGCCGAACAGCCACAAGACGACCGCAAGAGGCACCTGCTGCAGCATCGCGGTCTTCTCAATGAAGCGGTAGAACCTACTCACTGACAGCTTCTTCGGAAACTGAAACTCCGGTTCGCGTTCTAGATAGAGCTTGCAATGAAGCTGCCACCACCCATCCTTCAAGAATGCGCTTTGGTGAGATAGGAAAGGATGACAGGTCCTTTGTCGCTGCGCCCAATCGCGAATATCATGCGTATACATCATGGTGAATGGACCGCCCAAGCCCACCAGCGTCCCCAACCATACACCCACCTTCTCAAGAAAGTCCGAGCACGAATAGCTTTCATGGATCAGCTTCCGGTGCATGCCTAAGGAATGGCCGAAGCACAGCGTCACGCCGCTGAGCAACACAAACACCGCTACCGCCCCCCACGAGAAATAGAGCGCGCCGCCAATCAACCAGCCCATGGCCATGGCGGTGAACCAAAGCGACTTCGCGGGGCTCCACCGCACGTCGCCAACCGAAGCGTTGGTGTCAGGGTGCGCGATTACCCGCTCGACAAGCGTAGACATTGATCAAGAACCAACGGTGCGCCGCGTAATGACGCTTTCGATCAAGTAGTCCGCGCTGAGCGAAACGGCGGAACGCTGCAGCGGCCCAAAGTACCACGACGGGTCAAGGAGGCGGTTGTAGAACACCGTCAGCGAGACTTCGGTCCGGCCATCGCTCAGTTCTCGGAATGTTACCTCTGTTCCTTGGAGATCCAGATATTTCGAAAAGTAGCTCGAGTCTTTGACCACGGACGTCCGGACCACATCATCGCCCACCTCGTCGATCCTCAGCTGGAATTGTCCGTAATCATTGTTTGTGAAGAACCAGCGCTTGTAGACAAAATCGAGCGTATGAACATCGCCTTCGGATAAAGAGCCGGCTTGAACATCAACGGGCAGCGGGAAAATCGAAAGAAACCAGTTCCGCTTTTCGGGCAGCGCGATGGGTGCCGCCATGTTCGCTTTCAGCGTTTCGACGCTCTCATCGACAACGATCGTCCGGGTGATCGTGTTTTCCCGCGAAAAAGACGTATAGGGCGTGACGCCCTCAATCGCAAGTATACTGACGACAACCGGGATGAGCGAAGCTTGAAGCTTGCCGGTCTGCCTTTCCCTGTGACGCGTCATCAGCGCATCAAAAAGGAACCCTAGGGTCACTACCGCGTAGTAAATCGGCATAAAGAACAAAACGCAGATGAAGCCCTCGAACAAGATTGCTGAGGTCGACAGCATCACGATGGTTGCGTTTCGAAGGTGCCCAACATACCGCCGCAGCGGGCTATTGGGCTTTACCGGCTCCGTCACCTGAAAGAGGAGGAAGGACACCAGAAACGGAACAGCTACATAAAGCAGTGCGGAATGGCCGAAATACGAATCGAGAATGACCCTGATCGTAACCGCACATATTCCGATCACGAAAAAAATATACATCCACCGTGGCCTGTTGGCGAAAACCCGATCAATCATCTCTCTGTCGCCCCCTAGCGTTCCGGTTCTTCGAAATTTTCCGCGCATCCGGACAAAACGGCGTGAGGAATGCGTACATCGCGTTCGCTAAATTGTCCGCGACGATACTGTAGATGACGAAGTTTCCGCGCTTTTGTTCGCTGACCAGATTGGCATTTTTGAGAACCGACAGGTGCTTCGATATGGACGGCGTTTCCATATCGAAGTTCTCCGCCAGTTCGCCGACAGTCATGGGCCCACCGGCAAGGTGATTGAGGATCCGGCGTCGCGGTTCAGACGCCAGCGCTTTGAACACATCACTCATGTCTAATTTCCTAAATAGGAAAATATGAAAGTGCAAGTGTGTGAATTGCTCGCTGCTTGTGATCCCGATCAAACTGCAGTGTGTTGAACCGAGCGGAGGAGGCAGCCCGTCTTCCGCTTGATCATCTGGTGGTTCAAACCCCCACGGTCGGCGCAACTCTCTCTGCGCGCCTGACGAGACGACGATTGGAAGAAACGTGCCGAAAGAGAGCTTTGACAAAATCACCGTCCAGTCCGTCGGGCTCCTTTGCGCCGCGGCGTCTTTGGCGCTTGGCGTGGTCTATCTTTTGGCCGCCGGGGCGCCTCTCCGGTATGTGGTGATCAATGTCGCCGCCTTTGTCGTCGGTCTGTGTGCGGTCATCGCAGCGCGTTGTTTCAAACGATCGGTGCACCGATTTTCTGGTCTCTTTACAGCTGTTGCTTCCGCCGCGCTGCTTGCCACGGCGGTCTTTGGGGTAACGGTCGAAGGGGTTACGCGGTGGGTCGCTGCTGGGCCGGTGCTGATCCAACCGAGCCTCGTGCTCCTGCCCGCGCTGGTCGTTGGGTTTGTGCGGCGGCGCGACCTCGTCACCACCAGCGCAGTGTTGGTTGCAGCGCTCAGCATGGGCGTCCAGCCTGACCGGGCGATGGCCGGCGCGATGTTTGCTGCGCTCGCCGCCCTCGCTTGCTTCCGGCGAGACAAGTTTGTGTACGTTGCTTTAGCTGGTGCTGCGACGGCGTTTATCGCCGCGCTCGTGCAGCCCGATCCATTGCCCGCGGCGGAGCGTGTTGAACGCGTTCTCTTTACCGCGTTCACTCTTCATCCCGCATTGGGTTTTGGCGTTGTCTCTGGCTCGGCGTTGCTGGTCGTTCCAGCCTTTTTCGGCATGCTCGGTCCGCACCGCGAAGCTTATGCCGTTTTCGGCACAACGTGGGGTGCCATAATTTTGGCGGCTGTCGTTGGCAATTATCCGACGCCCGTGGTGGGCTATTCAGGAGCGGCGGTTCTTGGCTACGTCCTCAGTCTCGCCGCACTGCCTGGCGCCGCTTCTGTACGCGCCGGCACCCAGAGCGGTCCAGCATCCGGTAACCCCGATAATGATGATGGATCCGACGTCGGCGTACGGTTGTTGGGGGAAAACCTTCCCGCCTGACATCTTCGTTGTCCGCGCAGAGCCGCGCCCAAGGTTGACCGGGCGGCCAAAAGCCATCCGGATTCGCCGGGTTAGCATTATCGTGCTAAACTCACGACGGTGTAGGAAGGGCAGGGGCGATGCTCGTTGTGGTGCTGGCGGCGGTGATGGCCGCCGGATGGCAAGAGGCTGAGATCGAGGCGACGGATTTGCCGAGCGTCGAAGATCTCGCTTTCCCCGAACTCTCCGGCGATTTCGACGGCGACGGCGAAGAAGACACCGCCATTGCGCGAACCGGCGACGAAGGCGTTGAAATCGCTCTGGAATTGTCGTCCACCGGAGAGACTTATGTCGAGGCGCTTGGCGCTGACAGCCTCAGCCAGGTCGAATGGGAAGTCTCCGGGCCGGAGCAGACGGCGCTCGTTTGCAACGATCCCATCACGTGCGCGCCCAGCAGCGGCGCCCAAGCCGGACGAGACGCTATCCTGGTGACAATCGATGGCTCCGATAGCTTCCTTCTGCGCTGGGATGACAACGCCTTGGAGACGATCTTCCTCGATGGCTGAAGTTTTGCTGCTATGTGGCTCCTCTGCCCTTGAAGACCGCATGGTCCTTAGCAATGTTATGGTGTACGGGTTGGCGAGACCCCACGATGAGGATGGCCATGGCGCGATCAGATGAGTCGCTGGCGCCAATAGCGGCGCTTGGCTACACGTTAACGGAAGGCGTCAATGAGGACGCTTCAAAAGGGGGCTCACTCATGGCAATTTTTCCGCTGCTGACGATTAGCTTCGTTGTCTATTCCCTCCTTTCTGTTCTGCTTGGATCCGCGTGGACACAGGAAGAAGTCGCCGCGATCACCCTCCTTTCCGACGAGGTATGGATCATTCGCGGGGGCGATATCTTCTTGGCGGGCTCCTTTATCTTCCTCTTCATTGAGATATTGAACGCCACCGACACTGGCTCGGAATCGATTTGGAACCACAGTCTTTCGGCAGGTCTCTTTATCGTCTGCATGGCGTGCTTCATGGCGCTTAAGCCTTACGCGACGTCGACATTTTTCTTGCTCATGACGATGGCACTTGTGGATATGATCGCAGGGTTCACGATTACGATCCGCTCCGCGCGGCGGGACTTCGGCGTCGGGTAAACACCGGCGCACCCAACAACGGCGCGTTCGTCCGTCGGTTTCAGCGTTTTTTCACTCTGATTTTTTATGGTTGCTCTCGGGTCCGGAGGCAGGGTCCGGAGGAGCACGCTGAATGTCGGCAAAATCGATCACCGCAGTGGGACCGGACACCGTCCGTTTTGCGCTTGAAGCCGCTGGCCAAGCGATGTTCGAATTTGACCCCGTCACCGGCCAAGTTGTCTGGGCTGATCCAAGCCAAGCGTCTGACGTGATCGGCCTCTCCGGCGGCGACGTCGACACCTGTTACGACCGCCTCATCTCGAGTGTTTGCAGTGAGCAAGCCGCCAACCGCCAGGCCCAGATCGTCACGGCGAAAGAGGCCGGTAGCAGCTACACGATCGAATTTAGCGCACGCTCGGACAACAATGATGTCCTGTGGTTTGAAGAGCGCGGAACATGGATGTCGGTGGGCGGGCAAGAGCGCCTCGTGGGCGTGCTTCGCCGCATCGATGCGCAAAAGAAGCGGGAACAGCAGCTCACCTACCTTGCGGCCCACGACGAGATGACCGGGCAGTTAAACCGGGCACGGACGAAAGAAGCGCTGGATCAAGCGATCTCCCTGGCGGGCGAAGGTGAAGGATCAGCCTTCTTCCTCGTTGGGATCGACAATGTGGGCGGCATCAATGTCAGTTTCGGATTTGACGCAGCAGACGAAGTGATCAGCGCGATCGCCAAACGTCTTCAAACCGCGATGCCTGAGGGCTGTGTATGCGGCCGCGTTGCTGGGACAAAGTTCGGCATCATTGCACCAGGCCGCGCGCCCGAGACGGTTCGTCAGACTGCGATGCATATTTTGAACTTGGTGCGCGCCGACGTCGTCAAGACCTGCAGCGGGGCGATCGCTGCGTCGGTTTGCTTGGGTGTTGCGCCACTCTCCGCCGATATGGGCAACTCTGGGGTCGCCATGGCCCGGGCCGAGGCGGCGCTCGATCAAGCGCGCCAAAGCGGCCCGTCGAGTTGGTCCGTGTTCTCCGAATTGACGGACCCGGTTTCGCTGCGTCACCGCGATACCGAGATGTCCGACCTGATCCTCACGGCACTGAACGATCGCCGCGTAACGGTGGCGTTTCAGCCGATCGTCACGGACATTGATGCGCCGTGGGAAAAGTATGAATGCTTGATCCGCCTCGACAATGAGGGCGGCGGCGAGATCTCCGCGCCGAATTTCATCGCTGCGGCTGAGCGCCTTGGCTTGGTGCATTTGCTCGACCGCCGGGTGCTTGAGCTGGCAACGCGCGCGCTCGGACGGGAGCCTGACATCCGGCTCGCGGTGAACGTCTCGTGGGAGACGGTGAAAGACCCTGTCTGGGCCGACGGCTATATCGCCCACCTTCGTGCTAACGCGCACCTTGCAGACCGCCTGACGGTGGAACTGACGGAGACACGCATCGTCGACGCAATCGAAGCATCCGAAGAGTTCGTTGCACGGATTAAAGACCTGGGCGCAAAGTTCGCACTCGACGACTTCGGTGCGGGGTATACGTCCTTCCGGAACTTAAAAGCGCTCGACATCGATATCTTAAAGATCGACGGCAGCTTCATCACCGGTCTGGCGCAGAGCCGCGAGAACCAGCTGTTCGTCAGAACGTTGATCGACCTTGCACGGAACTTCGGTATGAAGACTGTTGCGGAGTGGGTCGACAACGAGAACGACGCGCGGATTTTGAAAGCCCTCGGCGTTGATTTCCTTCAGGGTTTCTACATTTCAAAGCCTGAGCGCCGTCCTGAGTGGACCGACACGCTGGCCCGCACGGGCGCCCCCTCGGCGCAGAAAAAGGCTTAAGCGCCTCGCTTCTGACGATTGACGAAGGCGGCGTAGTCCTCCGCCGTGTCGATCCCCGGTGACGCGCGATCCACCATCATCACCGCGATCCGCTGCCCGGCCTCCAGTGCGCGAAGCTGCTCAAGGCTTTCGGTTTTCTCAAGTTCAGACGGTGTCATCTCGGCAAAGTGCTGAAGGCTTTCCGGTGCAAACCCGTAGAGCCCGATATGCATCTTAGGCTGGTGCGCGCGGGTGCGGGGAAAGGGCATGACGGAGCGCGAGAAGTACAATGCGTCTTCGCTTTGTCCGCCTGTTGCGGTGGTCACAACTTTGACCGTATTAGGATTGTCTCGGTCCAGATCATCGGGAAACGGACACGCGAGGGTTGAGATAAACGCCGGACGCGGATCACCCATCGCCGCCATGTGACCGTCAATCAGCTTACGGATATTGTCTGGCTCGACCTCGGGCTCATCACCCTGACAGTTGATGACCATGGAGGCATCGCGGCCCTGGGCAGCCTCGGCAACGCGGACTGTTCCCGACTGGTGCGCGGGGTTTGTCATCACTGCTTCGGCGCCAAACCCTTGCGCGGCGCTGAGAATATCGGCGTGGTCGGTCGCGATGATCACATCGACGCCATCGACTTGGCGACACGCTTCCCACGTATGCTGAACAAGCGGCTTACCGGTCTCGGCAAGCAGCATTTTGCCTTTCAAGCGCTCTGAGCCGAAGCGGGCAGGAATAACGATCAGCGGACGGCTCATGGGCGCTCTCTAAAAATGATGCGGCCTGCAGATAGCGCCCCGGCGAGCCCTGCGAAAGCCCCCAGCGCATTGGCCGTCATATCGGCCCAAGAAGCGGTGCGATCAGGCGTCAGGCTCTGTAACAGTTCGAACATGCCGCCATAGGCGAGTGCTCCGAGCAAAACCCAGACCCGCGCGGGCCGTGATTGAAAACCGACGCCTGCCATCCCCACGAGAGCCGTATACGCAAGGAAATGGCCGACTTTGTCCGTCTGCTCTGCATCGCCGAGAAAAACCTCAGCAAACCAGGCCAGTAAAGCGGGGCCGGGAGCGTCGGGATCTGCGACAGGTTTCAAGGACAGCCAAGCAATGGCCACGGCGATGATGACGGTGAAGACCCTCGCTGCGCGCTGGACGCTGCGCAGGTTAGGCATGCTCTTTGCCGTGTCGGGTTTCCCAGGCGATCGCGGTACGGATGATCAAGTCGAGGTCGTTAAACTGTGGCCGCCAACCGAGCAGTGTACGGATGGCTGCTGTATCGGCAATCAGCTGAGGCGGGTCGCCGGCGCGGCGTCCCTCAACAACCACGGGGAGGGGCGAACCGGTCACCCGCTCGACCGACTGGATGACGTCGTGCACAGACGCGCCTTCGCCGTAGCCGCAATTGAGTGTGACGGGGCCGCCGCCGTTGCGCAGATATTCAACCGCGTCGAGGTGGGCCGAGGCCACATCGGCCACGTGGACGTAGTCGCGGATCGCCGTGCCGTCAGGTGTGTCGTAATCGTTGCCGTAGATTTTCAGCGGTCCGTCGCGCCGGCCAATGGCGATCCGCGTGGCGGCGGTGATCAAGTGCTTGGGCGCATCGCTCTCGCCTCCGCGCCCTTCAAGATCCGCACCCGCCGCATTGAAGTAGCGAAGAATAGCGAAGGGTAGGGCGTGCCCTTGGCACACATCGTGGACCATCCGTTCGGCGCTGCGCGCCGCTGCGCCCAAGGGGGAAATCGGATCGAGATCTGCGCCTTCGGGGACGGGGATGGTCTTGGGTGTTCCGTAGACGGATGCTGTCGACGACAACACAAATGTCTGTACGCCGCCTTCGATCGACGCGCGCAGAACGCTCATCAGTGGGCAGAGCACTGTTTCAAACGCTTCGAGCGGCTCCTTCAGCGACCTCGCCACCGTGCCCCGTTGCGGCAGGTGGATCACATCGGTCACGCCTTGCGCTTTGAAAAACGCCAGGACTGCGGCACTGGTCGAAAGATCGATCTGGTGGATGTCGCTTGGTGCTGGAGAGCCAAGATCATCGATGCCGACATGGTCATGCCCACGGTCGGCGAGAGACAACAGCATTTGCCGCCCCTCGTAGCTTGACGCTCCGATCACTGCGATGCGTGCCATAAAGGCGTTCCTTGAGACGGAGCATCTATGTAATCGCGATTTCGGTCCCAGGCAAAGCGGTTACCGCATCGGTTTAGAGAAATTCGCCTACTCTTTTATCGGCTGAGCGGAACCGGCCGCCAGGCAGCCGCGCGCGTTTCCATCGAGGTGCGCACTTGGTCGGGAAGCAGCGCCGCCACCAGATCAGCGTCAGAGAGTGCCGATGTATCTCCGCGAAGCTCAGCCAGGCGGAACCAATAATAGCTCTCGGCGGCACTGCGCTGACCCTCAGGAAGCCAGGCGTTGTCCGGATTATAGAGGGTGCCAAGGTTGACCATGGCTTTCGGATAACCAGCTTGAGCCGCGCGGGTGAACCCGCTGATCGCGGCAGCAATATCGACTGGACCGCCGATGCCTTTGATGTCGAGATAGGCCAATCGGTTGACGGACGGCACGTGGCCATTGTCAGCGGCGGCATTGAACCAACGCCGCGCAGCCAAGCCGTTTTTGATCACGGGACCGCCTGAGAGATAGAGCTCAGCCAAGTCGTGCTGGGCCACGGAGATGCCGCCCTCAGCCGCTTCGGTGAGAAGCGCGACGCCGCGTTCCCTTTCGGCCTCCGTCGTCCCCGTCGCGATGAGCTCTTTGCCTTCTGCGTAGAGCGCCGGGAGGCTTTTGACGGGCTCGCGGGAGACAGCAGCGGGTGCAGGGGCCTGCTGCGCTGGCGCCGCCGCTTCGATAACCATGGGCTCCATGTCGTCGGGCGCGGTGAAACGCAGAGCTGCGAAGATGATGACCGATACAGCGATGGCGATCAGGACCCAACCGAGGGCGGGGTTGTTTTCCACATCGGTCGAGAAGCGGTTGCGTAGGCCTCCGGTGAAGCCGTCGCCGCTACCCCAACCGCGGCGGTCGGTCTCGTCTTCTGAGAACAAGGGATCGCGCTCAAAACCGTCGATAGGTTCGGAGGGCCGGTCATCGCCGTTGCTAGGCGGGGTCCACTCCGCCGACGCGGAAGGAGCGCTCGCCGCAGAAGCGGGTGCAAGATCGCGGAGCGGTGCTTTTGGCGTCTCAAAAAGCGCAGCGGGCGGCGTGCCGGGAAAGGAATCCGCATCGGGGTCGATCCGCGTTTCTTCAAGCGCGGGCGGTTCATCGTGAGCGTTTGGCTGCGATGACAGCACCGGGGCTGCCGCTGGTGCAGGCGCGTCGACGAAAGCTGCGCCGTAATAGCTTTGGTCCAAAGCGACATTGCCGATGGCCATCGTGCCTGGGCCGGTGAGCCCACCGAAGGGCGGCGCAAGCTGGGTCGCGCGGGCTTCGGGGTCTTGTCCGGGATCGTCTTTGCCCTTGGGTTCCGGTGTCGAAGCAAAGCCAAGGGGATCGTCAAACGGCCGGTCAAACGGATCATCGCTCTCGACGGAAGGTGCCGTTGGACCCGGTTGCGGCGCCGTGGGTGCTGCCGCGTCGACGGGGTCGGGGGTGGGATCTGGCTGCGGCGCTTTCGCCCTCGCCTTGTCCGTTGATGTCGCGCTGGTTGAGACGTGACCTTCCAGGCGATCGACCACAGCGGAGAACGCGCCCTGAACGGCATCCATCCGTTTTTCCGCTTCAGCCACCGATTGGCGTACGGTTTCGGCGCTTGGTTTGCCTTGGTTCAGGGAACCCGCCTCGATCTGCTCGCGCAGGGTGTCGAGGGATTGCGCGACGCGGCTGATGCCCTCAGCGCTGCGTTGCTCGCCAGCCTCGATTTTGTCCTGAAGCTTATCGACCGAGCTTTCGAGGGTGCGGATCTGGTCGCTGGTGCGTTTAATCTCACTGCCCAGCAGGCGGAGATTGTTGCTCGTCCGCTCGATGAATGTTTCGTCGTGACTTTCGGCGGCCTTACGGGCCACGCCGAGAGCTTCGCCGACCCGCTCCTCGGTCGCGGCGACCCGCTCGGTGGTTTTGTCGATCGCTTCCAGGAGGTCGCCGATTTCGGAGCGCAGATCGTCGTCGTCCGCATCCAGCCGCGTCTTCAATTCATCGAGAATGTCTTCGTTGCGCGCCAGCCGCTCTTCGGTCTCATCGCGCGAGGCTTCGACCTGCTCCACCAACGTCGAGAGCGCACGTTCGAGCGCCTTGAGGCTGTCGACCCAGCTGCGCTTCTCGCCGTGCCCTTCCAGGCGGTCGAGCCGCTCGGCTATCTCGGCAATGTCTTCACTATCAACACCGAGGCCTTCTGGCGTTGTCCGTTCGAGTCGCTTGATCCGCTCGAAAACCGTTTCGAGCCCTTTGTTCAGGCCACCCATCGCTTCACGCGACTGGATATCAGCCACCTGCATGCTCTTCTCAGCAGCGCTGATCCGATCAGTGAGCCGATTGAGGCTGCCGATCACGTCCCGAAGCTGGTCCGTGGTGACGCCCGAGACCACGCTGGGATCAGGCTCGCGCGGGGCTTCGCCGTATCCGGCTTCGTCGAGACCCTTTTCGCGGATCATCGCCGTCATCCACTCGCCAAGCGTCATGCCCTGGCGCTTCGCCAGCTCTTTCGCGACGGAGCGCGCGTCAGCGTCAATGCCTTTGACACTCCAGGGGACGTTGGATTTCGCGCTCATTGCGTTCCTTGTCGGACCACGGCCAACGTCGCTAAATCGCGGAGTCGACACACCTTCTTCACTTGGCGATAACCGTTAGGCTGATTTCAACCGTTGGTGAAGACGCCTGCTTAACAAACTCCTAAAAGTCGTCACCGCGATCAACCATGTCGCGTAGATTTGACGGCGCACACGGATAGGGCGTGATCGCTTTGAGCAGACGGTCGACGTTGGCTCTGCTGCCTTGCAACAATTCGCGACGCTTCGCGTCTTTGCATCTGCGAAATTTCCCGCTTACGAAACGCACAAAAGGGAAACGGTCTCTCGCGTATGCAGGGACCAGAGTAGGAGGACCCCCATGCCAGTGTATGAAGCGCCCATCCGGGATATGCAGTTCTTACTGCATGACGTTTTGAAGCTGCAAAACTACGCGAACCTGCCCGGCTTTGCCGATGCGGATCGCGACACGATCGATGCAATTCTCGAAGAGTCCGGCAAGTGGCACCGCGATGTTCTTGCGCCGCTCAACCGTGTTGGTGACCTTGAAGGCGCCCAGCGCCAAGAAGACGGCTCGGTGAAAACGCCGACGGGCTTCAAAGAGGCGTACGACCAGTATTGCGAAGCTGGCTTCGGCGCGCTCGCCATGGATCCGGAATACGGCGGCTCGGGTATGCCGATCACGCTCGCGCTCGCGATCAACGAGATGAGCTCGGCCGCTAACCAAGCCTTCGCGATGTATCCTGGCCTCGCCGCGGGCGCATGGCGCGCGATCCATGCCGCTGCGTCCGACGAGCAGAAGCAGAAATATCTGCCGAAGATGACGTCAGGCGAGTGGACGGGCACTATGAACCTGACCGAGCCGCAGTGCGGCACGGATCTGGGCCTCATCCGCACGAAAGCTGTTCCGCAGGCGGACGGCACCTACAAGATCAGTGGCCAGAAGATCTGGATTTCCGCTGGTGAGCACGACATGGCGGACAACATCATCCACCTTGTCCTCGCACGGATCGAAGGTGCGCCGGAAGGCATCAAGGGCATCTCGCTCTTCATCGTGCCCAAGTTCATGGTCAACGATGACGGATCGCTCGGTGAACGGAACAGTGTCTCGTGCGGCGGCCTCGAAGAGAAAATGGGCATCCACGGCAACGCGACTTGCGTGATGAACTATGACGATGCGACCGGCTTCCTCGTCGGGCCTGAGAATAAAGGCATGCGCGCCATGTTCGTGATGATGAACGAAGCACGCCTCGGCGTCGGCGTTCAGGGTTACGCGGCTGCTGAGGTGGCGATGCAGAACGCAGCGGCGTTTGCCCGTGATCGGTTGCAGTCTCGCTCCGTGACCGGAGCAAAAGCGCCCGAGAAGCCTGCGGACCCGATCATCGTCCACCCCGACGTACGCCGTATGCTGATGGACACTCGGGCGTTCGTTGAAGGGGCACGCGCGCTGACCTACTGGGCCGCCCTGCACGAGGACATGAGCCACAAAGCGCCCGAGGAGGCTGACCGGCAAAAGTCCAGCGATTACATGGCGCTGCTGACGCCGGTGATCAAAGCCTATATGACCGACAAAGGTTCTCAGGGTGCGAACGATAGCCTCCAGGTCTTTGGCGGTTCGGGCTATTGCGAAGAGTGGGGCATGAGCCAGTTCGTCCGTGATGTGCGGATCGCGCTGATCTACGAAGGCACCAACGGCATCCAGGCCCTCGACCTCGTTGGCCGTAAGCTGATGGCCGAAGGTGGCCGCTATTGGCAAACCTTCTTTAAAGAGATCGATGAGTGGTGTGCTGATAATAAAGGATCGAGCGCTGATCTCGACGGCTACATCGATCAGGTCCTCGCCGCGAAAGCTGAGCTCCAAGAAGCGACCCAGTGGCTCGGCATGAATGCCATGAAGGACTTTGACCAGGCCGGCGCCGCGTCACACGACTACCTCCACCTCTTTGGTCTCGTCGCTATCGGCTACATGTGGCTGATGATGACCAAGGAGGCACAGGATCGGGCCGAGGACAATGATCCGTTCTACAAGAACAAACTGATCACAGCACGCTACTTCTTCGAACGTGTGCTGATCGAAAGCTCGATGCACCTGGCCAAGGTCAAAACCGGCACCAGCTCGATGATGGAGCTAGAAGCCGAAGCGTTCTGATCCGAGAAAAGAACGTGTAATGAATAAAAAAAGCCCGGAGCTTTCGCTCCGGGCTTTTTCGCGCTGGTGGAAAATGGCGCAGAGTTGATCACTCTGTTCCGACGCTGGATTCCTCAAGTTCTTCAACGCGTTGGCCCGAAGTGCCTTCGTTTGCTTCAGAGCGTGGCTCGAACAGCGCAAGCACACCCGGCCGCCCTTCGTCGCTGAACAGGCGATTGAGCCCGTCGAGCTTACCGAGCATTGCCGCAGCCGCGCGCGCCGCAGACTGGTCATCGAGACCCTTGTCGATCCGGCGCTCGACCGCATCATCGAGACGCGCCGTGATCTGACCAAACAGGCCGCCTTGCCGTTCGATCGTGCCTGAAATCCGATCGAGCTGACCGTCGAGGCGATCCAGGCGTTCCCGTCCAGCTTCGATCAGTGCACGTGCGCCTTCCGTGTCGCCCGCGGCCACCCGGTCGGCAATTTGCGAGACCAGCCCTTCAAAACCTTGAGCTGGCGCCGGGCCTTCCGGCGCAACTTCGACCGTACGCGTATCAACCACTTCGTTCACCCGGCCGTTGGCGGTGACCCGATCAAGTCGGTCGGTGGTCCGCGTGATCCGCTCCTGCGTGCTGGTGATGCGGTCAGTCGTCTTCGTTAGACGTTCGTTCACTGCAGTGATCCGTTCACCGAGGGTCCCCAGACGCTCTGTGACAGCGTCCCGCCGCTCGGCTACCCGGTCGAGGCGCGCCTCAATACGGGCCTGACGATCAGGGGTCAGGCGGCCACGGTCCGCAAGGTTCGTCAGGCGATCGTTCAGCCGCTGTTCAATCGCATCGAACCGCGCAACGCGATCTTGCAGTTTGGTCTGACGCGCGTCCAACCGGTCGACCCGTGCCTGGAGGCGGTCTTGGCGATCTTCAAGCCGGGTCTCTCTTTCCTGAAGACGATCAATCCGTCCCGTGAGCTTTTCGCCCAGGGTGACATCGACGGTTTCCGTCCGCGGCTTAGCGGCGTCAATCTCCGCCTGCGTCGCCGACAGCCCCGTCGTTTGGAAGCTCAGTTGCCGGAAGTCGTATCCCGCGCCGCTTTTGTCGAAGCCGAACGTGACCGTGAGCTCACTTCCTTCGCTCAGGAGGTTGGTCCCGCGAAATGATCCTTGTGCGATCGATTGCGCAGCCTTGCTCTCGAGCATATCGAAAGAGCCCTTGAGGGCAGCGCTCGGTGCGCCGCTCTCTGCTGCGCCAACGAGGGCCTCGGCTTTGTCAAGGATACCGCCGAGGCGTTCCGCACCGACCCGCGCCGAAGCGAGGCTACCTGTCGCGGTGGTCAGACTGTCCGCTAACGTCCTAAAAATCGCCCGTTCCGTGCGCACTGCTCCAGATACCGAGAAAAAGCTAGCGACGTTGCCGCGTGTGTTCGAGGCGCGCGCTCCGGTGACCACGTCACCAAACTTTGCGTTGTTCGGTCTCGTTTGTGAAAATTGCTGCAGCGCAGAGCGCGCCTGTACGTTGCCGAAAAGGGACATAATCCCTGTGTCCTTCCACCATCAGACGCCCCGCAGCGCCCCAACTGTTGGGCGCAAAGTGTTAAAGAGTAGTATCTTATGACAATTTGGATCAAAATTTGGCGTAGAAATAGATAATGTCGTATTCATGGTAAAATATTATTTTGCTTTACCCAGAATGAATACTTTCTCTATTGCATAACTCTCTACCGCTGGTCGCTGTCTCACGCCATCGCCGGGAACACTTATCTGGGCTAGAACGGCGTCTGCAATGGATATGGGAGGCTCCAGTATGGCCGAAAAGATCAACAGACGCGCGGTTTTGGCAGCAGGCGCTGCGATCGGCGGGGCCGCTGTGTCCAGTCAGGCGCGAGCCGAACCGGCTCCGCTAGACCTTTCCGGCCAGTCGGTGCTGATTACTGGAACATCGTCGGGCTTTGGACGGCTAGCGGCCGAGCATCTCGCGCGTCTTGGCGCAAAGGTCTTCGCAACCATGCGGAGTGTTCCTCGACCTGAGGCTGACGAGCTGCGTGATCTTGCGTCTACGGACAATCTCGATCTTCAGGTCATCGAAATCGATGTTACCAAGCCTCGACAGATCGCCAGCGGCATGCGCCGCGCTCTCCGTGAGACTGATGGGAAGCTGGATGTCCTCATCAATAATGCCGGAATTGCCTATGGCGGATCTGTCGAGATGCAGGACGAAGAGGCGATGCAACGCATTTTCGACACCAATGTCTTCGGGCCACAGCGTATGGCGCGGGCTGCGCTGCCCACCATGCGCGCCCAGGGGCATGGATTGGTCATCAATGTTTCGTCACAGCTTGGTCGTGTGATTTTTCCAGGGTTCTCTTTGTACGCACCAACAAAATTCGCCCTTGAGGCGATGAGTGAGCAGATGGCTTATGAGGTTGCGGCGCAGGGCATTGAGGTATCGCTGATCCAGCCGGGGGGCTACCCGACAAAGATTTGGGACAACGCTCTTGGTCTGACAGAAGATCTCGTTGACCGGACGCCAGAGGAATTAAAAGCCACGTACGCGTCGTATATCACGGGAATTGGTGGTGGTGGGGGTTCCACTGATCCGATGGATGTGCCGCGGGCGATGGCTGAAATTATCGCTCTTCCTCAAGGGGATAGGCCGTTGCGTCGTCCGGTGCACCCGGGGCCGAAGCCTCAAACGGCAATCAACGACGTGTCAGCTCAGGTCCAGAAGGTCCTCCTCGATCGTTCAGGCTTAGGAACAATCGCAGGAACGGTCCTTGACTAGTTCTGCCTACTGAAAGAGTGACAGCACCAAGGACGTACGCTGATTAGCGTTGGTGAGGCTCTGCGCAGCGAGCTGCTCGGCGACCTGAACTGCTTGAAGGCGTGATGATGCCTCGGCAAGGTCGGCCTCGACCAACGCCGCAACGCCTTCATTCAAACCTGCGGTCAGATCATTGAGATACGTGGTCTGACGATCAAACACTTTGTCGTAGGCACCGACTTGGGACTGGTACCGCGCGATCTTTGCGCGGGCTGCGTCGAGCACCAGCATCGCTTGATCTGGCTGAAGCTGCATGGCGCGGGGATTGACGGCTTCGAGAAGCTCCATCAGCCCCGCGGCCTCACGGCGCGCTTCGCCTTCAACGACATTGGTGAAGTACGGAAGATCGGAGCCGCCGATTGGTGTGACGGCCGGGTCATAAGTTGCCGACGGGGAAGACGGATCATCCGTGAACTCCACTCGATCGATGGCCACGCCGTCTTCACGTCCCCAAATGTTGATCGTGTAAATCCCTGGCGTGAGGATATCGACAAACACGTCGGCGCCGCCGAACGTGGAAGTCGTCCCCCAACCGATATTCGGCGGGATCGCGCCGCCGTAAATGGGAAGGTTCACGCCGCCATTGTCCGTGATCTTCACACCATCGACGCCGATGTGCACACTGTCAGATGTGCCGTTCGTACCGAAGCCGCGAACGTTAATGTAGTAGCGGCCAGTGTTCTGAACTTGAACACGAATATCCATCCGTGGTGAGAAGTTATCGACATCAGCTTGGCTGAAATAAATGTCGTTACCCACGCTATCTTGGCGCCAGGTCACGAACCCGAAAAGGGGATCGGCCGGGTTGGTCACGACTTCCCATTCATTCAAGCGATCGGTCGTGTTCGCCGTATCCGAACCGAGGGCCGAGCCGAATGCGAATGCGCTCGCCGCGGGATCAATGACGAACTGGTTCCCCGTCTCGACAAGGCCGTCAAATGTTTCTCGGAAGAAGTCTGCACCGACGAGCGATTGGGTCTGGAGGTTGAAGCTCGAGCCCTGGCGATCGAGGCCGATGACAGAGTTGGTTGCTCCAGATTGCGTGAGGAGGTTCGTACCCTGAAAGCTTGATGCTTCGATGGTTTGTCGAATTTGGTCGAGAATGTCGTCGTACGCGGTTTCAAGCTGCTCGATCGCGACGCCGTTTTGAGCGACGGGGATAATGTCTGTAAGCTGCAGAACCAGGTCGTTAAGTTGGTTCAGGCCTGCCTCGGCAGCTTTGACAGCGCCGGTTGAGACCGCAAGGTTCTCTTTCAGGCCGCTGAGCACCGCAATATCGCTTCGCGTTGTGTTCGAGACAAGGAAGAACGCGGGGTTGTCCTCAGCGGATTGAACCTTGAGACCGGTAGAAATCTGTGAACGAACGATATCCGCCGCGGTTTGCGCAGAGCGAAGCTGCCGCAAAGCCGTCATGGCCGAGCCGTTCGTGAAGATAGAAGTCATCTCCCCAGTCCCTCACCGGACGAAGTACCCCACTTCGACGAACTCCTCCCTACCGCCCAGCGGTGGACAAACTGATAAAACCTATTGAAAATAAATCGCTAATTTCAGACGTACGTGTCTTATTTCGAGATTTCGGGGTCGGGATTGTCCTGAAACGGAACAGATTTGAGAGACCGAAGCTCCGGTCGTGCACGGAATTTTCCCCAATACGCCGTCCGTGGTTTGAGGCTATTCATAAAGGGAGAGCAGCAATGCTTGGCGCGCCTAGCCTGGGCGTGGCTGACCGAAGCAAGGTGCTCGTGCACTTCGGATGCGGCTAGCCTGGGCGGAAATTCACATTGGGCTCGCCAGGGAGTGTATAATGTAGTCCGGAGACGTATTGCTTTCGCAGTGCGTCGAGAGCTGGAGCTGCACCAGCTGGCGATCACGAACTGCGTCTCGGAGGGGCACTCACCACGTTGACCCGCGCACCGTCCCAGGCACTGTTGAGTAATGAAGGCAACGGTTTCGTTGCGAAGGTTAAGAGAAAAGCTGCAGCACGAGGGACGTCCGACCCGACGACAAAGCGACGCCATCCGCGGCCAACTGCTCCTGGACTTGGGCCGCGGCGAGCCGGGCGGACTCTTCAGCGTAGTCGGCTTCAACGAGCGCCGCGATCCCTTGATCCAATTGGTCCGTGAGCAGATCAGCGCTTTGCATAGCACGCTGAATGGTTTTTTGCAGTGACCCAAGCTGGCTCTCGCCGAAGTTCAGCTTTTGCAGCGCGCTGTCAAGGATCGCGAGAGCGCCAGGCACGTTGTATCCGCTTTCGGCTGGATCCAGCGCCTTGACCAGGGCCAAGAAACTCGCGGCATCGCGTGCGCCGGGACCGGAGAGCGGGTCCGTCAGCGTTTCAAAGTCGACCCGAATGTTCTCGAGGAAATCGGCGGGCACCGGCGTTGCAGGGTCCGCGGGCGGCGGCGTGTCGAACACGAGGACGGCAGGCGTTCCGTTCCGAATGTCGTCGACATCGCCATTGGTGAGATCCGTAACCGTGAACCGCGTAGCATTGAGAACAGTGACCGTATACTGACTAGCTGGGCCAGCGTAGAAGATCGTGCCGCCACCGCCCTGGAGGCGGATCCGGTCGGAGCCTGATCCGAGGCCCTCGTAGATCAAATCGGCTCCATTGCCGCCCCTGATCTCATCGTCTCCGCTTCCGCCGATAATGGTATCGTTGCCGTTCCCGCCGGTGATAAGGTCGTCGCCGGAACCGCCGAAGAGGATCTCTGCGCCGCCGCCGCCTTGGATACGGTCATTGCCTGCGCCGCCCGAAGCGATGTTGCCGTTGCGCGTGACACGGACAAAATCATCACCCGAACCGCCGAACGCGCGGTCGCCGTTCCGCCCACCGATGATAAGGTCGTCCCCAGCTCCGCCGGACAGTACTGAATTGTTCGTACCCGACACAAGGCGATCATTCCCGCCAAACCCAAATACGGAATTGTCGCTGCCGTTCCTGGTTCGAAAATCGTCGCTGAACTCCGACAGGAGCCATTGCTTGTTCGTGCCGCCGGGATGGACGATCAGCGGCGCGGGGTCGGCGGCGACGGGTCCGTCGCGGTAGGCGTTAAAGGCAGCGTTGTTGCGGGCGACATTGGCGTTGGTTTGGCTCGACACTTTATAGCGATTGCCAAAGCGAACGACCGAGCCGCCAGCGGTGAGGTCGAAGACGGCATCGGCTTCGATCAGCTCCTGCCCAGGCCCAAGCCCGGCCGATTGCTCATCAAGGCGAAGGCTCGGGATTGACGTGACCTGTGCTTTGAAGCTGCCGCCGTCGCGGGACACTGAGGTGATGACATTCAAGTTCGGGCCGGTGGAAAGGAAGTTGAGGTCGCCGGCTTGAGTCGCGCGAATGGTGTCTTCGATGACGCCGATTTCGCCTTGTATCACGCGATCCAGCCCGTTGGCGAAGCCGGCCTGTTCACCAGCAACGATGGCGCTTCTGATGTTATCGAGACCATTCCTCAGGGTACGGATACCCGAGAAAGATGTCGTCAGTGCACCATCGACTTGGACGAGGTTCTCGCGGATGCCTTTCGTGATGACGACGTCGCTGCGCGTGGTGGCCGCGACGAGGAAGAACGCGGCGTTGTCGGCGGGTCCGCGTACTTTGAGGCCCGTCCCCAGACGGTCTTGCGCCTCCGTCAACCGAGCACGCGCCGTGTCCAGCGTCCGCAGCGCAACCTGCGCCGATCGATTGACGATCAGTGAACCCATGAACGCGTGTCGTGCCCCTCAGCCTCAACAGAGCGTAGACGAACACCCTAAAAAGGAGGTGAATTCCATGTTGATCTTTATGCTTAAGGGGCTGCTAACCTGAGCGCGTTAAGCCATAGGCATGAGAACGTCCCGGCAGCGACGGGGTGGCTGGAGAACCGGCATTCTTACGCACGAAAACGCCCGCGGAACTCCGCGGGCGTTTCGTTTTTTCCGGCCTCATTTGGGTGCTCTCGACCGCGGCCGGGAGCTTATGCCAAAATTAGCGAGCGACGGGGACGAGGTCGATTTCGACCCGCCGGTTTTGGGCGCGACCGCCTGCGGTGCTGTTGTCCGCAATCGGCTGGCGCTCTCCAAACCCGCGGGCATCGATCCTGTTGGTGATCACACCTTGCGCGGCGAGATAATTGCCGACTGAGACGGCCCGAGAGACCGAGAGTTGATCATTGTAGGCGTCGCTGCCCGTCGAGTCGGTGTTCCCCTCAACGTTGACGATGGTTTGGTTGAACTCATTCACGACCTTCGCGACGGCATTGAGCGTGCGGTAGAAGTCGGGGCGGATGTCCGACATATCCGTGTCGAAGGTGATGTTGCCCGGCATCACGAGCGTGATGGTATCGCCAACGCGGCGCACTTGAACGCCCGTGGACTGGAGCTCTTCGCGAAGGCGCGCTTCTTGGCGGTCTTGGTAGACGCCAATGCCGCCACCGGTGAGGCCACCGGCCGCCGCCCCAAGAATGGCGCCTTTGGTCGCGTCGCCGCCGCCTGTGTTGTTGCCGATCACAGCGCCGAGGATCGCACCGCTGGCTGCGCCAATGGTGGCGTTACGCGCGGTGTTGGACGCCTTTTGCTCACCGGTATAGGGGTCAACAGTTGTGCAGGCCGCCATCGTCAACGGCACAAGGGTGACGAGGGCAGCAGTCAAACTCTTCTTCACTGGGGTCTCCTTCAAGAATCGGTGGGCGATCTCTTTCAATTGCATCTATATCAGCTCGATGACGTTTCGAACTGCAATTTTGTGTCATTTGGTAATGATGATCCCATGACCCAACCCTCAAACGACGGCGAACGAATTGCGAAAGTGCTCGCGCGGGCGGGCATAGCCTCTCGCCGCGAGGCCGAGCGCTTGATCGCGGAAGGCCGCATTACCGTTGACGGCCAAACGTTAACGACGCCCGCGTTTCGCGTGACCGGAAAGGAAGACATCCGCTTTGACGGCGACCGGGTCGGCAAACCCGAGGCCCCGCGTCTTTGGCGATATTACAAACCTGTTGGATTGGTCACGACCCACAAAGATCCGCAAGAACGGCCCACGGTTTTCTCGCGATTGCCCCCAGAAATCGGCCGCGTGTTGTCGGTTGGGCGGTTGGATTTGACGACCGAAGGCCTGCTGCTGCTGACCAATGATGGCGGCCTTTCGCGGGCGCTTGAGCTTCCGTCGACGGGGTGGAAGCGGCGGTATCGCGTGCGCGCTTACGGCCGGGTCAGCCAGACCAAACTCGACGCGCTGAGCCAAGGTGTCGAGGTCGAGGGCGTCACCTATGGCCCCATCGAAGCCAAGCTCGACAAACAGCAAGGCGGGAACGCATGGATCACCCTTTCCATCCGTGAGGGGAAGAATCGTGAGGTGCGCAACGTCATGCGCCATCTCGGTTTATCCGTAAACCGATTGATTCGTGTTGCGTACGGACCGTTCCAACTCGGTGCGCTGAAAGAGGGCACGATTGAAGAGGTTCCTGGCAAGATCTTGAAAGAGCAACTGGGCAAGAAACTCTCGGCGGAGTTAGGTCTTTGACGCGCCTGTTCGATGTCTATCTCGCAGCTGATTGGTCGGCGGCCAACGCGCCCACCCGCGGGAAAGACTCCATTTGGATCGCGGTCCGCGGTGTGGGTACCACGCCGTGGTGCGAGAATATCGCGACACGGAATGAGGCCGAAGAGCTTCTCGGCGACGTGATCTCAGAAACACTCGCGCGAGACGAACGGCTCCTCGCAGGTTTTGACTTCGCCTTCGGCTATCCTGAGGGTTTCGCGGCAAAGGTGACGGGAGCGGCCGACTGGGAGGCCATGTGGTCCGCGATCGCGGCTCAGATCGACGATCAGCCCACAAACCAATCGAACCGTTTTGCGGTCGGCGAGGCTCTGAACGAGGCGTTTGGCGCGCCTGTCTTCTGGGGGAAGCCCCATCAGCAGGCCGCGCTCTACCCGTCTTTGCCCACCAAACGTCCCGATACAGACTTCCCAGCGCAGCGCGCGATCGAAAAGCATGTTTCGGGCGCAAAATCAGTGTTCCAGCTCGCCTATAACGGCGCGGTGGGTAGCCAGACCTTGTTGGGGATCCCCGCGCTGGCACGCCTTCGCGGGAAAACGGGAGCTAAGATCTGGCCGTTCGAAACACAGTTTACGGAGTGTTTGCCCGATGGTCCGTGCGCGGTCTTTGCCGAGATCTACCCCTCGCTTCTGGTCGCCCGGGCGCCCGACGGTGCCGTCAAAGATCAAGCACAGGTGGAGGCGATGGCGGATGCAATGATGGCTGCAGATCAACAGGGCACGATGGTTGCGCTGTTGAACCCACCAGCGGGAGTGACGGCCACCGAGCGTGCGGCAATGGTGCGTGAGGAAGGCTCCATCCTTGGCGCGGGAATCCTCTGAATGCGGATTGTTGGCGGCACATTCAAAGGGCGGACGATTGCAGCGCCAAAGGGACCCAACACCCGGCCGACCACGGATCGCGTGCGCGAGTCGCTGTTCAATATCCTCGCCCACCACGACCGGGTTGTCCTCGAAGGCGCCCGCATCCTCGATCTCTTTGCAGGATCAGGCGCGCTTGGCTTTGAGGCGATGTCGCGGGGCGGCGTGTTCTGTCTCCTCGTCGACACGGATGCGGCCGCGCGCGGGGTGATCCGCGACAATGTTGAGGCGCTGTCACTGTTTGGGAACACACGGATCCACCGGCGCTCTGCGGATGCGCTCGGGACCAAGCCCGCCAATGTCGGCCCGCCGTTTACACTGTGTTTTATGGATCCTCCGTACAGGAAAGATCTGATCACACCGACGCTCGCAACGCTCTCCGACGGCGGATGGCTTGCGCCGGGCGCTGCGATTATTGCTGAGCACGCCAAAGGCGAAACGTTCGATCTGCCTCCGTCGTTTTCCATTGAAGATGAGCGGACATTTGGTGACACCCAGGTTTCGTTTCTCTTCAACCAGTCTTCGTAAAAACCACGACGTGGTTGTTTGCCGGCACACGTTCCGTATGCGTGAGCGCGAGGGCAAAGCGGGCGCCAAGTGGCTGTAACGTATCATCAAGATCGCGGACTCCCCAGGCCGGATCACGACTTTTCAGTGACTCATCGAAGCGCATGTTGCTTTCTTCCGTCACCCCGCGACGCTTCATTGGTCCGTAGAGAAACAGTTGACCACCTTCGCTGAGCAGTGCAGCCGCGCCTTGGAACAGCTGTTCATAGCCGGCGCGGGACGTAATATGGACGACGTTGATCGCAACGACCGCATCCACCGGCTGCGGCACATCCTGCCACCACCCGTCCATCCGCGTATCGACCGCAAGTGCTGGGGGCTGACCAAGTTGCGTCATCCGCGCGGTCGTACTTCGTCGGGCGTCCTCGCTGGGATCGCTCCCCTGCCACCGGAGCGCCGGCGCGCGCGCTAGGATGGCTTCGGCGTGTTCACCACTTCCCGAACCAATCTCTAAAATATGCTCCGCCTGCGGAATGAGCCGGGTAAACGCCTCGGCGATGATCTCTTTGTTCCGCGCTGCGCTGGTCGAGAAGAGAAGCGGTTCGGTCATGGTCTGTTCCTTGTTGACAGGCGGCGCTGTTCGCAGCCAAGCTTCCGCACGTGCGGGTATGATGTAGTGGTAGCCTGTCAGCTTCCCAAGCTGAACGCGCGGGTTCAATTCCCGCTACCCGCTCCAGCCTTGATGCGAAGCCTTCTCTACACGGACGCTCCGCCGCCTCGGCTTGAGCCTACGCTCAGGTTCGTTTACGGGCGCAGAGGCGCATGAGGAGGCGGTCCATGGCAGTGTTTAATCCAGAGCTTTGGCGAAGCCTCTTGTTTGTGCCCGGCGCTCGCCCCGACCGGTTTGAAAAAGCGGTCGCCGCCGGTGCCGATCTCACATGTATTGACCTAGAAGACGCGGTCGCGCCCGATGGCAAAGATGACGCCAGAAAGGAAACGCTCGCTTATCTCGCGGCGACCAGCGATCGCGTCAGCCCCGTGGGGCTCCGCGTGAACGGGTACGGAACAACGTGGTTCGACGACGACCTGGCTACCCTCGAGAGCGCGCAGGGCGTGGATTTCGTCATGATGCCCAAGCCTTTGGCGCTCTCTGAGATCGATGCCGTTCGCGACGCCTACGGACAAGATCGAATTATTGTGGTTATGGAAACGGCGCGGTCGATCGGCCTTGCAGAAGAAATTGCCGATCATCCCGCCGTCTGCGGAGCAGTTTACGGCGCTATCGACCTCGCAGGCGAAATCGGTTGCGACCTCTCCTGGGAAGCCCACCTCTACGCCCGGTCCCGCTGCGCCGCGGCCTTTGGTGCGGCCCGCAAGGTGCTGTTCGACGTGCCTTATCTGGATGTGAAGGATCCTGAGGGACTGAAAGCTGCCACCAAACGTGCCCAGGCGCTCGGCATCCACGCGCGCGCCGCCATTCACCCGGCGCAACTCGAACCTATCCATGAAGCGCTTGCTCCGACTGCGGAGGAGGTGACGCACGCTGAGCGGGTCGTAGCGGCATTTGAAGCAGCCAATGGCGGCGTCGCCTTACTCGACGGAAAGCTGATTGAGCTTCCCGTGATCAAAGCCGCAAGGCGCACGTTGGCGGCCGCAAGCCGTTCTTAACGAATGGTTTTCTTGCCAACTGGCAGTGACGCAAAAACGCCCGGCTGCTTCGTCTGGCGCGCGGTCATGGCTGCCATCACTTCAGACGCCTGAAGGTTGGACGCGTTCCACAGCGCGATCCGGTCCAGGCTTTCGTCAGTGTCGTGATCACGTGAGTAGGTGATCATCGCCTTTGCTCCGTAGACGGCCATCGGCGCCTTCGATGCGATCTCGTGAGCCATCTCTTGCGCGGCGGCGTTACAGGCGAGTTGGTCACCATAGACGTGATTGACGAGACCGAGCCGATGCGCTTCCTCCGCGTACATTTTCCGTCCGGTGTAGCTCAGCTCACGCACGATACCTTCGGGGAGGTGATTGAGCACTCGCGGGAACGTACCCACGTCCGCGGTCATCCCCATATTCACTTCGAAAATCGTAAAATAAGCGTCCTTCGTGCACAGACGGATATCACAGGCCGTCACCATGTCCACGCCGCCGCCGATACATCCACCCTGGATCGAGGCAATCACCGGAACACGCGCCGCTTCCAGGGCGTTAAAAGCGCGCTGCATACGGAGGACAAGCTCATAGGTGAAGATCCCCTCAGCCGCGCCAAGATTATCAGGCTTCACGCCGGCGAGCATCGAAACATCGATCCCGGAACTAAAATGCGGTCCCTCGCTGTCGATGACCAGCACGCGGGTTTCTCCGGATGCTGATATATCGTCAACTGCGTCGGGCAGCTCGTCCCAAAACGCAGCCGTCATGGCGTTACGCTTCTCTGGTTTGCAGAGGGTCAGGGTGGCGACGGGGCCGTCATGGGCAATGCGGAAACTTTCACTCATCCCGATATCTTAGCACGTCGGTTCGACTTTTTGCTACGCCGTCCTGTGTCCAGCGTTGCTTCCAAAAAGCAAAGGAAGCTTGACAATCTAGCGCTGAGTATGTAAATGAACCTTGTCATAATGGAAAGGAAAGACGCCATGCGGGTTTTGGGGTTTGTTCTGCTCGGAGTATGCGCCCTTGCGATCGTCGCGGCCGGCGCCGTCGGGTTCTTCGCGATTGAGCAAGGTTGGGATAAGCAAACGATGATCTCGGCGACAGCCGCTCTCGCTATCCTAGCGGAGGTGTGTTTTTGGACGGGCGGGGGGATCCTCGGCCTCTCTATCATCCGTAGGCGCCGTGAAGCATTAGGTAGGTTCTTCGGCCGCTTGGCATTTTGGCGACGCGCGCAGTAAACCCGCGGGGCAGCACGAGGACATCAGCATGAGGCACATCGTATCCGCCGTTCTCTCTCTTTGGACTGTTGCCGGCGGCTTCGCATACGCACAGCCGCCGATGTGGGTTGTTTCCGATGACGACAGTACACTGACACTCATCCCGACGATCCATATCTTGCCCGACGAGACAGAGTGGCGATCCGCGCAAATGCAACAGGCGATCGACGCAGCCGAGGAAGTCTGGTTCGAGGTTCTCCCGGCGCAACTCAATGATGAGGTGTTGATCCGGAGGTTGATGCGTCGATACGGCGTTTCGAAAGACGTCACGTTGCCGGAGCGCCTGGGTGAAGAGACGTACCAGCGGCTTGCGGAATTGACCGCAGAGCTCGGTATACCGATCGAAAACCTAGCATCATTTCGCCCTTGGCTTGTTGCCGTTACGCTCGCAGTGAAGGACCTCACGCGTGATGGCTTCAGCCCGGACGCCGGAGTTGAGGCGGTACTCGCGCGGGATGTCCCTGTGGATAAGCACCGCGGATTAGAGACGCTTGATCAACAACTTGGCTTCTTCGCCACGTTCTCACCGGAGCTGGAAGAGGCATTTCTGGTGCAGACCATGGACGAGATTGGAAAGGGTGCTGAGCAATTGAGGCAACTTGTTGATGCGTGGTCCAAGGGCGATGTCAGTGCGATCGAAACGCTCATCATCACCAACATTCGAGATGTTTCGGAAGAGCTCTACACAACGCTGCTGGTCGAACGAAATAAAGCGTGGACGGAGAAAATAATCGCAGAGTTGGACGGCAGTGGGACCGATCTTGTCGCTGTTGGCGCGGGACACCTCGTGGGTGCCGATGGTGTGCCAGAAATGCTCCGTAAGCGTGGTTATCGCGTCTCCGGTCCGGGCGATGAGTGATGGACAATCGATTGCGCGTCTTGCGCGCTGAACGGCGCTGGACCCAAGCCGATCTCGCAAAAGAACTTGGCGTCTCACGTCAGACGATCAACGCGATCGAAGGGGGAAAGTACGACCCGAGTCTGCCGCTCGCGTTTAAGATTTCACGATTGTTTGCGCTGCAGATTGAACAGATTTTTGATGACGGGGAAACGTCCCATGACTGAGCACCGGCCGACGATAAAATGGATTGCGTTGGGTGTTTGCCTCGCCGCGGGCATAGCGATTGGGGTGCTGACTGATAGCTTATCTGAACGCGATAATCCGGGTCTTTTCCTGCTCTTAACGGGTGTTGCTGGCACGGTTGTCTTGCTTCCTGCGACGATCCTTTACTGGCGGAGCCTCGACGAATTGGCCCGTGAAGCCCACAAATCCTCGTGGTATTGGGGCGGATCGCTTGGTCTTGTCGCAACACTTCCTGTGCTGATTGTCTTTATCGAGACGATCCGGCGCGACGGGCTCGATTTGAAGGAGCTCGAGCCGGAGATTGCGATGCTTATGGGTGTGTCGGGTACGCTGATTGTTGTGCTCGGCGGGATGCTGCTGGGATATTTGCTCGCCTGGGGCATCTTCTGGTTTCGGAAGCGATAACTTCCCGCCTGTTCGGCGATCTCTACTCGGCAACGAGCCGGTTGACCGCGGCGGAGCGCGCTTCTGAGCACTCAGCCATGGTCTGGGAAGCGCGCGCGATCGGATTTGTTTGGTAATAGTCCGTATAGACCGGCGCGAACAGCGCGGCGTCTAAAGAACCGGCGCCCGACCAATCGTCAGAGGAGGGCGCATCGCTCGGCGCGACAACATCGAGAGCGCCGAATGTTGGAGCGTTGCTAATCATCGCTTGGCGAAGAGCGAACAAATCGTCGTACGGAAGTGTCTTCCCAAGCCGTTCTGACAGTGCACGGATGATAGCCCAGTCGTCTTTGGCTTCGCCGAACGGGAAATAGACCCGATTGGCAACCTGAACGCGTCCTTCGAGGTTGGCGAAAAGGCCCGGTTGCTCCGGGTACGCTGCACCGGGTAGGATCACGTCAGCAACCTTCGCGCCCGCGTCACCGTGATGCCCCTGATAGATCACGAATGTATTGGTGAGCGGCCCAAGATCAGCCTCGTCGCAGCCGAGATTATAAACGACCTCGATGTCGCCGCGCTGCGCCGCAGACAGTATCGCATTGAAATCATGTCCGTTTTCATCGGGTAGGAAGCCAAGGTCGAGAGCGCCCACGCGCGCTGCCGCGTTGTGGAGAACACCAAAACCGCGCCATTCCTCCGTAAACGCACCGACTTTCTCCGCGAGCTTGAGCGTTTCCGCCATGACGGCGTGGCCATCGTCGCGCGCGAGGGCGCCTGCGCCGAGAATGATCATTGGCTTTGTCGCGTTTTCCAACGCTCGGGCAAAGCTATGATCACCGCGGAGGAGGGCTACTATACTCTCCGGGCCCGCGCCTATGGAGACAGTCTCGTAAGTTAGGTCATGCGGCGTCCCGATAATCCCTATACTGAGATCGAGGCGATGCAGCCAATTCTTCCGTATGCGAGCATTGATGAGCGGCGCTTCGATGCGTGGATTGGCCCCGATAATGAGAATGGCATCGGCTTCGTCGATGCTGGCGATACCCGGCGCGAATGTATAGGCACTCCGCGGCGCCCGATCGCCGTTCGGAAGCGTGCCAAGGGTTGACCCATCCTGTCGACAGTCGAGATGCGGTGTACCGATCATCTCCATAAGGTCTTTTAAAGCCTTGATCGGTTCTGCCGGGACCAAGTCGCCAACAATCGCCGCAACTTTGTCCGCAGGCGTATTTTCAAGCCGCGCTGCGATCGCATCGAACGCTTCGTTCCATGTCGCGGGGCGAAGCTTGCCGCCTTCACGAATGTAAGGCCGATCGAGGCGGCGTTTTGTCAGACCGTCCGAAACGAAACGGGATTTATCCGCCAGCCATTCTTCGTTCACATCATCATGGGTACGCGGAAGAATGCGCATCACTTCGCGGCCGCGGACATCCATCCGAATGTTCGAGCCGACAGCGTCCATGACATCGATCGTTTCGACCTTTTTGAGCTCCCAAGGCCGCGCGCTGAACGCGTAGGGTTTTGATGTCAGTGCACCGACGGGACAGACATCAATCAAATTGCCGGTCAGCTCGCTCTCGACGGCCTTCTCCAAATACGTTGTAATTTCAGCGTCTTCACCGCGATTGACGAGCCCCAAATCATCAACGCCAGCAACCTCCGTTGCGAAGCGGACACAGCGGGTACACTGAATACAGCGGGTCATGATCGTTTTGATCAGTGGACCCATATGTTTGTTCTCAACCGCGCGCTTATTCTCTTCAAAGCGCGAGCCGCCGCGGCCATACGCCATCGCTTGGTCTTGGAGGTCACACTCTCCGCCTTGGTCGCAAATGGGGCAGTCCAAGGGATGGTTGATGAGCAAGAACTCCATCACCCCTTCACGCGCTTTCTTCACCATAGGCGTGTTGGTGAAAAGCTCCGGCGGAGCGCCATCAGGGCCAGGGCGGAGATCACGGACATTCTGTGCACAGGATGCCACCGGCTTTGGCGCGCCGCCCTTCACTTCGATGAGGCACATTCGACAATTGCCCGCGACCGAAAGACGTTCGTGATAGCAAAACCGCGGGATTTCCTCCCCGGCTTCCTCGCACGCTTGCAAGAGCGTCAGGCGGGGATCGACGTCGATCTCCTGGCCGTTAACTTTGATGGTGCGGGTCTCGGTCATGGTCAATCGAATAAGGCTCTACACCGACGGCACGGTAATCCAGCGAAGCGATCGGCGCTAGGGGGCTGCCGGTGCGGTGGCCTCGACCTTTCTTTCAAGTTGGGTGATTGCGGATGGGACATAGGAAAGGCTGCGCGCAAGGCTCTCCGCGCGCTCAAAAGCGCGGGCAGCACGTGACGTGTCCCCTGCAGCCGCGGCGATGTCGCCTTCCGCTTCGGCCAGCCACGGATTGTTGGGGAACCGGGTTTCGAGGATGACGATGAGATCCAACGCCGCCGCAATCTCGCCCGCGTTGCCGAAGGCGTGGGCTTGCTGCATCAACGCGTAGGACTGAGGGTGGAAGCGGTAGCCGAGGCGGTTTTCTTCTTGCTGGAACCACGCGGCAACGGACCCGCCGCGGGCGAGAAAGAGCGCGACATCACGGCCCTGGTTCGTGCCTTCGAAGACCGCGGACAGGCCTCGCGGTAGGGCAGTGGGCATCGCGTTCACGGCTGTCGCACCTGGCAGGTTTTCGATTGTGCCCAACGCCTGCCTATCGATTGCGGCTTTCAATCGCGCGCGGTCTTCCGTCTCTAAGCCATCCACGGTTGCCATCCACAGCCAAGCCGCTTCGCTTGCGGTTGAGGTCGGCGACGCGTGCGCGTCAAATGCCGCGAGGGTCGCGCTGAGGTCTGGCGCGATAGCGAGGAAAGCATCGAACATTTCGGGCTCGGTCAATGCCGCCGCGAGGACAGCAGCGCCCCCGGTCTGCTCGCCGACTAGGATCCGTGGTCCATCCGTGCCGAGCTTCGTTTCCAGCCTCGGGATCAGCTCCCAAACCAGGAAGTCGAGGAAGGGCGAGACGTGTCCTGAACCGGGACGCGCAGGATCTGCGACCGCAAGGTGATCCCGGGCAGGGTCGGTGGTTGGCACTTCAACGACGATCATCGGCGGCAATGGCTGCCAGACGTTTTGGCCCGCTTGAATGATCGCCGCTGCTAACCCGCTGCCGGGCATAGGGCCTTCGGACGCGCGCATCTCGGTCGTCATGACGAGGACGAGAGGATAGGCCTCCCCGCGTTTGTACCCAGGGGGCAGGTCAATGCGGACCGACCGTTCTTCGCCCAGAGCCCGGGAGCTCAGCGTCATCGAAAGAGCCTCGGTCCCGCCGCTGCTGTGCAGCTTTGAGGCGCAGCCGGGCAGGGCCAACCAAGACACCAACGCGACCACCAAACGACAAAACGCTGCAAACATCGCGCGAGGCTAGAGCGGATCTGTCCTGTTTGAAAACCGGGTTTCCTCAGTTGGCGCGGGTGCCGGAGACGATATGAACCCGAGCGTCCATGGCCACCTGCCCATCGGTGACATTGGAGGCGAAGGTCTCGCGGAGCAGGTCGTGGGCCCGATCTTTGGCGGCTTGATCGAGATCGGCCAACACTTCGGCGATCGAAAATGCGCTGAGGGCGAAGTTTGCGGCGTCCGCCGGTGCCATGCCGCCGCCAACCCTCAGTTTGCCGTTCCAAGCGCTGACGGAGACGTCGGCAAAGCCTGATCGCGTCAGCAAATCGACGAACCTGTCGGCGTCGGCATAGCGGAACGGGCCGGGCCCATCGGGGTCCGGGCTGGGCCAGTCGGTGACCTGGGCGACTGCTTCTTTGACGGAATACATCCATTTGTTTTCAAACGGAGGTCCCCAAACGGCGAACGCAAAACGGCCCTCCGGCGCCAACCATCCCGCGAGGTTTCGGAACGCGGTTTTGGGGTTTTCGAAGAACATCACCCCGAAACGGGAGGCGAGCCGGGTGAAAGGGACCGCATCCGGCTGGGCCGTCTGCGCGTCGGCGCAGACAAAAGCCGCGTTGGGGCCAAAAGATGCGTTTCGATCGGCAGCGAGATTGATCAGCGTCTGAGACACATCATAACCGCGAAGGCGCGATCCGGGCGGAGCCTTGCGGAGAATACTGGCGGACGTCATTCCGCCGCCGCAGCCAATTTCTGCAATCTGAACGGGGTGATGCAGGGCCAGCGCCTCGATCAGCGGGGCGTCCACCGGCGCCAGCATCGCCTCAAGTGGCTCGATGTGGGCTTTCCATTTCTCACCCCGTTCGCCGTCCCAACCCTCAACGGCGCCATGCTGTGTCATACCCAATCTCCCTTGCCTTCACCGCATTTTGCGCTAGCCAACTTCGCAATACGGGATGATCTGAGCACACGCGGGACGCTAAAACCCGGCAAATGGTTCACTTTTTGCACACAACCTAAAGATTGCTCTGCTTAGGTCGTTGGATTACGCATTGATCGGGCCTTCGGGAGTGATGTGGGGGCTTGGAGGAAAGAGGCACTGCGGTGAGTTCGACAACGTTCAATATTCCAAAACCGTCGCGCCAGGATTGGCCGATCTATGCCGTCGCCGCAGCTCTCGTTGCTGCGCTCGCGTACTTATTCCACGCGGGACTCGGCAATCTTTGGTTCCGCTGGGGTGAGCAGCAGGAGTTGAGCCACTCCTACTTCATCCCCGCCATTACGGCCTGGATGCTCTGGGAGCGTCGCGAGGCGATGCAGAAGAGCATGGGCAAGCCGAGTCTGTGGGCCGTCCCGCTTCTGCTGTTCGGCGTCTTCATGGTGTTCGCCCTGAAACAGCTGCACGTCTTCTTGCTCGAACATGTCGGCATCGTGATCACGGCTTTTGCTGTGCCGCTTCTGTTTGGCGGCTTTTCGCTGCTGCGGATTTGCGCGATCCCGCTCGCCTACCTCGTTTTCATGATCCCGCCGCCCTACTGGGTGATCACGGTGACGTCCTGGAAATTCCAGACCTGGTCGTCGGTCCTCGGCGTCGAGATGATCCGCTTGTTCGATATCCCCGTGCTTCTCCAGGGCAATGTTATCGAGCTGTCCAATATCACGTTGCAAGTGGTCGAGGCGTGCTCGGGCTTGCGCTACCTGTTCCCGTTCGTCTCGCTCGCCGCGATTGCCGCTTACTTCTATCGCGGTCCTCTGTGGCAGCGGGTGATCGTTGTCTTGTCGGCGATCCCGATTACGATCGTCATGAACAGCTTCAGGATTGCGATCACCGGCGTTCTGTCCGAGAATTACGGGGCAGGGCACACGGAAGGGTTCCTGCATTTCTTCGAAGGCTGGGTCGTCTTCATCCTCTGCATCGCGCTTCTGCTCGGCGTTCTCGTCGCGATGGCGCGTCTCTCAGGCAAGAAAAACGTCCTGCAGGGTTTGGGTTTGCCTGATGTCGACCCCGTGCTGCCGAGCGACCCGCAAGATCCGCGCGATCCCAAAGATCGCAACCGTCTCGTCAAGATCGTCGGTGGTGCCGCCGGTTTCCTCGCCGTCTCCGGGTTTGCGGTGCACTCGATCGAAGCGCCGTTGAACATTCCCGATCGCCGAGAGTTCGTCGAGCTGACGCTGGAGTTCCCGGGCTGGAACATCACCGAGCAGCCGCTCGACGTGCAGACCGAGCGTGTTCTCGCCGCCGACGACTATATCGTGATGGATCTCGTCGACCCCGAGGGTCAGCGCTTTAATCTCTACACGGCGTATCTTGAGCAGCAGCGTAATGGCAGCTCGTGGCACTCGCCCCAGCAGTGTTTGCCCGGCGGCGGCGCATTCCTCGCTGAGCAGGACATCATCAAGACGCCCGACGGTGACAACCCGTCCTACTACTACAACCGTCTGGTGATGAAGAAGGGCGATAACCGCTACCTGGTCTACTATTGGTACCAGCAGCGTGGCCGCCGCATTGCGGATGAGTTCGTGATGAAGGGCACCCTGATTTACGACGTGCTCACCACTCGCCGTTCCGATGGTGCGATGGTGCGTTTGATGACGCCGATCGGCCCTGAAGAAAAAGTCGAAGCGGCCGATGAGCGTCTGCGCGGCTTCCAACGGATGGTTGAAGAGCGTTTGGATCCGTACGTACCCGTCTGATTTTGGGAACATATGAATGAAAAAGCCCCGCTGGCATCCACCAGCGGGGCTTTTTTAAATGGGTGATCGTCCGCTTACTGCCTACTCCGCCGCAATATAAGGGACAGCAACGTGGGCGGGACCCTTGCGATAATTGGCGATCTTTTCTTCGATTTCGTGACGGAAGTGCTTGATCAAACCCTGCACGGGCCAGGCAGCTGCGTCGCCTAACGCACAGATGGTATGCCCTTCGATTTGCATGGAAACCTCCAGCAACCGGTCGATCTCCTCCATCTCCGCATCGCCCTCGGCCATGCGGGTGAGGACGCGCCACATCCATCCGGTACCCTCGCGACAGGGCGTACACTGACCACAGCTCTCATGCTTGTAGAAGTAGGAGATGCGCGCGATCGCTTTGACCATATCCGTGGACTTATCCATCACGATCACCGCCGCGGTGCCAAGGCCCGAGCCGTGCTCGCGTAGCGCGTCGAAATCCATCAAAACGTCGTCGCAGATCGGTTTAGGAAGGCAGCGTACGGAGGAGCCGCCAGGGATGACCGCCTTGAGATTATCCCAGCCGCCACGCACCCCGCCGCAATGCCGCTCGATCAGTGTGCGGAGCGGGATCGACAGCTCTTCCTCGACGTTACATGGCCGGTTGACGTGACCCGAGATGGAAAACACTTTCGTGCCCGCATTGTTCGGTCGCCCAAATTTTGAGAACCAATCGGCACCCCGGCGCAGAATGGTGGGCACCACAGCGATCGACTCGACGTTATTGACCGTGGTCGGACAACCATAGAGCCCTGCGCCCGCAGGGAAGGGAGGCTTAAGCCGCGGCTGGCCTTTTTTCCCTTCGAGGCTCTCGAGCAGTGCCGTTTCTTCGCCGCAGATATAGGCGCCGGCACCGTGGTGGACGTAGAGGTCAAAATCCCATCCGTGGACGTTGTTCTCACCGATCAGCTTCGCAGCGTACGCCTCATCAATCGCCTTTTGGAGCTGCTCGCGCTCATAAATATACTCGCCGCGGATGTAGATGTAGCAGGCATGCGCCTGCATCGCGAAGGACGCGACCAGACAGCCTTCGATGAGAAGGTGCGGATCGTGCCGCATGATTTCGCGGTCTTTGCATGTTCCGGGTTCGGACTCATCGGCGTTGACGACGAGATAATGCGGCCGGTCCTTCACCTCTTTGGGCATGAACGACCACTTTAGACCCGTCGAGAACCCGGCACCGCCGCGGCCACGCAGGCCCGAAGCTTTGGTCTGTTCGATAATCCAGTCCCGCCCCTGGTCGAGCATCAGCTTGGTAGCGTTCCACGCGCCGCGCTGGCGTGCGCCCTCCAGAAACGGGTCCCTCAACCCATAAAGGTTCTGGAAAATCCGGTCTTTATCCTCAAGCATCCGCGCGTCTTAGCTGCCCTAACTCAACTCTGAGTGAAAACGTATGGCAGGCTCCCTGGCGGTGCAAGCACGGCAGGTTGCGCGGTTGACGCGGCGTTGATGCCGCTTATTCCCTTGGCCACAGGTCGAAACGGAGGCGGGGACCCCATGCGCAACATGATGATCCTGACAATGGTCGCCCTAGCGGCGTGCAGCGGTTCGGATGTCCCCCCTTTGGCGCCAGGCGCGCCAGCTGTCCCCATCGATCCGTCAGGCTACGCCACGGCCGGCGCGTTCCTTTCCTGTCTGGAAGGCGACGTTCCTTTGGTCAGCGCCCATCGCGGCGGGCCAGCCCCGGGCTATCCTGAAAATTCCCTCGAGGCGTTCGCCCGGACGTTGGCGCAAGTCCCGGCGCTGATTGAAACCGATGTTCGTCAGACCAAGGATGGTATCTTGGTGCTGTTCCACGATGATGACCTCGACGAAAAGACGAACGGCCAGGGTCCGCTTGCCGAGAAGACGTATACTGAGTTGCAAAAACTGCGTCTCCGGGATCCCCGCGGAATGTTGACCGACGCCGCCATCCCGACACTGGACGAGGCGCTCCGTATGCTGCGCGGGAAGACCATCGTTCAGCTCGATGTGAAACGCGGCGTGCCTCTCCGCGCGGTGGTGCGTGCTGTGCAAGACAACGACGCCGAGGCGTATGCTGGGATCATTACCTATACGGATAATGGCGCAGCGATCGTCGCTCGCGCTTCGGACGAAATGACGATCTTTCCTGGTGCTGAGGATATGGATGACCTCGCCGCGCTGAACCGCGCGGGCGCCGCCAATGAACGTCTGGTGATCTGGACGGGCATCTCGCGAGGGAGCGTCGACACCCGATTTATCCGTGAACTGGATAACCGCGACATCCCTGCGTCGGGCGGCGCCTTGGGAACCCTCGATGATCGCGCGGCCCGCGGCGAACGCGGGGTGTACCGCGCTCTTGTCCAGGACGGTATCGACATCATCGCCACAGACCGTCCGGTCGAGGCTGCGAAAGCGCTCGGCATACCAACAACCGCGGCGGGTATTGAGGCCTGCACGTTATAATCAAGATTGGACTATAATCATGTTTAGCGCTGTGAATGCCGCATGATCTAGGCGTTCATCCGCGGATGGATTACGCTTTATCAGGTAGAGACCTGAGGAGCGCATCATGTCTGCGACCGCTGGACTTAAAAAAACAACTATCACTATCCGGCCCCAACGCCGGTGGCTTTTCACGGCCGGTATTGGTGTCGCGGGCCTGCCTTTGGCTGCGGCAGCGCTCTTTTTCGCGCTCGACGGCGCCGTTTGGGCAGCGTTGATCCCATTCGTCTTTTTCTACATCGCAGTGCCGATCCTCGACGCCATGATCGGTGAAGACCACTCCAATCCGTCTGAGGAGGATCTGGAAACGCTGGAGGCGGATCGTTTCTACGATTACGTCATGTACGCGATTATCCCGTTCCTTATGCTGAGCTTCTTCGCCGTCATGGCGATGCTGGTTCTTGGCGACCTTCCGGTTTGGGCAAAAGTGTTCGTCATTTACGCTGGCGGTGTTGGCGGTGGCCAGGCGATTATTCTCGCCCACGAGCTCGGTCACCGGCGCGACAACACCTCCCGAAACCTCGCGAAAGTGGCTCTGGGGATCGTCGGATACGGACATTTTTGTATCGAGCATAACCGCGGACACCATGTGCGGGTAGCAACGCCGGAAGATTCTTCGTCAGCCCGAATGAATGAGACCGTCTATGCCTTTGCCGTTCGCGATATCGCCGGCTCGTTCACGGGCGCTTGGCGGACCGAGGCCAAGCGTCTCAAGAACAAAAAGCTGCCGCTGTTCAGCCATCACAACGAGATCCTGCAAAGCTATGCAGTCACCGTCATCCTCGCGACGCTCGCGGTGGCCTGGCTGGGTGTAGCGGTCCTTCCGTGGCTCGTTCTGCATCATGCCCTATCGTTCTTTGCACTGAGCATGGTCAACTATATCGAACACTACGGTCTCAAGCGGCAGAAGCTTCCGAACGGGCGTTATGAGCCATGCCAGCCGAAGCATTCTTGGAACACCAACCACACGGTCTCGAACATGCTGGAGATCAACCTGCAGCGGCACTCTGACCACCACGCCAACCCGATGCGTCCCTACCAGTGCTTGCGGAACTTCTCCGAGCTGCCGCGGCTGCCTTCGGGTTATCCAGGATGCATGAGCATGAGTTTGTTTCCACCGCTCTGGTTTGCAGTGATGAACCCAAAGGTGCGCGCGTGGGCCGAGGGTGATGACAGCAAGTTGAACTGGGGTCCCGAGCCCACGCCTCAGACCGATGGCGCTTTGGCGGCGTCCTAATCGTTCCGTCTACGCAACGTCAGTGTTCGGCAGTTTCGTCAACGGCACAGCCTGCTTACCGCTATAGATGCTTTCGTCCGTGAGCGTTGTGTTATCGCCCTCGGGATCAGAGGTGTGACGTCCCTCGTTAAAAACGCCGGGTTCCACATGCTCGCCCTGGTCCATGCGTTTGAGCATCTCCCGGAACATCTCCGGCGACAGATCTTGGTAATAATAGTCGTTGATCTGCGCCATCGGAGCGTTGCAGCACGCCCCGAGGCACTCAACTTCAAGCCATGACAGATTGCCTGATCCCGTCACCGCGTTTTGGGGGCCGATGACCTCGCGACACACATCGGCCAGGCTCTCAGCGCCGCGCAGGGCACAGGGCGTGGTACCGCAGAGCTGGACGAAATAGGTGCCCACCGGCTTAAGGTTGAACATCGTGTAGAAGGTCGCGACTTCGTAGACCCGGATATAAGGCATGCCGAGTTGCGCCGCGATCACTTCCATCGCCGCGATCGAGATCCAGCCCTCTTGTTTCTGCGCCCGCCAGAGAAACGGGATCACCGCCGAGGCCTGACGCCCCTCGGGATATTTCTCGAGCTGCGCCTTGCACCAGGCTTCGTTCGCTTCGTTCCAATCGAAGCTGCGTGGCTGCTCTCGGGCTGGGCGACGGTCCGCCATAGCGTTCGATTTTACTCCAATCGGCCCCTAAATATTGCGTGCTCGCTGAAACCTGTCCAGGTGCGTCGGGTTGCAGCGCGTCATGGATGTTTGTTCACAGTAAACGGCAAATCGTGCTCATGCTACATCTGTCGCACGCTGCGATACTCTGTTACGCGCCGTCACGAGATTCGATAAACGATCCCTGCGGTCATTGCACCGCGGCGGCAGGTTAGGAAAACGCGCATATGCAATCGCTCAAGGCTGCCTGTCTTCTTTTCTCTGCCATCGTCAGCCTTGGGATTGCTTCCGCGCAGCGCGAGACGGAGGTCTTTGAGCCCGCTTACTTTGAACGCTTCGCGCCGCAGACTGCGCTTGATATGTTGCGGCAAGTTCCGGGGTTTAGCGTTCGGTCGACCGGCGGTGGTCGCGGCTTGGGCCAAGGCGGCACCAACGTTTTGATCAATGGCGAGCGGATCACCTCCAAAGACACCAATGTCATCGATATTTTGAGCCAAACGCCCGTGCAGGCCGTGGTCCGGATTGAGGTGGCTGATGCTGCGAGCCTCGGGGTCACCGGGCTGAATGGCCAAGTCGCCAATGTTGTTCTGGATCGGTCCGAATTCTCCGGAAGCTTTGAATGGGAGCCAACCTTCCGGCGCGAAGTGCGCCCGCGGCTGACGGCGGGCGCGGTGTCGGTGTCCGGCACCGTCAAAAAGCTCGACTACACACTCGGTATACAGAACGAGGCGTGGCGCGGTTTTGAACGCGGCCCCGAAACGCGGAGTGCCGCTGACGGCACCATTGTCGATGTCCGCCAGGAAGAGGAGAACACGCGCCTGGAAGCCGTGACTGTCACAATGGCTCTCAACTACGACATCAGTCCTCGGACGGATTTGTCCGTGACCGGGTCCGCCACCTCTTTCGCGTTTGAAGGCAGGGAGATCTCGGAGGGCTTTGACGATACCCGCGTGTCGATTTCGGGGGAAGACGAGTGGAACGCCGACCTCTCCGCTGAATTGGCGCACAAATGGGGTCCAGGAACACTGCGGCTGATCGGTTATCACCGGTTCGAGCGGAGCCCGACGATCAACAAGAACATTACAACGTTTACGGACGAGCCGACGGAGACTGCAATTTTCGATCAGCTGGCGGATGAAAGTGAGAGCATTTTCCGGTCAGAATATGCGTGGCCAACCGACGGCGGGGGAAGTTGGGAGGTCGCCGCAGAATCGGCCTTTAACCTCCTTGATGTTGAATCCTTTGTTCTTTTCGATGATGGGACAAACGCGATCACCGATATTATTCCAGCAACGCGCGTTGACGAGCTGCGCAACCAAGCGTCGCTGACCCGCGGTTTCTCTCTCGGAGAGAGGCTGTCGATCCAAGCATCGCTCGCCGGTGAGTGGTCACGGATTACCGTGGAGAGCGACAGTGCAAGCCGTGAAGAAACGTTTCTTCGCCCAAAAGGCCTTGTTTCGCTATCTTATCCGTGGACGGACACTTTAGACATTCGCGGCCGCCTGGAGCGCTCCGTAGGCCAATTGTCGTTTTTCCAATTCATCAACTCAGTCGACTTGACCGAAGATCGCGGCTTTTCGGGGAATACAAACCTTGTGCCTCAGCAGGCCTGGATTGGTGAGGTTGAGCTTGAGAAACGTTTTGGTACGGATGAAAAGATTATTCTTCGGGCGATTGGTCGGCAAATCGAGGACCGTGTCGACCGTATCCTGATCAATGGCCAAGATGCGGTGGGCAATGTCGACGAAGCAAGCTCGCTGACCTTGCAAACAGAGGGTACGCTGTTGCTGGACCGTTGGTCTGTCGAGGGTGGACGGGTCGATTACATCTACTCGCACTTTAGCTCTCGAATTGAAGATCAGATCACGGGGCGCCAACGCGGCTTCAACGACGCCACGGATTGGTTTTACGAAGTCTCTTTCCGTCACGATGTTCCGGCGACACCGTTTGCGTGGGGACTTGAAGTGACAGCGGAGGACGATTTCAGCATCGTGCGTTTCAACGAACGGATCCGGGTTTCGGAGAGTACGCCGGCCTATTCCGCCTTCTTCGAACACAAGGACCTGTTCGGCCTCAATCTCAGGATCTCGGGGCGGAACTTGGCAAATCGCGATTACGATCTCGACCGCGTTCGCTTCGCGGGTTTGCTCACGGAGTCGCCGATTGACGTTATCGAGAGCCGCTCACGGATCGATAACCGGCGCCTCCAGATCACGCTCTCTGGCACATTTTGATCGGCTGCGCGCTGCGCTAGAGGCGTTGGGATGAGTACGACGTTTGAAAAGACCCTCGACGCGGGGGACGGGCTTGTCGACCAGGCGCCCGGCTGGCTTCGGCCCTATCTGAGCCTCATGCGGGTTGATCGCCCCTTCGGCGTTTGGCTGCTCTTCATTCCATGCCTCTGGGGCCTGATCGCCGCGCGGCCGGAGACGATGACCGCCGACCGCTTCTGGTGGCTGGTGATGCTGTTCGCGATCGGCAGTTTCGTCATGCGCTCTGCGGGTTGTGTCTACAATGACCTGGTCGATCGCGAGCTTGACCGTTCCGTCGCGCGCACCCGCAACCGTCCGCTTGCAAGCGGCGTGGTCAGCCCCGCGGCGGGGAAAGCCTTGATCGTGGGGTTATCCCTCATTGGTTTCGTCGTGCTGCTGCAATTGGGCCTGCCCGCAATCCTGATCGGCTTAGGCTCCCTCGCGATGGTCGCCAGCTACCCGTTCGCCAAACGGATCACCTGGTGGCCCCAGGTCTGGCTTGGCCTGACGTTTAATTGGGGCATCCTGGTCGGCGCTGCGACAGCATCAGGCGGCCTGTCCGTGCCGATCGGCTTGATCTACCTGGCGGCCGTGTTTTGGACCCTCGGCTACGACACGATCTACGCGCTCCAAGACGTGGAGGATGACGCGCTGGTTGGGATCAAGTCGTCGGCCCGGCGGCTCGGCGCGAATGTCCGCCTTGGGGTTGGCATTTTTTACGTGGCGACGATCGGTTTGCTCGCCGCGGCGATGTTGCTGGGCGGCGCGGGGCTTTGGACACTGCTCTTGGTCCCCGCGGCGATGCACTTCGCGGCGCAAGTTGTCGCCTTGGACCCGGCGTCCGCGCCGCGTAACCTCGCGCTGATCAAATCGAATATCTGGCCAGGACTGACCATCGCCCTCGCTCTTTTTGCGCTTTAGCAACCGGGTAGGCGTGTGGTCGCACTGTAGTCGGGAGTCACAAATGTCGCGCCTCACCACGCCCCATCGGCGAAACGTGCTTCTCGGGATAAGTGCAATCGCACTGGTTCCTGTCGCCAGCATGGCCCGCCCCCGATCGGAGAAAACCACCATGAGCGAGACCATCAAGCCCGTGCCGCTGGGTGAAAGCGATGTCGATTGGGGTGCCATTACCGAAGCAGAGTGGAAAGAGCGCCTCACCCCTCCGCAGTTCCGTATCCTGAGGAAAGAGGGGACGGAGCTGCCGCTCACGTCGCCACTTAACCGCGAAAAACGGAGTGGACAGTATATCTGCGCCGGCTGTTCCTTGCCGCTTTTCCGGTCGGAGAAGAAATACGAGTCCGGCACCGGCTGGCCCAGTTTCTTCGATTATCAAGAGGGGACGCTTGGCTTCAAAACGGACTTCAAACTGATTTATCCGCGCAAAGAATACCACTGCATTCGTTGCGGCGGCCACCAGGGTCACGTCTTCCAAGACGGTCCTGACCCTACGGGCTTACGTTACTGCAACAACGGCGTTGCGCTTCATTTCGTTCCTGACGCCGACCAAGCCTAACGGCGCTACGGCGTATTGGGGAAGCTGACCGCCCCCGTCGCGCTATCAATCACGATGGCGTCGCGGAAGGTTCCCGCCGAGTCGGCAACGCGGATGGAGAAGTTGTTGCTCCCCGCCAGGCCAAACTCAGCACGCCCTGTGAAACCCGACTGGAAAACCAGCGACGCCGTTTGTCCGCTTCCGGACTTGTTCAGCACCAACCGTATGTCCCCACTGCCTGGGGTGACGTCATCGTGGCTCATCAAAACCGCATCGGATTTGACCGCAAAGCGGTTCGTCGTGTCCGGCGATGTATTGATTCCAAACTGCGGCGGCTCGTTGAGCGGGAGCCACGTCCCGCTCTTGAAGACATACGCTATGCCTTGATCCTCTGTATACGCCGTCATACCCGAAAAGGGCGTATACGACACCCAGGCGCCGTCTTGAAAGACAGCGATATGCCCGCCGGTGAAGTTGTCCCAATCCGCGCCCGAAATCGTGCCCGGCAACAGGTAAGCATCGCTTTCGGCAACGCTCGCGGGCTGTGTGGTCCGGGTTGCACTGAGCACCCGCAGGTCAATTAACGCATCGAGCCTGCGCAGCGCTTCATTGACGGTCACATGCTTCTGCGCCTGTGCCTCAAGGAGATAGGGAAGACCCAAGCGGGACGATTGTGAACTCATGACGCAAACCTCCGAAAATGCCGGAGGCTAAACTATGGGCAACTCGGATGAGGGGGATAAGTTCGTGCGGTGTTGCAGCGCGGAAGGAGTCCGCTTCGCGCTGGACGCAAACCCTCTAAGCCACCTTTTCATACAACAAAAAAGCAATACTCTCCGATGGGCTGCCAATTATCTCAAGCGTTCCGTCTCCCTAGCGCGCGGCCCCACGGCGGAGCTCCTGCGGCGGCGGCAGGTCGCGGTGGGAAGGCTTGGCGGACGTTCCTCCAGATGCGACAAAGCCCTATGCAACCCGCGAAACTTCTTCATCCCACGCCGCAAGGCCTTTATTGTCCGCCTGGGGACTTTTTCATCGATCCGGTCGCGCCGGTCGACCGTGCGGTGATCACCCACGGCCACGCCGACCACGCTCGTGCAGGCCACGGCGCCGTTCTCGCCACCGCCGAAACCCTGGCGATCATGGCCGTGCGCTATGGTGAGATGTTTACGGAACGTCGACAGACCCTGGCGATCGGCGAGGTTGTCGATATCAACGGAGTCAGCGTCTGGATGGTGCCGGCTGGCCATGTCCTCGGATCGGCTCAGGTCGTCGTCGAGTATAGGGGTACACGGATCGTCACGACCGGAGACTATAAACGCCGCCGCGATCCAACATGTGCTGCCTTTGAGCCGGTGCCGTGTGACGTCTTCATTTCTGAGGCCACCTTCGGCCTCCCGGTCTTTCAGCATCCGGACACAGCCAGTGAAGTACGCAAGCTCCTCCGCTCTGTCGAGCAATTCCCTGAAAGGACCCATCTTGTCGGTGCCTACGCCCTCGGAAAGGCACAACGGGTGATCTGTCACTTGCGAGAAGAGGAATACGATAAACCTATTTATATTCATGGCGCTATGCAAAAGCTCTGTGCGCTGTATGAAGAGCTCGGCGTCGCGCTCGGCCCGCTGGAGGCCGCAACAGTCGAACGCAAGCGCGGAGAAAAAGACAAGTTCGCGGGCGAGATCGTCATCTGCCCGCCGTCCGCTATCCAGTCGACATGGGCCCGCCGCTTTTCCGATCCGCTCCCAGTTTTTGCGAGCGGATGGATGCGGGTCCGGCAACGCGCCAAGCAGCGGGGTGTTGAGCTTCCTTTGATCATGTCCGATCACGCCGACTGGGATGAACTGACAACGACGGTGCGCGAGGTCGATCCCGCACAACTCTGGGTGACCCACGGTCGGGAGGACGCGCTCTGCCGATGGGCCGAGCTCGAAGGCCGCCGCGCGCAGGCTCTTCATCTTGTGGGGTACGAGGAGGATGCCGAATGAATCGCTTCGCAGCGCTTCTCGATCGCCTCATTTACACCCCCTCGCGCAATGGAAAAATCCGTCTTCTGACTGACTTTTTCGCCGATGTTCCGGACCCTGATCGTGGTTGGGCCGTGGCCGCCATCACGCGCGACATTGATATCAAGTCGGTGAAACCAGCCTTGGTCCGCGCTGTTGTGACCGAACGGGTGGACGAGGTTCTCTTCGATTTATCAAGGGACTATGTGGGCGACACCGCAGAGGCTGCCGCGCTGATATGGCCAGAGCGTCAGGGTACAAACTGGTCACCGACGCTTTCTGAAGTCGTCGAGGAGCTGAATGCGACCAGCCGTCAAGACGCCCCCGAACTCTTGGAACGCCTTTTCGATGCATTATCCGCTGAGGGGCGATGGGCGCTGATTAAACTGGCCACCGGCGGGCTCCGCATTGGCGTGGCGGCGCGTTTGGTTAAGGTGGCACTGGCTGAGTACGGAGGAAAAGAGGCTCAAGAAATCGAAGAGCTTTGGCACGGACTAACACCGCCCTACACGGATCTCTTTGCGTGGCTCGACGGAAAAGCGGAAAAGCCCATCAACGCGATGCGTGCCCCTTTTCGCCCGGTCATGCTCAGCCATCCTGTCGAGGAACCCGACAAGGCAAAGATCGATCTCGCGGCTATGGCTGTCGAGTGGAAATGGGACGGTATCCGTGTACAGCTGGTTCGAGAGGGCGACGAAGCGCGGCTCTACTCCCGTACAGGAGACGATATTTCAGCCGCTTTTCCCGATGTCATCGACGGGTTCCCTGTCGACGCGGCCATAGACGGAGAGCTGTTGGTTTTCGACCCGAGCCAAACCGGCCACTTCAGTGTGCGTCCCTTCAATGACCTTCAAAAGCGCCTGAATCGAAAAACCGTTTCCGCTAAAATGCTGAAATCGCACCCCGCTTTTGTCCGCGCCTATGATATTCTGTGGACCGAGGGTAAAGACCTACGTACGCAGAGCCTTGACGAACGGCGCGCCGAACTTGAACATGTGGTATCCAAGGGCCTTCCTCGCGTCGACATCAGTGAACGGATGGATGTTGATAGTTGGAATACGTTGCAAATCATGCGCTCCGAGCCGCCCATCGATGCCATTGAAGGCGTGATGTTGAAGCGTCGGGACGCGGCCTACCTTCCCGGGCGTCCAAAAGGTTTGTGGTGGAAGTGGAAACGTGAACCCCGGCTGATCGACGCCGTTTTGATGTACGCGCAGCGCGGGCACGGCAAACGCTCGAGTTTCTACTCAGATTACACGTTCGGATGCTGGCGCGGTGACGAACTGATCCCCGTAGGGAAGGCTTATTCTGGGTATACGGATCAAGAGCTCAAAAAGATCGATAAATTCGTCCGCGATAACACAATTGACCGCTTCGGTCCTGTGCGATCGGTGCGCGCTACACGAGAATTTGGCCTCGTCTTTGAGGTCGCCTTCGAAGGCTTGCAACGGTCGCCGCGGCACAAGAGTGGAGTGGCGATGCGATTCCCGCGGATCAACCGCCTCCGATGGGATAAGCCTGCCGCCGAAGCTGATGCGCTAGAGAACCTCGAAGCAATGTTACCGGATTAAAAAAAGGGCGACCGTTTCGGTCGCCCTTTTGTTCCGTCTCAAGAAGAAGTTTAGCTTCCGAGATAGCCATTTTTGTCGAGATATTCCACAATGATCTCAGCCGCTTTTTCCGCAGCGATTTCAGAGGTATCAATCTCGATTTCCGGGTTTTCAGGAGCCTCGTAAGGGCTGTCGATGCCGGTGAAGTTCTTGATCTCACCTTTCCGAGCCTTAGCGTAAAGCCCCTTCACATCGCGTTGTTCGGCAACAGCGAGGGGCGTCGAAACGTAGACTTCGATAAACTCCTTGTCACCCATCCGTTCACGGACAGACGACCGGTCGGCCGTGAAGGGTGAGATGAATGAGACGAGCGTGATCACACCTGCGTCGACCATCAGCTTGCCGGCCTCACCGACACGGCGAATGTTCTCAACGCGATCCGCATCGGTAAACCCAAGGTCTCGGTTCAGACCGTGGCGGACATTATCTCCATCAAGAACGTAGGTGAGGCGGCCAAGATCGTGCAGGCGTTTCTCAACGAGATTGGCAACAGTGGACTTGCCCGATCCCGACAGGCCGGTGAACCACAGCATGCAGGACTTTTGTCCAAGAATACCTTGGCGCGCCTCTTTGTTCACTTCGAGCGCTTGCCAGTGAACGTTCTGAGACCGGCGCAGTGCGTAGTCGATCATCCCGACACCGACGGTGTGGTTGGTGATCCGGTCAATCAGGATAAAGCTTCCCATTGCTCGGTTGTCAGCATAGGGATCGAAAACGAGGCGCTGCGTAAGCGAAAGATTGCACTCGCCAATTTCGTTCAGTTTCAGCGTTTTACCGGAGAGGTGATCGAGTGTATTGACATCAATCCGATGCTTAAGATCGGTAATCTGTGCAGGGATCATCCGATTGTTAGACTTGAGAATATACTGCCGGCCGGGCAGCATTTCTTCTTCGTCCATCCAAAGGATCTTCGCCTGGATCTGGCTCGCTTGCTCTGCAGGTTGCTGCGCTTCGGCGATGATATCACCGCGGCTCGCGTCGATTTCATCCGCCAGCGTCAGTGTCACCGCACGGGTTTTGTCGGCGGAGGCGAGATCTCCGTCTCGGGTAACAATTTTTTCGACTTTCGTCCGTTTCCCCGAGGGGAGAATGACGACTTCGTCACCGGGTTTCACCTCGCCAGAAACGATTGTTCCCGAGAAGCCCCGGAAGTCGAGGTTCGGCCGGTTGACCCACTGCACAGGCATCCGGAAGGGTTGATCGTCCTTACGCGACACATCGATCGTTTCGAGGTAAGGCAGCAGAGCTGAACCATCATACCACGGCGTATTCGGGCTTTGCGTCAGCATGTTGTCGCCCTTCAGTGCCGACAGCGGCATGCAGGCGATGGTCTCAAAACCGAGCGGCTGAGCGAAGGCACGGTACTCTTCCTCAATCGAGCGAAAGACGTCTTCGCGATAATCCTTGAGGTCCATTTTATTAATTGCAACAACGACATGACGGATACCGAGCAGCGAGCAAATGAAGCTGTGGCGCCGGGTTTGCGGCAGCACACCTTGGCGCGAGTCGATCAGAATGATCGCCACATCAGCCGTCGATGCGCCGGTCGCCATGTTGCGCGTATATTGCTCATGACCCGGAGTATCGGCAACGATGAACTTCCGCTTTTCGGTGGCGAAGAAGCGGTAGGCAACGTCGATCGTGATGCCTTGCTCACGTTCCGCAGCCAGACCATCGACCAGGAGAGCAAAGTCGATTTCACCGCCTTGCGTGCCGAATTTCTTACTGTCCGACCCCAGCGTTTCAAGTTGATCGTCGAAGATCGTCTTGGCGTCGTAGAGGAGACGACCGATGAGGGTCGACTTGCCGTCGTCCACCGACCCGCAGGTCAGGAAACGGAGCATATCTTTCTTCTCGTGGGTGGCGAGATAGTCGTGGATGTTGTCGCCGTCCTGGAAAACCGAACCGTCCATTAGAAGTAGCCCTCTTGTTTCTTTTTCTCCATCGATGCCGACTGGTCGTGGTCGATGACCCGGCCTTGGCGTTCAGAGCTCCGTGAAAGGAGCATCTCTTCGATGATCTGCGGAAGTGTGGTGGCGTTTGACTCAACAGCGCCTGTGAGCGGGTAGCAGCCGAGCGTCCGGAAGCGGACCATTTTCTCTTCGACCTTCTCGCCAGGGTGGATGGGCATCCGATCATCGTCAACCATGATCAGTGTACCGTCACGTTCCACAACTGGCCGCTTCGCAGCGAGGTAAAGTGGAACGATTTCAATGTTTTCGCGAGCGATATACTGCCAAATATCGAGCTCGGTCCAATTGGACAGTGGGAACACGCGGGTCGATTCGCCTGGCGCGGTCCGTGTGTTGTAGATGTTCCAAAGCTCGGGGCGTTGGCTCTTCGGATCCCAGCGGTGATCGGCCGTCCGGAAGCTGAAGATCCGCTCTTTGGCGCGCGACTTCTCTTCGTCGCGGCGGGCCCCGCCAAAAGCAGCGTCAAACTTGTGGTGGTTTAGCGCTTGCTTGAGGGCTTGGGTCTTCATGATGTCGGTGTGTACGGCAGACCCGTGCGTGAACGGACCAACACCTTGCTTGACCCCTTCTTCGTTAATCCAAACACGCAGATCGAGACCAAGATTGTCCGCAAGCTGATCACGAAAAGTGATCATCTCCCGGAACTTCCATGTGGTGTCCACATGGAGCAGTGGGAACGGCGGCTTCGAAGGGTAGAAGGCCTTCAGCGCCAGGTGCAGCATCACGGCCGAGTCTTTGCCGATGGAGTACAGCATCACCGGGTTTTCAGCCTCGGCCACAACCTCGCGCATAACGTGGATGCTTTCGGCTTCAAGCCGGTCGAGGTGAGTCATCGCGTCCGGCGAGAGCAATTCGTCAGCGCGCGGCGTTTCGGCGACTTCCATCGCGTCGAGCCGTTCGGCCGCGCGGATCAGCGTTTTTTGGGTCATTCCGCCCCCGTTCTTGATGCGGGCAAGTCCTTTTCCATCGTTGAGGAGCTTGCGTGAGATTGTGGTCAGCGACAGGCCGGACGTCTCACTCAGACGTTCAGCGCGGCGTAAGAGGTTGTCAGTGGTGATCATACCCCCTCCTTGCCGACGCACGATGCTTCAAAAGCGTGGGAAAATCAACGCGTATAAAAGGATTATCGTGGGAATCCTATAAGATACTGTTAACTCATTATAATTGCCTGTTTATAAACGTAGTCCATCGCTTTATTGCCGATGTTTTAGGACATCTTTAGGGTTCTGTCGTGGGGTCAGGCACCTTTCGTCCCACGCTGTAGAGCGCGTTGGTGGGATGGGCGGTTGTTTCTCCCACGATTGCTCACAAGCGGTTGGGGGATGCAAAAATCGTCAGCTAGTGGAAATCGCGGCTGGCAAACAAGCGCTTGGCCTGCTCGCGCGGGTGCCGCACGGCTGGCCTTGCGGGCAGCGGTTTGGGGTGTTGCCGACGGGGGGCTTGGGCATTGCTGGGGGCGGGCCGCTTCGCCTCGTCCTGGCCCTGCCACGTTGGCTCGATCACAGCATCGTAGGCCGCGGCATCCCCGAGGCTTTCAAGAAGCGGTGAGCAGTCCTCGATCCGGTTCGCAATGACGTGTGTCACCGTGCCCTCGCGCTGCACCTGGCCGTGAATGCGGAGCAGGCGTCCGGTCATCACCTCGCGCCTGTGCTTTTCGAACACTTTCGGCCAGACGATGACATTGAGGCTGCCGGTGTCATCCTCAAGCGTGATGAAGATCACACCGCTGGCCGTGCCGGGCCGCTGGCGGGTGGTGACCAGCCCCGCGACCGTCCGGCGACCGCCGTTCGGCGTATCGCGCTGGTCTTTCGCTTTCAGGAGCGCTTTTCGTCTCGAAAGCTCTTTGTGCAGAAGGGTCACCGGATGCTCGCGCAAGGTTAGGCGTGTGCTGACATAATCTTCGAAGACATCCTCGCTTTTCGCCGGGGCGGGGAGGGGGGCTTGCGGACTCATCTCCTCCGCTTCCAAGGGGGCAAGAAGCGGCGGCGCTGTGTCTTTCAGTGCTTGCGCTTGCCAGAGGGCTTGGCGACGGTTGAGGCCAAGAGGGGCAAAAGCGTCCGCTTCGGCGAGCCGGACAATGGCTGAGGATTTCAAACCCGTCCGTGTCCAGAGCTCTTGGATGGTGCGGTAACCCGCCCCGCGCATCCCCGTGATGGCGTAGGCGTCATCTTCGCGAAAGCCCTTTAGCTGCCGAAAGCCCAGGCGCAGAGCAAGCCCGCCATGGCCATCCATTTCAAGCGCGTGGTCCCACGTGCTGCGGTTGATATCAATCGGCCGGACCGTAACGCCGTGACGGCGGGCATCGGCGACGATCTGCGCCGGGGCGTAAAAGCCCATCGGCTGGCTGTTCAAAAGCGCGCAAGCAAACACTTCCGGGTGATGACGTTTCAGCCACGCCGAAGCATAGACGATCAGCGCAAAACTGGCCGAGTGGCTTTCAGGAAATCCGTATCCGGAGAAACCTTCGAGCATTTCAAAGCACTTGACCGCGTAGTCGTGGTCGTATCCGCGCTCCACCGCGCCGGTGATGAACCGCTCACGGAACTTCCCCACATCGCCTGAGCCGCGAAACGTGCCGACAGAGCGGCGGAGCTGGTCAGCCTCGCCAGGGTCAAACCCGGCGGCAACCACCGCGATTTGCATCACCTGCTCTTGGAACAGCGGCACGCCCAGGGTGCGCTCGAGCACCTCTTCAAGCTCTTTTGAGGGGTACTCGACCTTTTCCTCGCCGCGTCGCCGGCGAAGGTAGGGGTGCACCATATCCCCCTGGATAGGACCTGGACGGACGATCGCCACTTCGACGATCAGGTCACGAAACTCCCGCGGCCTCATCCGCGGTAGAAAATTCATCTGGGCACGGCTTTCCACTTGGAAGAGCCCGATGGAATCGCCTTCGCAGAGCATATCGTAGACGCGCGGGTCCTCGGGCGGGATGGTCGCCAAGGTGTAGCGCTCGCCCTTCCACTCTTCGATCAGGCGAAAGCTCTTGGCGACACACGTCAGCATACCGAGGGCCAGAACATCGACTTTGAGGATGCCCAGCGCATCGATATCGTCCTTGTCCCACTCAATCACCGTGCGGTCTTCCATCGCGGCGTTTTCAATGGGGCAGAGTTCGTCGAGGCGCCCTTTGGTGATGACAAAGCCGCCCACATGCTGGGACAGGTGGCGGGGAAAGCCGACAAGCTCGCGCACCAGGACACTGAGGAGTCTGATCCGCCGATCGGTCCGGTCGAGACCCGCTGCGTCAAGGCGCTTTTCTTCAATCGATTTCTCCGACCACCCCCATATCTGTGAACTGAGCGCATTGATCGCATCGGCCGAAAGACCAAGCGCCTTGCCCACTTCGCGAATGGCCGCACGCAGACGAAAATGGATGACCGTGGCGCAGAGGCCAGCACGCTCACGACCATATTTCTTATAGATGTGCTGGATGACCTCTTCGCGGCGTTCATGCTCGAAATCGATATCGATATCAGGCGGCTCGCCTCGGGCCTCGGAAACGAACCGTTCAAAAACCATCGTGATCAGCTCCGGGCTGACGGACGTGACGCCGAGGGCGTAGCAGACGACCGAGTTCGCCGCCGAGCCCCGGCCTTGGCACAGAATATCTTGGTCGCGCGCGAAGCGAACAACATCGTGTACGGTTAAAAAATAGGGCGCGTAGTCCATACGCTTGATGAGGCCGAGCTCCTTCTCGATCATGGCACGGACTTTCAACGGGACACCATCGGGATAGCGGTCCTCAAGTCCCCGTTCAGTCAAGGTGCGGAGCCTCTCGTTGGGATCTTTCCCGGCCGTGACTTCGTCAGGATACTCATATTTGAGTTCATCAAGCGAGAAGGTGCAAGCCTCAGCGATCTTCAGCGTGTTCGTGAGAGCATCCGGAAAATCAGCATACAGACGCCGCATTTCAAAGGGCGTTTTGAGGCGTCGTTCGGCATTGGGCAGCGCCTTGAGCCCAAGCTTGTCGATCGTCGTTTTCTCGCGGATGCAGGAAAGAATGTCGGCGAGGGCGCGGCGATGGGCGCGGTGCATGAGGACATTCCCCGTCGCAACCAGCGGCAACTCCATCTCCTCGGCCAGCCCTCGCGATGCCCCAAACCGCCGCGCGTCCTCCCCATCGTAGAGGGGGGCGAGGCCGATATAGAGGTCGTCCGTAAACTGCTTTTTCCATTGCTGGAGCACTTCAAGGTCGACGGGGGCGTTGCTGTCGACGATCAGCACGGACCCTTCGCCATGCCCAGTGAGGTCGGAGACGAACAGCTCGCACTGGCCCTTCACTGTGCGGCGTTTGCCGAGGGTGAGGAGACGGCATAATCGTCCGTAGGCGGTGCGGTCCTTGGGGTAGGCGATGACCTCCATCCCGCAGGCAAAAGAGAGCCGCGCGCCTGGTAAGAAATGGATGCCTGCTTCCTTCGCGGCCACGTGGGCGCGTACCAGGCCAGCAAAAGTGTTGCGATCAGCAATGCCGATGGCCTCAAGGCCGCGCTCTTTCGCCCAAGCAGCATATTCCTCAGGATGCGACGCACCGGTGAGGAACGTGAAGTTGGAGGTGATGGAAAGCTCGGCATACATACGAAGGCCATCCGATCAGAGCAACGAACCGCGAAGTCGGCACCGGTTCGCCGTTTGTTGCTCCAAAACAAAGTCTAGAGCAGCGGCTGATGTCCCAAAAGCATCCACGGCTCTAGGGAAGCTCTCCGTAAACAGACCATTTCCGTTCCGCCTCAGGTTGCGGCTCCGCTCCTAGCCACAGGCGTTCGCCATCCTCCGTTTCTACCCGCCAATAGTCCCGGGCCTGGCGCCGCTCGGCCTCCTCTTGCCACCACTCGGGGAGGATCCGCCGCGGACCCTCAGCCTTACGCACACGGAAGGTTCTGCCGCGCCAGCGAAAGCGCTCGGGTGGCCGTCCGGGGCTTAGGGCCTCAAGCGGTTGGCCAGGAAAAAGGCGCAGAGGGTCTGGCGCGAGGCGCGGTGCCCAATCCCTCTTTCCTCCCGCCGAAACGGCAGGAATGTGCACTTGGTTGAAGCCAGGAAGATGGCTTTCCGCAGGCGCCGGGCGGGTGACCCGGTCAAAGCCCAGCCGGTTGCCAAGCGTGCCGATCAGATCATCAAGGCTCCCCTTACGCGCGACTTGTCCGAGGGCGGATTGTTTCACCTCAAGCGGGCCGTGGCCGCGCACCACCAGCCGGATCACATCAATCCCAAAGCCGGCATCGAGGCTGTCAATAATCGGCGCCCATTGCCGCAGGATCGCAGGCCTATCGATGCAGGGTTTTGCCATACCGATAGCGCGGACCTCAGATGAGCCATTCGCACGTTGAACAATCATTTCGAGTGCTGTGATGCCGCGGCCATCTTCTTCTAGTTTTCCGCAGAGCGCCGTGAGGATTTTGTCCAGCGCCGCCGTGACGTCCGAGGTGAGTCCGATGGGCTCAGGAAAGCTCAGCCGCGCGGAGTAACGGCGGCGCATCGCCACCGGCGCGACGGGGGTGGCGGAGCGTCCGAAGGCTTCTTCAAGGTGCCGGGTCATCGACGCGCCGAACCGCTTGGTGAGATCCGCACCCGGAAGCTGTGCGACATCGCCAAGGGTCTTCAGCCCAAGCCTGCGCAGGTGCCGGCTTTCCGCGCCAAGGGCTGCAACAGGCAGGGTACTGATCACCTGCGGGCTCTCGCCAGGCGGAACAATCGTGCTGTCCTCACCGCCAAAGCGGGCCAGCGCTTGTGCGGCGCCTTTCGTATCGGCGAGAGCGGCGCGGGTGTGAAAGCCAAGGCCCTCCACCTCGGCGCGCACAGCTTCGCTCATCGCTTCCTCGCCGCCGAAAAGATGCGCACACCCTGTAATGTCGAGGGCCAAAGCATCAGGCGGCTCCATCCCCACGAAAGGCGAGAAGCGGTGGGCCCAGCGGTGGAGGGCAAAGAGCAGCCGCTCCTCCCGCACCAGGTCCTGGGTGCGGGTCAAAAGCTGGGGCACCGCGGCCCTGGCATCGGCGAGGGCCATGCCTGGGTAAAGGCCCACCTCCTCTGCCGCCGCGCTCAGCACATGCAGCCTGAGCGCGCTCTTTTTCTCGGCCACAATGGCGAAGGGCTCCTCACGAGGGATCCCTTCCCGGCGGATTGCTTGGTCCGCCGCCATTCTGTGAAACCACAGATAAAGAACGCGTTTGCCAACGCCACGTGACATCCCACGACCCACTTGTTCCCTCTTTGTTCTTATGTAGCGCCCAATGCCAGCGAGTCGAGTCCTCTTCTGTCGCAGGCAGAGGGGCGCATCGCCAACGGGTGGTGGCCGCTGTTGGTTGCTGGTGTTCCGGGCCATAGATGAGGCCCAGGGTGCCGCCGGTCTCGGCCGCGAGCTGGAGCCTTCGGCTTTCCGTCAATGTCGTGGGGCGCGGCAGCTCGACCAACACGCTGGAAACGCTGGAGGATCGTAAGGACGTCTCCGCCGCCCAAAGGGCGTCCTTCACCTCATGCACATGCACGAACAGGAGCTGGCCAGGGTCCATAAAGGCCGAAAGGCCATGGGTGTAAGGCTCGCCTGTGCCAAACCGGACGATCCATACCGCCCGGCCCCCCGCTGCCGCCAAGGCAATGGCCAGGAAGGAGAGGGCCGATCGGCCTGCCACCTCATGCACCCGGCCAAACCGCAAGGACGGCAGCTCTGGAGCGAGGCGCGCCTCCCCGCGCAAATAGGGCTGTAAGCTTTCCATGGGCGACAGGATTCCAGAAGATCCTTGCCGAGTCAAAAAATGTTCCTATCTTGTTCTCAACATCCCGGAAGGGATTTGGCCACGATGATCATCCGGTGCCCCGGATCGGTCAGCGGATACGCAATAGAGAACAGGACGGTGACCCATGATGCCGTGCACGGACATTATTGCAAAGATCATTGACCACACTCCATCAAATGATCCGTAGGCATCGCAACGAGACAGCTGCAGCCGACCGATAGACTTGCGCGCGCAACCCGTCCTTGTCTGGACGGGAGGGCTTATTCCATGGCCTCAACGATATCGAAGAAGGCCGCGATCAGCCGTTGCTCTTCTACGCTTAGTTCGGGGCGCCAGACGTCGAAGATGAGGACGATCCGATCTTCCGTACTCTCATTTTTAGCTTCGTGCTCGATCGAGTCGTCAAAAAGAAGGATTTCACCCCGCTTGTGCGCCCGTGTTTCGCTCCCAACCCGCAGCCAAGCGCCTTCGGGGGTAATCAGCGGAAGGTGACCGATAAAACGGCAATTCGTTTGGCCGTGGTGAGGCGGAATATGCATCCCAGGTTTAAGGCGGGAAAACAGAATGTTGGGTGATTTGCCACGCATTTTTGGGATCGGCAGACCCTCTAAGATCTTCATCGTCTCTGTACAGAGTTTCAGATGATCCTCCACCGGAGTGCCCGTCTTGTGCAGGTGCAATGCGCCCCAGCCGTCATTATTGACCGCGTCGTGATCCACTGTAATTGGCGCCAGCGAGCTGCCCTGAAGGTAGGGCTCAAATGCGGCCTGTTTGGCGATCATCGTTTCAAGATCTTCAGTGATCGCATCGATGCCCTGGCGAAGGTGCTCAGCCCAGGGAAGATCATCCGTGGTGCGAAACTCTGTCGTTGGAAGACCAGGAATGAACAGCACTGATGGCTGCGCGGGATAACGCTCTGTCGTTGCAGGGCGTTGCGCCTGACCCGTCATCATCGCGAGAGCATCGCGAATGCGCTTATGTTCCGCTCCCAGATGAAGTCCCGCCGATGACATCCCGTCGATTAAGCGCTGAACGAAAATCTGCCCGGCGTTTTGCGTCACTTGCTGCGCTAGCGACAGCAGCTGCTGACAATAAGCCTGTTCGTTCAGCTGCGACTGCGCGAGGTTGAACGCGGCGCGATAAAATCCGACGGCCGTCCGTATACGGCCCTGCACATAAAGCGCGTGCCCCTTGAGGAGGTTCGCGGTGAGGTCCCTGGGCAAGATCTCGAGTCGCGCTTCAGCGAGAGCCAAAACAGGATCGGGATTGTCTTTCGCGAGCTCCTGGCCAGCCCATTGAACAACCTGCGCACCCGGAGCGTTCGGAGGAAACGGAAGTTCAGGTGCGGTCACGGGCGCCCTCCGAAGTGGCGAATGATCAGTTGGCGGAGCGTCGTCTTATCGCTCCGTCAGCTTGAATTCAATCCGCCGGTTTTGCGCGAGACTTGCGCTGTCAAACCCGCGCACCAATGGCTGGAACTCGCCGAAGCCTGCAGCCACCAGGCGATTTTCCGGCACGCCTTGGCTCGCAAGATACTGAACCACCGCGATCGCGCGTTCGGCGGAGAGATGCCAATTGCTCTCGAACCGCAGGCGGCAGGAAGGGCCGAGCGGCTCTTGATCCGCATGCCCATCAACGCGCAAGACCCAAGCGACTTCGGAGGGAATGTCACCCCGGATGTCGAGCAGAACGTTGGCGAGTTTTTGCAGCTCAACTTGCCCCAGCGGGCTCAGCGTCGCGGAGCAAGAACCAAACAGAATGTCGCTTTCGAAAACAAAGCGATCGCCGACAACGCGGACGTCATCGCGATCGCCGAGGGCTTCGCGGAGCGCCTCGAAAAACCGTGAACGGACCTCGGCAAGCTCCTGAACCTTCCGGGCCAAGGCCGCGTTCAGACGTTGCGACAGGTTTTGGATCTGCGCTTGCTGCTCAAGGTCTTTGGCCTCTGCCGCTTCAAGGGCTTCCTGCAAGCTTGCGAGTTGTTTTCGCAAAGCCGCCAATTGTGCGTTGAGGGTGGCGATTTCCGACTTTTGCTCCTCACTCAGAGCTTTTTCGGCTTCCAGTTCCTCTGCCGATGCGGCCACCGCGGATTGGCTGGCGGCAAGGGCCGCCTGGCTCGCGGTGAGAGACGTCGTCAGGTCGGCGATCTCGGCCTCGTTTTGGTCAATCGTCGATTCAAGAACGAGGATTTGCTCCGACAACTGATCGCGGGCGGCTTCGGCAAGGCCCAACTGCTCAGCAAGCGTTGCAATCCGTGCTTGCAGCCGGGCGAGCTCTGTATCCTTTTGAGTGAGCTCTTCACCGAGGTAGAATTGCGCCACCACGAACAACGAGAGCACAACCATCAGCACGAGGATCAGCGACGATAGACCGTCGACAAATCCAGGCCAAATGGCGGCGTCACCGCCGCGGGAACGGCGCCGGGCCATGGCTCAGCGGCTCCCGCCGGGGCCGCTGCGGGTCCCTTGGATCAAGGTCCGGCCAAGCTCACGGATTTCGCGTTGCACCGCGGCTGATCCCTCGTTCTGACTGTCGGCAAGGCGCGAGATCGCCGTTTCCAGCCGCGCCAATGTATCATCAAGGTCACCCCCCGCGGATAAGTTCGCGGTCGTGCCCGACTTCGCGGTGGTGACATCGGTGATGCCCGAGAGCCAGTCTTCAAGGTCCGAGTAAAAGCGGTTTTGCGCCTGGCCCGCCTGGATATCGAGGAGGCCGAGAATGAGGCTGCCGCCGAGGCCAAACAGGGATGAGCTGAAAGCCGTTCCCATGCCCGAAAGCGGCGCGTTGAGGTTGGCGATGAGGCTGCCCACCGCATCAGAGCCCGACTGGCCATCACTGGTGCCTGCGAGGCTGCCAATAACGTCGGCGACGCCGTTGACCGTTTGAAGGAGACCCCAAAATGTTCCCAAAAGGCCCAAGAAGACCAGCAAATTCGTCGTATAACGGCCGATCTCGCGGCCCTCATCAATGCGCAAGCCGACGGAGTCGAGGATTGCTCGGGTCGATGCTTGGCTTAATCGACCGCCGCGCTCGTCGGCATCGAGGAGCATTCGGCTGACCGCGGTGATCAGGGTCGGCGGACGCGGCAGCCTGGTTCGCGACGGGTCCACGGAATTGCGGAAAGCGTTGATCCACTGCACCGCAGGGCTGACCAACATTGCTTGGCGGAGATTGTACATCACCCCGACGACGAGGACGAAAAGGACAAAGCCGTTCAGGTAGGGGTTCGCCATAAAGGCGGTGACCAGCAGCTCATTTGCTTGGGGTCCCAGCGGTGAAAGATACCAGACGATGGCTCCGACCACGCCGAGCACCAGCACCATGTTCAGGACCGCACCTCCGGCCCCGGTAAAACGGACCGAACGGTCTAAGGATCGCGCCATTGAGAACACCCCAAACGTCTCACGGGGAGTATGGTTCGCCGCGGCCGGTTTGTGAAGCGTTAACCCCTGGCCCGCTTCAGGTCGGTGATCCTGACGCCGCCGAGGAGGAATGCCAGGACGCCGAAAACGGCTCCGCCACACAGGGCGACGGCGAACAGCGCCAACCAGCTTTGGCCGAAGAGAATGCCTTCTATTGCAGGGCGATACCCGACCAAAACGTGGAGGCCGCCGGCCATCGCAGCCGTCGCGGCAACGATCGCAGCCAGGCGCCGGACCAGATGACCAACGCTGAACAGGTTGCGCCTCCCCAGGGTCAGAGCCAGCAGCGAGACCTCGGTCCAACTGGCGAGGATCGTCCCGGTGGGCACGCTGAGAAAGCCGATGGTTGGGAAGAGGCCGATCGACACTGCGGCGTTGATCACGATGGCGGTCAGAGCAAAGCGCATCGGGGTTTTGGTGTCTTCCCGCGCGAAAAATGCAGCGGCGAGAACCTTTTGCAGCACAAAAGCGGGCACCCCGAGGCCGTAGATGAGGAGCGTGATCCCCACCATCTCGACGTCGCGGTCGTTGAAGGCGGAACCGCCAGCGCCGAAAACACCCGTGACCAAACCTGCTAAGTCTTGGAACAAAGCCTCGGCGATGAAGGAGCCGAGGATCGAAAGCCCTGCCGCGGCGGGGAGGGCGAAAACCATGGCGGTGAGGAAGCCTTGCTCCAACGTGCGGCGTGCTTCGGTCTCGTTGCCGGACTTCACCGCGCGGCTGATGGCGGGCATCAGCACGATGCCGAGGGCGATGCCGATCATCGCCAGGGGCAGCTGGTAGAGCTGGTCGGCGTAGAACAGCCAGCTGTTGGCGCCTTGCTCGGCGCGGCTGGCGATGTTGGTGCCGACGATGCCGTTCACCTGCAGCGCTGAGGCGGCGATGAAGCCTGGCGTGCCGAGGGTGACCATCCGCTTGGCACCTGCGGTGAAACGGGGAAGCCGCAACCGCAACAACAGCTCAGACCGCGCTGCACCGTAGATTAGGAACAAAAGTTGGCTCACCCCAGCGGCGAGCACCGCCACCGAAAGCCCGAGGCCAGTCCCGGCCGCGCCGGATCGCGCGGTGATCACCATCGCTGAGATCAGGCAGATGTTGAGGAGGAGGGGCGCCGCCGCGGCCACGGCGAACCGTCCAATGGCGTTGAGCATACCCCCGTAAAGCCCCACCACCGACATGCAGGCGAGGTAGGGGAACATGATCCGGCCATAGAACACTGCGAGGTTGAACCGCTCGGGATCGTCGGTGAACCCGGTGGTGAGGATCGTGAACGCGAGCGGCGTGAAGATCATCACCAGGGCCGAGAGGCTCGTCAGGATCACCACCAGCCAAGCGAGGATGTCCTCAGCGAAGCGCATGGCTTCCTCGCGGCCTGCTTCGTTCTCAGCCCCCTGAAAAAGCGGGATAAACGCTGCTTGGAAGGCGCCCTCAGCCAGCAGACGGCGGAACATGTTGGGCAGGCGGAAAGCGACCATGAAGGCATCGGCGACCGGTGTCCCTGAGGCGCCGATAAGCCCCGCCATGATCAGCTGCCGCACGAAGCCGAGCAGGCGGCTGAGCATCGTCAGGCCTGAAACGGTGGCGAGTGATTTGAGCAGTCCACGCAAAAGCGGCGGTTCCGATCGGCTTCCCTTGGGCGATCAGCGTTAAGGGGCTCCGGTTACCGGCTCAACAACGCTCCGGGCTGGATCGCCGAATTCAACGCGTTGAACAAAATCACAGTGCGGCAGCCTAAGGCTTTGTTTCGCCCTGAGGGCCGTGATCACTGCGGCGGTGCTCTTGTCGTTCTTGGGGAGAGGTGGTTGCTTGCAGTAAAAATACGGAGGATCTTCGCCATGCTGTTTCGCACCACTTGCGCCGCGCTCACCCTGACTGCTCTAGCGCCAGCCTGGGCCGACCATCATCTCGCGGATGCTGTTGCGAAGGATTGGGAGGAGAACCTCAAGGATCTCTACCTTTACTTCCATCAGAACCCTGAGCTTTCGTTCCGGGAGTTTGAAACCTCCAAACGGCTGGCGAAGGAACTGCGCAGCCTTGGCTATAAGGTGACCACGGGGGTCGGGCAGACGGGCGTCGTGGCGTTGATGAAGAACGGCGACGGCCCGACCATTATGGTGCGTGCGGATATGGATGGTCTTCCGGTCAAGGAAGATAGCGGCCTGACGTACATGTCGAAGGCCACCCAAGAAGACATCGATGGTGTGGTGAAACCGGTTATGCATGCTTGCGGGCACGATGTGCACATTACGTCCTTGGTGGGCACCGCCCGGCAGATGATGGACCGCAAGGATGAGTGGTCAGGTACGTTAGTCCTTATTGGTCAGCCTGCGGAGGAAAGGATCTCGGGCGCGCGCGCGATGCTCGAAGATGGCCTGTATGAGCGGTTCCCCAAACCTGATTACGCCCTGGCGCTGCATGTCGGGTCAGATATCCCCGCCGGGCGGATCATCGTTCCCCGGGAGAATGCTTATGCAAGCTCGGATAGTGTCGATATCACCGTATACGGTATAGGTGGACACGGAGCATCGCCGCACGAGACGGTGGACCCGGTGCTGATCGCCTCGCAGATCGTGGTATCGTTGCAATCTGTGGTCAGCCGGACCATCGCACCGAAGGCGGCGGGCGTCATAACGGTTGGTTCGATCCACGGCGGGTCTAAGCATAATGTGATCGGCGAGGAGGTGCACCTCCAGCTGACGGTTCGGTCCCTTGATCCGGATGTGCGGATGGAGCTTTTGGACGGGATTGATCGCATTGCAGCGGGCACCGCGATGACCTTCGGCGTTCCTGAGGACAAGATGCCGAAAGTCGTCCGCTCACAAACGGAAACGACCCCGCCAACAAACAATCATCCGGCAACGGCAGAGCGGGTAGAAACGGCAATCGTTGCGTCGATGGGCAGCGAGGTGCTGATCAACATCCCTGATGAAGGGATGGGTGCTGAGGATTTCGCTTATTTCGTTGAGCCGGATTTGGGCGTCAAAGGCGTCTACTTTGCAGTGGGCGGAGGATTTGAACAGGATCTAGGTTCGCCCCGGCCGCACCATTCGCCAGTTTTCCGTGTCGACCCCGGACCTGCGGTGCGGAATGGGACGGAGGCGATGACTGCTGCGGCCATCGCCCTCTTTGCCGGCGAGTAGGGCGGCTTACTCGCTGTCGGGAGAACCCCAGAGGGTTTCGCGGGCTGTCCAGCCGCGGAACCCGGCGGCTTTGATCTGGCACCATTGCTCTTCACACCGCTCAAGCCGGGCCATCACGCCCGGCTCCAGGCGCGCCCGCGGCGCTGCGCCCGCATCGGGGCGCGAGAACAAGACACTCTGAGCACGGATGACCGCATGCTTATTTTCCATCAGCATCGTCCGGTTAATCCAGACCCGGCGGCCGGTGTGGTCTTCGACGCGGCGCCAGACATTATCCGGCGTTTCGGCAATGACCTTCACCGGCAAGCCTTGGCGCCGGTAGACCACCACGACATCGCGGTTAAAGTCTGGCCCGATCCGGCCGTAGGTTTTTTCTTTTTTGAGCGCCACGAAGCGCGGGACAGGCAGGCCCGAGAACCCGATGCGGGTGGTCTCAGTTTGCTGACGATCCGTGTCCTGAGCCTGGGACGGCGTCAGCGTTGCGAGGGTTGCGATAAGACTAAGCAGGGCAAGGGAAAGGCCGAACCGACCCGGTACCGAACGCACAGAAAACCTCCGGGAGCATGTGAGCATCCCTTAACGGTGAGGCCATCAGAGTAAAGACGAGGTAAACGCGTGCACGTTTGTCAGTGATCGGTATCCAACGCGCGGGCTTCGGACTCCAGCATGATCGGTATGCCGTCGCGGATTGGGAATGCGAGGCCCGCCTGGTCGGAGATCAGTTCTTGCGCGTCGCTGTCGAGGCGCAGCGGTCCGCGGCTGACGGGGCAGACCAGCAAATCGAGAACTTTCGGATCGAGCGCGGGAGGGGAGCTTTCGGCCATGCGCTATTGCAGCCGCTCGGCTGCTTCGTCGTCAAGGTCTTGCGCCGACTTTGCGATCGCCATTTCCATCAGGGCGATCAACGTCTCGCCGCGTGATTCCACCGTATGGGCCTCAAGGATCGCTTGCTTCTCGTCCGGGCCGAACGGGCAGGACATCGCGACGGAGTTGATGATCGTCTCCGCACTCGCCCCCTCGATCGAGTCCCAGTCGGCCTTGAGGCCGACGTCTTCCAGATAGCGCATCAAGAGCTCGATGACGTGTTCGCGCAGATGTTGGTTCTCTTCAGGTGCTTCGTAGACGTCGAAAGCGAAAGGCGACCAATCCACCGTGCCGCGGCGGAAACCGCCATCCACCAAGGCTTCATCGACGATCTTGAATCGCGAGACGCCGGTCAGGGTGAGAAGGTAGCGGCCGTCACCCGTTTCCATGAAGCTGGTGATCCGGCCAGCGCAGCCCACGTCGTAGAGGACGGGATTGACGTCATCGTCATGGCGGGGGCGGACCATGCCAATCATTCGGCCTGAGCCGAGGGCATCTTCGGTCATCGCCAGATAGCGGGGTTCGAAAATATTCAGGGGCAACTGAGCCCGGGGGAGCAGGATGGCGCCGCGCAGCGGAAATAGCGGAATTTCCGTTGGCAGAAGCCGATCCTGTTCCATATCGCGCATTGCGCATTCCCATCGTCAGGAGGCGAAGTGTGCTCGCTCAAAGGACTTAGCTGAATAGGAGAGAAGACAAGCGCCTGCGACCTTTCTTCACCAACGGATCGGCGGCGCCGAGCGCTTCGAAGATCGTCAGGAGCTTGGCGCGGGCGGCGCCTTCGTTCCACTCTGCGTCTTTGGCGATCATGCCCAAGAGGACGTCCATCGCCTGTTCGGTCTGTCCACCGGCGACCAATCCCTCAGCAAAAGCAAAGGCTGCCTCCGGCTCGTCCGGTTGAGCCTGGTGCGCCGCTTGGAGGCTGGCGAGTTCGCCGGAGAGGGCAGGGTCCCCGGCTAGATCGAGCTGGGCATTCACCTGACCAAGGGCGCTGTGATCGCGCTTGTCCTCGGGGATCTGCGACAATGTGGCACGAGCTGCATCCGGGTCTCCGGCGGTGAGCTGGACCCGCGCGACGCCTGCCATCGCCTCGATGCGGGCATCGCTGTCCTCGTCGGCGACGTTCGCGGCTTCGGCGAAGAATTGGATCGCTTGGGCAAGATCCCCGCCTGTGAGGGCATCATTACCAGCGGCGATCAGGTCTTCTGCGCTGACACTGCCTGGACCGGCGGCAGGAGCGCCTTGCAGACCCATTTGCTCGGCGCCTGCGATGATCCGGTCGAGGAAGGTGTTCACCTCGCTTTCGGGGACCGCGCCCATGAAGCCGTCGACCGGCTGGCCGCCAACGAAGGCCATGACCGTCGGCAGCGACTGGATCCGCAGCTGCTGGGCCAGCATCTGGTTCTTGTCGGTATCGACTTTGACCATTCGAACCTTGCCGCCGCGGGCTTGCACGGCGGTTTCAAGGATGGGCCCGAGGGTTTTGCAGGGGCCGCACCAGCTTGCCCAGAAATCCACGACCACCGGGACCTGCATCGACGCTTCGAGGACATCAGCCTGGAAGGTCTCAATGGTGGCGTCTTTGACGAGATCAGCGGCGGGTGCAGACCCGCCATCGCCGGGAAAAGGGGTGGAAGACATCAGAGCGTCCTTCGTTCGGTCGGTAACCATTCGCGGGGGAGATGCCGTCTCTCTTACGCTTGGGCAAGGGCCAGCGTGTGCACCTCAGCCGCATGGAGTTTTGCAAACCGGAGCAGATCGCCCGGCGCGACTGCCGTTGATGCGGTGTTGCGCAGCGGATGCGCCCAGACCGGGCTGAAGCTCAGCAGCTCTTCTTCGATCACAAAATGGCTCACCCGTTGGGCGCGATCATTGATGAGCGCGAAGGGGGTTAGGTGCCCTGGCTCGACGCCGAGCACCGAGGCCATCTCGGTGCCCTTCGCAAAGCTCAGCCGGCCTCGGGCGCCGATCGCGCGGCCAATCGCTTTCAGGTCGGCCCGGGTCGAACCGAGCGCCGTGACGAGGGTGAGGCGCGCATCTTTATCGGTCAGAAGGAGGCTCTTTGAGCGGCCGCCGGTCAGGCTTTCGGCGAGGTGCCGACTCTCCTCCACCGTGTGGGTGGGGGCGTGCTCGATCGTCTCATGGGCGATGCCCATCTCAGCAAACCGTATAAAAAGGCGGCGTTCGGCGTCCATAGCGCGGCCACTTAGCCGGATCGGTGCGAATCCAAAAATTGCCCTGCTTGCCGCAGCCCGGCAGCGGGCGGTAAGCGCTCAGGAGATGACCAATACACGCGAACCGTCCGCTTTGTCCGCCGAAGAGATCAACGCTTTTTTCGAAAAGGCGTTCGGTGCCCGAAAGAGCATGCCCCAGGTGCTGGACGCTTCGTCCGGGCACGTTGTGATGCGCATGCCGTGTAGCGAGAAGCACCTCCGTCCTGGCGGGTTTATTTCCGGGCCAACGCAGATGGGCCTCGCCGATCACGCCGCCTACGTTGCAATTTTTACGAAGGCCGGCATCACGCCGATGGCGTTGACCTCGAACCTCAACATTAACTTCCTCAGGCCTGCGCAGGGGACATGGCTCGAAGCGGAAGCGACGATCATGAAGTTCGGTCGGGCGGGTGTCGTCATCGAGGTGACGATGCGCGCCGAAGCATCAAAGAAGCCCGTCAGCCATGCCATCGTCACCTACGTGATGCCGCGCGACGCCTCCTAAGGCGTCTTGCCGGTGATATGCTTGGCCACCAGGTCGGCCGGTGCGGTGATTTCACCCGCCAGCCATGCTTTGATCAGTCCAAGGATCTCTGGCCCCTTCGCTGCCGCACGGATGGCCGCGTGAGGGTCGCTTTCGAGGCGCTCTTCAATCATTGTACTGAGTTTCCGAGTGAGTTTGAAAAACAGCCCCGGGCCAAAGATGATCCGTGCAACGGCCCGTTGTTCCCAGAAATGCGTTAGCACAAAGTCGAGATGTTCTTGATACGGATGGCCGGTCGCCGCGTCGGCGAGGACGGCAAACAGCGGTTCGAGACTTGTCAGCAAAACATCGTCTTTGCCCGTGAAGTGGTCGTAGAATGTCGACCGGCCAATGTTCGCCCGATCAATGATGTCGGCCACCCGGATATCATCGTAGCGACGGCTGATCACAAGGTCGCGAAAGGCATCGAACACGGCGCGTCGGGTCCGCCCAATCTGTCGGTTTGAGGGGAGGGGCCGCTCGTCCATCATCTTGTTATCGCGCTCTGCCGCGCCCCCGTCGATGTTTGCTTCCGGACAATACCGCGCCAATGTCCGAAACTGAACAGCCGGGCGCAGAGGTCCCTGCCGGGGGGCGTCGCCTGGTGCGAGTGTGGCGCGCAAGATGTGGGAGAGAGACCGATGACGACAGAGTCCAATGGACGCCGCGCGGCGGGCTGGTTGCTGATTTTTGCAACGCTCAGTGCCCTGTTGGTGATGGCGCATCATCCAACGATTGGCTCGGCAGGTTATGATAGCCTGATCGATGAGGTGCGCAGCGAAGCGTTTCTGAACCGGATGGTTCATGGCGCTATGATTGTCTTTACACTGTGTTTTTACATTGGCCTGAAGGCGCATAGCGACGCCGTTGGCCGCGGCCATTTTTTGTCGCGGTGTGCTGATGCCGCCCTCGCGTTTGCGACCTTCACCATGATCGGAGCCGCGTTATTTTCCGGGTTCGTCACAACTGAACTAGCGTTCCGCTTGGATCCGCAGGCGGACGGCAGCGATGCGCTCTTCCGGCAAATGCTCAAGGTGAGCTATTCGGGCAACCAAGTGCTCGCGAAAGCCGGCGTGCTTGGATACGGGGCTGCGATTGCTCTCACATCCGTCCGTCTCCTGACGAGTACCCCGCGTGCCTGGGTTGTTGGGAGCGTGGGAATTGTTCTTGGCGCGCTTCTGTGCGCGGGAATTGTGGGCGGCTCTATCAGCCTGCACGTTCAGGGGATGGCGATGGTGTTGGCGCTCATGGCTCTATGGTTCTTGGGTGTCGGTGCCCGCATGGTGCGGGGCGCTTAGCAACGCGGACGGGCCACCGCGGCGAAAAAAGTCGCGCTCCGCGCAAAGAACCGCTTGCACCGCTGGCCCTCTTTTGCTTCATACGCGGCTCGTCATTGAGCGGGCGTAGCTCAGGGGTAGAGCATCACCTTGCCAAGGTGAGGGTCGTGCGTTCGAATCGCATCGCCCGCTCCAGTGACGGATTATCTCTCATCTCATCGATTTATGCGGCGCGCTAGCCGCGTACCCGGCCCCAAATGATTGTTCCCATGGCGGCTGCGAAGAGGGCGGCCATGGCGTACCAAGTGATGGCGTAGGAGAGATGCGGGTTGCGGAAAGCGAGCTGGGTTAACCCGGCGCGCGGCCAGCTTGGTTCGGCGCCTGCCTGGATGTCGGCGTCGACGAAAAAGGGTGCGTAAGGTTCAATTGCAGCATCGGCCGAAAGCGCTTCGACGTCTCGGGAGTACCATCGCCCGGCCTCAGGATCGTTTTTCTCAAGGAGCGTACCGCCGGGTTCCGTGATGCGGAGCCATCCTTCGATGGTTTGCGCGCCTTCGGGCAGGACCAAGTCCTCAGCGCCAGAAGGGACGAAACCGCGGTTGATCCATACGGTTGTGTTCTCGGTTTTGAGCGGGGTCATCAGCCAAGAGCCTGGGCCGAGTTCGGTCACTGCTTTCACCCGGCGCTGGCGCGTATGGTCGAAGATGCCCTCCGCGCGGACCCTTAAATAGGCGTGGCCATCGGCGGTCACGGGCTCTGAAGGGAGCGGCGCGGCTTCGCTGTAAGCGCGTGCCTCGACGGCCTCGATCAAACTCAGCTTCCACTCAAGGCGTCGGACTTGCCAATTGCCGAGGCCAATGAGGCTGACGAACAGGACGAGGGAACAGCTCAAGATGATCGCATCGACCCAGAGCGGGCGACGCGTGTCTTCTGACGGGGCGTTCACGGAAGATTGCGCACGCGTTCAATCTGCTCGTGGGCGGGCATCATGTTTTCGCGCAGGTGGAACATCACCCAGATCGATCCCGCGAGAATGATGATCAGCAACACTGCGGTGAAGAGGAGCGACATCGCCTGCCACCCGCCCTCGTTTTTAAGGTCGACGTGGAGGAAGTAATTGACGTGTACCAAGATTTGCGCGCCGCCGAGCAGGAAGATGACTGCAAGCGCGAACGGTAGGCCGATGTCGACCTCGCCGATCACGACCCAGAACGGCACGATGGTCAGCAGGACGGACAGTCCAAAGCCGATGAGATACGATTTATACGACCCGTGGGCGGCGTGCGCTTGCTCGCTCATATCAGAACTCCGGTCAGGTAGACGAAGGAGAAGACGCCGATCCAGATGAGATCGAGGAAGTGCCAGAAGGCGCTGAGACAGAGAACGCGGCCTTGGTTCGCTGGCGTCAGGCCGTGCATTTTGATCTGTACCAAGAGGACGCCGAGCCACAGGCATCCGGCGGCGACGTGAACGCCGTGGGTCCCGACAAGCAGGAAGAACGACGACAGGAACGCGCTCGCCGATGGCTTGGCACCAATATGCCACAAGTGCATGAATTCTTTGACTTCTAACGCCAGAAAGCCGAGCCCGAAGAGGCCCGTGACGACGAGCCAAATCACCGCGAGGCGGGCGAAGCCGCGCTGCATATTGATGACGGCGAACCCGTAGGTGATCGACGAGAACAGCAACATGAAGGTGGCGAGAAGAATCTGCTCGATCTCGAACAGGTCAGCGGGTGAGGGCCCTGCGGCGAAATTTTGTCCGACCACGGCATGGACTGCGAACAAGATGCCGAAGATCAGGCAGTCGCTCATCAGGTAGAGCCAGAAGCCGAGCATTGCGCCGCTCTCGTGGGCGTGGGCTTCGCTATGCGCGTCTTCGATGACGTCGAATTCAAAGGTGCGTGCGCTGATCGGATCGAGCGTCGAGCTGCTCATGGCTGGCGTCCTTATTCAGCCGCGGCCGGGAGCATGCCCGGACCGTCATCGTTCGACCCACCACCGAGGAGCAGGGTCCGCTCGTGCTCGATCGCGTCGACCTCAGCTTTCGTCACGTCGTAAGCGCGGTTGTAATTGAACGTATGGCCAATGGCGTACGCGATCGAGCCGACGAACGTTGCGATCGCCAGCCACCAGATATGCCAGACGAGGGCGTAGCCCATCACCGTCATGATGCCGGAAATGACCACGCCAGTCGCCGTTGACCGGGGCATGTGAATTGGGGCGTACCCAGAGGTTCTGCGCTGGTAGCCGGCGGTTTTCATGTGGTTCCACGCATCCAACGCATAGACCCGCGGCGTGAAGGCGAAATTGTAGAACGGCGGAGGCGACGCCGTTGACCATTCAAGCGTTCGGCCGTTCCACGGATCACCGGTCGTGTCGCGCAGCGCTTCGCGGTCGCGGATGGAGACGATGATCTGCACAAAGAACGCTGCGATCCCGACGGCGACGCAGAGGGCGCCGATGGCCGCTGTGAGGAAATAGCCCGCGTAGATCGTATCTTCGAACTGACTCAGCCGTCTTGTGACGCCCATCAACCCGAGGAGGTAGAGCGGCATGAAGGCGAGGTAGAAGCCCACGAACCAGCCCCAGAAACTGACCTTACCCCAAAAGGCGTTGAGCTTGAAACCAAAGGCTTTGGGCCACCAATAATTGATCCCGGCGAAGATGCCGAAGACAACCCCGCCGATGATAACGTTGTGGAAATGCGCGACCAAGAACAGGCTGTTGTGCAGGACGTAGTCCGCTGGCGGAACAGCGAGGAGGACGCCGGTCATCCCCCCGATCACGAACGTGAGCATAAAGCCGACCGTCCACATCATCGGCACTTCGAACCGTATACGGCCTTTGTACATGGTGAAGAGCCAGTTGAAGAGCTTCGCGCCTGTCGGGATCGAGATGATCATCGTGGTGATGCCGAAGAACGAGTTGACGTCGGCCCCGGCGCCCATGGTGAAGAAGTGGTGGAGCCAGACGATATAGCTCAAGATCATGATCACGCACGTGGCATAGACCATCGAGGTGTAGCCGAAGAGGCGCTTGCCCGTGAACGTCGGCACAACCTCAGAGAAGATGCCGAAGATCGGGAGGGTGAGGATGTAAACCTCCGGGTGCCCCCAAATCCAAATGAGATTCACGTACATCATCGGGTTGCCGCCGAGATCGTTTGTGAAGAAGTGGGTGCCGAGATATCGATCCGCAGTGAGGAGCGCGAGCGTGGCGGTCAGCACCGGGAAGGTCGCGACGATCAGAATGTTCGTGCACAGCGTCGTCCAGGTGAAGACCGGCATGCGCATATAGCTCATGCCCGGAGCGCGCATTTTGACGATCGTGACGATCAGGTTGATGCCGGACAGCGTCGTGCCGATCCCCGCGATATTGAGCGACCACAGATAGTAATCCATCCCCACGCCGGGGCTGAACGTCAGGCCGGACAGCGGTGGGTAGGCGAGCCATCCCGTTGTCGCGAACTCGCCGACGAATAGCGAGACCATCATCAGCACCGCACCTGACGTCGTCAGCCAGAAGCTGAAATTGTTGAGGAAAGGGAACGCCACGTCCCGCGCGCCGATCTGCAGCGGCATGACATAGTTCATGAAACCAGTGATAAACGGCATCGCCACGAAGAAGATCATGATCACGCCGTGGGCTGTGAAGATCTGGTCGTAATGGTGGGCGTCGAGGTAGCCGACATAGCCGGCGGATGCGAGCGCCTGCTGGGCCCGCATCAACAGGGCATCGGCAAACCCGCGGACGAGCATGACCGTGCCGAGCACCATGTACATGATGCCGATTTTCTTGTGGTCGACCGAGGTGAACCACTCGTTCCAGAGGTAGCCCCAGAGCTTATACCGGGTGATCAGCGCGAGGACCGCGAGGCCGACGATGCTGGCTCCAATGAACGTGACGAAGATCACCGGTTCGGAGAAGGGGAAGATCCCCCAGGTCATCTTGCCCCAGATCGGATGGGCCTCGGCCGCGCCGGCGGTGGGGTGGCCGCTCCCCGGCTCACCGCCCGCAGCGGCAGCCAGGGTGAAAAGGTGGGCGAAGCCGTCGGTTATGCGCATTACCGGCCCTCCGGCGTTGACATGGGCAAGTCCCGCAGACGCTTCGGCGCCTCGATCGCCGCAAGGATGTCATCCCGCTGGTTCTCAAGCTCGGGCCGCAGGAGGTAGTAAACCAGCCGCTGGTCGGAGACGCTGCAGATGCCTTTGTACATTTCGCGGTTGGTCAGCCCGGCGATCCCGCCGCCGCCCAGGGCGTCGACCATCATCATGTCGTCGCGGCACAGCGTGTCCTCGGCAACGCAGAGGTTGACGATGCGCCGCCAGAGGCCGTCTTCAATCTCGCTAAAATAGGTGACTTGGTCGCCAACACTCGGCTTTTCGAGGCCGGCGAACACTTCCCGAGAGAGGGCGCGCGCGCTGGCGCGGGCGCTGTCGACCCAATCCGCGAAGCCTTGGTCGTCGAGCCCATGGAACTTGAAGCGCATCTGGGAAAAGCCCTCGCCGCTGTAGTTCGCTGAGAAGCCATCGAAGACGCCCGGCTCGTTGATCACGGCGTTGAGTTCGGTTTCCATGCCCGCCATCGCGTAAATCTGCCCCGCCAGCGCTGGGATGTAGAACGAGTTCATCACCGTACCTGAGGTGAGGCGGAACTCGATCGGCCGATCAACGGGCGCAGCGACCTCGTTGACCGTCGCGATTCCCTCCTCGGGATACAGGAAGACCCATTTCCAATCGAGTGCGACCACTTGGATGACCAACGGATCCGCGGCTTCGTCGATGGCTTGCGTCTCAGAAATGCGCCGCAACGGCTCATAAGGCTCGAGCCGGTGGGTGGCGACCCAAGTTAGTCCGGCGAGGCAGGAGATAATAGCGAGGGGCACCGACCAAACGACGATTTCGAGGCTAATCGAGTGGTCCCAGTCGGGCGCGTAGGTCGCGGATTTGTTCGATTCGCGATAGTGGAAGGCGAAGAAAATGGTCAGCGCCATCACCGGAATGATGACGATTAACATCAAGATGGTGGCATAGAGGATCAGATCACTCTGCTGGCGCGCGACATCGCCTGAGGGATTGATCACGATGAGGTTACAGCCCGAGAGCGCTAGGGCCATACATAACACAACTAAGCTGCGCGCGCGCTTCATGATTCCGCCTGCAGGTTTACACCACTGGGACGAAAGCGTTGACAAATCGGCACGAATATATTGGCGAGGTGCGAACGCTTTGCATCTGAGCTGGGACATATTGCACCGCAATGAAGTTTGTAATGTGGTATAGTACCCTTGCGCCAATATGCTCCAAACGCATCGAACTTTCTGCAGGACCTCATGGCAGCAACCCCCTCTGATCTGACCAACGACATCGCGCAAGATGGTTCTTCGACGAGCGCTGATCCGCGGGAGACCGTCACCATCGACGAAGTGGTCACCACGGTGATCATGGCAAGGGTGACCGACTTCTTCGGCTTTTTCGTTTACGCGATTGCTTCAGCTCTGGTGTTCCCGCAGCTATTTTTTCCGATGTTCCCGCCGGTCACCGGCATGCTGTGCTCCTTCGGGCTGTTCTCCCTCGCTTTCCTGGCACGGCCGTTTGCGAGCTATGCCAGTCGGGCGATCCAGAAGAAAATTGGGCGGACCGGAAAGATCAGCCTCGCGTTGATGATTCTGGGGACCTCAACGGTCGCGATCGGCTTGCTGCCTGGCTACGGCGAGATTGGCTGGGCGGCGCCTGCGCTGCTGGCGTTCCTGCGCATTTTGCAGGGGCTTGGCCTCGGCGGCTCGTGGGACGGGATCACCCTGCAGCTCCAGAATGCAGCGCCGGAGGGCCGAAAGGGCCTCTACGCCATGGTCCCGCAGCTCGGCGGGCCGGTTGGGTTTTGTGTGGCCGGATCGTTGTTCTTTGTCCTGTACGGATTTTTGACCGCGCAAGAGTTCATTACCTGGGGATGGCGCTTTGCATTCTTTGGCGTCTTCGCGGTCAATGTCGTCGCGCTCTTTGCTCGTTTGCGGCTCCTCCAATCTGATTTCGGTGCAGCAGCGCATACGGAGCGTCCCGCCCCATACCCCGAAATGTTCCGCACCCAGTGGCGGAACATTTTGCTCTCGGCCTTCACGCCGCTGGCGAGCTATGCGCTGTTTCACATGGTGACCGTGTTCCCGCTTGCGTACTCTGCTCTTTACACGGATCACGACATTGCTCGGATATTACTCTACGAGCTTGTGGGCGGTGTTTTGGCGGTGATCTCGGTCATTCTTTCGGGCGTCCTCGCCGATCGCTACAGCGCGCGTTGGGTGCGCGGGGTGAGCACAGCACTCATCGTTGTCCTCTGCCTAACGATCAGCACACTGGATAGTGCGCCGGGGGTGTACATCATTCTCGGCTTCGTGTTGCTGGGCTTTGCTCACGGCCAGACCGGCGCGATTGCCTCAACGCGGTTTCCCGACGACTTCCGCTATTCGGCGAGCGCGGTCTCGACCAATCTGTCATGGATCGTCGGCGCTGCGTTTGCGCCACTTGTGGGCTTGCTGCTGACCAGCACGCTCGGTCTCTGGGCGGCAGCGCTGTATCTGTTGTCCGGCGCTTTGGTGACGGGGATTGCCCTTAACATCGCCAGCCGGAATGCGCCTGCACAGCCAGGCTGACGCCCCCGCGGCGCGTCAGCCAGCGTCAGCTTGAGACGCCGGAGCGCTCGCTGCGTTGCGGTCGAAGATCGCGTGGGCGCCGAGATCGACGCGTGTCTCGGAGGCCATTTGTGTACGGTAGAAATCAAACAAGCGATCCCGACCGAATGACGGCGTAGCGTCCGCGTCGTAACGGCCCGCCTCGTGATCCCAAAGAAGCATCGCCTCGGTCCCATAATAGTGGGCGATCCTGAGGAACTCGGCTTTGGTTTGAAGCGCGGGGATCGCTGTCCCGACGGCGTCTAAGACGCGGGCAAGGCTTCTGAAAAGTCCGGCGGGTACGGATTGAAACCGCGGCGACCGACCGGCGAGACGGAACAGCTCCTCGCCCATCTCCCGTGGTGAGATGGCGGGTCCGGGCCCGCCGATTGGGAGGACCCGGTTCGCAAGTTCCGGATCACTGAGGCACAGGACGAGAAAGTCGGCGAGGTCGCGATCGCTGATCGGCTTGCTTGGTGTTGCGGAGCCATCGCCAAAAACCAAGAACGCCTTGCCGCGCTTTACCCTGTCGATCTGCCCACTGACGGATTTGAAGAACGCCGTGGGCCGGACGATGGAGTAGGTGAGGCCGCTGGCGATGACGTCCTGCTCGAAAGTGAGCTTCGCCTTCTGAAAGGCAAGGCGCGGTTTCTGCACACAGAGCGCTGAGAGGACGATGACGTGGGAGACGCCTGCCTGCTGCGCTGCGGTGAGGGCGTTGCTGTTCGCGGTATAGTCGATGGCCCAGGCATCTTTCGGCGCGCCGTTGCGCGAGGCCAAACAGGTGACCAGCGCGTCAAATCTCTCTCCGCGGAAGCCGTGGTTGGCCAGAGCGTCAGGGTCTGTCACCTCGCCAAAGCGGCAGGTTGCGCCGGACAGCGCGCGGGCGACGCCTTCACTCTTCGCCGGTGTCGGCTGACGAACAAAGCATGTGACCTGGTGCCCCGCTGCCAGCAAAGCCTGCGCTGTCGCTTGACCGATAGTGCCGGTCGCGCCGAGCAACATGACCCTTTTTGGAGGGGAGGGTGGAGGGAGGGGCATTGACGTCACTTCGGGATCAGGCACGGCGCGTTCCTCCGCTGGGTTTTCAGCGAGTTAGTGCGAATTATTCGGCCAACAATGTCGCTGCCGGTCACCGCTGCGGCATCTCGTTGCGCGGGCGGCACAAGACGTTGCCCAGCACCGCACTGCACCTAGCTCCCTCGCATCAGGATACCGCCCCTTGCTGGACGGGCTCCGCGCTTTGACGAAAGGCCCACGATGATCCCAGAGCAGCCGCAAACCGCGATTATTACAGGCGCTTCGTCAGGGGTCGGGCTATTTACAGCGAGAGCTTTAGCTGGTCGTGGCTGGCGCATCATCATGGCCTGCCGCAATGTCGTTCGTGCTCGCGAGGCGGCTGAGCTGGAAGGGATCTCTGCGGCGCAGCGGGTGATGTTGCCGCTGGATTTGGGATCCCTCGAAAGCGTTCGGATCTTCGTCGCTGCGTTCAGGGACTTGGAGCTTCCGCTCGATGCTTTGGTTTGCAACGCTGCCACCTATCAACCGCTGCTCAAGCAGCCCCGGCGCTCCCCTGAAGGGTATGAGTTGACGGTGGCGACGAACCACCTTGGCCACTTCTTGCTCGCCCGATCGTTGTTGCCTGACTTGGCGCGATCAACCCGCTCCCCGCGGCTCGTTACGCTCGGCACAGTCACGGCAAACGCGGAGGAGATCGGCGGCAAGATTCCCATTCCTGCGCCCGCCGACTTAGGAACCCTCCGCGGCCTGGAGGCAGGCTTCACGGGGCCAACCGCCATGATCGACGGCGGGGCTTTCAAAGCCGGCAAAGCCTATAAAGACAGCAAGCTCTGCAACATGATCATCAGCCGCGAGTTCCACCGGCGTTATCACGAGGAGACCGGGATCGGCTTTGCGACGGTGTATCCCGGCTGCGTCGCGGACACGCAGCTGTTCCGCGCAACGCCGCTGCTCTTTCAAAAGGTTTTCCCATGGTTCCAGAAGAACGTCACCGGCGGCTATGTTTCCCAAATGCTGGCCGGGGAGCGGGTTGCGGACACCGTGGCTGATCCCGAATTTGCAGCCTCTGGCGTGCATTGGAGCTGGGGCAACCGGCAAAAGCCGGGGCAGGCTGCGTTTGACCAGCCTTTGACTGCAAGCGCGCAGGATGTGGTCCAGGCGGCGAAACTATGGGACCTTAGCGCTCAGCTCACGGGGGTGCCGTCACTTCCGAACGACTGGTTTGGAGCTGCGGCAGCGCGCGCGGCGCAAGATGGCGCCCGCTTCGCCGCTAGCGGTAACGCTTAGCAGCGCGCTTCCTCTTTCCGGTGGAACTTTCGCCGCAGCGCCGGTGTCTGCGTTTTAGAATGACGAGAAGCGGGTCCACGCGGCCCGCCGAGAGTTGGAGCGCGCGTTCGTGGTGTTTGTTTCAGTGGTTTGGCGTGCGCATCCTTGGCGAGGCCGCTTGGCAGCGCACGGTTTGTCGGGGGCGGCCAAGTGTTAGGACAAGTCCGCCTCTCCGATCCCGCGCGCTGGACGGGGGTCCCTCCGCTGTTCCCGCAAGAACCGCTTTTGGCGATCGGTTACCGGAGCAGGTTCACCACCCCGCTCGATCCTGACGCGCTCGCGAGCCTTGTTGCCCACGCGCGCCGCGCGAACGCAGCCGCTGGCGTTTCGGGCATCCTCATCCTCGACGCCGGCGAGGTGTTCCAGTGGATCGAGGGACCTGAAAGCGCAGTTGAAGCCCTGATGGCAAAAATCGCCGCAGACCCGCGCCATGCTGATATCCAAGTCCTTCAGCATACAGAGCTCGACCACCGGCTGTTCGGCCCTTGGACCATGCTGATGGCCTCCGGTCCGGAGCGTTTGCAGACACTTGATCGCGGAGTATCCGTCGTTCCGCGTTCGGTTCTTGTTGCTTTGCGCGAAGGTGGTCTCACACCGCGGGAAGTGTTGGCCCGCTCCGCCGACGACCTGCGCCCAACTGTCCACGCGTTCAAACAGACCCGCGCCGCAGCTGAACCGCGGATCTCCGCCTGGCGCTTCAACGCGCACCACGTTGCGTCGCGTGTCGATGCGTGCCTGAGGGTTGGGTTGCGGGCCTCGCTTCCGCCCCTGCGCGATCAGGGCCTGTCGCTCGCGGCGGGCGGCCTCGCGCAACTCGTGCTTGAAGATGATCAAGACGCGGCGGAACATCTCGTTGAACGGATGGCTGCACCGCGTGCTGATCGTCTTGCCGTACAGATCGACCTGTTTGAAGACGCGGCGCGGCGGCTCGGTGATCACCACCATGACGGTTGGTATCAAGAGCAAATGCTGCATGGTGCGCTCACCAACATCATTCGTTTAGTCCGCCGCTTGAACAGCAAGGCATCCCCAATGCCGCAGCACCAAGGTTTTGCGCGGCCTCGGGTGCTGGTCACGACGCTACCCGGCGCCAAGCATTTTTTGGGGGCAATCCTCGCAGCGGAAGTTCTCTGGCAGAGGGGAGCACGGCCATTTCTCGCCTTTCCGAAATGTGCCGATGAGGTCGTGACAATGCTCGGCGAGGCGGCGTTCGATGCGGTGCACATAGCGCTGGACAGTGCGGTCATCCGAACAAGTGAGGTGGCCCAGACGCCTGCCTTGGTCGGCGCTGCACGAAAAGTGTCGCGAAACGCGGGTCTCGTGGTCACAGCGACAGGTCGGTTCACGGCCGAGACAGACCAAGCTGCGCCGCGGTTGGCTGTGGATGAGGCCTTCGCATCGGCCCTGCAAACGGTGCAGATCATCGACAACGCGCCGCTCGGTGCAACCAGCCGGATGGCTTGACCCCTCGCGAGGCCACCGAACCGGAGTGAATTGGCCGATTTCACTCGACGGGTGCTCGGGTATGGCCGAGAACAGCGAAATTCGCCCATGTCTGCGGGGGGCCTTTGTCCCTTTGTTTATCTCGACTATGCTGTGGTTCAGAAAACAATGACGCTGGACAACGGCGCGCGGCCGCTGCGCCAAATGCGTCGCGATACGACGGGGAACGACCGATGCTCGACACGCTGCCAACCCTGAAAGCGAAAGACAGACCGGATCTTTCAAGCTTCACCTGGGACGACCCACTCCTGCTCGATGATCAGCTTACAGACGATGAGCGGATGATCCGCGACTCGGCCCGAAGCTATGCTCAGGAGAAACTGCAGAGCCGCGTGGGGGACGCCTACGAGAACGAGACCACGGACCCATCGATTTTCCGTGAGATGGGCGAAATGGGCCTCCTCGGCGCGACGCTCCCCGAGGAGTATGGCGGGGTCAACGCGTCTTACGTCGCCTACGGACTAGTAGCGCGTGAAGTTGAGCGGGTCGACAGCGGTTACCGCTCGATGATGAGTGTCCAGTCGTCGTTGGTGATGTACCCCATCTACGCCTACGGCAGCGAAGAGCAGCGGCAAAAATATCTCCCTGGCCTCGCCAAGGGAACCCTGATCGGATGCTTCGGCTTAACCGAGCCAGACGCCGGCTCCGATCCCGCCGCCATGAAAACCCGCGCCGAAAAGACAGACAACGGCTACCGGATCAGCGGCTCGAAGATGTGGATCTCTAATTCTCCCATTGCTGATGTTTTTGTCGTTTGGGCGAAATCCGACGCCCACGACGGAAAAATTCGCGGCTTTATCCTCGAGAAAGGCATGGCTGGCCTCTCCGCGCCCAAAGTTGGGAACAAGCTTTCCTTGCGCGCTTCAATCACCGGCGAGATCGTCATGGACGGCGTGAAAGTCGGCGAAGATGCGCTTCTTCCCAACGTACAAGGACTAAAAGGTCCATTCGGCTGCTTGAACCGGGCGCGCTACGGTATTTCCTGGGGCGTTATGGGGTCTGCGGAATATTGCTGGCACGCCGCGCGCCAATATGGCCTTGACCGCAAACAGTTCGACAAGCCCCTGGCGCAAACGCAGCTTTTCCAGAAGAAGCTGGCGGACATGCAAACAGAAATCACGCTTGGTCTGCAGGCAAGCCTGCGCGTGGGGCGCCTAATGGATGATGCACGCGCGGCGCCGGAGATGATTTCCATCGTTAAGCGGAACAATTGCGGCAAAGCTCTGGGCATCGCGCGGCAAGCCCGAGACATGCACGGCGGCAATGGGATCTCAGGCGAATTCCACGTCATTCGGCATATGATCAACCTCGAAACGGTGAACACGTATGAGGGTACACACGACGTACACGCCCTCATTTTAGGACGTGCACAGACGGGTCTTCAGGCATTCTTTTAGAGCCCGGGCGGGGCAAGCGCCATGGATCGCGCCGAGATCGTCCACGCAAATTTTCTGCGTCGCGTCGCGGATGAAGACCTGCCTCCTGTAGGCCAGCTTAGCCTAAGCGATGCTGAGCTGACGCCAGAAGCCTTGGCTGAGATTTTTCACGCGCAAGTCTTAAGCCGGCAGCTCGATCGTATTTCGCGCAAGCTGCAGGCGCGGGGTGAAGGGTTTTATACGATCGGATCGTCAGGGCACGAAGGCAATGCCGCGATCGCCGCGGCGCTGCGTGTCACGGACCCGGCATTTCTCCACTACCGCGATGCAGCCTTCCAAATCGCCCGATCGCGGCAACTCCCTGGCCAGACGCCCCTCTGGGACATGCTGCTGAGCTTTACAACGTCGTCGGACGATCCAATTTCAGGCGGTCGGCACAAGGTCTTGGGCTCTAAAGCGCTCAGCATACCGCCGCAAACATCAACGATCGCTTCGCACCTGCCCAAAGCGGTGGGTGCGGCTTATTCCATCGGTCTTGCTAAGCATTGCCAGCCGGAGCATCGCACGTATTCTGACGACGCTATTGTGCTCTGTTCGTTCGGCGACGCGTCGCTCAATCATTCAACAGCACAAGGAGCAATCAACACCGCGGGCTGGACAGCTTACCAGGGTGTGCCGCTTCCCCTTTTGTTCGTGTGCGAAGATAACGGCATCGGCATTTCCGTCAAAACTCCAGGCGGATGGGTTGAGGCAAACCTCAAAAATCGTCCGGGGCTCGCCTATGTCGCGTGCAATGGTCTCGACGTTGTTGAGACGTATGCCGCTGTCAGGAGTTGCCAGGCCTGGATGAGGCGGCATAAGAAACCCGTCGCGTTGCATATGCGCTGTGTACGACTCTATGGCCACGCCGGTGCTGATGCGCAGCAGGCTTATATGGCCAAAGACGAGATCGAAGCGGCCGAGGCCAACGATCCACTCTTGCATACCGCGGCACGACTCATCAGTGAGCAGATCTTTACACCATCTGACATTATTGATGCTTACACCAAGACCGGCGAGCGGGTCGCAAGAGCGGCGGAGGACGCGATCACTCGTCCGAAGCTCCGTACTGCAGAAGCTGTCATGGCCAGTATCGTGCCGCCGAAACGCCCTTGCTCATCCCCGGCAGAGGCGGAAAAATCCAAGCGATCAGAAATCTTTGGCACGTCGGACATGCGGTTGATGGCCGAGCCGCAGCACATGGCGAAGCTGATCAACCTTACACTGACAGATCTGATGCGCGACCATCAAGAGATTGTCCTGGCAGGCGAAGATGTTGGGTGCAAAGGCGGTGTCTACGGCGTTACCCAAAAGCTCCAGCAACGGTTCGGCGCACGCCGCGTTATCGATACGCTCCTCGACGAGCAGTCAATTCTCGGCCTTGCCATTGGCCTTGGGCAGAACGGCTTTGTCCCGATGCCGGAAATCCAATTTCTCGCCTATCTTCACAATGCGGAGGATCAAATTCGCGGGGAGGCGGCGACGTTATCCTTCTTCTCGAATGGTCAGTTCACGAACCCAATGGTGATGCGCATCGCTGGTCTCGGCTATCAGAAGGGGTTTGGCGGTCACTTCCATAACGATAATTCGTTGGCGGTGCTCCGCGATATACCAGGCATTGTCATCGCATGCCCGTCCCGGGGAGACGACGCAGCGTTGATGCTGCGCGAATGCGTACGGCTTGCCCGCGAAGAGCAACGGGTTGTCGCGTTTATCGAGCCTATCGCTCTCTACATGACGCGAGATTTGTATACGGATGGCGATAATCAATGGGCGTGTGTTTATCCCACGCCGGGCAATGAGAAGATTACGCTGGGATCCGTCGGTGTACGGGGCAAGGGGACCGACTTGGCCATTGTCTCCTACGCCAATGGGTATTATCGCTCTCTACAGGCACAGAAAATTCTTCTCGACGAGTACGGGATTGATGCGCGTGTTGTGGATCTGCGATGGCTCGCGCCGCTTCCTGAAAAGGCGCTGCTCGACGTGACTGATCCGTGTCAAGAAGTTCTTGTTGTCGATGAATGTCGATCGACTGGGTCTCAGAGTGAGGAGCTGGTCACACTCTTCGCCGAAAAACGTTCAAGGATTGCTGCGCGGTATACGGCCGAAGACAGCTTCATCCCCACCGGGCCGTCCTACGCGTCGACACTGCCCAGTTGTGAAGGTATCGTCGCCGCCGTGTTACGCGTCGCGAATGCTCATAAAGTCAACGTGATAGCGTAAATGAAAAAACGATCAGCACTCATCGTTGCGCCTGGTCGCGGGACCTACAACAAAGATGAGCTTGGGTATCTGCGCCGTTATCATCCGCACCAACGCGGGATGTTTGATCGGTTTGACGAACAACGAGTCGCCAAGGGTCAAACGACGCTGAAAGATCTCGACGGGGCCGACCGTTTTTCGCTTGCAACCATGACCCGGGGCGATAACGCGTCTGCGCTGATTTACGCGTGTGCGTATGCTGACTTTACGAGCATCTCAGAGGCCTTTGAAATCGTTGCAGTAAGCGGGAACTCGATGGGCTGGTACATCGCCTTGGCGTGTGCGGGTGCATTGAGCGCCGACGACGGTTTTCGCTTGGTGAATACCATGGGTACCCTGATGCAAGAGTCGCTCATCGGTGGACAGATGATTTATCCGTTTGTCGACGAAGAGTGGCGCCCGATCCCTGGCAAGCGCGAGGCCCTCCTGGCGATGACACGCACGATACCCGGGTTGGAACTTTCGATCGATCTCGGGGGAATGATCGTCTTCGGCGGCGATGAGGAAGCTCTCGAAGCGGCTGAACACGCGTTAGAGCCCGTAGGCGGACGGTTCCCCATGCGCTTGGCGAACCATGCAGCGTTCCATACACGGATGCAGAATCCGGTTGCAGAGCGCGGTCGTCGTGAACTGTCTTTAGCGCTGTTTGACCAGCCTGCGATCCCACTCGTTGACGGTCGTGGGCACGCGTGGTTTCCAAAAGCCACCGATGTCGAGGCGCTTTATAAATATACGCTTGGTCATCAAGTGGTTGAACCGTATAACTTTTCAGCGTCGGTCAAGAATGCCGTACGGGAGTTCGCGCCCGACGTTATTATTGTTCTCGGCCCAGGTACGACCCTTGGAGGGTCAGTGGCGCAAAGTCTCATTCAAATCGATTGGCGCGGGTTGTCTTCTAAACAAGCCTTTATTGATCGGCAGGCTGAGGATCCTTTGGTTCTTTCGATGGGTATGCCCGCGCAGCGTATGGTGGTAACACCTAATCAGTAAACGAATTATCGCACGATCAAATATCGAAGGTAACGCCTTGGGCGAGGGGTAGCTCCGACGAGTAGTTTATCGTGCTTGTCTGCCGCCGCATGTATCCCTTCCATGTATCGGATCCTGACTCCCGCCCGCCACCCGTTTCCTTCTCTCCGCCGAATGCTCCGCCGATTTCGGCACCGGAAGGTCCGATGTTCACGTTCGCTATGCCGCAATCTGATCCGGATGCAGATAAAAACGTCTCGGCCTCGCGAATGTCGGTTGTGAAGATGCATGAGGACAGGCCCTGGGCGACATCGTTCTGCAAGCCGATGGCTTCGTCGAGTGTGTCGTAGCTGAGCACGTAAAGAATGGGAGCGAACGTCTCACGCTTGACTGTTTCTGACTGGCTGGGCATCGCAATAATCGCGGGGGTCACATAGGCGCCGCTTTTCTGCAAATCTAAGCAAATTCCGCCAGTTAAGCGCTTTCCGCCTTCATTTTCAGCGGCACGCAACGCCGTGTGCATTGCTTCTTTTGCTTGCTGATCAATCAGTGGACCGACCAGTGTTGCATCGTCAAGCGGATCGCCCACGGTCAGGCTCTCATAGGCGGCAGTAACTCTATCGAGCAATTCATCCTTGATCGAACGATGCACAATGAGACGTCGAAGAGACGTACACCGTTGACCGGCCGTCCCTACGGCTGAGAAGACGATAGCCCGAAGTGCGAGGTCGAGATCAGCGCTCGGCGTCACGATCATGGCGTTGTTTCCGCCGAGTTCTAGGATTGCTCGGCCCCATCGGGCCGCGACCTTGGGCCCGACGTCATGGCCCATCTGTGTTGATCCGGTAGCGGATAATATTGGTACCGATGAAGACGCTGCGAGTGCTTGTCCAAGGTCTGCGCCGCCGATCATCAATTGCGAGAGGCCGTCGGGAGCGTCAGAACCAAACCGCGCGATCGCGCGCATCAAAATCTTATGGGTCGCCATTGCGGTAAGAGGCGTTTTTTCCGAAGGTTTCCAGATGATTGGGTTCCCGCAGACGAGTGCGAGTGCCGCGTTCCATGCCCAGACAGCGACAGGAAAATTGAAGGCTGAAATGATCCCGCAAGGGCCCATCGGGTGCCAAGTCTCAGCCATTTTGTGACCGGGACGCTCTGAAGCAATCACTTTTCCGTAGAGTTGCCGCGACTGGCCAACGGCGAAATCGCAGATGTCGATCATCTCTTGAACTTCACCCAGCCCCTCGGAGAGAATCTTTCCACAGTCGAGTGTGACGAGTGCTCCGAGTGCGTCTTTTTCCCGACGAAGTTCTTCGCCGAGAAGACGGACGAGCTCGCCGCGCCGGGGGGCCGGGATTGATCGCCACTGAACGAAAGCATCTTTTGCTCTCTCAATGATTTCAGGCACGGTCTCGAAGGGCGTTGTCGCGACCTTCGCGATTTCTGAGCCGTCGATCGGCGTCTGTATACGGAGGTCTCCGTTGGTCAACTCGTTGGCGCCTAAGCCAGCTTTTTCCAAGATAGCGTTGAAGGTCATGAGTGCATTCACCGTGGTCGTCCGTTGCGTGCCCGCAAGACTAATGGCACGGAATGGTGTTGCGTGACCAGCCTTTCGCTTCGGAGACCGCCATGACAAACGCTCGTCCCAAGCCGCTTTTGGGCATCAAAGTGGTTGAACTTGCACGCATTCTCGCGGGTCCATGGGCAGGACAGGTGCTGGCGGATTTAGGTGCAGACGTGGTGAAGGTCGAAAGTCCGCAGGGCGATGACACGCGCAAATGGGGTCCGCCCTTTATCGGCAGGGAGCATGACAATCCGGATGCGGCCTATTTTCACGCCTGCAATCGGGGAAAGACGACGATCATCGCCGATTTCAACAATACGGAAGACCGAGACCGTGTGTTGGAATTGATCGCTGACGCCGATGTGTTGATTGAGAACTTTCGTCCGCACGCGTTGCAGAGGTTTGGATTGGACTATGAGACACTCCGGCTGAAATTTCCAAGGCTGGTTTACTGCGCGATTACAGGCTTTGGACAAGAAGGTCCGTATGCAGCGCGTCCCGGTTATGACGCGATGATCCAAGCGATGAGCGGCTTGATGTCGATTACGGGCGAGGCCGGTGGACCGCCTCAGAAGATTGGTGTGGCCCTCGCCGATATTACGACCGGGCTTTATTCCGTGATCGCCATTCAGTCAGCTCTGTGGGAACGTCAGCGTACGGGTGTTGGACGCTTTATCGACATGGCGCTCTTGGACTGCGCTGTTGGCGTTCTCGCCAATCAGGCGATGAATACGCTTATCACTGGTGCGTCACCTGACCGGATGGGGAATGCACATCCGAGTATCGTGCCGTACGAGACTTTTCAGTGCTCGGACGGTGAGGTGATGTTGGCAGTGGGAAATAACAAGCAATTCAATAGCTTCTGTGCGAATTTTGGGTTGCTCGACGTCGCCGAGGACCTGAGATTTCGCACGATTGCGGGCCGGGTTGAACATCGTGAGGAATTGATCCCTGTACTGTGTAAAGTTTTCAAGGATATGACGAAGGCGGACGTTTTATCCCGCTGTCAAGAAGCACAAGTTCCTGCTGGGCCCGTCAATTCCATCGCGGAAGCGTTGTCGGATCCGCAGGTTCGCGAGCGACAGATGGTCATGACCCTTGATAATGGTCAACCGGCGGTCAGGACGCCGATCATGTACGACGGCGCCCCCGTTTTCAGCACCGTTCCGCCGCCAGCGCTGCCTAAAAAGCCGTAGAGCTATTCTGCGGCTTGGCTTTCGATTTCTAATTCGGGTGACGGCTTTATGATACGGATCACACATCGATGCGATGGAGGTGCGAAAGGTCCGGGTAGAGAGTATTCTTCGGGTATTGCTCCTTTCGATGCCCATCCAACGACGTCACCGGTTCCTCCTAGCCCTCGTGCGGGCTCGCCGTTCCAAACGGCAAGGAGCGTGTGGCAGCGGCTTGCGATGTAACCTCCGGCTAAGGCATATTGTTGGTCGCGGCAGGGCGAACGGCCGTCGCGATCCGGGGAAACTTCAGCTAAGTCACCGAAAAGTAATGGTAATTCAATGACGCGGTCAGCGCCAGCCGTGAGCTTGAGGAATCTCCCGATGCCGCCTTCTTCGTCCTCATAATCGATGCGGCTTGCTTCAAACGGTAGAGGAAGTACGGCCGTATACGGAATACCGACGTCTTTCGCAGCGTCCACTGCAATACTGTCCGAACCCGGAGCAAGCGCAGTATAGAGGACCACTACTTCGTTCGGGTGGTCGGCGACAATTTCTCTAAGAGCCGCAGCAATTTCTCGCCGCACGTAGGCTGCGTCGAGGGGGCGTCCTTGGATTTGCCGATGTCCAGTGATGCCGACCACGTATTCACGCCGGAGCGCGAGCCCGCCTTCCGTCAGGGCAGCATCCATCCGCGCAGCCATCGTTCGGTCAATCTCGCGGTCGTGTGAGGGCAGGCGATCGTAGGGAATGAGGTTGGGGTGCTGCTTAGCGACATCGACGCGTTTCTCCGCATGCGTCCATCCGGCGAGCAGCCGTTCATCGACCCAGCGTTGGTGCTCGAGCGCGGTGAGCTGCGCGAAATCCTCTTCGGACAGGGCCAACGTATCGGTGCGCGCCGGTTCATAAACGATCCGGCCACGGAGGGCGCGGGCTTTTGTCCAGAGATGGTCGGCGGCATGGCGGCAGCTGTCGCGGAATTCCGGCGCAAGGACTCGCCACGTTTGTTCGGCTTTGCGCGCGTCCAGCGAGCCCGCATTTTCGCGTCGCGCAAGCTTTGCCGCTTCGGCGACGCCGGCCTGATAGCTGAGGTGGATGTACCGGGCGATCCGCTCACGTGCGGTGTCGATGACCGTCGGCTCAAGCGGGTCGCGCATGTCGCCTTCGAGCATCTCGTCAAAGCCGCCGAACACTTCAACGCCGTCCGGCCAACTAGCAGCCCTCCGTGTACCATCTTCTTCGCTGCGGCTGAGAAGTTGGCCGATGCCTGTGGGTTTATCGAACCGAACGAGGATCGGCGCATTCAGTCGCCGGATCCCTGAGGTCTCAACGCCGGGAGGCTCAGCCAAGAGCAGCCTGCGCAGCGAAAGCGCTGTCGCTGCCGCCGCGTCCGGGTCATCGTGACAGACCACATGGGCGGTCGCGTCGTGGGGAAGCCGCTCGTAGTCGGCATCGGATATGCCGATCTTGTGGAACGGCAGCCGCTGGAACGCGACGTCGCCGCAATGAAAAATCCCTGGTCGCCACGCCATCAATTGCTCGCGGGTGTGTTCAGGATCATCGGTGAGAATCGTGATCCGCATGCGTTTGCGGTGTACCGGGAGCGTTTGGCGAATGGCTTCGCTCATCACTTGGGCGGCGAGGGGATCAAATCCGTAGACGCACAGATGGACAATCGCTTGGCCTTGGGCTTCGGCATAGGCGTCGAGCGGGTGCTTCCGCCACAACCGACGCGCCGCCGTTTCTTCGAGGCTGAAGAAGCGGGGATGCAGACGTTTTTGAAGGTCGGTGAGGCCGAAATATTCCGCAAGCCGCTCACCGAGCTTTGGGTTGGCAATTTTGATCCAGAAATCGAGCGGGTCGCGTCCCCGCATACGTCCGCGCTCTGATAAATAAGAGTCGAGGTCAGAAAGGAGCGTCAGGCTATCGTCCGTATCCGACGTGAAAGAAATCAGAACATCCGCTCTCTCGATCGCCGCGCGGCTGAAGCGCTCTTCAGGGGTACCCAGCCCATCAAGCAGCACCGCACCAACTTTAGAGACGTAGAGCCGATCTTCATCGTTCAACCCTGCGCCGATCACCACGACTTGCGGCGGGTTCGGACCGTTTTGGATGCCTTCGATCATGCGGATGCTTTCATTGGTCAGTCCAAAGACCACCACATGATCGCGCATGCTGCGCAGTTTCCACTCTTCACGAACCCGACCGATTAGGCTCTTCCCAAGAAGCTCGATAATACCAACGACAGCGGCCAATGGCGCGACGAACGCGAGAATGGCGAGGAGGGGATTGAGATCCTCGTCGAAGGCCCATTCACCGTTGAGGGCGAACATCGCAATCAATCTATAGGTGTTGTGCGGCACCCCGTCTTTGGCGAGATTTGATCCGTCCAAGGTCACGAGCCCGACAACGACAAACGCGGCCGTGAAGGCCGAGAGCCATAAAAACCGTTTGATTGCGTTGCTGTCCAAAGCCGATCCCGTCCTTTGCGTTGAGCGGAGGTCCGCTCAGATCACCTCACCCTACATCTGAGTGGACGCTGATCCCAGGGGGCGGGTGCAGGTGGCTTTGCGGGCCACGCGGGTCAGGGCGCGGGCTCTACCCAAGGCGATCGTGTTCGGCGACGGCCTCGCGGTGCTGGCGTGCCTCCTCAACGTAGAACGCAGCGCCGAGCAGGGCCATCTTGTCTTCGCCTTCCCGCAGATCCCTCAGTTTCTTGGCGGGCATGCCGCCCCAGAGCTCGCCGCCAGGGACGGTTTTGCCGCTGCCGAGGAACGCCCCTGCGGCAAGGAACCCGCCAGTCTGAACAGTTGCCCGATCGAGCACTGTGGCGCTCATCCCGACAAATCCGCCGTCCTGAACGGTGCAGCCATGCAGCATGCATCGGTGGCCGACGAGCACATCATCACCGATCAAGACCGGGGTGCCGCCGCGGGAGGGATCATCGACGTGGCAGATTGTGCCGTCCTGGATGTTGCTGCGTTTGCCGACGACGATTTTATTCGTATCCGCCCGCAGAATGCAGCCGTACCAAATCGATGCGTCCTCGCAGACCTCAACGTCGCCGATAACGACGGCACCCGGCGCCACAAAGGCGCTGGGATGGATTGTCGGAGCCTTGCCGTGGAAGGGGAGCACAAGAGGTTTCACGGGGTGCTGTTATCCGATGGCTCGGGTGGGGTGGGTGCACGATCGGTGGGCTCGGAGAACATATCGTAAGCGTACAGCTGACCGACACGGCATGTCGACAGGCCAGCGCTTGCGGGGCGGAACCCATCGCTGACGACCATGCGGTCGCCGCGCCCCAAACACCCCGTTGCGGTACCGCGTGCGCCTAGCCCAATCGTGGCGGCGAAGCGGACATTCGGACAGGCATCAGAGAACGTCACGAGGTACCACGTGTTGGTTCCCTCGCGGAGTAAGATGCCGGTGTCGCCGTAGGGCGCGAACCCGTTGATCCCGCGGTTAAAGCAGACCCGAGACTGCGGCGCGCCGACTTTCGGGTCAGACCCGGGGTCGCGAGCGTCTGCTGGCGCGCCATTGGTTGCACATGCTGAAACCGCTGCGATCGCCAGGGGGAGAAAAGTGGTGCGCATGGTGTCTCCGCGGGAGCCCTCAGAAACTTTTGGTTGATCGTGGCCTTTGTGTGCAAAACCGAAAAGCCGTGTGATTTAGACGTGATAGTGTCGGGAAAGCCGCTTGTCTCCTCCTTACGCTTGTGCAACGTGCTCCACCGGCGCGTTTGCGGCGCCGCGCGGGGAGAAGGCGAGCATGGCGGAAGGCGGACCCGTGGGTCTCTTTGGTTGGCCTCCCGCACTGGTTGCCAGTGTTCTCGCCGCGTTGATGGCGTCGGTCGGGATTATCTTCGTCAGTCTTCGGCGCGCGTGGGCGGAACGGTACAGGCCCTTTTTCGCGGCGCTGGCGTCGGGCGTGATTTTAGCGACAGCAATCTTCATCCTGCCGGAAGGCTTCGCAGGAAGTGCGTTTTCGCCGTTGGCGACGATAGCCGGTTATTTCCTGCTCTTTTTCTTCAGCCGTCTTGCCCGAAGGCCAGAGGGTCGCGCTTTTGCCGCGTTCTTTGCGATCGCTGCGCACAGTACCATTGATGGCGTCGAGTATGGTTTGTTGTTCGCGGCCGACGCGACCGCCGGTGTTCTCGGCGCGGGCGGGCTGATCCTGCACGAATTCTCCGAAGGGGTGGTGCTGTTCCTCATCCTCCGCGGTGTTGGGTTGAACATACTTTCGGCAGTGCTTTTGGCGCTTCTCGGTGCGGCGGTGACGACCCCGCTCGGCACACTCGCTTCACTGACGGTCATTCCGGATCTGGACCCCGCCCAATTTGCCGTGGCGCTAAGCTTTGCTGCTGGCGCGCTTCTCTTTGTTGGCGCCAGCCAGCTGCCCGAAGAGTTCGGTGATTTGAGTTTCCGCTCCTCCGTTGGAGCCTATGCGTTCGGTGCAATTTTGGGCGTGGTGCTCATGTGGACGACCCACAACCATGGCGCGCACGATCACCATGATGGGCACCACGATGATCATCACGGGGAAAGCCATGGCGACCATGATGACGACGATCATCATGATGACCACGATGATCATTAGGTTGCGTATCCACGCATAGGTCGTGCACGGAACAGTGCCTGCGTCTTGAGGGAAAATGTTGACGGGTGCCCCGTTGGGGCAGGGCAACCCTTTTTGGGAGCGGGACACCCGTCAACGCATCCGGAGCCTGACTGCCGAGGGAGAGAGAGCATCAAGGCAGCCACGAGGTGAGGGAAGGATCGACCCCGGATGACTCGACCATAGGTTGCAAATGATGAACATGAGGTAAAGAGGAACATCTTCCTCGCGCATCACGAAACGGTTAGGCGCCGCCGATGATCCAAGACACGCACGCACTTGTGCTTTTTTCCGGTGGGCAAGATAGCGCCACCTGTCTGGCCTGGGCGCTGAGCCGCGCGAAGCACGTGGAGACGGTCGGCTTCACCTACGGCCAGCGGCATAGCGTCGAGATGGCCCAACGCCCCATCGTGCGTGATGGTCTGGCCGATGCGTTCCCGCAATGGCGTGACCGTTTGGGGCCCGACCATATCATTGACTTGGGGTATCTCTCAGCGATCGGCGAAACGGCGATGACGGCGGACGTTGCCATTTCCATGGGGGCCAATGGGTTGCCCAACACATTTGTGCCAGGCCGAAACCTCGCGTTTTTGACAGCCGCCGGCGCATTGGCGTATCGCCGCGGCCTTGGCGTGATCGTGGGCGGCATGTGCCAAACGGATTACTCCGGGTACCCCGATTGTCGCCAGGACGTTGTCACGGCACAACAAGAAACACTTTCGCTCGGGATGGATATCCCGCTTCGCTTGGAAACCCCGTTGATGCATCTCACCAAGGCTGAGAGTTGGCAGCTTGCGGATCAGTTGGGTGGCCGCGTCCTCACGGCCCTGATCGAAGAGCATACCCACACCTGCTACAAAGGTGACCGCACAGCGCGCCATGAATGGGGCTATGGCTGCGCGGCTTGTCCGGCATGTGATTTGCGTGCGGAGGGGTATCGCGCTTGGCGTGAGGCCTGATGAGCTACGCGGTCAAAGAAACCTACCTGACGTTGCAAGGAGAGGGCGCGCAGACCGGACGCGCGGCCGTTTTCCTGCGCTTCACGGGATGCAACTTGTGGACGGGGCGTGAGGAGCATCGTGATCGCGCCATTTGTAAATTTTGCGACACAGACTTTGTGGGAACGGACGGCGAAGGCGGGGGAAAATTTCTGGGTGCTGATGATGTTGCGGCCCATGTTCAGCGCTATTGGCCCGGCGGCGGCAAACCCTACGTGATTTGCACGGGTGGGGAGCCCTTGCTGCAGCTCGATCGCCCGCTGATCGATGCCCTGCACGCACGCGGGTTTGAAGTCGGTGTCGAGACGAATGGGACTGTCACCGCGCCCGAAGGCCTCGACTGGATTTGCATGAGCCCGAAAGCGGGTACCGAGATTGTTCAAACGTCGGGACACGAATTAAAGCTCGTCTACCCGCAGCCCGATGCCATGCCCGAACGCTTTCAGGATTTTGCGTTCGAGCACTTCTTTCTGCAACCCATGGATGGACCGGCGCAAGCAGAGAACATAAACGCCGCTGCTCTATATTGTCAGCGTAACCCGCAATGGCGGCTCTCGCTGCAGACCCACAAGTTGATCGGTCTGCCCTAGGTCGCTGCCCGTTTCGCTTTAGAGCTTAGCTTAGAAGCGCCGCGACCTTATTCGAGACCTGCCGGAAGTGTTGCCGGGCCGTCGTCCAAATCCCCGCTGCAATCACGCCTTGGTCCTGCAGCGACACGACATTGTCCGTGTCCCGCGCTTCGGCGAGCAGGGTACCGTCCTCCAGAAATTGCAGGGTGATTGACGAGTCGCCGGCCGAGAGGCTTTGCAGACTAAGGCCTGGCTCTTGCGCAAGTTCGATTTGGGTTGGCCGATTGGCGTCAAGGTCGGTAAGGATCGTTCGGATTGTCAGAATGCCAGGACCGGGCGCGTCGACTAAGGTTGCAACCGAGCCCACTGCGCCGCGCAGCTCACCATTCAGCTCACCCAGCATGAAATCGACGTCCCGTTGGGAAAGCGGCCGAACGTCCCGCCGGATGCCGGGAATACGCACGCCGATCCGTTTAACGATGTCTTCGCCAGCGACCGGGGCGGCGATGAACACCTGGTCGTAGCCGGTGAAGTCTCTCGTCGATACTTCCGTAAACCGATCAAACCGCGCAGCGGCGTCGGGGCCTGTGGCGCCCGTCGCGCACGCCGCGAGGCCGAGAAATGCCGCTGAAAGGAAAAGGTTGCGCATGGACTGCTCCCAAATAGTTATTGACCAACGTGGAACCCGCGCCGTTTGCCGGGCCATCACTCCGTCAATCGCCACCACCCGCGCTTTATTCGCATAGGGTTTGAGGAAGTTACAGAGGTTTGCGCAGCGACCTATTGAAAGGGGGCCATGCCTTCGCGGGCGAGGGCATCGGCGGCTTCGTTGCCTTCGTGGCCCGCATGCCCCTTCACCCACGCCCACCGGACCTGCCGCGCTTCGGCCAACGCGTCGAGGGTTTGCCAGAGGTCGCGGTTCTTCACTGGCTTCTTCGCAGCGGTCTTCCAGCCGTTCCGCTTCCAGCCGTGCACCCACGTTTCGACGCCGTTTTTGACATATTGGCTGTCGGTAGTGACGGTGATGGGTGTGCCGGGCGTAACGTCTTCTAACGCCCGGATCGCTGCGAGGAGCTCCATCCGATTGTTGGTTGTTTCCGCTTCACCACCGCATAACGTCCGCTTCTTGTCGCCCTCGATGATCAGCACACCCCAGCCTCCAGGTCCTGGGTTTCCGGAGCAGGCACCATCCGTGTACGCTTCAATCATCGATGTATCTCCATGCTCGACCGGTGGTGCCGCAGGAGACGCAACCACGGCAGCGGGTCTTTCGGCGTATAAAGCGCACTTTCCTGAACGTTGATATGGTCGACGGCGCGGCTGAGGAAAAATCGGAGCGCGGATCCGCACAACAAGATTGGTAACGCGTCGAGTTCTGAGGCACTGAGCGGACGAACGCTTTGATAGCCGCTGAGTAAAGCTTCCGCATTGGTCACGTCCACAGGGCCCGCTTCTGGCATGTATGCATTCATGCTGATCGCGAGGTCATAGGCGAGGTAGTCCGTACACGCAAAATAAAAGTCGATCACGCCACACGGTGTTCCGTGGTCGAGGAGAAGATTATCGGGAAAGAGATCCGCGTGAATGGTCCCGCGCTTGAGGTCTGTTGGCCATTGCTCTTTGAGCTGATGAAGGAGGACGCCGACTTCTTCGGTGACCCCTTCGCCGAAGGTCTCCAGCCCATCGCCAGCTTCGCGTGCCATCTGGCGCCAGCTCGCGAGGCCCATCCCGTTCGGGCGAGATGGCGCGAAGTCCTGCGCTGCCGTATGCAGCTGCGCGAGCAGCGCCCCCGCCGCGAACGCGTCGTCGTAGGTGGGCTGCATATTGGGCCGGCCCGGTAGAAAATCGATCAGGGCTGCCGGTTTACCCGCCACCGCGGTGAGCCGATCGCCTGAGGTGGTCCGCACCGGCTTCGCCGATGGCAAACCTTTGCTCGCCACGTGTTCCATGAGGCCCAGAAAATACGGGAGATCGGCGAGCGCGGTCCGGCCCTCAAACAGCGTGAGGATATACCGTTTACCCTCAGACATCACTTTATAGTTGGTGTTCTCCGTCCCCTCTGGGATCCCGGTCACCACATCAGGCGCGGGCAGCCCGTAGGACGAAAGCAAGTCTGCGACGGCTTCGTCGCTGAGTTCGGTAAACACCGCCATGACGTGCGTGGGTTATACCAGTTCGCGCGGAAGTTTGAAACGGACCTTTTCCCGGGTCGTCTCAATCTCTTCGATCGTCAGATTATAGCGCTCGCGGAAACCCTGGACGACACCTTGCACAGCCGTTTCTGGGGCGGATGCGCCAGCCGTTAAGGCGACAATCTGTGGGCTCAACCGGTCAACCAGATCCCAATCGATCGCGTCGACGTTCTCAATAAGTTGACCGACCGGACAGCCCGCGCGCTGGCCAACTTCGACCAAACGCACCGAATTCGATGAGGTTGGCGAGCCCACGACGAAGAGGAGGTCTGCCTCTTCGGCGATCACTTTGACCGCGTCCTGGCGATTGGTGGTCGCGTAACAGATGTCGTCTTTGTGCGGGATCCAGATGTCTGGGAAGCGCTCGCGCAAAACGGCGACGATCTTGATCGTATCGTCGACGGATAGCGTTGTCTGGGTCACGTACGCCAGCTGCTTTCCCTCGGGAGCAACGAACGTTTCGGCGTCTTCAACCGTCTCGATCAGCGACATGGCGTCGTCGGGAAGTTGCCCCATCGTGCCTTCGACCTCGGGGTGGCCAGCATGGCCGATGAGGATCACGTGAGCGCCTTTGTCGTGGTGGCGCTGGGTCTCGATATGGACCTTACTAACAAGCGGACACGTCGCGTCGAGGTAGAGGAGGTTGCGTTTCTCGGCCTCCGCAGGAACGGACTTAGGAACTCCGTGAGCGGAAAAGAGAACAGGACGATCGTCCGGTACATCGTCAAGCTCGTCGACAAAAACGGCGCCAAGATTGCGCAGCCGTGTCACCACGGTTTCGTTGTGCACGATCTCGTGCCGCACGTAGACCGGGGCTCCGTAGCGTTCGATCGCTTTTTCGACCATGTCGATGGCCCGATCGACCCCTGCACAGAAACCGCGCGGGGCGGCCATGCGGAGAATAAGGGAATTTTCCTTGGTCATAGGCCTTGTCAGGGTTCGCGATCGACTCGGGTTCACCTATAGGAAACCGACATTGTGGGCTACCGCCTACCGAACAGATGGTTTTTGAGGAACGGCTTGCCATGCGAAATCTCTTGATCCTTGTTGTCGCAGCCCTCGCAGCAAGCGGCTGCGCGAATAACGAGCGGAGGATCGCTGCCCGCCAGGCCAACCCTGCGCCGTGTCCGAACGTGTTTGTGCTGAAGGACGCCTCACGGTTTATTGAATTCGCGGACGAGACGTCGACCCTCGATTCGGTCGCTTTCAGCGGTGCCTTCGACGCAGTGGAGACCCGCTGTCGCTACTATGCCGACGTTCCGATTGAAGCCGAGGTTGATCTCGCCTTCTCGATTGGTCGGGGGCCGGCTGCACAAGAAGAGACGTTTGACGTTCGCTACTTCGTCGCCGTGACGCGCACCAATCGCGATGTCATCGCCAAGCAAGAATTCTCAACCCCCGTCACGTTCCGACCCGGCCAGAACGTGGTGCAGATCAACCAGTCGATCGACGACCTCATCATCCCCCGGCGGAGCGATCAGACGTCTGGCGTGAATTTCGAGATCGCCGTGGGCTTTGTCCTCGACCGTCGGCAGGTCCTCTTCAACCGCTCTGGCCGCAGCCTGAAATTCCCGGAGGCTTAATGCTCTCGCTGACTGCTCGTTTGAGCCTCCTCGTCGGCGAAGCGTTCGCCGCGGAGGGCCTTGATCCTGCGCTTGGCGCCGTGCGCGTTTCCGATCGCCCCGACTTGGCGCCATTCCAATGCAACGGTGCCCTGGCTGCTGCGAAGGCTGCCAAAAAGAATCCGCGGCAATTGGCGGAAAGCATCAAAAGTCGGCTTACGGAGGATCCCGCACTCGAAGAGATCACTCTCGCTGGCCCCGGCTTTCTCAACCTCACACCGTCGCTGCCATTCCTGGAGGAGCAGATCGCGGCGCTCGTCGCGGACCCCCACGGCGGCGCCTGGAAACGCGAGACGCCAGAAAAAGTCATCCTCGATTACGGCGGCCCGAATGTCGCCAAGCCCCTCCATGTGGGCCATCTTCGTTCGGCGATTATCGGTCAGAGCCTCAAAACGATTATGCGCCGCGCGGGTGACAACGCGGTCGGCGATATCCACCTCGGTGATTGGGGTCTGCAAATGGGGCAGCTGATCGCTGAGATGCAGCGGCGGGCCCCAGAGTTACCGTACTTCGATGCGGCGAAGACGGACGGTTTCCCTACGGAAAGTCCGGTTACGGTTGCAGAGCTCTCAGAGATTTACCCCGCGGCGAGTGCGGCGTGTAAGGAGGACCCCGAGCGGATGGCCGAGGCGCAAGCGGCCACTGCCGAGTTGCAGGCGGGGCGGCCAGGCTATCGCGCGTTGTGGCAGCATTTTGTTGACGTCAGCCGAGAGGCTTTAGAGGCCGATTACGCAGCGTTGGGCGTATCATTTGAGCTTTGGCGCGGGGAGGCCTCCGTTGATCCGCTGATTCCCGTTACCGTCGATCGGCTCACGGAGCAAAATCTCCTGGTCGAAAGCGACGGCGCGCAGGTGGTGGAGGTCGGGCGCGACGATGACAAAAAAGAGTTGCCGCCGCTCCTGATGATCAAATCCAACGGTTCTGTCGGCTACGGCTCCACCGATCTCGCTACGTTGCTGGAGCGTTCAGAAGAAGGATTCGACCGCTGTATCTACGTCGTTGATAAGCGGCAGGCGGAGCATTTCGTCCAAGTCTTCCGAGCGGCAGACAAGCTTGGTCTTTATACAGAAGAAAAGATGGAGCATGCCGGCTTCGGCACGATGAACGGAAAGGATGGCCGACCTTTCAAAACCCGAGAGGGCGGTGTCCTCCGCCTGGCCGATCTCCTCGCGATGGTGATCAACAAAGCTGAGGAACGGGTTCGCGAGAACGATCCCGACGCATCGGGCGCTCAGTTTCCCGAGACGGCCCGCCTGGTGGGGCTCGCTGCGCTCAAATTTGCGGACCTCTCCAATCCGCGGACGACGGACTACATCTTTGATCTCGACAGGTTCGTTGCTTTTGAAGGCAAGACAGGGCCTTACCTTCTCTATGCAGCCGTCCGTATGCGGTCGGTTTTAGAGAAGGCGGGGGTGGATGCTGGCGAAGCGCTCAACGCGCCGATCTCTCTTTCAGAGCCGACAGAGAGAGAACTGGTGCAAGCGCTTCTTAGTTACGCCGACGCCCATGAAGGCGCCTACACCCGGCGCATGCCCCACGTTCTCTGCGACCATGCGTTCGCTGTGGCTCAAGCCTTTTCGAAATTTTATGCAGCATGCCGAATCGCTGATGAGAACAATGTCACGGTGCGGACAAGTCGACTCGCGCTTGTGAGTGCGACTTTATCTCAGCTTACGGACATTCTCGCTCAGCTGGGAATCGACGCGCCGGACAAAATGTAACTTTTTCGTTGACCACCTGTTGCCAGAGCGCATCACCGAGCAGGAATGTCTGTCCTGTCACGGTTCTGTCACATAAGTTCTCGGAAAGCGTCATACATCCCCATTACGCGGCCGGCGCGAAGCCGGTCGGGCTTCGTTGGCTCACTTTTGGGGATAAATATGTTCGATCATCGTTGGGCAGGCGGTGCCGCCGCTCTCGCCATCGCTGCGTCGCTGACGCCCGCTTATGCACAAGAAATTACAGCCTCGATCCGGGGCACCGTTACGTCGGAAGGCGGGATGCCGATCTCAGGCGCGACCGTCACAGTCGTCAACACGGCAACAGGCGCTGCACGGACCATCACAACGGGCGCAGCGGGTGCATTCAACTTCCGCAACTTGTCCGTGACCGGTACATATACTGTCACAGCCACTGCCCCTGGTTTTGACGGCCAGCGCGTCGAAGGCATCGCGCTTTCAGTTGGCCAAGCGTCGAACCTTCAGTTCTCCCTCGCATCGGGAACCTCGGACGAGGTGTTCGTGACCGCAACCCGTCCCGCGGGGATCGACGTCGCTGCTGGCCCGGCCGCAGTCTTTGACTCGCGCGACCTGCAGACGCTTCCGGCGATTAACCGGAACATCACCGACATCATCCGGACTGACCCACGTCTCTTCATCGACGAGAGCCGCGGCGGCATCGACCCAATCCAGTGCGGCGGTAAGAACCCGCGCTTCAACTCGTTGACCCTCGACGGGGTCCGCCTCAATGATGGGTTTGGCCTGAACTCAAACGGTTATCCGACCGAGCGCCAGCCATTCCCATTTGACGCGATCGAGCAGGTCGCCGTCGAGCTTGCACCGTTCGACGTTGAGTATGGCGGCTTCACTGCGTGTAACATCAATGCGGTCACCAAGTCGGGCACGAACGCGTTCACCGGCTCGCTGTTCTTCGACTACACCGATGACGGCCTCCAAGGCGACAGCCTCGAAGGGCAGGACATCGTCCTCCCTGAGTTCGACGAGCAACGCTACGGTTTCCAGGTCGGCGGCCCGATCATCAAAGACAAACTGTTCTTCTCTGTGGCGTATGAGAAGCTCGAAGGCGTCAACACGTTCTCTCGCGGTGTCGAAGGCTCCGGCGCGATCAACGAAGTTGCGATCAGCCAAGCTGAAATCGACGAGATCCTCGCCATCTCGCGCGATGTCTACCAGTACGACCCGGGTTTCGTTCCCGAAGGCTTCGACAACGAGGACGAAAAGATTCTCGTCAAGCTCGACTGGAACATCAACGAGAACCACCGCGCCGCGTTCACCTACAACTGGAACGACGGCTTCAACACCGTCCAGTCCGACGGTGACCTCGACGAGTTTGAATTCTCGAATCACCTCTACGAGCGCGGTTCTGAGCTGAAGAACTACGTCTTCTCACTGTTCTCGGATTGGACCGATAATTTCTCGACCGAGTTGCGGGCTGGCTACGTTGATTTGCAAAACCGTCAGGACTCGATCGGCGGCACCGACTTCGGTGAGATCACGATCGAGACGGGCGATGTTAACGTTTACCTCGGCGGTGACGACAGCCGGCAGTCCAACAGCTTGAGCTACGAAATCTTCCAGTTCGCGGCGAAGGGCTACTACAACTCCGGTATCCACAACATCACGTTCGGCTACGAGCGTGAGGCGTTTGAGATCTTCAACCTCTTCGTTCAGCATACGGAGACAGAGATCGACTTCGAGAACGTTGAGCTGTTCGACGCCACCAACTTCCTCGGCGACGCAAACGGCGACGGCAATCCAGACGTCACCGAGTTCGCTCCTTTCGGCGAAGTCTCGGCGATTGAAGCCTTCCGTCTCGGTTACGCTGACGCGGTGTTCTACAACAACGCACCGTCGAACAATCCGCAGGACGCCGCAGCAGAGTGGGGCTACGCACTCAACACGCTCTACGCCCAGGACGAAATCGACCTGACGCCGTCGCTCAGTGTGATCGTTGGCCTGCGCTACGACTTCTGGCAGTCCGATGACGAGCCGGTAGAGAACGCCGACTTCGTTGCGGATTATGGCTTCTCCAACAGCCAAAACCTCGACGGCCTGTCGCTTCTTCAGCCGCGCCTCGCGCTCAACTGGCAAGCGAAAGATAACCTCGACATCCGCGCAGGTGTTGGCCGTTATTCCGGTGGCGACCCGAACGTCTGGCTGTCAAACACGTTCTCAGCCAACAACGTTCTTCAGTTCGGTCAGCGCGGCCGCTCATTCGGTCTCGCAACGCCGGACCGCATCTTGATCAACCCCGATACGCAAACGGTTGAAGAAGCCCTCGCTGCTGCCGCCACCTCGCTGTTTGACACCAACTATTCCGCTTGTGAGGACGGCGTTCCTGAGGGCCCGGGCTATTGTATCCCAACAGACCTCTTCAACGCAGTCGCTGACGGCGTCGGTGACAACTTCGAGATCAACTACCTCGACCCCGACTTCGAGATCCCGTCGGAGTGGAAGCTGAACGTCGGCGCGACCTGGGTTCCTCAGCTTCCTATGGCGGGCTTCCTGGGCGGTGAATACACCGTCACGGCTGACCTCCTCGCAAGCTTTAGCGAAAATACGGCGGTGATCCTTCGCGGCGACCTGGACCAGGTCGGCACGACAGCGGACGGTCGCCCCGACTTCGACAGCCCGCGGGAAGACTCGTTCGTGCTGACCAACTCCGACGGCGAGCAGAACCGCTCGTTCACGGCGTCCGTCTCGGTGGCCAAGCAGTACGACAACGGTGTCGATTGGTCGCTCGGCTACGCCTACAACGACGCCCAAGACGTCCAGCCGATGACCTCGTCGGTGGCCTTCTCGAACTACAACAACCGTGCGTTCTTCGATCCGCAAGAGCTTCGTCGCTCGACGTCGGACTACAACATCTCGCACCGGTTCGTCGGTACGTTCGGTTGGGAGAAAGAGTTCTTCGGCGACAACGCAACCCGCGTGAACCTGGTTGGTTTCGCGAACTCGGGCGCGCCGTATTCCTTCGCGCTCCAGAACGCCAACGGCTTCTTCGGCTTCACCCCGTTCATCGGCGACTCTGCTGGTGTGCTGCTGCAACCTGGTCAGCGGAACACCGAAACGGCCGGCTGGTGGGGCAAGATCGACGCGCGGTTCGAGCAGGAGTTCCCTGGCATCGTCGACGGCCACAAAGGGTCAGCGTTCATTATCATCGACAACCTGACGAACCTGCTCAACGACGAGTGGGGCATCCTGGAAGGGCCTGACTTCCCGCCGATCGTCAACGTCGACGAAGACGCGTTCAACAACGGTCAGATTGTTCCGATCTCTGGCCTCAGCCGTCAGGGCGACCCTTCGCGGTACCAAATCCGCTTCGGCGTCCGGTACCAATTCTAAGGCAACGCACGGCTTCTGACTGGAAGCTCGGCGGCAAAAGGGCGGCTTCGGCCGCCCTTTTTTGTGAGGAGCGGGACGGCCAGGCCTCTTCCAATGAGCAGCGGCTCCGCTAAGCGTGGCCCATGCGAGACCTGCCGAAAACGTTTGACCACAACGAAGCCGAACCGCGCCTCTACCGTGCCCAAGAAGAGGCTGGCCTTTTCAAACCGCAAGGTGACGGTGATCCGTATGCGATCGTCATTCCGCCGCCGAACGTCACCGGCAGCCTCCATGTCGGCCACGCGCTGAACAATACGCTCCAGGATATCCTGTGCCGCTTCCGCCGCCGCCAGGGCCGCAAGGTCCTTTGGCAATACGGCGTCGATCACGCAGGCATCGCGACCCAAATGGTGGTCGAGCGCCAGATGGCGGAGCGCCAAGAACCGCACCGGCGCGACATCGGACGAGACGCTTTCGTCGAAAAGGTATGGGCGTGGAAGGCCGAATCCGGCGGGATGATCAAAGGGCAGTTGCAGCGGCTGGGCGCGTCGCTAGATTGGTCACGTGAGCGCTTCACGATGGATGAGGGCCTGTCTGCTGCTGTCCGGCGCGTCTTTGTGCAGCTTTACAACGAAGGCTTGATCTACCGCGATAAGCGGCTGGTGAATTGGGATCCGCAATTCCAGACCGCGATCTCCGACCTTGAGGTGGAGAACCGCGAGGTCAACGGGAAGATGTGGAACTTCGCTTATCCGCTGGCGGAAGGTCCCGTGGACGGGATCAGCGAGATTGTCATCGCCACCACCCGGCCTGAGACCATGCTCGGCGACGGCGCGGTGGCTGTCCATCCTGACGATGAGCGGTATACGAACCTTATCGGTAAAAAGGTCCGTCTACCGATCGTTGATCGGTTGATCCCCATCATCGCTGATGAATATCCGGACCCGGAGCTTGGAACCGGTGCTGTCAAAATCACAGGCGCCCACGATTTCAACGACTTCGAAGTCGCGCGGCGGCACGATATTCCGTTGATCGTTCTGATGGACGCTGAAGCGCGGATGATCGCGACGTCTGAGAATGACGTACCCAAACGGTATCATGGTGTGGACCGCTTTGACGCCCGGAAAATGGTGATTGCCGAGCTTGAAGAGATGGGCCTCCTGCGCGGTATCGATGATAAAGTCATTATGCAGCCCTTTGGCGATCGATCCGGCGTCGTGATCGAGCCGATGCTCACCGACCAATGGTACGTCGATGCGAAAACTCTAGCGGGCCCTGCGACGGAGGCGGTCCGTTCGGGGAAGACCAAATTCGTTCCTGAGAATTGGTCGAAGACGTATTTTAATTGGATGGAGAATATCGAGCCGTGGTGTATCTCACGGCAACTCTGGTGGGGACACCGGATCCCGGTTTGGTACGGGCCAGACGGAACACCGTTTTGTGCTGAGACGGAGGATGACGCTCATCGTCTTGCTACGGAGCATTATGATGGTGAGGCGGTTGAACTTACACAAGATACTGATGTTCTTGATACGTGGTTTTCGTCCGCACTTTGGCCATTCTCAACGCTAGGTTGGCCGGACGAAACGCAGGAGCTTCAGGACTTTTACCCCACCGCGGTGCTCTCGACGGCGTTTGATATTATCTTCTTCTGGGTTGCCCGGATGATGATGATGGCGATGTACTTCAAGAAAGAGGTGCCGTTCCACATGGTCTACATTCACGCGCTGGTGCGGGACGAGAATGGACAGAAAATGTCCAAGTCAAAGGGCAATGTTGTCGATCCGCTCGAGTACATGGACGCGTTCGGTGCGGATCCCCTCCGCTTTACTTTGGCGAGCCAAGCAACCCAGGGCAGGGACCTTTCTCTTTCCAAACAACGGGTTGAGGGCTACCGCAACTTCCGAACAAAGCTTTGGAATGCGGCGCGCTTCCTTCAGATGCGTGACGTTCCGCTCACGGATGAAAATATTGATCCGTCTACGTTTAAACTGCCGTTGAACCGTTGGCTCGCGCATGAAGCGACCCGCATGAGTGCCGGCGTCGCCAGCGCGCTCGAGGCCTTTCGTTTTGATGAGGCGGCCGCAGCGATTTATCAGTTCACGTGGCGTACCTATTGTGACTGGTGTCTCGAGCTGGCCAAGCCAATCCTGGATGAAGGATCCTCCGCAGATCAGGCTGAAACGAGGCGTGCGCTGAGTTATGGATTGAAGACAATCCTGGTCACGCTTGAACCGTTTATGCCGTTTGTTTGTCGCGAACTCTACGATGCTATGAATGATGGTATACAGACGATCGACGACCAGCGCTGGCCGACCGAGTCATTCGTAGACGATAGCGCTGCCGAGCAAATGGAAATGGTCATCGCGCTGATTTCTGAAATTCGCAGTGCTCGGACGGAAGTGAATGTGCCCGTTGCCGCGAAAATTGATCTTATTGCGCTGAGTCCGTCGGCTGACGTCGCGCAGACCCTTGAGGTTCAGTCGCCGGCCATTCGACGTCTTGCGCGGATTGAAAATATCGCGCAGCGCGCTGATCCACCTAAAGGAGCGGTCCAGATCGTCAGCGGGGGAACGACCTATGCGTTGCCGGTCGCCGATGTGATCGATTTGTCTGCGGAGCTTGCTCGCCTCGATAAAGAGATTGCGGAAGCTGCGGCCCAGCTGAAAAAGGCTGAAGGCAAGCTCGGTAATGAGCGCTTCGTTTCAAAAGCGCCCCCCGCCGTCGTCGAGGAAGAGAAGGCGCGCGTGGCAAAATTTTCAAATGAGCTCGAGCAATTATCGGCCGCAAAAAAACGCTTGGAAGCGCTCTGAGAGCGCCTCCCAAAGCGCTACCAAACCTATTCCTTGGACGGCGCGCTCGTTCTGCCTGAACCTTCCCTCCGCGGATCAACGACCAGGTCAATCTCGCCCGCCCAGGTCGTAAACCCGTAAAGGCCGGAGGTGAGGCCGCGTTGTTGGAGTTCGTAGCCCATCGCCTCGGCTTCCGCTTTCATCGCATCACCGCCGGTTTCGATGATCAGTGTGCCCCGCGGAACAACGACGTGAGGCTCGAGGATCGTTTCCGACAGCGGCTCCTCAGTAAAAAGATGCGTCAGCAAGGGCTTAGCGACATATCCGATGATTGCTGGGCCGCCGGGGCTACCAATCGCGACGGTGGGTTGCCCCGACTGATCGAGCACGATCACCGGGGTCATCGAGCTCATCGGCCGTTTGCGCGGGCCAGGTGCGTTCGCTGCAGGGATGCCGTCATCGGAAGGAACCCGTGCGAAGTCAGTGAGCTGATTGTTGAGCACCATACCAGCAGCCATCATTTGGCTACCGAACGGCATCTCAACGCTCGACGTCATCGACACAACGTTTCCTTCCGAGTCGCGAATAGAAAAATGTGTCGTAGACGGAACTTCATATGCGTCGCCGTCAATCCTTCCCTCACGGAGCATCAGCGCGCCGGTCGGGTTGCCAGGTTCGACTGTTGTGGCGGGCGTGTCTGAAATGGTGCTGGCGCGCGCCTCTAAATAAGCGTCGCTGACCAATTGCTCCGTTAACGCATCACTGGACAGGCCCTCAACGCCCATCGCCGTCGGGTCGCCGAGAAAACGACCCCGATCGGCGTAAGCGAGCCGCGTCGCCTCAATGTAGGCGAGCAAATTATCCTTTGGAGCAACGCGTCCCGCCGAGGCTTCAAACACCCCGGCGATCTGAAGAACTGTTGTCCCTCCCGAGCTTGGCGGCGGCATCGAGCAGACCGTGTATTCAGCGATGGGGCGGCAAAGGGGCTCGCGACGCAATGGTTCGTAGGCGGCGAAGTCTTCCATCGTGATAGTCTCTTCGCCGGTTTTTCCATTCACCCGGGCGATGATATCCTCAGCAATGGTGCCCGAGTAAAAGGCTGCAACCCCTTCGTTGCCCAACTGCCTGACGGTTTCCGCAAACGGAGGATTGAAGACGATTGTGCCGATGGGTAACGGCGCGCCCTCCGCATCCAAATAGATTGCGGCTTGGGGATCTTCACGGAACGGACGCAGGCGGCCCAGGGTATCATGGAGGCGCTGCGGCATAGGAAAGCCGTCTCGGGCCAAGCGTTCAGGCTCGTCGAACAATTCAGACCACGAAAGTGTTCCGTGTGCATTGTGCGCCATGCCGAGCATCGCTACCGCGCCAGGCACGCCGACCGCCTTGCCCGACAAGACCGCTTCGAAAAAGCCCATGGGCTTGCCGTCTTCTTTGATAAAGACGTCGGGAGTCACCGTCGCGGGCGCCTCTTCGCGGCCGTCATAGGCGATGAGCTCTCCGCTGGACGCGTCGTAGAACAGCATGAACGCGCCGCCTGCGAGCCCAGAGCTTTGCGGTTCGACGAGGCTCAGCACAGCCTGAACCGTGACCGCCGCGTCTACGGCACTGCCGCCCGCTTCGAGGATCTTCGCGCCAGCGTCTGTGGCGAGCGGGTGTGCTGTTGTGACGATCCACGGGACCGACAACGGCTCGTCGTTCGCTGCGGGGACCGTTTCAGCGACAGCTTCTGCGGCTTGGTCTTCGCAGCCCGTGAGCGCAATTGCACTCAGCGCAGCGGCGATCACGGTTTTCAGGTCCATACTTGCTCCCCAAGGGCCGACATGGTCACTACCTTGGCCAAGCTGCGACGAGAGGCAAGTATGACGACGGGGCCGCGCAATCTCATTACCGACATATCAGGCCTCAAGGTTGGCAACGCTGCCGATGACAATGTCGTGACGGGCGTCACCGTCCTGATTCCCGATGCGCCGGTGCGTGCCGCGGTGGACGTCCGCGGCGGCAGCCCTGGCACTCGCGAGACCGATGCTTTGGCCCTCGACACGTTGGTCGATCGGATCGATGGTTTGGTTTTGTCTGGAGGTTCTGTGTTCGGTTTGGCAGCAGCCGATAGGGTCTGCCGTCTCCTTGGCGCAGAGGGGCGGGGGTTCAGTCTCGTTCCGCAAACGGATGTTCCTGTGACACCGATCGTTCCGTGTGCGATCCTTTATGATCTTAATAATGGTGGCGATAAGGCCTGGGGTGACCAGCCGCCTTATGATCGGCTCGCTGCAGACGCCTGGGCCGACGCAAGTGAGACGTTCCATCTGGGTGCGGTGGGCGCAGGCCGCGGCGCGACGGCTGGTGCCCATCCAGGGGGATTGGGCAGTGCGTCCTGGACAAACACAGGTGGGTACACCGTCGGCGCGCTGGTCGCGGTGAACAGCTTTGGATCGCCTTATTGGCCGGGGACGGATCAATTTCTCGCGGCACCCTATGAGGTGGCCGGCGAGTTTGGTGGCCGCGGCCTTCCCGGGGCATCGGCCGTGGCTGGCCTGCCTCCGGACACCAAGCTGGCCGCCCCAGCGCGCAGCAACACAACCCTTGCGGTTATTGCAACGGACGCGGACCTTTCCCCAGCCGACCTCAAACGTTTGGCGGTAATGGCCCAAGACGGTTTAGCGCGCGCCATCCGCCCCGCCCATGGCCCAACCGATGGCGATATCGTCTTTGCTCTGAGCACATGTGCCAAGCCCGTTGCGGCGCCGCTACCCACCGTCCTTGAATTGGGCACAATCGCCGGCGACGTCCTCGCGCGCGCCGTTGCCCGGGGAGTCTTCGCTGCAGAAAAACCGTGATCCCGTGGCAGTCCCTGCAGGAGCCATACTCATGTCTGCTCTCGTTCGTACAGGATCAAATTATCTGACCAAATACAATGTTATGCCTAGTTTTCGATTCGCGTCTGCTCGCTTGCGTTCACCAAAATTCGTGTCACATTGGGGGAACAATTGTGGGAATAGATCGCGATGTCCGGATTGACGGCGCTGAAAGTTAAGAACGCGCGAGCGCCCGGGAAGTACTATGATGCACGGGGTTTGTATCTTCTCGTCAAACCGAGTGGCTCGGCCTCTTGGGTGCTGCGGACCATGGTCCGAGGCAGGCGCTACGAGCTCGGTCTTGGAAGTCGGCTGGATGTCACTCTTGCTGAGGCGAGAGATCTTGCTGACGAGGTGCGGAAGAAACTCCGAGCAGGAGCGACGCCTAGCTCTCTCCGAGCTGAGGCCAATCGTGCCTTCGGAATGACGTTCGCTGAAGCTGCGAAACGTGTTCATACGGAGCGATTGCCTGGATGGAAGAGCTCGAAAGCTGCGCGGCAATGGCTTTTGGTGCTTGAGAAGCACGCCTTTCCGAAGCTGGGAGATAAACCCATTTCGGAAGTTTCTTCGGCTCACATCCTGGAGGCCGTACAACCGATTTGGCTGGAAAAGCAGGAGACTGCACGCCGAGTTAAGCAACGGATTGGTATCATCCTCGACTGGGGCCATGCCCACAACCATCGAGCCGAGCCTGCGCCGATGCGCGCTGTAGATGCTGCTCTTAAGAAGCAAAAAAGGTCCGCCAAAAAGCACTTTGCTGCGATGCCCTATCGCGAGCTTCCCGAGTTTCTGCATCGCCTAGACCGGCTCGAGGGCATGGGAGCGTTGGGGTTGCGTTTCTTGATCCTCACCGCTGCAAGGTCAGGGGAGGTTCGCGGTGCGACATGGAATGAGATCGATGAGGCAGCTCGTACGTGGACGATCCCCTCTGACCGAATGAAAGCAGGAGACGAACATGTTGTACCGCTTTCCGACGCTGCTATCTCCATCCTCGACGCCGTCAAGCTCCTCAGGCGAGATGTTCAACAGTCTCTTCTATTCCCTGGCCAGCGGATTAAGCCGATGAGCGACATGACGCTCGCTAAAGCGCTAAAATCTGCGGGCGGCGTGGGTTACACTGTACACGGAATGCGTTCATCGTTTCGCGATTGGGCTGCTGAATGCACCGACGCGCCCCATGAAGTCGCCGAAGCCGCTCTCGCGCACAAAACCAGCGATGCAGTTGTGAGGGCGTATCGACGAACTGACTTCTTTGAAAAGCGTCGAGATTTGATGATTGCCTGGGCTCACTACCTGGGAAGAATGTGATGCCTGATCGTCTTGCTGTTCCCCTTCCGGTGAATCCGGAGCCGTTCTCCGACAATGATTGGGACGAGCTTCGTGAATTGGCTAAGAGACACGACTTCGACATCTGTGAGCTACGGGACGAGTTGGAGGCCATTCTCGGAATCATCACTAAGCCCGGGAAGCGTGGGAGCGATGCGAATAAGACCAGCATCGGTGTTTCTTAAAGCGAGGCTGTTGAAGTCTTTGAAATGGTTGAAGCCGCTGCTGAGCAATTCCTCAGGGCTCTTACGGGCGATCGCGACGAGGCCAAAGAGAAGAAACGCCTCCGACAAGAGGCGCTCAACATCCTAAGCGATCAGTGGGTGCGGGAAACCCGACTGCGTGAGCGGGAGGTCCTGGGACTCGAACGGGGAATGTGGAAAGCACGCCGCCTCGCGCCAACGACCAAGTCGGGACTAGACGAAGCGATCCGTGCGGCCACATGGTATCGCGATGGTTCGTGGCATGGGTTGGCTGGGTTGCACGACATTGATGCGAGAGGGCGCGGGACCGACAAAGCCTTCAATACGTTCGTAAACAGAGTGTTCGAGCTGTTCGACTCTCACTTTCAGAGATCTCCACCACTGCCATCGCGATACGCGAAGGATCCCTCTCTCGAAGTTGGACCAGTTCTCACACATTTCTGGGAGAAGCTGATACTGATCGTTCTCGACCTTCGCGCACCCGGTGGTCACGATCAACACAAGCGACCGGGTCCGTTGATCAAGCGGATAGCTCTCATCCGATCGGATCGGAAAAAGAACCAGAGAAAAGTCGATACCGAAAAGTAGCCCTTTTCACGGCCTATTTTCGGCATCGCCGTTGGTCGTCGATTAATCTTCAGTGTTCGTATGCGTTTGCGAGACTACTGATGAACCCACTTGCAGTTAGCTTGGATGAAGCCGCCAAAGCCCTCTCGATAGGGCGAACAACGCTTTACAAGTTGATCGGCAATGGGCGGTTGAAAACAGTGAAACTCGGAAGTCGGCGTCTGGTGATCGCCTCGCCCCTGCACGAGCTGCTCCAGCCGACAGACGATCGAGACACGGACTAATCAGTAAACATGTCGCGCACGCTAAGGGCTTGGTGGTCGGTTTTATGACGGCAGCGCCATACCCTTTTTGCTCTACTGTGGGGCTCCCGCCCAGAGCAAGCGCAGTCCGAACGGCCGAAGCGTGCGGGAAGGGGAAGCGGACCATCCTCTTAAGTAGCGGCCAACCGGTAGGCGTTCCGTTGCGACCTGCTGGGCCAAAGCGATGGGCCGATCCGAGGGTCTCCTTCACGCTGAGGCACAGGGACCAGCCTGGCGAGTTGGCCGGGGCTGGTCGTCCTATGCCTTCGCTCCGGAGCCTCACCAATGGTCACCACTGGTAAGAAAAAGAAAGAGCTTGCAATGACTGGCGCTGCACAAAACGATTTCATCCGCCAAGCAGACAAACACCCACAAAATGGGGTGGCCCCACAAAATGGGGTGGCCCCACAAAATGGGGTGGCCCCACAAAATGGGGTGGCCCCACAAAATGGGGTGGCCCCACAAAATGGGGTGGCCCCACAAAATGGGGTGGCCCCACAAAATGGGGTGGCCCCA
>JBCDHW010000009.1:0-107662 GCA_038749595.1 Pseudomonadota bacterium
AGTCGCCCGCATTGACCGCGTCCACAGCCTCCTGGCCATTCTCGACAATCGTCAGTGTCTCAACCTTCCCCTTAAGGATGGTTTGGATGACCATCGCGTTAACCGCGTTATCCTCAGCCGCGAGCACGTGCAGCCCGCCGATCGATCCCTCGACATCGGCGATGGCTGGCGGCGCGGTTTCGGTCACGTCGTCGCTGTCTTCGGCCTCTGACATGGGGATGACCACGGTGAATGTTGTGCCGTAGCCAACTTGGCTTTGCACATCGATCGACCCGCCCAGGAGCGTGGCGATTTGCTTGCAGATCGCCAGGCCCAGGCCGGTCCCTTGGAAGCTCCGTGTACCGCCAGTATCGACTTGTTTGAAGCTTTCAAAAATCAGGTCTCGATTGGCGTCATCAATGCCAATCCCGCTGTCGCTGACTTGCAGCATCAGGGGTTCTGTCGCGCTGCCGCCTGATATTTTGAGCTCAACGGATCCATGAGGGGTGAACTTGATCGCATTGGACAGGAGGTTGGAAAGAACCTGGCGCAGAAGTTTTTCGTCCGTGCAGAACGGAGCATCTGCAGGATTGATCTGTGTACGGAAGCGTAGGCCCTTTGATGTCGCCTTCGCTTGCCACAAGTTGACCACGTCTGCGGCGACGTCCTTGATCGAAATGTTGCTGAAATGAGTCGGGACACGTTTCCCCTCGAACCGCGCGACGTCGAGAATGTCGGTGACGATCTCGTGGAGGTGCTCTGCCGAGCGCAACGCAGTGCTCAGCTTGCGTTGCTCGTCAGTCGAAAGTTGTGAGCCTTCGAGAACATCAGCAGTGAGATTTATGACAGCATTAAGTGGTGTACGGACCTCATGGCTTGTGGTCGCAAGAAACTCTGTCTTTGCACTGTTCGCTTTTTCCAGCTCAACATTGGAGCGCCGGAGCTTTGCGTTGACCGCCTCGAGTTGTTTGTTGAGCGCTTCGGTCACCCGGCTGACGCGCCGCGATTGCCACGCAAACCAAACAAGAACCCCGATGGCAGCCATCGCCAAACCGACCAACCCGCCAAACAACATACGGTCGCGTGAGCGCTTTGTACGGACGAGTTCGAGGTCAGCCTCGGCACGCTCGCGGCTCAGCTTCTCAATTTGAAGCGTTTTATCGGAGAGCTCGAATTCAGCGTTAGCGATTGCTGAGTTCGCCGACGCCGCCACATCGCGCTCGGCGTCTTCCAGTCGTTTCAATGCCTTGAGGTGCGCGAGCGCCGCTCGGTCTTGTCCCAATGCTTCGTAGACGTCGTAGGCGAGCGCGTGCGCCTCGCTTTCGTCTTCTGGAGTGGTTTCGAAGTCGATGCCGCTAAAAGCTTCGTTGAGCGTGCGCACGGCCGCGTCCATATCACCTTGGACGAAGGCGATCTTCGCTTTCACCGCATAAGGAAGAACCGGCATTTGGTTCTCGGCGATGTCAGCGCTCAGACTTTCAACCGCCTGCACCGCGCTCGTTGCGCTTTCAATATTCCCTGCACTGAGCTCAAGAGCTGCCAAATTGGCCTGGAGCCGTACTGCGAAGTTGGGAGCTGAGGCGACGATGTCCTGTTGAAGCGCTTCGAGCAACAGCGCGCGCGCCTCGTCATACCGTTCGAGCTCGCGGAGGGCATTGGCGCGGTTGTTCAGTGAGACGATCTTTATGAGCGGATCGTCCGGATACGCCTCAACAGCACGTTCGTCGTACTTGATTGCGCGTTCGTACTGCTTGGCATTTTTGTACAGTGTGCCGATGCTCTGTAGGGCAATTGCCTGGTATCGGCTGTTGTCGAGCTTTGAGAACAGCTTGAAGGCGTCTTGGAAGCTTTGCAGGGCGAGGCCATTGTCGCCGCGAGCCCTTGCAACGCGCCCACTGGTGATCAGAAGCTTGCCGTAGATATCCGAGCTTTCACTTCCGATTTCATTCAGTGTACGTTTCAGAACGAGAGCCGCTTCGTCGAGGCGGCGTAGGCGGAAAAGGCCCTCGGCCTCGAGCCATGCGGCGCGGAGAAGGATGCCTTGGTCTGGCGTGAACTCTTGGCGCTCCAGCTCGGCGGCTTCACGGGCGAGTTTGATGCCGGTGGCGGAGTCAGAAACGAGGGTCGTCTGCGCTTGGTCGAGGAGTGCTGATGGGTCGTCAGTTTCAAGAGCATCGGCAGGCTGAACAGACAAAAGTCCAACCATTGCAGTCGTATAAAACAAGCGCCGAAGGGGCAGGTTCATCTCAACCTCGGACGTTACCGATCAGGTATGGGTCCGACTGTGTTAAGGAAGCCTTAGGATTGGTGTTTCGGTTCGGGAGCGGTGCGCGTTGGTGGACCGCTCCCGGAAGCGGGGCTTAGAACCGGAAATTCAATCGTACACCGCCGGTTACAGCCATTTCACCAGGGGTCAGCACCGGTGCCGTGTCGACCTGGGTGAAGAGCGAAAGGTCACCCTTACCGCCGACGACGGGGGTGCCGTAGATCACCTCGCCGACATAGCGGCGGTCGAGGGCGTTGAGCGCGATCTCGTCACCGACGAGGCCAAGCTGGCCGGTGGAGCGGTCGACCACGTCGAAGCTTTGGACCGCGAGGCTGCCTTGCTCGATGGTCAGCGGCTGGGCGATCGAGAAGCGCAGACGGTCGTCTGACTTGAGGATGCCCTGTTTGCTGACGATCGCTTGGTAGGCGGTGGTCAGGACGTCTTCACCAACGGCGAGGAGGCCGTTCGCGGTCCCGGTATCGCTGGTCGTGCGGCCCACCGTGCCCGAGAGGGCGAGGGAGATGCCGCGGCCGAAATCGCTCTCGGTACCGATCGTCACCGAGTGGCTGCGCGCGGTGTCGCCGAAGCTCAGTGCACCGACGCTTTGGCCGCCGAAGAGGCCGTCGACTTCGTTAAGCGCGGTGACGCCGAGGTTGACTGTAGTGCCTTCGGAGACGCCGTAGGTCAGCGACGCCATGGCGGCTGAGGCGCGGTAACCTTCGGAGCCTGCGACTCGTTCGGTCAGGGCGCCTGAGAACGGATCGGCGACGAGGTCAGCATCGTCCCGGCCGGTGAAGCCTGCGGAGAAGGCGAAGCGCTCGCCCATCGGCAAGGTGGCGTGGACGTAGCCGCCGCCCGACGCAAGGCCGAGGAGGGGGTTCACGCCGCCGGTCAGGATGTCGTGGTCGGAGGTCATCGAGAAGCTCTTGCCGCCGAAGACCAATGCACCGTCGCCCTGGCCGAAGCTGAGGGTCATGCCGCTTTCCACAGCCGTCAGTGTACCGTGGGTTTCGAAGTTGAGCTCACCCTCGGGGACCATGAGGCCGTGGGCTGGCTCGCGGGCTTCGAGGGAGAGGGTCCAGCCGCCTTCTTCGGAGCCGAACGCGACTGCGCCGATCGCTGGTGCGTCGGTGAAGCCGTTGGTTCCGGTGAAGCCCAGGCCAGCAACGGACTGGGTTGCACCGACAGCTGCGCCGAGGCGTTCGCCGAAGTAGCGCTCGACGTCTTGCTCAAGCCCTACCGATGGGTCGATCGCGCCAGCGGCCATGACGCCGACGGGCAGTTCGAAGTCGCGGTAGGTGCTACCGACGGTTTCGAAGACGGTGACGGTCGCGGTGGGATCCATCCGTGCAAGGAGGCTTTGGGTGAAGCCAGAGCCGATGAAGCTCGTGTCGCCAGCGGCCGAGCGGAGCATCAGGCGTGAGAGGTCCAGCGGACGCTGGGACGCTTCGACGTTGAGGAGGCCCCATCCGTAGACCTCGTCCACGCCCTCTTCACCGAGGTCGGTGGCGGAGCGGAACAGGATCTCAGCGGTAGCTTCTGGTTCGTTGGCGAGCCACTCCCACCGGCTTTGCAGGAGCGCCGCTGCGCCAGCGACCATCGGCGCTGCGAAGCTGGTGCCTGAGCGGCGGCCAACGCCGTCGGGGGTGGCGACGAGGATCTGCTGGCCGGGCGCGACGAGGAACCGGTCCATCATAGCCGTTTCTTCGCCGTTCACGACGAAGTTCGCATCGCCCGGCGTGTTGGAGAAGGACGCAATCTGTCCGTCTACGCCCAATGCGCCGACAATGACGATCTGATCGAGCACATCCAGCCCGCGGAGGTTAACATCCGTCTCTTGAACAATGCCGTCGTTACCGGCTGCGAAGACGAACAGGCTGTCGCCCGTGGCGCGGCGGACCGCGTCATCGGAGAATACGTCGAACCAACCGTCGGAGAAGGTGTAGCCGCTCTCGCCGAGGGACAGGTTGATAATGCTCGCACCGCCCTGAGCGACCCGCGCGACCGACGTGGTCACGTCGTAAATGTCGGCATCGCCAGTGGCCGCGAACGGGTTGGAGAGAACAACATCCGCATTCGGAGCAACGCCCATGACCCCGCGGCTATCGAGGGCGCCAGCGGCGACACCCGAAACGGCGAGACCGTGGTCCTGGCCGTCGAAGACGGGGCCGACAAAGTCAGGTGTGTTGCGGAGTGCGCCTGGGCCGTCAAAGCCCTGATCGACAACACCGATTTTGACGCCAGCGCCAAAGCCAGCGACTTCGGCCAAGCGCGGCGACCAGTTGACGGTGCCCATCCAATGGTCGGCGTGGTCGATGCCGAGGAAGGTGGTCAGCTGGTCGGACATGTCGATGAGGAACGCGTTGCGCTCGTTCTCGTCCATGCGGAGGAAGTCGCCAAAGCCGTTGCCTTCCAAGCCGTGCTTTTCGAAGAACGCCGCCAGGAAGCCTGCGTCGAAGCTCTCGCCCGTTTGCGCTTCGACCAGCGCGCCGAAGGCGGCTTCGGCGCCGCTGATCAAGCCGCTGTAGGTTCCGTACGCTGCGTTGAGCGCACCGGCAGCTTGGCCGAGGGCATCAAGGTGCAGGCTCATATCCGTCAGGGCACTGAGCGCATCGAGATGCAGCGAGAGTTGCTCGTAGGACAGCGCGTCGAGGTGGAGGCTGAGCGCATCCATGTCGAGGGCGTCGAGATGCAGCGACAAGGCATCAAGATGCAAGCTGAGGTCCGACATCCCGGCCAGGGCATCGAGGTGCAGCGACAGCTCGTTCATGTCGAGCGCATCGAGGTGGAGGCTCAACGCATCTAAGTGCAAGGAGAGGTCTTCGAACGCTGACAGAGCGTCGAGGTGCAGCGACAGCGCATCAAGATGCAGAGACAGCTCTTGCATCGTGTCCAAGGCATCGAGGTGGAGGCTCAACGCGTCGAGGTGCAAGGAGAGCGCATCGAGATGCAGCGATTGGGGCGCGACTTCGCCGAGGGCATCGAGGTGCAACGACTGCGGATCAACGCTGGCGAGTGCGTCCAGGTGAAGCGAGTCCGCGTTCATCGTGCTGAGCGCATCGAGGTGGAGGCTTAGCGCGTCGAGATGCAGCGAGGACGCACCAAATGCAGCCAGGGCATCAAGGTGCAAGCTGAGCGCATCAAGGTGAAGGGAGTTCGGATCGAGCGAGCCGAGCGCGTCCAGGTGCAGCGACAAAGCATCGAGATGGAGCGAGTCCGGATCAAAGTTTTCCAGCGCATCCAAGTGGAGGCTCAGCGCATCGAGATGGAGGGACTCCGGGTCGAAGCTTGCCAGTGCATCAAGATGCAGGCTGAGGGCGTCGAGGTGCAGCGAGTTTGTGGTTAGCGTTCCGAGCGCGTCGAGATGCAGCGAACTCGGATCAAAAGCGGCGAGGGCATCGAGATGAAGGCTCAATGCGTCGAGGTGCAAGGAGCTCGGATCGAAGTTCGCGAGGGCATCCAGATGCAGCGACAAAGCGTCGAGATGGAGCGACGACGGATCGAATGCGGCGAGCGCGTCCAAGTGCAGGCTCAACGCATCCAGGTGGAGCGAATTAGGATCGAACGCTGACAGCGCATCGAGGTGCAGGCTGAGGGCGTCGAGATGCAACGACTGCGGATCAAAACCAGCCAAGGCATCAAGGTGGAGAGACAATGCGTCGAGGTGCAGCGAGCTCGGCGTCAGGCCGAGGGCATCAAGGTGCAAACTCTGCGGCTGGAACGAGCCCCAGAACAAGTTCGTGTCCCCCGCAAGCATGGTCTGGTTGCCGGAAAGCGCATCGAGGTGGAGGCTGAGCGCGTCCAAATGCAACGAGGACGGATCAAAGCTCAGCGCATCAAGGTGCAATGACCGCGCGTTCATGCCCAGCGCATCGAGATGGAGAGAACGGCCGCCAAAGCGCGAACCCAGAGCGTCCAAATGAAGGCTGAGCGCATCGAGATGGAGGGAGCTCGGCGCCACGTCGAGAGCATCGAGGTGCAGGGAGTCGGCGTCGAACGATGAGCCCAGCGCGTCGAGATGGAGACTCAACGCATCAAGGTGCAGCGACTGGGGCACCACACTCAACGCATCGAGGTGGAGCGACCGCTCGGACATTCCCAACGCGTCTAAATGGAGCGACTGGGTAGAGACGTTACTCAGAGCGTCGAGGTGAAGGGACTGCGCCGAGAACCCTCGGTCTGAGGCCGATGCTGCGCTGACGGACAGCGCCAAAATACCCGCACTCAACAGATACTTTTTCATCACGAATCTCCCGGTCGCGAACGGGCCGCAGGTAACGCCCCATTAAGGTTGATCACTGTTGTGTGCACAGCATCAACTTTTATGCAACCTTAGGGGGCAGTTTTTTTGCGATTTGGAAAGGAAAATGACCAAACCGTGTTATCGTGTCGCAAGCCAGTGTTTATGCGGCTTTCAGCGATAGGATTAACCATAGGAGAACCCACTTTCGCTCGAAGGTTTTGCCTATGCGCGAACCTGTACACACGCGTCGCTTGCAACCAAATGCAATGGGTTCACGGAGATGAACAATTCGGGCATAGCGGTTTCTGCTAACCGCCGCTGCACAACGTGGCGCCGCTGCGACAGGGAAAACCGCAATGCGTCTGACGATGCTGAAGGCGAAGCTGCACCAGGCGACGCTGACGATGACCGACCTTCACTATGAAGGGTCGATCGCTATCGACAGCGAGCTTTTGGAGGCCGCGGGCATCTTGCCGAACGAGCGGGTGGACGTCTGGAACATCACCAACGGCGCGCGCCTGACGACTTATGCGCTGCCCTCACCGGCGGGGAGCCGGGAGATCATGCTCAACGGCGCCGCGGCCCGCCACGCCCATACCGGCGACCGGGTGATCATCACCGCCTTCTGCGACGTCGACGCCAACGAAGCTAAAACCCACACCCCGACCGTGGTGCTGATGAACGAGGACAACTCAATCAAAGAGGTGCTGGAGGGGTAGGAGCGTTCGGTTGATCGTCCGTCAGCGGATGTTAAGCCAAGGGCGGTCGGCTAGTTTTCGAGACCGAACAGTGGTTTGAGTTTCTCGCTGTCATCGCCGAAGCGTCTTCGCAGGAGTTCTCCGCATACGTCTTGATCGACACGGCCATCCACTTCGGCGCCGCTGATTTTTGTGCCGACGCGGATGATCAAGTCTCTCTGGGCGCTGTCAGCGATGTGCCACGGCCGGATCAGATCGACGACGGCGCCGTTGGGCAGGGTGAGGTCGAACGCCACCACATCTTTGTTGACGCGTTTCCAACATTCGCGATTGACGCGCGTGACATCGGACGGAGCGAACGCTCTGACCGAGCCCGGCAGATAGTAGTGCCCGGCGACGACCTCTTCGTCTGAGACCACGGCGTAGTGGGCGCGGTCGAGGGGCCAAGCCAAGCATGCCGTGAGGAAAAGGAGGCCTGTCAACGCTAAGCTGCCTCGTTCATAACGCCGCGACGTCGCTGCAGCCGCGTTGGCGAGCGTGTAGTCTTGGGGCTCCTTGATATCTCCCGCGCGGACAGCTTCGGAAGCGCCCAAGGCAATCAGCCTAAAGACGATGTAGGGTTCGATGAACTGCCATGACCAAATCCTCAGTGCAGTGAGGTTCCTGGTCAGGAGGTAGCCGATGTATGCGATGAGAACGATCGACGCGCACAGGAGCACAGCTTCTGCTATGCCCATCCCGTCGAAATAGATGTGGGGCCCCAAGCCTTCCGTTCGGCGACCTGCGAAGAGCGTGGATCCTATACCCCGATCGATGGGAACGGAGACGTCGGCGGGCAAAAACCTCATCGCCGTGAAGACGATCGCAACAAAGGCTCCTAAAGCCGCTGCCCGAATGATGGTAAGCAAGTGCGTGAGAGAACCGCGCGAGAAAACCACTGCATCCATCAACTGATCCGTGATTTCGTTGATGGTCTCCGCTTGCTCTTCGGTGAGGCGTTGTGGCGTCTGCCCTGCAAGTGATTGGCGCACGCTGGACGAGGCGCGAACAACCAATTTCTCAACAATAGCGCTGAACACGGTCAGAGCCGCGAGCGCGGTAATCCCGGCAATGGATTCGCACAGACTGCGGGTTATCGCGAGCCAAACTCCATACCAGCCAACGAAGTTCTCGGATTGAAAGATGCTAGAGATTACATAAGCATAGGTGAGACTTGCAATTAGCGCTCCCATAGCGATCACCAGAAGAAGCGCGCTTAGCAGTGCACGCTTGAACAGGATCGTTTTGCTGAACGTCTCTGCCTCGATGATTTCCCACCAAGCGTAGTCAGCGCCTTTTGGCGGCTGTCGTCGTTCGTCCGGAAGGTCGCCAGCATCGTTCACAACCCAGAACATCGCGAGGAGCCCTGTGATTCCGGGAACAGATAGCCACAGAGACAACTGGCTCCTCTCATATCCGAAGAGCCATGAGTCCGCGACGATCACCAGCTGGACAAGGCCCGAGAGGAGCCCTCCAGTCACGGTGACAAGCACTCCTAGTGAAACGTGGAGGGACCCAACACGGACAGGCCGATCGCTCAAGCGCACGGCGTGCAAGAGCCAACCCAACACCGCAAAACCAAAGGCGGCGAGGCTGAAGTGGATGAGAAGGACATCCGTCTCGGTCGGCTTGGGGCCGGCGAAGGGCCAGGGGATGAGGCCTGCGACGAGCGCTATCGCGGCGATGCAGGAGAGGAAGCCAACGGCGATGTTCACGGTTCCTAACGACCGCCAAAACGCTCTTTTGCTCACCACGGCACGGACCCTACTCACCCCGGTCTTAGAGAACGGGGGATGAAGTTTCGCGTCAAGGGCTTAGCCTGCAGAATGTCACGTCAGACGCCCACGATCCGCCTACTGATCACCCTTGCCCAACTCACTCTGCAATGCCGTCACGGCGTCAAAGAATTTTTTCTTGGTGATATCGACGAAGGGGTTGTCGGTTTGGATGGCTTTGAAGAGGGCGTCGCTGTCGTCTTTGACGATGTCGACCATATTGCGCAGTAGGCTGAAGGTTTTGGTCTCTTGGTCGATAGGCGGCATGTCCATCTTTTGGAAGACCCGGGCGATCATGTGGGTGAGGCCTTGGACGTAGGCCATTTGCTCGTCGTGTTCCTGGGCTGTGCAGGTGATGATGTTGAGGCCCAGCTGCTCGGCCAGGAAGGCGGAGACCTTGTCCGCAGATTTGCTCCGTACATTGACGACAGCGATGTTCTGACCATGGATGCCGGCCTTGCCGCTTTGCGGACCGAAGAGGGGATGGAGGCCGATGATCTCCACCTCGGGCGGCAGATGTTTGGCGAGGATCTCGGTGGGGAGGACCTTGACCGAGGCGACATCCATGACGAGCTGGTTCGGACGCAGGTGCTCGCGCAGGGCCAGCGCGACGCTTTCGATGGCGCGGACCGGCACGGCGATCACGACGATGTCGGCCTTGGCAGCCTCAACCAGCGTGCACGCGGCGACGTTGTAAGTGGCGGTAATCGCAGAGAGATCGCGCTGCGGATCATGCACGCGCACGTCGAAATAGGGCGTCACGTGGCGCAGCATGAACGCGCCGAAGGCCCCGACGCCAACAACAGAAAGCGTTTTGGTCATGGGCCCAGATAAGGCGCGGCGCGAGGGCATTGTAAACCGGTCTCTTCGCGTTTTGCCGCGGCGTTGCGGGCGACGCTTTTCTTGGAGGAGAAAATGCGGCAAACGGCGCGGATGAAAAGAATTGCGCTTGCCGCCTCCGCCCTCGTCTCAACGGCGCTGTTTGCTCAGCCTACGGCCTATGCAGAAAAGCTAACGCTCCAGCGCCTGTTCGACAGCCCTGGCCTTGCGGGGCCGAGCCCGCGTTCGCTCGCTTACTCCCCCGACGGGAGCATGGTGACGTTCCTCAAGCCGCGGGACGATGACGCCGAGCGGCTCGACCTGTGGGCGTTTGATGTGGAGACCGGCGAGGCGACAATGCTCGTCGATTCCAAAACGCTGGAGCCGGACGATTTCGAGCTGTCCGAAGAGGAAAAAGCACTTCGTGAGCGCAAGCGGATCGCGAGCTCGAAAGGTATTGTTCAGTACCAGTGGGACAGCAAGGGCGAGCAGATCCTGGTGCCACTCGCTGGCGACTTGTTCCTGGTGACGCTGGCCGATAAATCTGTCCGTCAACTGACAGAAACCGAAGCATTTGAGTACGACGCGAAGGTCAGCCCGGCTGGCGGGTACGTGAGCTTTCTTCGCGACGGCGCGCTGTTTGCGATCGACCTCGAGAACGGGCGCGAGCGCCGGTTGTCGCCTGAGCCTGACGATGGCGTCAGCTACGGCACTGCTGAGTTCGTCGCCCAGGAGGAGATGAATCGGTACACGGGGAATTGGTGGTCTCCGGACGATTCCATGATTGTCTATACACGGACGGATGAGACCGGCGTTGATATCATCCCTCGGTTTGACATTGCGGCGGGTGACGTCTCGCTGATTGAGCAGCGCTACCCACGGGCGGGGCGTCCGAATGCGGTGGTGGACCTCTTCGTCAAGCGGCTCGATCGGCGTCGTCCGGTGAAGGTAGAGTGGGGCGCCTCGGCCGATACCTACCTTGCACGTGTGAATTGGGTGGGGTCAGAAACCCTGACCATTCAGACTGTTAACCGCGATCAGACGGAGCTGCGCCTGGGCAAAGTCGACCTGCGCAGCGGCGCGGTTGATGATCTGTATACGGAAAAGCAGCCCGCTTGGATCAACCTTTCTGACGACTTCAAAGCGCTCAGCGATGGCGGCTTTTTGTGGAGTACGGAGGAAACGGGTTTCCGCCATATCCTGCGCTTTGATGCGGAGGGGAACACGACTCAGCTTACGGCGGGTGATTGGCAGACACGCGGTCTTGGCGCGGTGGATGAGGAGGCGGGCTACGTCTATTTCACCGCGCACAAAGATACGCCGATTGAGCGGCACCTTTACCGCGCGCCCCTGAATGCACCGGGCGAGACGGAGCGGCTGACGCCCCTCGGCTCGACGTGGTCGGTGCGGTTAGCGCCCGATGGAAAGAGCTATATCGGCACGTCATCGAACGCCAACCAGCCCCCGCAAACGGCGATCTATTCGATCAGCGGTGAGCGGGTGACATGGATCGAAGAGAACGCTCTTGATGCAGACCATCCTTATGCGTCGTTCCTGGATAGTCACTCCGCCCCGGAGTTCGGTACACTGACGGCAGAAGACGGCCAGGTGATGCATTATTCGATCATCAAGCCTCACGACTTCGACCCGCGGAAAACCTACCCAGCGATCCTCAACGTCTATGGCGGTCCAGGTGTGCAGCGGGTGACCAACAGTTTCGGCCGCGGCCTTCTGTTTGATCAGTATAAGCAGCAACAGGGCTATGTCGTCTTCCAGCTCGACAATCGCGGTTCGACGGCGCGGGGCAAGAAATTTGAGGACACGCTCTACCGCTCCATGGCTGGTGTTGAGGTCACGGACCAGATCCAAGCCGCTGAATTTCTTGGGTCCTTGCCCTATGTCGATGCTGACCGGATTGGCGTCATGGGTTGGTCGTATGGCGGTTACATGACGCTGCACCTGGCGTTGCGGGCGCCTGAAGGAATGTTCAGCGCCGCCGTTTCCGGCGCTCCGGTCACCGACTGGGCCCTCTATGATACGTTCTACACGGAGCGGTACATGGACACGCCTCAGGACAATCCGGAAGGTTATGAAGCGGCGTCGGTGTTCCCTTACCTGGACAATTTCAACGTCCCCCTGCTGATGATCCATGGCATGGCGGACGATAACGTCACGTTCGATAACTCCACCCGCGTCTTCGCAGAGCTGCAGGCCGCTGGCGCGCCGTTTGAGATGATGACGTATCCGGGCAAACGCCACGGCATCCATACGGGCGATGTTGGACGGCATCGGTTCGGGACCACGATGCGTTTCCTTGATCGTCATCTGAAGTCTACTGATTAACGCGCAATGCCGATTGAGCTCTGGCTCGGCTTTGTCGGGGCCAGTGCTCTCTTGCTCGTCGCGCCGGGGCAAATCGTTCTTTATACGATCCATGTGGTTCTAGCGCAGGGCCGTTCTGCACTTCCGGCATTAGCGCTCGGTGCCGTACTCGGCGATGGCCTCGCTATGGCCGTCAGCCTCGCGGGCGTCGGCGTTCTTCTAGCGAGTATACCACGCGCGTTGGTCGGCTTGAAGTTCGTTGCCGGATGCGTTTTGGTCGCCCTCGGTATCATCGCCTTCCGTGCAGCGTCGCGACCACAATTGCGCGCGCACGGTAAAATGAAGCTGCGCCCCGGTGTCGGCGCCTTTGCCCTCACCGCGTTTCACCCGATGGGGTTGGTTTTCTTTGCAGCGTTCATTCCCGCCTTCGTTGATCATACCCGGCCGCTTCTGCCGCAAGTGTTGCTTTTCGGAGTAACATTTCTAGTCCTTACACTGACGAACATTCTCGGTTGGGGGATTGCTGCAGCCGCTGCGCGGCGGGCGCTGACGGAGAGCCGCCGTCAACAGATGGGCCGCCTCTCCGCCAGCATCATGGTCGCGATCGGCGTCTATTTTGCTGCCGCGGCATTCCGTGCCCTAGTGCATTCGCCCTAAATGTCGTGGCGGTTGAGGGCGTGCCCGCGACAATAGCGCCCGACTCCCGGCGGTGGAGTGGATCCTTCCAAAAAGCCGCTTGGTCACGACAACTTCATGTGATCCCTGCCCAATCTTTACTGGACAGCAGAGCACCAGGCGTTAGTGTCCGCGCGCTCTGACGAAAGGACCGTTCGCGTGCGAATTGTATCCCTCCTGCTCTCTCTCCTCATAAGTGTTTCTGTCGCGCAAGCGCAAAAGAATGGCCCCGTGTTCACGGGTGTCGGCTCCGGCGCGCGCGCTTTTGAACAGCTGGATAACGAGTGGCCAACGCCGAACACGTATCGCGCCGCGACCGGTGAGCCGGGTCCTGACTATTGGCAGCAGGAAGCCGACTACGACATCGCCGTCGAGCTGGATGAAGACGCCAAACGGATCAGCGCTTCGGAAGTCATCCGTTACAAGAACAATTCCCCGCACGAGCTTCGGTACCTGTGGGTGCAGCTCGACCAGAACCGCTTCGCCGACGGCAGCTTGGCACGAACGTCAGAGCGCCTCGCGGATACCGGCCGGCGGCCAGGGTCCAACACGGCACCTCGGCTGAGCTACAGCGCGCTGGCGCGGATCGAAGCGTTTGAGCAGAACGATTACGGCTTTAAGATCGAAAGCGTGGTTGGCGGTAACGGCGACGACCTTCCGTATACGGTCGTTGACACGATGATGCGGGTTGACCTGCCTAAGCCGCTGAAGGCAGGGGACAGCGTTGAGTTTGCGATCGCGTGGTCCTTTAACATCATCAACGAGAGCGTCGTTGGTGGCCGCGGCGGGTACGAGAGCTTCCCCGTCGATGCGGAAGAGCCCGACAAGGACACGATCTTCTTCCTGGCCCAGTGGTTCCCGCGGATGGCGGCGTTCACGGACTATGAAGGCTGGCACAACAAAGCCTTCCTCGGTCGCGGCGAATTCACGCTCGAGTTCGGCGACTACATGGTCGAAATTACGGTGCCTGCGGACCATGTCGTCTCGGCGACGGGCGAGCTGCAGAACCCCGGACAAGTTCTGACTGCGGAGCAACGCCGCCGACTCGATCGCGCGAAGACTGCGGATAAGCCGGTCTACATTGTGACGCCCGAAGAGGCCCTGGAAAACGAAGCCGAAGGCACAGCGCGAAAAAAGACTTGGAAGTTCAAGGCAGAGAACGTCCGCGATTTCGCTTGGTCGAGCTCGCGCAAGTTCATTTGGGACGCCATGGGCTTCCGCCAGGACGACGATGACAACCCTCTCGTCATGGCGATGAGCTTTTACCCGAACGAGGCGATGCCCGTCTGGCACCAATATTCGACCGAAGCTGTCATCCATACGATGGACGTCTACAACAAGTTCTCGTTCAATTATCCGTACCCGACCGCACAGTCCGTGAACGCGTGGGAACGCGGCGGTATGGAATACCCCATGATCACCTTTAACGGCTATCGTCCTAACACGGACGATGCACCGAATGGTGAGATCACTTACTCCCGTAACATCAAATACGGTTTGATCGGCGTGATCATCCACGAAATCGGCCACATCTATTTCCCGATGACCGTCAACTCGGACGAGCGCCAGTGGACCTGGATGGACGAGGGGCTCAACACCTTCCTTGAGTATGTTTCCGAGGTTGAGTGGGAGGAGAACTACCCGGCCTTCCGTGGCAAGGTGAACGTCCTCGACTATATCGATGATTATATGACGAGCACGAACCAAGTGCCGATCATGACGCAGTCGGACTCAGTCGTGCAGTTTGGTCCGAACGCATACTCGAAGCCTGCGGCCTCGCTGGTCATTCTTCGCGAGACAGTGCTCGGTCGCGAGCTGTTTGATGCGGCTTTCCGTGAGTATGCGCGCCGGTGGAAATTTAAGCGTCCGGCCCCTTCAGATTTCTTCCGTACAATGGAAGAAGTCTCTGGCGTTGATCTCGATTGGTTCTGGCGCGGTTGGTACTACACCACCGACCACGTCGACCTCGCGGTCACGGGAATGTCGACCATGAAGATTTCGACGCAAGATCCGGACGTGGAAGCGCCCTTCAAACGCGACGAGCTGCGCGAGCGTGAGCCCGAGCCGCTTATTCAAAGTCGGAATCGCGAGGAAGGCCTGCAAACCCGCTATGATCGGCGTAAGGAGTATCTGACCGACTTCTATAATGAGAACGATCAGTTCGAGCCGAACAACAAACAACGCAACGCTTTCAAGAAGTTCCTGGAGGGCCTCAATCCACAGGAACGGGCTCTCTATGACCGGATGATGGAGCGCGACCCCTTCATCCACGTCATCGACTTTGCGAATGTCGGCGGCCTGGTGATGCCTGTTCCCCTTCGGATGACGTATGCGGACGGTTCGGTGGAAGACGCGACGCTTCCCGCTGAAGTCTGGCGCTATGATGCCGAGCGGTTCAGCAAACTGATTGTTTCGGACAAGGAAATCGTTTCGATCGAGATCGATCCGCATAATGAAATTGCGGATGCTGACGAGACAAACAACCACTTCCCGCAGAAGGTTATGAAAAGCCGGTTTGAGCTCTATAAAGGCTCGCGGAGCTCGAACAATCAGATGGCGGACGCTCTGGTTGAGCTCGACGGTGACCAGAAGGGCGGCGAGGACGATGATGCGTCCCCGGATGTTTCGCTTGAGCCAGCTGGCGGTGGGCAGTGACGCCGAGGCGCCAGCTTCTTGCCCTTCTCGCCGTTGGCGGGGCAATTTTTTCTAGCATTGCTCCGCAAACTGCATCTGCTCACCGTATGCCGGAAGTCTACGTTACGGTTGAGTCCGTTGTCGTTGACGGCTCAAAAGTCTCGGGACTGACGATCCGTCTTGAGGCTGAAGATGCTTTACTTCTGGCCACTGATGCGCTGGGCGACCAAGCTCGGTTGGGCATGCCCGAGGCGACGGATGTTGTTGTTGCCCGCGTGCTTGGGGCTGTTTCTACAGGAGCTAACGCCCTGATTGTGCCCGTGGGCGTTGAAGTCGACGGGGAGTTCGTCTTCGTTTATCTGCAAACGGATGATGCAGTGATGATCACCGAAACGCGCATCTTATCTTCAGTCTACAAATCGTGGACAAACTATGTCCGGGATGAGCGTGAAAAGCCCGCGAAGTCGCGCGTCTTTACCCAGCAAGGTCCGATGACTGATCATCACCACTAGCGATCTCTACCGGCGCACCGAGCGCTGTGTACAGATTAACATAGGCTTGTGCGACACTGGCCTCACTGTTCGTGTAAGCCTCGCGGCTCGCGATTAGCTGCCTTTGCGCGTCGAGGACATCAATAAGCGTCGCCAGGCCTTCAGTGTACAGAGCTTGGAGCTGATCGAACGCGATTTCTGATGCGGAGACGGCGTCATCGAGGTCAGAAAGCCTTTCCTCAGCGGCCTGGATCGCGACCAAGCTGTTCTCAACGTCTTGAAACGCCGTCAGAATTGCCTGTTCGTAGAGGGCGAGCGCCTCGTCCGCTTGGGCACGGGCCGCGCGCACTTCGGCCCAACGTCGACCCGCGTCCAATAAGGGAACGTTGAGCGCGGCGTTGGCTCGGCTGAACGCGCCAAAGGCTAGGTCGTCTGTACCAAGAGGGCTGGTGATGAAGCCAGACAGATTGAGGCTTGGCAAAAGGTCCGCCATCTGAATGCCGATGGCTTGACCTGCGGCGACGAGGTTTGCCTCAGCCGCTTGGACATCTGGCCTGTTTCGGAGAAGGTCGGCCGGGACGCCTTCCGAGAGGCCCTGCTTGTAGCTCGGTATGGTCCCGCGCGCGTTGGCTTCTATTTGAACCGTACCCGGTGTTTTTCCGCTTAATGCAGCGAGAGCGTTCGATGCACGCGTGCGTGCCTCCGTAAACGGACCAGATTGGGCTTGGGTCCGGGCGAGGTCTCCGGCGGCACGCTGAACATCGAGATCAGCAGCCAGCCCGGCCTCTGCGCGGAGGGTCACGATGCGCAGCGTTTGCTGTTGCAAATCAAGTGATTGCCGCAGGAGTGCAACTTGCGCGTCGGTTCGGCGAAGCTCAACGTAGGTGGCCGCGACCGCGGAGGCCGTGAGGCGCCGTGCGTTTCGCGCCGACGCGCTCGCGCTGACTGCGTTTGCGCGCGCGAGGTAGAGAGCTTGGCGCTGGGCACCGAAAATATCGGGGCTCCACCCCGCTGACAGCGATGTTGCCGCTTGGGGAGCAGAACCCTCCGGGAACTGAACAGAGATCCCGCCGTCGATATTGGGGAAGAAATCTGAGACCTGCGCCCGGGCAATTGCTTCCGCCGCGCGCAAGCGTGCGTCGGCCGCAACGACGTTCAGATTGTCGTTGATCGCCGTACGGATCAGTTTGTCGAGCTGCGCGTCTTCAAAACCGTCCCACCACAAGCCTTCGTCGGTCTTCGGCGCACTATAGGCTGTGGTGTAAGCCTCGGGCAGGGTGAGATTGCTCCTCGGCGCGTCCGGTCCGATCGCGCAGGCGGAAACGCTGAGCAAAAACAAGGGTAAGGAGTTCTTCATTGAGCGGCGCCAAGCTCCTGGAGCTCGCGGGTAAGCGCATCTTCGTTTTCGCTCCGTGCACCGCTGAACCGTGCAATACCGAGGTAAATGACGGGCGTCAGGAAGAGGGTGAAGATACCAGCGATACCCAAACCGCCGAAGACGACCCAGCCGATGGACTCGCGCGCTTCGGCGCCGGCGCCCGAAGACAGAATAAGCGGAAGGGCGCCAAGGACAGTGGAGATCAGTGTCATGATGATTGGCCGGAGACGCGTCGAAGCTGCTTCAGCCGTGGCGTCGCGAAGAGATTTTCCTTCCGATCGTAGCTGATCGGCGAACTCGACCATAAGGATGCCGTTCTTGGCCATCAGTCCAATGAGCATTACCAGGCCGATTTGGCTGAAAATGTTGAGCGATGTGCCGGTGAGCAGCAGCGAATGAATCGCCGCGGCTAGGGCGAAGGGCACGGTCACCAAAACGACGAGGGCGGATGTAAGGCTCTCGAATTGCGCAGCGAGAACGAGGAAAACAATTATGAATGCAAAGGCGTAGGTCGTGAGGAGCTCACGCGAGGTGTCTTCAAGACCGGCGGCGTTACCTTGCAGAATATAGTCAAGATCGTCCGGCAACGTCGTATCGGCGAGGCGCCGTATTTCGAGCACAGCTTCGTCGAGGGAGACTCCATCGGCAATGTCGGCGCTGAACTCGATCGCTCGCCGCTGCTCTGTCCGGTCAAGTTCTGCGGCGACGCCCTCTTCAACGAGGCGAGTCACGCTCGATAGAGGGACAAGCGCGTTGGTGCTGGTCCGGACCAAGAGGTTTTGGAGGTCGGAAGGATCGGTGATGCTTCCCGTCTGTGCACTGAGGAGAAGCGGAATGGATTCGTCGCCGACGTTGAGGTCGACCACTTCTTCGCCGCCGACCATGGTGCGGAGGGTCATGGACAGTTCACTGAGCGGTATTTGCAGATCCGCCGCACGCTGACGGTCGACTTGAATAGCGACTTGAGGCTGCGTGGGTTGGTACTCGATGTTCGGGTTGAGGAGAATGTCGGAATCCGTATTCACCCGGTCTATCAATGCTTTAGCGCCGCGGAAGATGTTGTCATAATCGCCGCCGGTGATCGCGATGTTGATGCCGCCGCGCGAGCCGCCCCAGCCGATTTGGAGGCTGCCCCGGCCAAAGGGGCTGGCTTGTAGGCCTGGGATTGCCCCGAGAGGCCCGCGGAACTGGGCGATTAGATCTTGCTGGGAGATCTTGCGTTCGGACCAGTCGGCGAGGTTGATTGTGACGTAGACGATGTTGGGATCAAACCGTCCGACTACGGTATAAACGCTTTCAATGGGTTGGTCTTCGCCGACATAAGGCGCAAGGACCGCCTCCATTTTGTCGGCCTGGCGATCCATGAAGTCGAGGCCGACGCCATCCGGTCCGCGGGAGAAGATGAAGAACTTTCCGCGGTCTTCGGGTGGGGTGAGCTCGCTATCGAGGTTGGGGAACATGAACGCAGCGCCGGCGGCGGCAACCAGGCTGGCGCCCACGGGGATCAGCGGTTTGTCGAGACAGAAGCTCAGTGCACGGTCATAGAGACGCTGCGCCGCACTGCCGAAAGAGATAACGCCTCGGGGGAGGCTGTCGCGGCCGGTGCCCAAGCGTGAGGCGAGGGCCGGCACCAGGGTGAGGGCCACGAAGCTTGAGATGATGACCGCGAAACCGAGAACGAAGCCGAACTCGCGGAAGAGCTGTCCCGATTGGCTGGGCAGGAAGCTGATCGGGATGAACACCGACACCAGGACGGCCGTGGTCGCGATGACGGCGAAGAAGACTTGCGATGTTCCGACCACGGAAGCTGCGCGGCGGGGGATATTTTCAGAGCGTTTGCGCTGGATATTTTCGAGGACGACGATCGCATCATCGACGATGAGACCGGTCGCCAGAACCAGAGCTAAGAGCGTGATGACGTTTACGGAAAATCCGAGCACGTAAACCGACGCGAGCGTGCCTACAAGCGCCACCGGGATCGCGACAGAAGGGATCAGCGTCGCGCGCAGGGATCCGAAGAAGAGGAAGATCGTTCCCATCACCACCGCGACGGTGAGCAGCAGGCTGGTGATCACCTCGCGCACGCTGGCGCGGATGAACACGGCGTCGTCGTTGGTGATGATGAAGTCGATATCGTCGAAGCGTCTGTTCAGGCGATCGACAACGCGGCGTACGTCCGACGAGATCTCGATCGTGTTGGATTGCGCCCGGCGGACGATCGACAGGCCGATGACCGGATCGCCGTTGAGCCGCGTGAAGTTCGTGGCATCGGCGGGAGAGAAGTAGGCCTCCGCCACGTCGCCCACGGTGATGTCGCCGCGCAGGACGATAGCTTTGACACGCTCGGGATTGGCGGCGGTGGCTTCGGCGCGGACAATAAGCTGTTGGTCTTCTGAGACAAAACTGCCGACGGGCACGTCGAAAGGTGCTGAGCTGAGCGCCGCGGCAACGTCGCCGACGGTGAGGCCATAGCGGCTGAGGCGGAGAGGATCGATCACGACCCGGAGCTGGCGCTGGCGTACGCCGAATTGGTTCACGCCCGCGACTCCATCGACGGCGAGGAATTCGGGAACGATGTCGTTGTCGATGAAGCGTGACAGTTCGTCTTCGGACAAATTGGGCGCGCGGACGGCCATCTCGATGATGGGGCTCGCGTCTTCGTCGGCTTTGGTGATGCGCAGCTCGTCGACGCGGTCAGGCAGGTTGCGCTCAACCCGGGCGATGGCTTCGCGCACATCGCTGGCGGCGCTGTTCAGGTCCGTCCCGATACTGAACGAAATACGGATGCGCGCGTTGTTTTCTTCCGATGACGAACGGATATCCTTCACCCCGGATACCCGGGCGACGGCGCCTTCGAGGATCGAGGTGACCTCAGCGTCCATCGTCTCAGGGGCGGCGCCGGGATAGACGGCGCTGACGGTGACCACAGGCTCGTCCACATCGGGGAGCTCGCGGACTTCAATGCCGAGAAACGCAGCGAGACCAGCGATGACGATCAGAACATTCAGCACACCCGCAAGGATCGGGCGCCGAACGGCGAGGGCAGGTAATCCGCTGAGCATCAGTCGAGGGCGTCCAGTCCTGGCCCAGCGACCCCGATCGAGTCGTCGTAGACCACAGCGGTCCCTTCACGGACTTTCTGCACGCCTTCAGCAACCACGATTGCCCCGCGCTCGAGCTTTGCGTCGACCAAGACCGAGCCTTCTTGGCGCGATACGATGTTGACGGGGACTTCCGTGGCGCGGCCTTGGCGGACCGCCCATACGTAGGCACCGTTCGCGCCCCACACGATCGAGGCTTCCGGCACCAGGGGATAGTTTCGGCCCTTGATCGCGAACCGCACTTCGAAGCTCATGCCGGGGCGGAGGCGGTCATCGCTGTTGTCGAGGGCGGCGCGCGCGGTAAAGGCGCGGCTTTCGGGATCAACCCGGCTGTCGACAGTGACGATTTTTGCGATGCGCGGCTCGGCGCCCGAGGAAAACGGGATGGCTTCGACCTCTGAGCCTGCGGTGAGGGCGCCGAAAGCGTCCTCGGGCACGGCGAAATCGATATAGAGGACGCGGCGATCATCAAGTGCGGCAATGGCGGTGGTTTGGTCGATGCGGCTGCCCGGATCGACGTCAGTCAGGCCGAGGAACCCCGCGAATGGCGCCCCCACGGTCCGCTCGCGGAGGCGGAGTTCGGCTTGTTCCAAGGCGATTTGCGCCGCTTGAAGCTGGGTTTTCGCTTCATCGATGGCGCTGTCGGACACGGCGCCCGTGTTCTCAATCCGGCGATAACGCGCGAGGAGCTGCTCTGCTTCCTGAACAGAGACTTTCGCCAGGCGCACGGCGAGGCGCTCTTCGTCGGCTTCCAGCGCGAGGATGGGGGTCCCTTCCTCAACGAACGCGCCAGGGGTGTAGAGCACGCTCTCCACAAAGCCTGCCGTTTCCGGCCGCACCGTCGCCGCGAGCCGCGCCCGGGCCGTGCCCACGGCCTGGACGACGCGCTCATCCGCCGCAAAATCAATGGTATAGGGGATGATCGGGCGGGCGACATCAGGTCTGCGCAGGGCGCTCTCCTGGCCTTGGCCACAGGCGGCCAAAACAAGCAGCGCAGCGAAGGCCTTGAAGTGTTTCATGCCGTTTTGATCCTCGGGGGTCGCTCTCCGTTGATACGTGACGACGCGCGCTGCCACTTAATCGATCCGCTTGAGAAATCGCGTAGGGGCTGGCGCGGCCCACGGTCGCATCACATATCGGCAATGTCTAAAGGTTTCCCAATGTCTGAACGACCGCTCGCAGATTTGTTATCCGATGCGCCGGAGTTGGCGCGTGCCGAAAGCTTGAGCGAGGCGGAACAGCGGCTTCGCGAGGTGTTTGTCGCGGCGCAAGGCCAGGCCAACGCCTACTCGGCCGAGCGTATCCAGGAGGTCTATGAGGTGGCCGAGCGGGCGCTCGCCTTGTCGGCGGCGTTTCCCGCTCCAGCTGCGCCGGGCACAACCCGAACGGGTGCCGCGGGCCCGTGGTGGCGCCGCGCGCGCGATTTGGTGGGGCAATACGCAGCGGGCCTGCTTCTCGCCGCTTGCGCGCCTCTGGTTGCGGACTCGAGCGCGATCTTGGCGGTGGCATGCGGTGTCGCGGCCGCGTTGAGCTTGATCGCGGCGCGGCGGCCGGACGGCAAATTGCCCGAGCCCAAACTGCTCGAACCCCGCGCTGTACGGACGAAATTTGAAAGCCTCCTCTCCGCCGCCGACCAATCCCTCCGCTCGATGACGGCGCCCCGGGCGCTCGATGCACCGCAGGGCGGGCGCGCCACGTTCCAAGACGATGATGTGCTGCAGCTGCTTCAGGACGTCATGGCTCTCGGCCGCTTGACCGATGATGAGGATATGCGTGTACTGAGTGAAAACGCTGAACGCTTGGCGAGCCGCGCTGGCTATCAGCCGATATGGGACGATGATCCGCAATTGTTCGAAGTGATGACCGATCCGCAAATCCGTGAGCCGCTGATGCTCAAGCCCGCCTTGATCCATAAGAACGATCCTACACGGACTGTTTTTGGCGTTGTGGTTCGGAGCTAAATCCAATGGCCAACCATTACCTCGGCTTCGACCTCGGGCACGCCGACACGGCCATCGCTCTGATCGGCGGCGGTGAGCAGGACCGCTTCGCCGCGCCGGCGAACCTCGAAATTCAAGGGCAATCGATCCAGCCGACGGCCCTCGCGCGTATCGACCACGAGGGGACGTCGCGCATTTTAATCGGTGGACGGGCTATTCGTGAGGCCTCGAAAGCCTCCAGTGGCCCGTCGGCTGCGTTAAAGGCGGCGTTTAAAACGCGGCCGCGGGATTTGGGCGACGCCCGCGGTGATATCCAAGACTTTTTCTCCGCATGCCTCGGTGAAGCGGCTTTTGACCCTCTGCCGCCCGAGGGATGGGCGGGCGTCGCGATCGCCGTCGGCTGTCCGAGCAGCTGGTCCGTAAACGGTGACGTTGATCAGTACAAGGCGCTTCTCACGGAGGGTCTTGCGCAATCCGCCATGGTTGGCGCGCAGGTCAGCGTGGTACCGGAAAGTCGCGCGGCGCTCCTGCAAGCCATTGATAATCCTAATTCTCCGCTGACCATGGAGGCGCGCGAAGAGAATATCTTGGTGATCGACATTGGCTCATCGACCCTCGACTTTTCATTGATCGCTCCAGAGCAAAAGGCGGCACCTTTGCTTGATGCAGGCATTGATCTGGGTGCGTCGTTCTTTGACCGTCAGGTCTTGGCAGGGATCTTGGGCGCCGAGCCAGAAGCCGTGATGTTTCTCGAGCACAATCCTCATTATAGGGACCTTTGGCTCTATTATGCCCGCCGGACGAAGGAGCAATTCTTCGTCGATGCGCCAGAGGACCCCACCGAAGTGATCACCGGCGCCCCGCTGCAAACCTATTTCGCAGGAGGTAAGCGCCGTACACTGTCCATTGATGTGACGACGGAGCATTTTTCTCGCTACCGTGTCGCGGCCTATGACCGGCCGCGTCATCCGTCACCGGAGCTTCACCTTGATCCGCTGATGCTTGACGGGAAGAGTTGGGAGGCCATCTACGAGACAAGCCTCCGTGCACTGAAGGCAGCAATTGAGCGGCGTGGTGCGCGTTATGGCCGTGTGTTGCTCGCCGGCGGCGCGTCGCGCATGCCCTTCACGAAGGAGATCGCGGAGACCGTCTTCGCCACAGGCAACGAAGCCGCCCAGGTGCTGCGCGACCCCGAACCGTCACACATGGTCAGCCGCGGCCTCGCGCGGTGGGGTCGTAAGCGGGATAACGTCGAACGCTTTAGTCGCGATGCACGGCGTGTACTGAATGAGCGCCTACCGACCCTCGTTGAGGAGCGTTTTGATCTGCTTAAAGAGCTTTTAGCCGCGGGCATGGCAGAGATTGTCTTTACACAGTTCGTTATGCCTGTTCTCGAAGCATGGAAAGCGGGCCATTTTCGGACAGGGCACGATGTTCGGCAAGAAATTGAACGCCAATACACGCGTTGGGTACGCAGCGAAGAGGGCACCGCGTTTTTCATCGATACGATCAATACGTGGTGGCGAAGAGACGTAAAATATGAGCTCGATCAGGATCTTGACCGCCTTCATATGGCTTACGGGATCTCGAAAGACATTCAATTGCAACTGGGAAATGCGATTGACCGCGACGTCTTTTCGTTCTCGACACGGATGATCAACCTGCCGTTTGAAACGATCATTCAAGCGACGCTCATTACCCTCGCCTATACGTTGACGATCGCGATTGACGCGACGATGGGCGGTATTCCGTTCTTCACTGGAGCGTTAACCGCAGCGGTTGCTGTGGGCGGCCGTGCCACGCGGAACTGGATCTCTGGGCTCGACGTTCCGGCCTTCGCAAGGAAACTACCCGACCGCCTTCCCGGGCGCGACAGGTTGTTCAGTGGGCAGATCCGCACGAAGGTGGAGAAACAGCTCGGGCAGTCTCTTGATGCCTCTAAGCTCGGGCTCCTCAGTCAGATCGAAGCGGCGGTCTCGGCTTCGGTTGACCAGCAAACCCTCCGTGCACGCACGCTCCTTATGGGGAGTGATGGGCTTTGACACTCGTTCTTGATATTCGAAAAAAAGAGAGGCCTTCTTCTACGAACGTGGTCGGACCATTATGCCTTCGGTCGTTTTAATGATGTCGACCTTAAACGTTGATTTCATCGTTTCGCTCGTCAAAACAGATTTGGCGGGACCGTCACTGATCAGTCGACCATGATCAAACACAAGGCATCGATCCGCGTATTGGTATGCAAGATTGAGATCGTGCAGGACAACGATCACGGTCTTCCCGGACTGAGCCTGCCGCGCAAGGATCTGCATGACTGTATGCTGATGAAATGGATCTAGAGAAGCACAAGGCTCGTCCGCCAACATGATTGGTGTGTTCGCTGCAATGAGGCGGGCGCAGTGCATACGCGCCGCTTCTCCACCGGAAAGTGACGTAGACGACCGATTGGCCAAATGATCGATTGCGCAGGTCATCATCGCTTGTTCAACAACGGCGCATTCGTCGGCATTCAATGTTCCAGGAGCACCGCCAAATGCAAATCGTCCCAAGGAAACAACATCTTTGACAGGTATTGACCATGCCAATGATGGCGATTGCGGCAGGTAGCCGATCATCCGTGAACGTTCACGTGGTGATATTGATCCAAGGGCGCGATCGTTGATCGTGATCGAACCGTTTGTAGGCGTTGTTATTCCGGCAAGCAGGCGAAGAAAGGACGTCTTCCCCGCTCCGTTGGGGCCGATGATTGCGGTGACTTCTGGCTTTGCAAACTTGGTTTCGATTGCGTCTAACAGTTGAGTGTTATCAACGATTAACCCAAGGTTTTCGCTTGCGAGTACTGGGGCTCTCATCGGCGAACACCTCGAGCGGCGATGAATGCAAAAAGCGGTGCACCGACGAGTGATGCAGCAACGCCAAGGCGAAGGCTTGGTTGTAATGGCATTATACGGATGGCAATGTCGGCAAACGTGAGGACTATTCCGCCCACCAACAAAGAGGGAAGTAAACTCCGGCCTGGATCGCCGCCTACCCAACGACGAACGATATGTGGCGCGATTATGCCAATAAAGCCAATCGCACCAGCGAGACTGACGGAGGCGCCGGTGACGAGGCCCGTCCCTACGATGACTAATCGTCGGTGTACCCTCAAATCGAGCCCCGAAGTAGCCGCGGTTTCCTCGCCAAGTGTGAGAAGCGTCAAACCATGCCGCGCGTGCAAGAGGAGAGCTGATCCGGTCGCCATAAAGGGCGCCGCTAAGGCTAAGTCATACCAAGACCGATTGGCCACAGAGCCGAATGACCAGTTCAGAAGATCATTAGTGGTCAGAGGGTTAGGGGAAAGGCTGAGTGTCAAAGACATCAGCGCACCGATGAAGCTCGATAACGCAACACCAATCAGAATGAGCGTGACCACGCTTGCAACTCGGTGTGCCCAGAGAGTAATCAATACCGTGGCCGCAAGTGCACTGATGATTGCGCTGAGAGGCAGAGCGAAAGGAATTGAAACAGCGAGACCAAATGTAATCGTCAGTATGGCGCCGAAGCTCGACGCCGCTGTCACACCCAGAACGCCGGGTTCGGCGAGTGGATTGCGGAGAAGGCCCTGCAGCGCCGCGCCGCTGATGGCTAGGCTGCCGCCAGCAAGGAAGGCCGCCAGTGCCCGCGGAAGTCGTATCTCCCGCAATACGGTAACGTCCGTAGGCGTACCGAGACCAAGCAACCCTTCGATTGCGCGCCAAGGGCCAATAGGCGTCGCGCCGAGAAGGCAGGAGCTCAGGACCACGATAACGCTCGCGAAGGTGAGCCCGATAAGGAGGGTGCGGTCGCGACTCATTGGTACACGGACTGGAGGTGGTTTATGGCGTTCAATACGGCCCAGCTGTCGCACGAAATCCAAGCGCTCTTGAGATCGGTGTAGGGAATACCCTCCAATTGTCGCGCAAGAAGCGGATGACGTCCAATCGACCAATTCCCGTCAAATTGTTGTTTCGTATCAAAAAAACCACGGATAACGAAATCTGGCTGGGCTTTGATGAGATGCTCCAGCGAAATATCGTGCCAGCCGGGTTGGGTGGTGAAATTGGAAAATCCGCTTGCCAGGATAACCTCGTGCATCATGGTGTTCGGGCCTGCAGTCACGCCGGAGGGCGTCAGGTAGAGAGCTGACGGCGCTTCGGCAGACGGCCTTGGTGATCCGTGGGCGGAAAGAGCTGCGGCGTATTCGGCAGCAGAGTTTTCGGTACCAATCGCCTTACCGACTGTTTCGACCGCACGCGCAACGCCATCAAGATCGGCCGCCCAAGGAACGTTGATCACGCGGATTCCAAATCGCTCGAGTGCGGAAGACAGTCCTGGCTCGCCGCCATACGTGCGGACAACAAGGTCTGGTTTCAACAAGAGGACATCCTCGAGTGACGGCTGGACCGTGGGGATGCCCTCTGCCCGGTCGCGGTGGAGTGCGTAATCGTCTGTGGCACGCTTGGAAACGGCGAGGATGTTGTCACGGTCAACAAACTCGAGAACGTATTGGTCAGCACAGTGATCGAGACTGACCACTTTCTCGCCAGCCCACGAAAACGTAGGCTGGCTGAAAAGCCCTATACAGATGATAAGCAGTCTGATCATCAATAAGATGCGCGAACCCCGATGAAGCCTGAACGACCGGGCGTACCGTAGCCAAACACCTGTTGGTAGTCTTCGTCGAAGAGGTTTTCTCCGCGAGCATAGACTTCAACCTGATCGGAGATGCGGTATTGTATAGATGCGTCAACCCGCGTCCATGCATCCACCGCGCCGAAACTATCGGCTTCCTCACCGTTGTACCGAACGAGTACTTGGCCCGAAAACGGTCCGTACGGATCGATAATTGCCGTGAGGTCGCCTGCATGTTCGGGGATGCGAGCGAGGGCGTTACCGTCCCCATCGGTGGCGTCGGTGTAGGCGTAACTTAATGAAAAATCGAGCCAACTAAGAATGTCGACGGTTCCCGCAAACTCAAATCCTTCGGTTTCAACACGGTCGATATTGACGTATCCGCCATCGACAAATGAGAAGTCGATAAGATCGTCCGTGTCTTGGGTAAATAAGCCGATGTCGAAAGAAATGCGTGGAAGACTGACGATGACGCCCGCGTCAAATCCTTCCGAACGTTCGGGTGAGAGGTCTGGGTTTGCGGAACTCGCGCCGCAGCAAAAGAACGTTTGCTGAAAGAGACTGGGTGCACGAAAGCCCTGGCCAAAAGAAGACCTGAGGGTGACGCCCGGACGGATGTCCCAAGCAGCCGCGATGCGGCCCGTGGTTTCCGACCCGAAGGTATCGTGGTCGTCAAGGCGGAGCCCGCCGGTGATGGTCAGGCCGTCCGATACCGCCAAATTTCCAAGGGCAAACGCGCTGAGGATGGATGCATCGTCGCCGCCAGCCTCGCGGAAATCGCCTTCCGCGCCGAAAGCCAGTTGCGATCCCGATGCGTTCGACAGTGTGCCCTGGTAGCGGACGATCGCTCGTTCGCCTGCGGATGAAAAACTAGGCGCTGCATTCGCGTAGTTTCGGCGTTCAATTTGGCTGGCGCCGATGAGGAGTTCTTGCCGGAAACCTTCTGCCGAACCGGTGGAGGCGCGGAGCGATACGTTGAGTTCGTCCGTCTCCGTTCTTTCGTCTCCATCCGACACGCCGCCCGGAGCGGTGAAGTCGAAGCTGTCAAATTCAGTTTCGGCACTGGTGCCGAAGACCCGCGCATCCAGGAACACACCGCCGACTTGACGATCGAACCGTGCACTGATGCTTTGGCTTCGGTATCCATCGTCTTCGGTGTTTCCAGCGCTCTCATCCGCTTTAGAAATGCCGTCAGAGCCAATGCCGCTGACCCCTAACCGCCAAGAGCCTTGATCCGAGCGGCCAGAGAATGAGGCGCCGCCGCGATACGTCTCGAAACTTCCCGCTTCTCCAAACGCGTTGACGCCGCCATCAGCTGCTTTTGTGGTAATTGATACGACACCGCCGATGGCTTCGGACCCCCAAAGGGTTGATTGTGGTCCACGGATGATTTCGATCCGCTCAATCTGTGCGGGGTCAAGCCGCGCAAAATCAAATGCACCGCCCACCGACGATGTATCGCCGACTGGAACGCCGTCGATGAGGACCAGTGTTTGATCGGTTCCATTGCCGCGGATACGCACGCTGCCTGCGCCGCCGAACGCGCCTGTGGAATTCACTGTCACACCGGGTGCGGACGCCAAGGCATCGATAACAAAAGGAAATCCCTGCCGTTCGAGATCGTCTGCAGTCAGAATGGTAATAGGAGCGCCGGTGTCGGCGATTGTTTGATCAAGTCGGCTCCCCTGGACCACGAGGGTAAACGGATCATCGGTGTCCTGTGCAAAGGACGCGCCGGAAAGGGCACTGAGCGCTGCTCCGGCCAACAAAAGGCGTTTAGGCATAGTTTCTCCTTTGGCCGCATGTCTTGTAAGCGCGGCCGTTAAACGACAGTCCGAAGGCGGAGTAACCCGCGTTCGGTAGGGCATTGTCGTTTCAAAGGAGAGGCATCTCCCGTCCTCATTGGTCTGACCCCGGACCGTCGGACGAACGACGCGATGGCAGGTCTCCTGGCTCATCGATCAACGCCGTCGGCCGCCTTCCCAAGCGCTTGCTCAGTGGCACCGTGGCCGGGGCTCACGATTGACAGTTGCGGGCACAGCCCCGGACTCGCACCGGGTTCCCTCTTCGCCGGCTCGCGCCGGAACCATCTGCATCGCTTCTTTGCGTTTAGCGTCGCGAAGTCAACGACATCGCTGTTCGGGCTGCATAAAGAGACACGGCACGGCGAAAACAGCGCGCCCGACCGTCGAAACGCCGTGTTTTCGGATGTCGGAGGACGCGTCCAGGTCCCAACGGGCGTTCTTGCAAGGGCGAAAGAACGGGAGAGTTTCGCGGTTGTTAATAGGGGAAGAGAAAGGGAAAGATGGAGAACGCCCGGAACCTGGGTGTCACTGAAACGGGGTGTACTTCGGGCGTGTGAATTTTTGGGTGCCGCAAAGGCTTGGGGGTGCCACTCACCACCCACTCGCGGTCCGTCGATTAATCGGGGTTCCTTCGCGAAGTTTGCCGTTAAAATGCTTCACCGATGGCTTAGGGAGACGCGCCGGATGCTGAACATGTTACACTCAGAGTCCGTGACGCGTTCGCCGGCGCCTCGGGCGTAGCGCCAAGGCCACGCAAGGCTTGCGGCAACCATTCTTCGAGGCGGCAACTATCGGACGAGACCATCATATCTGCAACGGCGAGCGGATGAAAAAAGCTCATTGCACTGACATGAAAGGCGCGTGCCGCGACATCGACGTCGTCCACGTTGAACTCGCCTGTCTGAACACCGAGAGCGATAATTTCCCGTGCGATTTCTACGAGTTCTAGGCGGTATGCGGATACTTCATCCCACCGCTCTTCGATAGCCTTCGCGACCATTTCATGCACGCGTTTGTTATCCTCGATTGTCGTCGCCGTTAGGGCGTGTACGGTGCGCGTGAAGGCTTTGAGCTTTTCGACGGCAGTCTCCGCTTGGGCCACTGCCCCCCGTGCCGCTTGAAGCTTCGCATTGAGCTTTCGCTCGGCAGCGGCGCAATTGATTGCGTGTTTTGTTCCGTAGACGCGATGCACGTTTGCCGAGCTGAACCCGCACGCGCGCGCAATGTCCGCAATCGTGGTTTTTTCGAAGCCAATCTCCGTAAACAGACGTTCTGCCTCGTCTAAAATTAAAACGCGGGTTTGGGCTTCAGACATATTCAAACGCGGCACGGGCGACTCCTTTGTGCGCCCTGTTGTAGCAGCCAAAGTGTCAAAAAACTAGTGACGAATATCATTATTTGTCATATATCAACTCTCACAATGCAACGCTGGCGCAGAGAGCGCGGACTGAGATTGAGGAAAATCAATATGTTGAAGCTTTTTCAGCGTCTTTTGAGAGGTCTCGCTTGGCTGGGCGTTGCCGCTTTGGTCGTAGTTGCTGCGGGGTTTGGTGGGCGCACATTGCTTGCCCAAGAAGAGGCGGCCCCTGCAGCCCGGCCGTTGCCAGTGGCTGTTTTTGAGGCGCGCTACCAAGATACGTATAGGGAGCGTCGGTTGTTTTCTGGCCGGGTCGCTCCGGCGCAAGTGGCTGACGCGGGGTTTCAGATCGGCGGTGAAGTGGCCGAAGTCTTGGTCTCTGTTGGCGACCGTGTGGCGAAGGGGGACGGCCTCGCAAAGCTCGATCCTGTGCGCATTGAGTTGCGGCGCAATGAGGCTGCGGCGCAGCTGGCCGAAGCGAAGGCGCTTGCGCGGCGTGCGGATCAAACGCGAGCGCGGGTTTCTGAGTTGCTCGATCAAGGCTTTGCAACCGATCAAGAGTTTGACGATGCGGTCGCGAGCGCTGTCGCTGCTAACGAGCGGGTTCGGCTTCTCACACGTGCGCTTTCGCGAATTTCTGAGGACGCGCGGGATGCGATTTTAAAGGCGCCGTTTGACGGTTTTATTGTTGAACGTTTCGTTGATGCTGGCGCTACGGTCGCCGCAGGACAGCCTGTTGTGCGGATTAATCAGCAAGCGGCATTTGAAGCAGAAATTGGGGTGTCATCGGATCTTATTACTGGCGTCCTGCCGGGCGACACGTTCGAGCTGGTGGCGGACGGAGTGACGGTCGAAGGGACAGTCGACGGCATAAGTGATGACGTTGATCCGTTAACACGGTCGCAGATCGTACGGCTACGGATTGATAACGATGCTCCAATCACGCCGGGTTCCCTAATTCGGCTGGCTTTGGACCGTGAGCGACAGGCGCGCGGCGTTTGGGTGCCGATGGCCGCACTCCAAGAAAGCTATCGCGGCCTTTGGTCCGTTTACGTCGTAGAGTCTACGGAGGGTGTCGAAGAAATCCGGCGCAAAGACGTAGAAATTATTTCACTTTCGGATGATCGCGTCTTCGTCACGGGTACCTTGGAAGACGGTGATCGGATTGTGGCAACCTCGCCTTTTCGGTTCGTTCCTGGACAGAAGGTCGATGTTAAGACGGAGCTGCCGCCGAGCGCTTCGCTCACCGCGATTGCATCTTCGGTCGTGAACTGAGGAAACGGTCGTGAAAACACTTCTCTACGATAATCCTCGTGCGCTTGTCATGGTGCTCCTCTTGATCGTGGTTGGCGGGACTGCGGCCCTTCTGACCATGCCGCAACAAGAGGATCCAAAAATTCGAAATCGCGGCGCAACGATCCTTACCGTAGTTCCTGGTGCGAGTGCCGAACGGGTCGAGCGGCTGGTGACTCAGCGGATTGAGGATAGGCTCCGCGAGGTTGAAGAGATCGACATCATCTCTTCGCGGAGTTCAACGGGCTTGTCCTCCGTGTCCGTCTTTTTGCTCGACTCGATAACTGAAACCGACGAGGCGTTCTCCAAAGTTCGAGATGCTCTTGCCGATGCGGTACCGTTGTTACCGGACGATGCCTCGGCCCCACAGTTTATCGACGATCGCGGCTACGCGTTTACACTCTTGGCTGCGTTGGTGTGGGATGCGGATAGTAAGCCCAACCCACTGATCTTAAAGCGAATTGCCGAAGAGCTTCAATCGAGGCTACGTAATGTTCCGGGAACAGAGTTCACCGATATCCAGGGTGCGGGCTCAGAAGAGATTTCCGTGACACTACGCGCCGATCTTGCGCAATCGCTGCGTCTTTCGGAAGGGTTGATTGCGCAGCGCCTTGCGCAAGCCGACGCGAAGGTGACGGCCGGGCAAGTGTTCGGTACACAGAATGAGTTGGCGGTCGAGGTGCGCGGCGCGTTTAGTGATCTAGATCGGATCCGAAGCGTTCCCGTGCGTGAAGGCAAGAATGGTGCCCAGGTTCAGATCGGCGATATCGCCGAAGTGCGCCGGACGCTTCAAGAGCCAGAAGCACTCACCGCCTTCATTGATGGTCGGCGCGCGGTGGTCGTCGGTACACGCATCGACGATGGCTTGCGCGTTGGATCGTGGTCGGCACGCGTTCGCCAGGAACTCGCCGATTTCGAGCGGGATCTTTCCGACGGCATCGAGCTGCGCGTGATTTTTGACCAGTCGACCTATGCCGGAGAGCGCTTTTCAACGCTCCTCAAAAACATACTCTTCGGCGTTGGTTTGGTCGTTTTGATCCTGTTCTTTACGCTTGGTCCGCGTGCGGCGCTTCTCGTCACGTTGGCCATTCCTCTGACGGCACTGATGAGCCTTACGCTCATGAATTTCTTCGGCATTCCGATCCATCAGATGTCGATTACTGGGCTCATTGTGGCGCTGGGTCTCCTTGTCGATGCGGCAATTGTGATCTGTGACGCGATTGGCCGGACACTGAGGAAGGGCGTTGCTCCGCGCGATGCAGTCGCGCAATCGGTCGCGCGGTTGTGGCTCCCGCTGTTGAGTTCCACTGTCACGACCGTGTTGGCGTTCCTTCCGATTACCTTACTCGAAGGCAGCGCAGGGGAGTTTGTTGGCGGGATCGCCGACTCGGTGATCATTGCTCTGACCACATCATTTTTGCTTGCGGTGACGGTGATCGCTGCCTTGGCTGGCCGGTTCCTGCGGGCTGATCCGTCATCTGATCGTGTCGCATCAGGCGGCGTTGACGTCCCGTTGGTGGGGCCCGCATTCAAGACGCTTCTTGGCTTGAGCTTGTCGGCGCCGCGATTGTCAATCGCTGCCGCTATGGTGCTTCCGATTCTCGGATTTATCGGTGTCACGACCCTGCCGACTCAATTCTTTCCGTCTGCGGATCGTAATCAATTCCACGTCCAGCTGACACTCCCGCCGCAATCGAGCCTCGAAGAAACCAAGAAGGCGGCAGAGTTAGCCGATGCATTTCTCGAGCGTGATCCACGTATCATGTCAGCGGAATGGTTCGTGGGCGGCTCAGTAATGCCGTTTTATTACAATATTATACCTAACCAAGACGGCGTGAAGAGCTTTGCAGAGGCCATGGTCACTGCGGATCGAATCGATGGAATTGAAGCGCTGATCAACGAACTTCAGGATTCGCTATCGGCGGCGCTGCCCAACGTGCGGGTAAATGTGCGGGTTTTGGTGCAGGGGCCGCCGACACCGGCTCCCTTTGAACTCCGTATACGTGGGCGGGATTTGAGCGAACTCCGTCGGTTGGGCGAAGAGGCCCGACTGATCCTCTCCCAAAGCCCTGAAGTGGCGTTGACGTCGGCATCGCTTTCCGGCGGAGAGCCGAAGCTGTGGTTCGATGCCGATGAGGCGGCCGCGCGTGCCGCTGGGCTAAGCTTGACGGACGTCGCAAGCGGTTTGACGGCGAAGCTCCAAGGCGTTCGAGGCGGCTCTGTGTTGGAAGGAGAAAGCAACGTACCCGTTATTGTTCGGCTCGATCAAGAGGCGCGATCATCGATCGACGAGATGGCCTCAAGCGTCTTATCCGTGCCGGGTACGAACAAAATTGGTGCGCCGCTTTTAAGCCTAGGCGAACTCAAGCTTGAGCCGTCGGCCGCGTCGATTACCCGGTACGAAGGCGAGCGGGTGAATACGGTGTTAGCCTTTGTTCGCGCTGGTGAATTGGCGTCGCCCGTCGTCGAAGCCTTTGAAAAAGCGGTGGCAGAGGGTCGTTTCGTCCTCCCGCCAGGATATTCATACGGGTACGGAGGGGACGCCGAGGCACGGTCAGACGCTGTCGGCGCGTTGTTGGCCTCTGTCGGCCTGATCGTGACCGCTGTCATTGCGGTGGTGGTTTTGACCTTTGGCAGCTTCCGCTTGGGTTCGGTGGTGATCATGGTTGCGGGTCTATCGATTGGTCTAGGAATGCTGAGCTTGGTTCTCTTCGGATACCCGTTTGGCTTCCAACCGATCATTGCACTGATGGGTTTGATGGGGGTCGCGATTAACGCTGCGATCATCATTATCGCGACGCTCAAAGCCAACCCCCAAGCTGTGGCGGGGGATAGGATCGCCGTGCGCGACGGTGTGTTGGAGACCTCGCGCCACATCACATCGACGACGGTGACGACGTTCGCAGGCTTCTTGCCGCTGATCCTCTCAGAAGGGGGATTTTGGCCGCCGTTCGCCACGGCAATCGCGGGCGGAGTGGTGCTTTCGACGGTGATTTCCTTCTTCTTTGTACCGCAGTTTTTCTTGCTCTTTACACGGAGCCGTCCGGTGGCGTCGTTCGATGAGCAGCCCGAGAGCTTTGGAGGCGCTTATGTCCCGGCTTAGATTTTTGGCGCTGGCCGCAGCTTTTATGCCCTCTGCGGCGATCGCCCAAACGACAGAAGCCTTGCTGCGTCAATTGGTTGAAGAGAATCCGCAGTTGCAGTCGTCTGAGCTGCAAGCGCAAGCGGCGCGTGCGGATCTTACCGCCGCACGCGGAGCATTTCTACCGCAAATCGCCATCGAAGCTTCGACCAGCCGCGTTGATGAGAGTTTCCAGATCAACGGTGTTCCGGGTACCTTGTCGGCGACGCGTGAGCCGACCCAGGCCGCGGCTTCTGTTACTCAAGCGCTCTTTACCTCGGGCCGCATTGGCGGCTCCGTTGGCGCGGCGCGTGCGCAAGCCCGTGAGGCCCGGTCCTCCTATGACGGTGACCGCCAGCGCCTCATCGTCGCCGGCGCTGCTGCGATTGCAGACGTTGTGCGTGATCGCGCAGTGTTGAGAGAGCGACGCGCTAATGAAGAGGTTGTGCGCGGCCGACTAGAAGAAAGCGTCGCGCGGCGCCGCGCGGGACTGGCAACGCGTACGGATGTTCAGCAGTCTGAAGCACGATTTGCAGGCGCTTCGGCCGAGCGGATTGCTGCGCAAGGTGCCTTGCAACGTTCGTTGGCGAGCTTTCAAGCACTATTCGGGGTTGCTGCCCCAGACGTTCTCACGCTGCCCGCGGCGCCTGCTGCGCTACCTGCTGATCTGGACGAAGCGCTGCAGCGCGCCTTGGCGGAAAATCCGCAGCTCAATGCGAGTGATCAGCGTGCGGAGGCTGCCCGCCAAGTGGTGCGCGCAGAGAGGGGTCAGCTTCTTCCCCAAGTGAGTCTCAATGCCACGGCCGGTTACTTGGACAACGAGCGGTTTGGGATTGAGCTCGGCGAGGCAGAGCAGGTGACCGTGAGCCTTCAGGGCCGATGGAACCTGTTCAGCGGCGGCTCTGGCTATGCCCGGACCCGTGCGGCACAACGCCGAGCCGACGCAGCGAAGAGCCTTGCATTGCAAACGCGCCGAGCCATCCGTGAAGAAACGATCGCGGCGTGGACGAATGTGGTGGCCGGCCGCGCGGCGCTGGCTGCACGCGAAGCACAAGTTCGCGCGGCTTCGACCGCGGCGGAGGGAGTCGCCGCTGAGTTTCGGAGTGGCCGCCGGACACGGCTTGATGTTCTGGATGCGGATCGTGAGAAAACGGATGCGGATGTAGCGCTGATCGCAGCGCGGCGAGACCTCGCTGTTGCCGAGTTTCTTCTTCTCAGCGCGACGGGTGCACTTTAGTCCGTGGGCGTTTGAACGCCCCCAACTTTGCTGGCTTGCACCGATGCATCGCGCCTTCCGGACAGTTGACCGGATTAGCCGAGTGGGCTGAGACCGTGCTCTCGACGGCGACACGACACGGTGAGGAGGCCCCGCGATGGAAACGCTAGCCCAAGACTTGCGCCAAATGCAGCGGACGCCGCTTGCGGATGAGCATGTGGCGCTGATCCGCGAGCGCGGGACGGAGCGCCGCTATGCCGCTGGCGAGATGGTCGTTCGTCCAGGCGATCCGATGGACGCGTTCATCTTTTGCGAAGAGGGTGAGATTGAGGTTGTTGATCCCGACACGCTCGAACGTGCGATCGAAGCCACGATTGGACCGACGCAATACCTTGGCGAGATTGCGTTTCTCAACGGTGGTCGATGGACGATGGCGCTGCGCGCTGCGCAAGATACACGGTGTACGGTTGTTCCGCGTGCGCCTATGCTTGAGCTCATGGCGAACGTGCCGGAGATGAGTGACATCATCATTACGGTGTATGCGGCGCGTCGGCGGCGGACGTTCGAAGAACAGGCGAGTGTGCTGACGATCGTCGGAGCAGAGCGTGACTTAGCACTTGGCCGTGTTGCCGGTTTTGCGTCGCGCAACAAGATCCCGATGCGGCGATTTGATCTTGGTTCGGAGGACGCTGATCGTGTGCTGACGCGGGCTGGGCTTCCCCTTGATCAACCCGTTTTGCTCTACGGTGCCGATAAGGTTGTTGAGAACCCGACGCCGCGCGGTTTGGCGCGGTTTCTCGGGCTGGACCTAACGCTCGCGGGAGAGGACCAGTTCGACGTCGTCATCATCGGCGCGGGACCTGCAGGGATTGCGGCAGCCGTTTATGCGGGTGCGGAAGGTTTATCGGCGCTGGTGATTGAAGACCAAGTGATCGGCGGCCAAGCCGGGAGCTCGAGCCGAATTGAAAACTATATGGGTTTTCCCACCGGTATTTCCGGCGCAGATCTCTGTTTTCGCGGCGAAATTCAAGCTATGCGGCTTGGGACACGGTTCGTCATGCCGCGACGTGTCGTCGGTATACGGCGGAACGACGATGAGAGCTATTGCTTGACGCTCGACGACGGGGAGGAGATCCAATCGCGGGCCGTGGTCGTCGCGACGGGCGTTCAGTATAGGCGTCTACCGCTCGACCGCCTTGAAGACTTCGAGGGCCAAGGTGTCTTTTACGCAGCGACGGATCTTGAAGCGCGCCACTGCCGAGGCTCGGAAGCGGTCGTCATCGGCGGCGGCAATTCCGCAGGACAGGCGGCCATGTACCTGAGCCGAACGGCGAAGCACGTCCATGTTTTGGTTCGCGGAAAAGCACTCGCGGACTCAATGTCAGCCTACCTCTCAAACCGGCTTGAACAGGACCCGCGGATTTCTATTCACTTCGAAAGTGAGTGTGCGGCCCTTAGCGGGAATGATCATCTCGAGTCGATTTGTATCAGGAACAAATCAACAGGCGAACAACGCGACCTCGCAACGCCGGCACTTTTCGTCATGGTTGGCGCCGCACCGATGACTTCATGGCTCGGCGATTCGGTTGCAATGGACGATAAGGGTTTCGTCATCACAGGTGTATCGGAGACGTGCAATTCTCCGTATGCCACATCCGCACCTGGCATTTACGCCGTCGGTGATGTCCGCGCCGGATCCACAAAACGCGTCGCCGCTGGCGTCGGCGAAGGCTCCGTCGTCATCGCCAGCGTTTGGAACTACCTCAACGGCTGAGTCTGTTTGCGACAATGCAAATTGTGCGCGTGAAAGCATACACCGGGGTGGATTCAAATCCGAAGTGCGAAATTCGAGGCGCCCACGCGGCTTTGCGGTGAGGCGCGGAGCCTGTGTGATGGGACGACCCAGTTTGGACGCGCCCTGATTGAGCTCAACATTGACATCATCTGCGCGAACACACCCCAAGGCCAAAGGCCGGGTCGAACGGGCCAATCGCACCTTGCAAGATCGTCTCGTGAAAGAGCTGCGCCTGCGCAGCATCTCCACGATTGAGGCGCCAATGCCTTCGCTGAAGCCTTCACGACCGACTACAACAGCCGGTTCGAAAAGCCTGCGAAGAACCGCAAGAATATGCACCGTCCCCTCGCCCCACATGAGGTGTTGGACGGCGCGATGTGCGTCACGTCATAGCGCACAGCCTCACCCTGCTCTACGACAAGGTCATGTTTATCCTCGAAGAAAGCGAGATCACCAAAGAGCTGCCGCGCAAGCGGATGACAGTCTGTGACTACCCCGATGGACGGCTAGAGATCGAGTATCAAGGCGTGGTGCTGCCCTACCGAACCTTCGATAAGATCCGCGAGGTCAACCGCGCTGCCATCGTCGAGAACAAACGCCTTGGCCCCGTCCTCGAGATGATCGCTGAGAAACAGAAACACCGCCAGGTGACACGCAGCAAGCGAACCCCCAAAAGACGTGGGCAGGGGAAGAACATCTTTCAAAAAAGTGCTTCAGGCCAATAGACTCGGCATGTGCGGCGTTGACGAGAATGCGCCCAATATATAGTGTCGGACCCTTTTCTCTAAAAAAGGATATAAATAGCAAGGGTTAGTGAGATTGATGGGACGAAGAAAGCAATTACAAGGTTTAGCGAATGATTTTTGTCATTCATTCATTAGTCGAAATAATGATATATGCGGTTATTGGGGTATTGGTGTCCTATACCGCTATGCGAATTTGTGCGAGTCGCTAGAAATGACACTTAGCCTTACAAAGCGAAGCATCGATCCGGTCGGCGCGCTACTACATACAATCATTCATCAATACCAAGAACAGTTTTATGAGATGCTTGAGCGACAAGGGCTTCAACGTGATTGGGTCAAACAATGCATAGTTCGACTTGAATTTGACACCTCCACCCCACCAACTACAAGATTTGGCGAAGATTTGGGTGATCCGTTTCTTTGCGAAGTAGTCACAGTTGATGATAGCGGAAAGAAACGTAGTGCTGCACGAATGCAGTATTGCCGCCCCCATGATCCTAGACGAGAACAACGGAGTACCAGGGCGAAAACAGCTGAACCACTCTTCTGATAGCGCCGCGTCGCGGCGGGGCTCTCCGCACCCAACGCCGTGGGTCGCGGCTCTCGGCCTTTGGGTGGGCCGAGCCGCGCCCCTGACGGCTACGCATCGACAATAAGGAAACGCCAAAGTACTCTCGCGTAAATATAGAAAGCACACCGTCGCATCTCTATTTTGCTCAGCCTAACGCATTTCTACTTTGGTCTAACAATGTCGCAGCAACGTAGAAACGCGATAGTTTGCCAAGTTGGATGTACGACAGGCTCCTGTTCAGCATTTATGAGGGTTGGAAGGACTGTCAGCCTAGATCCGGGTTAGAGATTCGACGAAGTAATTGAGATCCCGGAAAGAGGCGTAAGCGAGTTTGGATTGCCTGCCCTTTAGCGTGGGAGACGGATTAAAGACAATGACAAAGGCGCCCTCTTGGCCGTTTGCTTCGTCTACTTTGGCGGTCGTTACTTTTGTCGCCTCGGTCTATGTGTCCTTCAAGGTAAATGGTGTTTTGTTCAGTACGGTGCCGATAGTCGACCTCGGTCGATGGGGCGGTGTGCGGTATACTGATCTTGCTGATGGCGAGATCTGGCGGTTCTTTACGGCACAGCTGGTGCACGTGAAGTCGCCGCACATGCTCTACAACGCCGGATGCCTGTTAATGGTCGGCGGACTTGTCGAACGCCACCTTGGCTTCATCTGTACACTTGTCTTATGGGCTGTTGCCGGGGGCGTTGCGACGCTGATCAGCCCGGTCTAGGTTCCGTACCCGTACAATATCGGATCGGGCGCTTCCCAAGCCGTTTTCACCTTTGTTGGATGCGCCTGTGTCCTGGCGATCCGTGGTCGGCTTAAAGGGCGCTTGGCGTTCGCCGCGATCGGCCTTGCCCTCTTTCCCGCGCTCGGCTTAGACCTTGTTTTTGCAGGTTATCCAAAGCCGGGGCACATGCTGGCACTCTTTGCGGGTGCTGCGTTTACTTACCGGTTTCGCGACCGTTGACTCAAAACCAGAGGGGGTTTGAGGGCGCAGAGGCGCTTCGGTCAGTCTGCTAGAGCGCTCTGCTGGGCGGCTGGTGGCTCGTTATGGAGGTCGTTCGCCCGGTGGAGGGTTGAACGAGGGCCGGAAAGTGTGTCACTTTCCGGATGCGCAGCAGGGCAACGCGCCCGGGAGGTCCGCTATGGCGGGCAGAACGTCTGTCCGTGGACAGGACGCGCCGAACGATGGAGAGCGGTCAGCGCTGGCCCACCGGTTCGCCGTTATTCGTAAGCGTTCGGAGCAATTGGCGCGCCACTTGACCCCCGAAGATATGGTGCTTCAGGCAATGCCCGACGCCAGCCCCGTTCGTTGGCACCTCGCCCACACCACATGGTTCTTTGAAGAGTTTATCCTCGGGCCTTTCTCCGAAAACTATGAGGCGCATCACCCTCAGTATAGATACCTTTTCAATAGCTATTACGAAGCCGTGGGCGAACGGTGGCCACGGATGAATCGTGGGCTTCTTTCTCGCCCCTCCCCGGCAGAGATCCTGCTTTATCGAGAAGACATCACCGAGCGTGTTCTTCGCCTCATCCATTCCATCTCAGACGATTGCTGGGCGGAGATGGCGGAGCTCCTGACGGTTGGTTGCCACCATGAAGAACAGCACCAGGAACTTTTGTGTACGGACATTAAGGCCGCGTTCGGTTTGAACCCGATCTTTCCAGAGGCCTTTCCCTTGGGCGAGCACGGCTGGCGAGAAGATGGCGAAACAGTGGCGGCGGCGAATGAACGGTGGATCGCCTACGAAGGCGGCTTAACGGAAATAGGCGCGCACGAACAAGGGTTTGCGTTTGACAATGAGACCCCTCGCCATCGCGTTTGGCTTGAAGATTACGAGTTGCACGGAACACCTGTGACCGCTGGGCAGTTCCTCGATTTTATGGACGATGGCGGCTATCGCAATCCATCGCTGTGGCTTTCAGATGGCTGGGACTGGCTCCAGTCAGAGGGCGTCGACTGCCCTCTCTATTGGCACTTTATCGATGGTGACTGGTTTGAGTTCACTCTTCACGGCCTTGTCCCCCTACGCCGTGACCGCATCTTAACCCACATCTCCGCCTACGAAGCGTTCGCCTTCGCAAGTTGGGCCCAGGCGCGGCTGCCCTACGAGGCAGAACTCGAGCGCGCGTTGGTCGGCGAGGACCCCAACGACGCGCAGTGGCTCGATCCTGACGGTATCATTCATCCGCGTTTGGCCGGGCGTGATCAAAGACTGGGATCAGCCTACGGATCAGTGTGGGACTGGACGCAGAGCGCTTATTCTGCATACCCCGGTTACCGACCGATGGAGGGCGCGCTGGGTGAATATAACGGCAAATTTATGTCGTCGCAGCTGGTCTTAAAGGGCGGAAGTTGTGCGACGCCGCCTGGCCACATTCGGGCCAGCTATCGCAATTTTTTCCCGCCCCATGCACGCTGGCAGTTCACCGGGATCCGGCTCGCGCGCGGCACCGACTAAGAGGCGCGTTGCCGCATTGGCGTTTGAACAGCGGGAGCCCAAGTACTCAATATGACAAGCGAAGTGACCGTTTTTTACGATGGCGCCTGCCCGCTTTGCGTGCGGGAGATCGCTCTTTTGCGGCGCCTTGATCGGCGCGATCGTTTGGCGTTTGAGAATGTTGCCGATCCTGACGCGCCGATCAGTTGTGCGGTCGATCGCCAAGCGCTCCTCGCACGTTTTCACGCGCGGTTGCCCAACGGCGATATCGTCGACGGTGCGCGTGCCTTCACCGAAGCTTATGCTCGGCTTCCAGGATTAGGCTTTGTTGGCGCGCTCGGCCGGTTCGCTCCCACTAGAGGTGCGCTCAACGCTCTGTACGCAGTCTTTTTGCGCCTTCGGCCCAGCCTTCAGGGACTTGCCCGCTGGGCGGATCGGCGAAATGCCTAAGGCTTTAAGCGTGCCATTCCGTATACCGCGGAGTGACGGATAAACGCGCTTCAAAAGCTCCGGATGCGTTAGATAAGGCAGCCCCGTCCAACGCGGCGCAAGATTGGTGTGGATGAAACGCAATGCATCGCCGTGCGTCAACACGACATCGCCGGTATCGACGATAAAGCTCTCGTCGATTTCAAAACCCCGCGCGGCGTAGGCATCAACGATATCGCCAGCGACGCGCCCGTCAATTAATTCCACCTCGCCAACGCGGCGGCGGAGCTGCGCAAACCGCATGTAATTGGCGCAAAACGGGCAGTCTCCGTCATAGACGATGCGGATCATTGGTGACCTCCAACTCAATATATGAGAGATACCGGCGGCGTTAGAAAGTGCGACCAAGCCGCCGAGGGAGACAGCACGATGGGTGATGCAATTCTTGCGATTGATCAGGGTACGACGTCTTCACGATCGATCGTCTTCTCTTCCGGCGGCACGATGTTGGCGACGGCGCAGGAGGAGTTCCCTCAAATCTATCCTGCCGAAGGTCACGTCGAACATGACCCGGAAGCCATCTGGTCATCCGTCCTCTCAACAGCACAGGCAGCCCTCAAGTACGCGGAGTCGCAGGGTCATCGGGTTATGGGTATAGGGATCACCAACCAGCGCGAAACGATTGTCGTCTGGGACCGAAAGACCGGCAAACCCATTTATAACGCCATCGTTTGGCAAGATCGCCGGACCTCAGCATACTGCACAGACCTTGCCGATGCAGGCCACGAAGCCCTCATTAAGGAACGCACAGGATTGCTGCTTGACCCCTACTTTTCCGCGTCAAAGCTTGCCTGGATCCTCGATCACGTTGAGGGCGCACGGAACGCGGCGGAAGCTGGCAACCTTGCGGCAGGGACGATCGACACGTTCCTCGTCTGGAGGCTAACCGGGGGTAAGGTTCACGCGACGGATGCGACAAATGCCTGTCGTACCAGCCTTTTTAATATTCATACCCAGGAATGGGATGACGATCTCCTGAACCTCTTCAGTATACCGCGCGCAATTCTTCCAGACGTCCGGGATAGCGCCGATGACTTTGGAACAACGGATGCGGAGCTTTTCGGCAAACCGCTGAACCTGCGCGGGGTGGTCGGGGACCAACAGGGCGCGACCGTGGGTCAAGCCTGTTTCGCGCCAGGCTCGATGAAGGCCACTTACGGCACGGGGTGCTTCGTTCTTGCCAACACCGGCGATCGAGTAAAACTTTCCGAGCACCGACTGCTTTCGACCGTGGCGTATCGTATCAACGGGGAAACAACGTACGCCCTTGAGGGTTCGATCTTTATCGCGGGCGCCGCCGTGCAATGGCTCCGCGACGAACTGGGCGTGTTGGATTCGGCTCGTGAAACGGCTGAGCGGGCAGCACGTGCGCAAAGCGACGCAGACGTCATCATGGTTCCTGCCTTCACCGGCATAGGCGCACCCCATTGGTCGGCCGACGCACGCGGAGCAATTTTCGGAATGACGCGCGCAACGGGGCCGGACGAATTGGCGCGCGCCGCGCTCGAAGGTGTCATTTATCAGACCAATGATCTTATCGAAGCGATGAAAGCCGACGGAATGCCGATCTCAGGCCTGAGCGTCGACGGCGGGATGGTGGCGAATGACTGGTTTGTGCAGCAACTTGCTGATATTCTTGGCTTAACCGTGTCCAGGCCCAAGGTTTTGGAGACAACGGCGCTGGGTGCCGCGTATTTAGCATTCTTACAGGCCGGAGTATTTTCGTCGCTGAAAGACGTTCAAAGTCTCGCGTCAGTGGACAGAACATTTTCTTTCGCGATGGGTGACGACGAACGAGCGCAGCGTCTGGCCAAATGGAAAACTTGCGTCGACGCTGTGTTACGTGTTGCGCAGGCTTAGCGATCGCTTATGTTCGATCAGCGAACGTCGGGATACTGATTGTCGAGGCCACGGCGCTGGCCCAAACCCCAGCGGATCCCCACCTTGAGGTAAATCCAGTTCGCTTTGAGTGGCCCCCAGGCCGCAATCCGCCGGTCTGAGGTCTGCACAATACGGTCAACAAGCCTAATCCGGCCACGCGCGGTCATCTTTATACAGAGGTCCGCCTCTTCCATCACTTTCATCTGAGGATCACACCCGCCCACGGCGAGGAAAGCGCTCCGCTTAAAGAACATCGCATGATCACCGAACAGGAGACGGCAGCCACGCACGAAGAGGTGGGGACGGAACAAAAGCGGCGCATACCATGTTTTCAGCCAGTTATGGAGGCTGGTAACCCAGCGGGTTTGTCTCTCCCCGCATAAAATTGCCGTGAACCCCGCGAGAACCGTCTTAGGGTCCTCAAGTGTTTGATCGATCACATTTATTGCGTCGAGCGGCAGCGCCGTATCGGCGTGGAGTACGCAGATATGCTCCGTATGTGTTTCGTCCACACCGCGGTTGATCTGGCGCGCCCGACCGGCTGGCGTTTGCTCGACGACGCAAAAGCCAAGCTCTTTTGCAACGTCTACGGTATGATCCGTACTCCCACCGTCAACAACGATGACTTCGCTCGGCTTCGGGTCGAGTGCAGCGATGTTACGCGCCAGCGGGCGCAACGCTTTTTCTTCGTTGAGCGTTGGGATGACCAGCGCGACGGGGGCTACGCGAGAAGATGTGGCCACCGGTAAAGGTCCTCAGGTCGGTCAAGATCCGCTAGCGTCGGCAAGACGTGCGGGATGGTGCCTGCGGCTTCGAAGGCAGACAAGGTTGTTTTATAGACAGTACCCGTCCCCCACGGAATATCCGTAAACACACCATCTACCGGTCGGCGAAGGCCGAGTGTCCAATAGCCGCCATCCTCTGCCGGACCAATGACCGCTGGATGCTGCTCCAGCGCGTAAGCGGCGGATTGAAGAAGGTCCGGCGTAAGGTCGGGAGCATCCGTACCCAGAAAGATCACTGGATGCGGCTCTGACGCCGCTCTCAATTTATCACCCAGGTCACCGGCCGGCTGTGGTGCAAACTTCAACGGGCCGAGCCAGTCGTGGAACGCCTGTTCGTCGGCCCCGGTCCCCCAGAGTTCGAATTGCAGCCTAGATTGCCGCGCGACGGAAACTGTATGCTCCGCTAACGTACGATGAAGGCGTGCGGCAGCCGCTGGCCCAATCGCTGGGATGAGCCGCGTCTTACACTTGCCCGGCTCAGGCCACCGCGCCAAAATCACCACACGCATCGACTAGGCCCGTTTCTTGGCTCGTGGTTTGATGAAGCCCGCTTCAAGGGTGTACTGAACAATCCGCGCCCACCAGTCTTCATCCGTAGGGGGACAGTGCCGCCCGGAGAACTTTCGAAATCCGGTGTCATGGAAGCGAGGATTACGGCTGAAGTATCGTGCGTAAACCTCTGCACCTCTTTGAAAAAACCGGCGCTCGGAGGGTCGGAGTGCTTCGATGGTGAAGGTCTCAGGCGCAACCCATTCGGGGAAGGACAGACCCTCAAACTGCGACAGGGTTTTGGGAAACGCGCGCATCGGGGTTGGCTCAGACGCACACAGATGAAATGTCTTTCCTTCCGCCTCGTCGAAGCGCTCGGCCATCTCGACGACACCGCGGCAGACATAGTCAATCGGTACAAGATCGAGCGTTGCGTCAGGCAGAGCAGGCATCGTCCGAACCCAGCCTTCGGCGAAGACTTTCAGGATCGGGTAGATCGTATCGAAACTCCGTATACGTCCTGTCCCATAATCGCCGAGCACAATCGAGGGACGCGCAATTGCCCACCGCACTGAGCTGGCGCGGACACGTTTTTCTGCCTCGAATTTTGTCGACTCGTAGCCGTTGGTGAAGTCTTGGCCCTCGTCGAGCTCGGACTCGAGGATTGTCCCCTGGCGATCACCCGCGACATAGGCTGTTGAGACGTGGAGGAGCGGCAAGCCCCCCGCTTCGCACAGGGTAAGGATATTCTGAGTACCGTCTATATTGACGGCACGGTGAAGATCGGTCTCGGCTGTGAAGTCCGTCACGGCGGCGCAGTGGACGACAAGATCGATGTCCGCACATAGACGGTCGTAATCGTCCTGACCCAGACCGAGTTGCGGCTTGGTGATATCGCCGCGGACGCGGGCTATATCCTCAACCGGCGTGCCGTCATTGCGCATGACCTCAGGATGACGATTGAGCAGCCCCGTGACGGTACAGCCACTTTCCTGCAGCAAACCGCAGATCTCGCCGCCGAGAAGGCCCGCGGCGCCCGTTACCAAAACCCGCTTGGTCACAGGCTTAGCAACAGCCCGCTGCGGCGGGTTCGGCTGAGTCCGTGTAAGGATAGCTGCGGGAAGCGCCTGGGAACGGTCCGTGATGGACTTCTGTATCGCCCATAAAATCAAAGTGATCGGCGAACCGGCTTTGCTGGAGCATCAGGAAGGTGTTGCCGCACACAGGCACGGGGCGACCAGTGTCAAACGTGAACCGGCCATCAAATGCGAGCGATTGCGCATGGCCAGGGATCGACCCAAGATACCGCACCGCTTGTCCGTAGTCTTCGTTTTGGCGCTCCAGCCCCTCTACCTTGAACAGGCGATAGGTCGCCGACGTGAACCGGTAGCCCTCCACTTTGGCCTGCTGCTCAGCGTCGCCGATGGCAAGCGGCCGATCGGTCACCAGGCGGGGGTCGTCAAAGCCTGCCTCGCGGGCGAGCCGGTCGAAGTCGCCCCAATACAGCGCGCCGGAAATGCACTCGCCGTGCAGGACAGGGTCGCGCTGAAGCGCTTGGGGAATGCGCCGGTCGGCGTAGACGTCGGAGAAGTAAAGCTCGCCCCCCTGGCGGAGCAGACGGAACGCTTCGCGGAACACCGCAGGTTTGTCAGCAACCAGATTGATCACGCAGTTCGAGACGATGACGTCGAAACTCCCGGCATCGAGGGGCAAATCACCGAGGCGCTCAATATCGCCTTCGAGGAACGAGACATTGTCGAACCCGAAGCGATCCGCATGCCACGCTTTCGTGCCGTTGGCGATCGCCAGCTGCTCCGGGGTCGCGTCCACGCCAACCACCCGGCCCTTCGGCCCGACCAGCTGGGCCAGCACATAGGCGTCTTGCCCCGTGCCCGACCCGAGATCCAGGATCGACAGGCCCTCAAGCGCCTCGGGTGCAACGAGACCACAGCCGTAATAGCGGCTGGTCACGTCTTCGTGGACATTGGCCAGCGCCTCGCGAACCGCAACCGGCGGCGCTTCGAGCGTACAACATGCATCCGTCTTAAGATCATCGGAACTGGCCAAGACCTTGCCATAATACTGCTGTGAATTTTCGAGATTCATGAGGGGCCCCTTGGTGACGCGACGCCGCGCCTGACATTTCTTTCTCATCAGCGCACCGACTCGGCGCGAGAACTTCTCCTTTGACAGGTTCGTTGAGGACGCTGCAAGGTTACGTTTTGAGCGAAATCTTGCCTTTGGCAGATCGGAGTCTTTGCCCATGGCGGCGCAGCTGGAACCAGCCGTGTCTCCCTTTCGAAGGGAGGGTGATCAACTCGAAGAGGGCAAGTTCGCCCATCCCGAGATCACCAAAGACGGCACCGAGCGCGCTTTGGTACCGATGTTTGGGCTCGACACGCTTTGGTTCAACACGGGGACGCTGTGCAATCTCTCCTGTGCTGGGTGTTATATCGAAAGCTCGCCCGTCAATGACGCGCTGGTCTATATCACCACGGCGGAGGTGGAGCGGTACCTCGATGAGATTGAGCGGGATGGCTTTGGGACGAAGACCATCGCGTTCACGGGCGGTGAGCCGTTCATGAACCGCGATATGCTCCCCATCATCGAGATGTGCTTAGAGCGCGGCTTTCACGTCCTTATACTGACCAATGCCATGCGCCCGATGCAGCGCTTCGCGAAGCCGCTCGCGCAGATTATTTCCCAAGCCGGCGAGCGGTTGGTGTTCCGCGTTAGCCTCGATCACCACACCCAGGACAAGCATGAGGCCGAGCGCGGCAAGAACTCCTGGGACAAGGCGCTCGAAGGGCTCAGGTGGCTGCGGGAGCAGCAGGCGCAGATTGCCGTGGCGGGGCGTCAGCTTGCGGATGAGAGCCTTGAGGATGCGCAAGCAGGCTATGCGGCGCTGTTTCGGACGCTCGACCTTGCTGTCGATGTGACGAACCCTGAACAATTGGTGCTCTTTCCGGAGATGGACGCCACCCTCGACACACCTGAGATCAGCGAGGCATGTTGGGGGATTTTGAACCTCCCGAAGCAGGCGGTGATGTGCTCTTCAAGCCGCATGGTGGTGAAGCGCAAAGGAGAGGCCACGACGCGCGTGGCGGCATGCACGCTCCTACCCTATGACGAAGAATTCGATCTCGGAGAGAGCCTTGCGGAAGCGTCACAGAGCGTTCGCCTCAACCACCCGCACTGCTCACGATTCTGCGTTTTGGGCGGGGCCAGCTGTTCGGGCTAACGGCGCGGCCTGCGATAAGGCGTGCACGGAATATCGATGAGCCGAACAACGTCCGGCGTATCGCGCCGATCGAGGTAACAGCCTTCTGCGTCGATGAGGATATCAAAGACCACGGGCCGCGCTGGGCTCATCAGCTCTTTATCGGAAAGCGGCGGCGGCAACATGACGAGAACGGACGATGTCGTTCCGTCGGGCAGGCCAAAGCTAGCGGAGGGATTGTCCTCACGCAGCAGCGCCCGGACGGCGGGGAGGTCATCGCCGGCCAAGATGCCCGGTCGCGCGGGAAGCGGCGGCGGAACCGGCTCTTCAGGAAGGCCCGAGCAAGCCGCTGCGAGGAAAACCGAGCCGGCAGCGGTGATCCGTGTGATCATGGTGCGTCTCCTGGCGTGCGCATATCGAGATTCGTCCCCGGAACATCGAGCGGAAGCGTGATCGCCATAGGATCATCCGCAGAACTCTGAGGACCCGAACGCGGCAGTGACGCCTCTGCCGCAAGCCCCGCCGGACACGACCCCGTCTCCCGGAACGACAACGCCGCGCTGAGCAGCTTCTCGCCAGGATCGCCGAGGGTGCCGGTCAGGTCATCGACAACCTGACACCCGTCGATCCGTACACCGAAGGGATCAGGCGAATCCATCGGAATGAAACCGTCGGCAAAGTCGCCGAAACCCTGGTCATTGGTACCCTGAAATTGAATGGTGAAATAGGTGATGCCGCAATTGTCTTGCGGGAAAAACCCGAAAGGTTTTCCGCACGTCGTATCGCCGATCAAAATGACCTCGAAATCGACACCGCGCAGACCGTTGATCACCGCTTCACTCGCGCTGCACGTGGACTCCGTGGACAGAATAAAGACCCGATTGACATCCCGCAGATCCGGCAACGGTGCTCCGGCACTGAGCGAGAAACCCAGTGTTTCACTAAAGAACGGGATCGGATCATTCGGCTCGCCCGTCACGGGGTTGAACGCGCCAGCATCATCGTTGAACCGAAGCTGCTCAAAGGTCCGGCCGGTCGTGAATGCGGGCCCGGCGATCATGTAGGACAGCTGCGATGCCACCGCCAAAAGGCCGCCGCCATTGTAACGCAGGTCGAGCACCAGGTCGGTCACACCCTCCGCCGACAGCTCCTCAAAAGCTTCAACGATATCGGCTTCCGACGCGAACGGACTAAACGTGTTGAAGAGGACATAGCCGACGGGTCCGCTGGGGGTCTCGATCACCTCGACACGGTTGACCGGGTCGCGGGCCAAGTCCGCGGAGATGAGCGTGACCAACCTTTCCGTCCCGTCGGGATCGCGCATCAAGAAATCGTGGCTCTCACCCGCTGTGGCGGGGAAAAGGCCATCGTTCAGGGTATCGACATCGTCGCCGTTGATGAAATCTGCGCCATCAATCTCAACGATCCGCGCGCCCCTGAGGAAGGGCGGCAAGCCGTTCTCGTCCAAAGTCGACGCAGGGGTGTTGGCGTCTGTGTAGCGGACGCGAAAGTCGCGCGGCGGGGTCGTCGAGAGGGCCGCAAAGCTGACCCCGTAACTCGCGGTGGGGGCCGATGTTCGCGACTGCAAAAACTCTTCCGTCGTCTGGGCGAAGTGGAAATCGTCTTTGTCCTCGCCGGACGGGGTCACCTCGAACGTGCGCAGCAGGTCAAAATACTCGAGGCGATCATCAAAAGTTCGTGGGTCGCGGTCAGTGACCTCGTCATTCCAGAGGTATGTTTCCTCGGTCCACGAACGCAGCCAGAAATTCTCGAGGGTGGTTGAGCCGGTTCGATCGGGGAAAGGATTGCCTTCGATGTCGACCCCGGTCCGGGGCGCTTCGCATCGGTCCTTAAAGGTGCTTGCGGGCTCAAAAACACCCATCGTCCAGTCAGGAACCGAGCCGCCGGGGTTGCCTCCGCCGCCCATTGGCGGAGGGGTGATGGGCGCGCCGGGGCCACCTCCACCGCCCGGACAGCCGCCCAAAGCGATCAGGCCAGCGGAAAAAGCGATAAAACGAAGTGCTTTGCGAAAGGAATTTCCTATCAAAGCGCCCTACCCCCAAAAAGATTTCATACCCAACGCGGTGATAAACGTATTAAGAACAAACGACAATTATCACGGTCATTGTTTCCGGCAGCGTGTTCAGCCGGCCCGCGTGCGCGCCTAGGCCATGTTCACACCGACGGGAGCGAACCTATATTCGGACCGTGATTGAGCAACCCCTGTATTTCGGTGCTCAGCAGTAGCGTTTCATCGGTTCCCATTGGTTAGGAGGTCGCGTGGCAGACGGACATCATCAGCTCTCGGCACGACACATTGTCGGCCTCGTGATCGACATTTTGAAGACCGAACGCGGGTTCCTCGGCCTCGCGGCCGTTTACGGTATTGGCATCAGCCTCCTTTCGCTTGCGACACCCATCGCGGTCCAGGTTTTGATTAATGCCGTGGGCTATACCGGCCTCGCGGTGCCTCTCGTGGTCCTCTCAATCACGCTGTTCCTGCTCCTCGTCGGGTCCGGACTAATGAACGCCCTGCGCGTGCACTTGATGGAGATCTTCTCGCGTCGGTTCTATGCGCGGCTGGTCTCAGAAATCTCGCTCATCGCCCTCTACGCGCAGAACCCCTTCTTCCTCGACGAAGGACGCGGCGCGCTGTTCAACCGCTACTTCGACATCATGCAGGTGCAAAAGGCCGTCCCCGTACTGATGGTCGGCGGCTTCACGGTCATCTTGCAAGTGTTGGTCGGCTTTGTACTGACGAGTTTCTACCACCCGTGGTTTTTGATGTTCAACATCGTGGTCTCCTCGCTCATCTGGGCGATCTGGATGATCTGGGGCCCGGCGGCGATCCGGACCGCCGTTGAGTTAAGCCAAGCGAAGCACCGCTCCGCCGCGTGGGTGCAAGGGCTCGGGGCTTCGAACGGATACTTCAAATCCGATGAGCACATTGCCTACGCCCTGCGGCGTACGGATGAATCGACCTGCGATTACGTGTCCGCGCACCGCAAGCACTTCCGCCGCCACTTTGCCCAGACTGTCAGCTTCCTGATGCTTTACGCCGCCGCCAGCGCCGCGCTGCTCGGCCTTGGCGGGTGGCTCGTGATCCAGGGACAGCTGACGCTCGGCCAGTTGGTCGCTGCGGAGCTGGTCCTGTCGGTGGCGTTCTTTGGGGTCAGTCAGTTGGGTACCTACCTGACTTATTTCTACGATACCTGTGCCGCGTGCGAGGAGCTGAGCCTCTTCTACGGCGTCGCCCAGGAAGAGCCCTCAGGCGAAGAACAGCCGAGCATGACCGACGCGTCGGTCGCCTTCCACGGCGTGCGCGGCACGGCCCGAGGCCGCGAGGTCGAGTTCAACATCGAGATCGAGTCCGGGATGAAAATCCAGGCCAACGCCTCGGCCCACGGAACGCAACGGCTGTTCACCAACCTGCTCAAGCGCTTTGAGGAACCGCGCGGCGGTTATATCACCTTAGGCGGCGATGACCTTCTAGCGAAGGACGTCAAAAGCCTGCGCCGCGAAGTCATCGTGCTCGACCGCCCGACCTTGGTGGAAATGCCGATGCGGGAATATCTGCGCTTGGCGGCAAAGTCAGCTTCCTCATCGGAGATGATCCGTGTGCTGGATACTGTCGGGCTGATGGGCGTCATCGAAGAGCTCGAAGACGGGCTCGATACCATGCTGTCCACGACCGGCTGGCCGCTCTCGATTGGCGAGGCGATGCGGCTGAAACTTGCGGCCGCGATCCTTTCGCAGCCCTCGGTTCTCGTGCTGAACCAGCTTTACGATACGTTGCCCACGGAAATGTTGCGCCGGGCCGTGGAGACCGTCGTCACAGACGGCAACACACCCGCCACGGTGATCGTGTTCACCAGCCGCGAGGATGATCTCAAGCTCGGGAACTATCTCTGGATGGAATCCGATTCCCAAGATCTCCTCTCGGACTTCAACAGCTTCGCACAGCGCGCGTTCCAAAAGGATCGGCCGCGCAACGTTGAGCACCTCAAGCCTGTGTTGACGGAGGTCTAATATGCCGTTCCGCGATCGGCACATCATGTACTTCAAAACGCTCGATTCCATCCGTGTGCCGCATATCATGCGTGTTGTCGCCTGGATGCTGTCGATCGCGTTCATTGCCGTTGCCGCGTTCTTCGCGTTTGTCCCCTGGGTACAGACAACAACCGGCCCCGGCGTCGTCACCGCGCTGGATCCGAATGATCGGGTGCAGGAGATCAACGCACTCGTCCCCGGGCGGATCGACCGCTGGTATGTGCAAGACGGCAGCCGCGTAAAGGCGGGTGACCCCATTCTGCGCCTGGCGGACAACGACCCCCGGCTCCTCGAACGTCTTGATGCGGAGCAAAGCCAGATCACGCGGCAACGCGATGCCGCTTCAGCCGCCCTAGCAACGGCCGAGATCGATCTTCGCCGTACGGAGGATCTCTACAACCAAGGGCTCGCGGCCCGGCGTGACTATGAGCTTGCACTAATCAAAGTCGAGGACCTACGCGGCAACCTCGCTTCAGCCGAAGCGGCGATGACGCGGCAGGCAGTTCAGGTGTCGCGCCAGTCGCAACAGCTGATTAAAGCTCCGCGCGACGGCACGATCCTCCGCGTCAACGCTGGCGATACGGCCACGTTCATCAACGCCGGCCAAAACATCGCGACGTTCCAGCCCGACGGAGCCCAACGCGCGGTGGAGCTCTACATCGACGGCCGCGATGTCGCCCTGGTGAAGCCCGGACACCGCGTCAGCCTTCTTTTCGAAGGGTGGCCTGTTGTCCAATTCTCCGGTTGGCCATCGATTGCTCAGGGTACGTTTATGGGCGAGGTCATCAGCGTCGATCCTACGGCGCAGCCAAATGGCCAATTCCGCGTGCTGGTCGGTGAAGCAAAGGACGCGGAAATTCCGTGGCCGGATGAACGCTTTGTCCGGTTCGGCGCTGCCGCGCGCGGCTGGGTGCTTCTGGAGACTGTACCGCTCTACTACGAAGTATGGCGTCAGTTGAACAACTTCCCGCCGCAATTCACCGAGCAGGCAGCAAGCAACGGGTCAGGCTCCAGCAGCACGCCCGCCGGGTCTGCGCCATGAGACTAAGGGGATGGGCGGGGGTGGCCGCCGCGTTGTTCGCAGGGACCGTCACAACGGGCCTATCGAACGCTCTGGCACAAATTCTGCCTGCGGATGTTTCAGCATCGGCGCGGGACCATTACCCGGCGGTGATCGCCGCTTTGGCCGAGCGCGAAGTCGCCGCCGGCAAGCGCGTCACCGCGGCGGGCGCGTTCGATACCGTGTTCAAGACAGAGGCAAGCGCCCGGCTCGAAGGTTTCTACTCCGGCGACACGCTTGAGACCACCATCGAGCGTCCTTTCGGACCATTAGGAACAACCGTTTACGGAGGATACCGCGTCGCCGACGGGGACTTCCCGATTTATGAGGACATCAACTTTACCAACCGCTTGGGCGAGGCGAAAATTGGTGTCCTCTTCTCACTCCTCCGCAATCGGACGATCGATAATCGGCGGCTCGGCGTTCGGCAGGCGGACATTGACCTCCTGCGCGCTGATCTCGACGTCTTCCTCACACGGATCGGTGTTCAACGCGAAGCGTTGGTCGCCTATTGGCGCTGGGTCGCGGCGGGTCGTGAGCTGCAAGCTTACCAGGATATTCTCCGGATCGCTGAAGAGCGGGACCGCGCCCTTCGCCGCGAAGTGCGCTCGGGCGCGCGCGCGGAAATTGTACTGACCGAGAACGCGCAAAACCTCACCCGGCGCCGCGAATTCGTGCGCCGCGCTGAGCGGGATTTGGCCCTCGCCGCGAACACGTTGGCGCTCTATTTGCGGAACGATGACGGGACGATGCGCCAACCGCAGCGTTCAGATCTGCCTGCGGACGTTCAAGTCACGGCTTCCCTGGCGATCATCGAGCCAACCTCGATCGTCGGTGCACGTCCTGAATTGCAACTGCTTGAGCTTGCCGAGGAGCGGATTGAAAACCGCCGCTCGTTAGCGAAGAACGACCTGAAACCGCGGCTCGATGTGCGGGTCGAGGCCAGCGACGATTTTGGCGCCATCGGATCGGGCGGTGTGAGCCGCGATCCCGGCGAATTCATCGCGGGTGCAACGTTCTCGATACCCCTCGGCCGCCGGGATGCGCGTGGCCGGGTCCAGGCCGCGGAGGCGGAGCTCAGGGCCTTACGCGAACGGCAACGTCTCCTCCGTGATCAGATTGTCCAAGAACTGAATGATATCACCGCGGACTTGACGACAGCGAACGATATTCTGGGGCTCGCGCGCCAGGAAGTCTCCTTCGCCGATACGATGCGCAAGGCCGAGGCGCAGAGATTTCGTGGCGGCGCATCGGATTTCTTCCTCGTCAACTTGCGCGAGGAGTCGTTTGCGGACGCCCGCGTCCGCCTCGCGCGCGCTGAGTTTGCCCTCGCCGCGGCCGACGTCACCTACCGCGCGGCCACGATGGACACCGCGTCTTTAGGCCTTGAGTGATTGCGCCTGCTGTTCTGCGGCACCGAATTGCAGTGCGATGTACCGCGCATAGATCCCGCCCCGCGCCAACAGCTCATGGTGCGTACCCTGATCAACAATGCGGCCCTCGTCCATCACAACAATATTGTCTGCACGCCGAATAGTCGCCATCCGGTGGGCAATCACGAGGGTCGTCCTGCCGGTTGAAATCTCTTCCACCGCATGCTGAATGGCCCGCTCGCTCTCGGCGTCCAGAGCGCTCGTGGCCTCGTCCAGCAGCAAGATCGGCGCATCACGGAGGATCGCCCGGGCGATAGCAATGCGCTGACGTTGGCCACCGGAAAGGGTGGATCCGCCCTCCCCCAAGGTGGTGGCATAACCCTGCGGCAGGGCGTCAATAAACACGGCAGCGTTCGCCGCCTCGGCCGCGGCGCGCACCTCCTGTTCATCAGCGTCAGGACGACCAAAGCGAATGTTCTCGAAAACCGGCCCACTAAAAAGAGGCGCCTCTTGCTGCACCAGCGCCATCGATCCACGCAACGCCTCGGGATCGAGGCTGCGCACATCCTGGCCATCGACAAACACCACGCCCGATTGGGGATCGTAGAGGCGCAGCAACAACTTAAACAGCGTACTCTTGCCAGCGCCCGATGGCCCAACAAGCGCCACCGTCTGCCCAGGTTCAACCGTCAGGCTGACATCTGTGATCGCCGGTCGGTCGGGCCTGCCCGGATAGGCAAACGAGACATTCCGGAACGACACGGCGCCTTGCGCCGGGACCGGGAGCCGCGACGGCACTTGCGGCGTATCAATCTCAGACCGTGTACCGAGGATCTCCATTAACCGCTCAGTCGCGCCCGCCGCGCGCATGATCTCAGCGTAGGTCTCGGTCAATAATCCCACGCCGCTCACGGCCACGAACGCATACATAACGAACTGAGTCATGGCGCCAGGGGTGATGGCGCCCTGTTGAACCTGCACCGCGCCATACCACAGCACACTGATCAATGCCGTTAGAATGACAGAGAAGATCAGCGCCGTCATCAACGCCCGTACGCGGATCCGCTTGAGGGATACTGCAAACGTGTCCTCAACCGCGCTAGCAAAAGCGCGCGCTTCTTCGCGCTCGCGGGTAAAGGCCTGCACCGTCTCAATGGCCCGGAGGCTCTCGCTCGCCCGGGCGGACGCGCGCGCGAGGCTGTCTTGGCTGTCTCGGCTGAGCCGTTGGACGCGCCGGCCAAAGTACGTCACGGGCAGCAGCACGAAAGGTCCAACGGCAAGCACCATCAGAGCCAGCTTCCAACTGACGATCACCATCAACACTAAGGCGCCCAAGGTTGTCGCGACCGTCCGAATCGCGACCGATACGGACGATCCAACCACCGTTTGGATGAGCGTCGTGTCGGTCGTCAGACGCGAGACCACTTCGCCCGTCTGCGCCTGTTCAAAAAACCGTGGACTGAGCGTTAGGAGGTGGTCATAGACCCGCCGCCGAGTGTCCGCGATCACCCTCTCGCCCAGTCGACTGATAAAATAGAACCGCAGTGCGCCGGCGAGGCCAGACAAGAACGCAACAGCCATGCCGAGCATGAAGTACCCGGATAAATCCGTACCCAGTGCGAAATTATTGCAGACCACCGCTTGGCTCGCGCCGCCGAAGCCGCAATCGACGACCAAACGAAACGCAGCGGGCAGGACAAGCGTCAGTACGGCCGCCAGAACCAAGAAGAACGCGAACGCCGCCAATTGTCCGGGATAAGCCAGCACAAAAGGCAAAAGTTGGCGCAACGGCTTGAGATTACGCCCACGCGGACGCTCGTCGTCGGTGCCTGATTTTGCGGCGCCGGTTGGTTTCTCTGCAGATGTTTCGGCCGGGTCGCCCGGTTGCGGGGAACTAGACATAGGGAGGCGCCTGGTGGCACGATGAGAAGGGCTCGCGAATCGGTCCGCTGAAGGACCGCGCCTCGCCAAAAGGAACCGCGCGCCAACCATGGGGAGCAGCCGCCGGTTGCCCGGACCGAACCACGGGGCGCACCCGCTGCGTGCCGCTTGACTTTTCGCGTGCAAGCAGTCCGTTTACGTGGATGAGATCGACGACGCGCACCATTCTTTATCATATAGCGCTGGCCTGGGCAGTCGCCACCGGGGCCGCGTCCGGACAAATCGCCGTCCAGCGGGAAGACGTGATCACCCTGCCCCGCGCGCTACAAGAAATCTCGGGCCTCACGCCCGCAGGCGCACAGCGGGTTCTGACGCATAATGACGAAAAAGGGATTGTCTACAGCGTTGATCTCGCAACAGGCGATGTCGATGAAGTCTTGCAACTCGGAAGCGTTGCTGCGCGTGCTGACTTTGAAGGGATCACACAGTATAATGACTTTTTGTACTTGGTGACGAGTAACGGTCTTCTTTATGAAGCGCGACTTGATCAGCAAACGAAGGAAGTCCGGTTTAACACGTATGACACCGGGCTTGATCGTGTCTGTGAGATTGAGGGGATCGCGGCAGACTCGTTGGGACGGGTCTATTTGTTGTGTAAGCAATTTGGCGCTGAATTGGCGCCTGCGCGCCTCGTCATTTACCGGTGGGATCTCACAAGGCGCTTGCAACCGCCCGAAGCTTGGGTGGACCTTGCTGTCGGAGAGCGCTTTGCGACGCTCAATCTGATGACCAATGATGTTCTGTGGACGGCCCTTTCTTATGACGCCAGTCGCAAAGAGGTCCTGGCCCTTGCAGGACGGCAAGGCTTCGTGGTGTCACTGAACCGCGACGGCGTTCCCACCGGCGCGATTGCACTAGCACAGGGCGCACACAGACAACCGGAAGGGATGGCGATCCTCGACGACCGAACCCTCTTGATTTCCGACGAAGGCGGTGACGGCCCCGGCACCCTGTCGATTTACCGTCAATTCGGTGATTGAGCCGTCCGTGTACGGCACGCGTTCAGGATGTTCCGTTCTGCCCGCTCCGGCGTCGCGATATCCTTGAAAAAGCTCTCAATATAGCGCCGCGCCTTGCCTTTTTGCGAATCGCTTAAGTCGGTGATCTGATCAATCTCGGCAAGAAGAGCCTGCTCGCGCTCTTGGAACAGAGCAATCGCTGCGCGCGTCTGCTCCGTGTAGTTACAAAAGCCGCGATATTTCCGATCACGGACACTGCGCAACTTGAACCGTGAGGGCGGCGCCGCGTACGCTGTATCGACAAGGCCGGAAAAATCGAAATCGTAAGGCACAGGAATAAGGTTGATCAGCGCATCCGGATCACCGACCAGCTTCCCATTGTGGCAACACGGATCATCGCCGGAACCCGAGACGACGGACCAGTCGAGGTTGCCAATCATGTATTGAAACACTGAAACGCGCGCTGCCGCTTCGGGGTCGAGCATGACGATATCGATGTCGGGGATTTCGACTTCCTTGCGGCCGATCCGGTCGGCCATGTCGTCAATGTCCTCGATGAAAAATCCCCAGCGCTCCGTCAGCGTACGACCGTTATCGTCGTTGACATACTCAATGCGCGCCAGGCGGACATTCAAACTCTGGGGCGTGATGACGTTGAACAAACGGTACGCCAGGTATTCAAGCAGAACATATTGTTCGTATGCGCGGGAATCCTTGCAGTGCACGACGAGCTTGATCGACTTCTGCTTGCGAAACAGCGATGACTTGCCAGGCTTTTCAGGAAACCGAACGCGAAGAGGAGGAAAGCGGCACGTCTCACGGTCTCGGCGCGAATTTCCTCGGGGAGTCAATGTGATCGGTAGTGTTTCGGGGCTCTCTCCAGCCAGTTGGAGCGTCGCGGGATAGGGCTTCGGATCCGGCGCCTGCATATCGCGGACAATCTGACGGATCGGCCCTTCAAACCGGATCGTAATGGGCTCGTCGGACCGAAAAAGTCGTGTCGGTTCATCGTCAGCATGCGCAGGAAGCAGGCTTCCAGCAAGTATTAGAACACTGATCACGATACGGAGCATATTACTCACCCCCTTGGCTGATGGATCGCTCCACACCGTTGTCGAAGGCCGTCAGGTCTTGGCCCTCAATCACCAAATACGACCGTGTGCCTTTGTAATAGGCCGATATGCCCGTATCCACGATAATCACTTTGCCGTCGTGTATACTGAGAATGCCCGAACGGTTCGGGGTGTGCCCGACAATGATCCGTGAAACGCCAAACGCCGCTAGGACCTTGTCAACTTCAGCCAGACTTTCAGGCGTTTGCTTGACATTGCCCCGGTACCATAACGGAGAAATAGATCCTGAGACGATATCCTCGTCGCTCCGCTCCATCAGTGCACGGCGCACCTCCTCATTCAGCGCGTCAACGCTGGTCGGAAGAAGTTCGGCATTGATTCCGGCGTGCACGAATAGAGTGTCGCCAATAATGCGCACTGAATCATTGGCGACGACCCACCGCCCATACTCGCCTTCCGGATGCCACGCCCGGCGATGCTCGACGTACCCAAGCGGAAACTCGTCGTTGAACATCCGCCGGATCTCTCCGTCCGTAAGCGTCGCATCCTCTTCGCGGCGCGCGGCGGAATAGGATGTTTTGTTGGCAGAGAAAAATTGGTCGCGCGTCGACTTTGAACGCGACGTCCGAAACTCTTCGTACTCCTCGGGCGTAACATACCGCAAATCCCCGATGATGTTCATCGCCTCGTGGTTGCCGATCAGGGGGATCACCTGCCCGCCCGCCCGCTTCGCTTGGCGTTCAAGGCGCATCAAATGATCAAGGATTTTACGGGTTTGCGGGCCGCGGTCAGGCACATCGCCGATTTGGACAAAGATCGTATCGCCACCGCTCCAGCGCAAACGGTTGTCGATCAAACCCGCCTGGGTGAGGATATCGATATAGGCTTCATAATCTCCGTGTACGTCTCCGACGGTCACGATCCGCTGCGCATCGACCGCGCGCGCGGGAACCTTCGAAGCGAAGAACAAGGCAACGCACGCGACCAGCAAAGCGGCGCACCGAACCCATCGATTGGTAGCGGGAAGGACCAACATAAACACCTCACTCGGCAGCATACGGCGCATGCCTCAATTACTCAGCAGCAAGAGGATCGACCTCTTTGACCTTTTCCGGACGCGCCGCGCGCTTGGCCTTGCGGCGCCGCTTGTCCTCTTCGCTCTGTTTCTTCGCCGCGTAGCGCGACTCAAGCCCATCACCGAAGATCGAGGTGAAGGCTGTTGTGTAGCTAAAGAAAACAGTGATCACCGCCGCGACCTCGATTGCGCCGACTCCAGCAGCAAGGCCGACACCGATGGCGACGAAAATGAACAGCGTATCAAACGTATCGCTCAGTGCACGGCGGAAGCGCACGCCAGCGACGATGCCGGCGAGGGAAAAGGCCAACGCCAGCGAATGCTGAGCCACGGTGACAACGCCTGCGACCACGGCAGGCATCACCAAGGTGGTTTCGTCGATCGAATGGTCGAACTCTTGTCCGGTGTGGATCGCCTTATAGAGCCAAGCGACAGGCACCATCAGCGCCAGTGAACAGAGCATCGCGAGGAACAAGCTGATCGACTCGCCGAACCACGTGCTGGTCGGGGCGGGCGCCGCCGCGGCCAGGGCAGCGTCTGCCGCAGAGCGGACTTGGCTGGCTTGGTACTCAGCGATGCCGCCGACGGGCAGCAAACCCATCAGTGAGGGGAACAGCACCAGGATTCCCGAAACGACGGCCGCGAGGCAGACATAGTAGATCGTGATCCTGCGCAGATGGGCCCAGATCGTCTTGCGATGCTCGGCATCGATGCGGTCGGAGGTCTTCTGTCGGATGGCTTTGGTCATGGTGCGCGCTCACAGCTCCGGCGCGCCGACCTTCCGCCCAGGGAGGCCGACCGCAGATTGGGCACACAACAAAGCATCATTCTTTCGTCAACGCCAAACGCGCTGGAGGCCAAGCCCCGCTTCTGGCGCGCAGCCTTAGCGGCGCTTCTTCCGCGCGCGCGCTGCCAGACCCGCGATCCCTGCGCCCATCAGCCAAACAGCACCGGGCACCGGCACAACCTCAGGGTCAGCAATCTCGCCATCGATCTCGATCGACGCTGTGAGATTGGTGTTGAACCCGCCAAAGCCGAAGGTGCGGTTGTCGCCGTCGTCCGAACCGCTGCCGAAGGGATCACCGAAGCCGATAAAGCTCGAAAGGCACGGATCGCAGAAAGGGTTCGCGTCGGAAACCGCGATGATCGACTCAAACACCACAGCAATCGCGACAGTCTCGCCGGGGGCGACCATGCCGCCGTCGAAGGTGACGATCGACTCGTCCCACTTGTAGAACAACGAGTCCGAAATATCGTCGACACCGCCGAGGCGGTCGAACCCTTCGAGCCGCGCGGCGCCGGACAGATCCGTGGTGATGTCGCGGTTGACCCCGTCACCGCCGGTGGTCTGCATGCCGAGGGTGAGGCCATCGGTCTGGACGCCATTCGAGGTCACGGCGATGTTCAAGTTGCTGCTGGCCGCGATGTCCTCTTCGGCGAGCGTCCGCGCGATATCTGCCGCCTGGGCACAGGCGAAGATGTTGGCTTCGTCCTCGTTAAAGAGGCAGTTTTCCGAGAAGTAGAGACCCATTGCGCCAGGAATGATGGTCGATGTCAGCGTGATTTGCTGGTCCACCGTCCGGTCGTTGGTGAACTCGATCTCGATGATCGTGCGCGCCATGGCTGTGGCGCGGCCGAAGGCGATGGCGCTGTTGACGAAGTTGTAGGTGTCATCGCCAAGAAACTCGCCATAAGCGCGGACGTGCATGGCCCCTTCAGGACCAGCGGGATCGACAAATCGCGTCTCCGAGTTGTCGATCACGACGCCCTCGTTATCGAACGCGAAGGTCTCTGTGGTGCCGTCGGCGGCATCGATCGATCCCGAGCCGCTAAAGTCGACACTGAAGGGAAGCGCGTAAGCGGAGCTGTTCGCAGCGATAATTCCAGCAACGGCAGATAGAAGCAGTCGTTTCATAATGTCCCCGGCGCACCGCCGCCAACCCGCGGCCCTCTCCTCGTGGAATTAAGGTTAACAGCGGCCCCCCAAAAGTAAAGAACGGCGCACGTTTCCGCTGCATTCGGCCTTACCAAAACCTTAATGCGCGCTACTTCAGGTTGTGCCCTCGCCAAGCAAAATCCAACCGCTGCCGCGGTGCACAAACGCGTACGAACGGACGATGTGGTCAGAGCGCGCCCATCTGGGCGCAGCGATCCATCAGCGCGATTGTGCCCGGCGAGTCGGCGCCAAGGGTCTCCACGAGGATGTCCCGCGCTTTTGCGCAGGCGGCGCGCGCCTCGTCCATGCGCCCCGCGCGGACCAACACATCGGCCCGGTAAACCTCAAGGTCGCCGTGGTTGGGGTGAAGGCGACCATAGCTGCCGTCGTAATAGCCTTCCGCCTGATCAAGCAGCGTCAACGCCTCGTCCGTCTCGCCCATCTTCCCAGCAACCGACCCGAGGTGCACGGAAACATAACCAAGCTTAAAGTGCCCGTTGGGATACGCCATCAGCAACCCTTCCCGCGCCTCCGAAAACTGCTCCCACGCAGCGTCGAGCTGTTCGCGCGCCTCAAGGACTTGCCCGAACATCATCTGCGTATCCGCAAGCTGGGGATTACCCAGATCGAACACCCGCTGCTTCAGCGCGATCGCCTCGCGGCTCAGTCGCTCCGCGTCATCGAGGTTGCCCGAATTGAAGTGGAAATAAGCGAGATTGTTGAGCGCCGTCCCGATCGATTGGTGATCCGGAGGCAGATATTCCCGACGCAGATCAAGCGCCTTTGCATATTCTTGCGCAGCGAGGTCGGTGCGGTCGCTCATCTGGTAAGTCACCGCCAATTGGTCACTAATCAGAACGAGCCGACGCTTGTGGTCACCCGGTGCCGCCGCTAGTGATTGCTGCGCCGCGCGATAGGCACTGATGGCATTCGGTAAATCGACAGCATCCTTATAGATCTTTGCACGGATCAGCTGCGCCTCGGCGCGCTCCACCAACGCCGTATCGCCAAGCGATTCGATCGCCTCTTCCTGGGCATCCAAAAGCGCCAAGGCTTCGTCACCCAGCCCCTGCCGCGCAAGCAGCGTTGCTTTGTCCAACGTCAGTTGCACAACCTCGCGCGAGCCAGGCTCCAGCAACGCAAGCGCATCATTGTACGTATCAAGCGCAGTCTCGAAAAACCCAAGATTTTTATAAATCTCTCCGACAGCGGAATAAAGCTGCGCCTGCACGTCCGGCTCGCCCTCGAGCTCGACGATCCCCTCTTTGCCGCGCTCCAGAACCGTCAGCACCGTGATTTCTTTCGGATTCTCCGTGCCCGGATTAGCAATGCCAAAGGTATTCACCAGATAGTCGCGGGTCGCTTCGGCCGTGCGCTCATTCGTCTGCGCAATCTGTCGCTGCTCAACGGCCTCGCGCCGCTGGGTGTCCGCGTAAAAGGTCAGCGCCAGGGCCCCGACCATACCGACCGTCGACGCGCTCGCGACCATCGCCAGGCGCCGGTTCCGCCGCGCAGCATCCCGCTGTACCAGCGCATCAAGATCTCGGTTCAGCAGCCCCGCGGCAAGCTTCAGGAACGCCAGGCGCTTGCCGTCCTTCTCCGGCCGGCCATCGGCAGCAATCGGCTCAACCGGCGCGCCGTCCTCGCCGGGCTCCAGCAACGCAGCTGGGAAACACTCGTCCTCACCGCCGCTATGGGGCTCGCCGTCGACAATGAACGCGAGGATCTTATCCGCACCGCGGGTGCGCCGAAAATGCCGGATCTCCTCGCCAACCCAATGCGACTGGGCCGAGGCGGGCGAGCACACGACGATCAGGTATTCGGATTCCTCAAGTGCCGCCGTGAGCAGGTTGCCCAGGTTCCCCGACGCGGGGAGCTCTTCGCGGTCGCGAAAAACCGGCCGAAGCCGCTCCGGCGCCGCATCGCTGCCCTTCGGACGGGGCGCGCGATAGCCCTCAAGCCGCCGGTGTAACCACGCCACAGCCGACGCATCGCGATGCGCGTAGCTTATGAACGCCTTGTACCGGAACGCACTCACAACCGTTTCTCCCTCGACCCACCTTTCGGTTGGTCCTCTCTCTCACGCGAGATAACATCAGAGGGGCCGCTTTTGAACACTTTCAGCAATGGGCCCCGGCCGACCGGCGTCTGATGGAGCCTGCTCGCGCTCCCCCCTATATCGGGGGTGTCAAACAGCGGGCGAATTTAGGCTAGCGAAGACCAATGCAAACGGACACCAAGATCGCGGTCGCCATCCTCGAAGACGATCCCGGCACCCGCGCGGCTTTCCTGGCGCAGATCGAAGCGCTCGGCTTCATCCTCGCCGCCATGGCAACCTCTCTCAGCGAAGCGCCCAAGCTGCTGACCAGCGGCGCCGATGTCTGCCTCGTCGACCTACACCTCACCGACGGATCGGGCATCGATTTCATCCGAGAAGCACGCCAATCATGGGACGCGAAATTCCTCGTCGTCACGACGTTTGGCGATGAAGAAAGCGTCGTTGCCGCGATCCAAGCGGGGGCCGACGGCTACATCGTCAAAGACGCGGCGACCGACGCCCTGGGGCAAGCCATTGTCGATGTCTGCAACGGCGCCAGCCCCCTATCCCCCGCCATCGCGCGCTATCTGGTGCGGCTGTTTCGGGACGGCAAGACGGAACGGCAGGCGGAAAAAAACGCGATCGCCCATCTCACGAAACGGGAGATCGACGTCCTCGAAGGGCTCGCGCAAGGTCTTCGGTACAAGGAGGTTGCGATCCGGCTGGGCATTTCCCACCACACGGTCGCGGAATATATCAAAATCATCTACCGCAAGCTGCAGGTCACGACGCGCGTCGGCGCCATTCGGGAAGCCGTGAAGCAAGGGTTCGTTGAGCTCTAGTGTGACGGAACAACCGAACCTACAGGCCTTCCGTATACCGCACTCTTCGGCTCGCGCTGTTCTGCATTGGGCACAGGGGCGTTTATCACCCACCGGCAATGCGCAGCGACCTATTCGCGCCTGGCGCAAACCACTGCTGCTGTTCCTCAGTGTCCAGATTGCTTTCTGGCTCGCGCTATTCGTAATCGAGACGAAAACCCAGCCTCAGTCGCTTGAAATCGCGCCGTCCCTCGAATTGTTCTTATCCGAGAGCGACGGCACCTTCGCTGAGTCCGGCGAGCCGATCATTGTGCCCTATGCTCCTGAGCCGCATTACTACTACCGCGACCGATCGGGAGCACCGCGCGGCAAGTACCGCATCTATTTCGAAAAACCGGCCTCCGATCCTCCGTACGCTTTCTTTATCGGTCTCGACCGGCATATCGACAGCTTCGTCCTCAATGGAGAACCCGTCCCGCGGGGTGAGGTCGCCAGCAACGAGACCGTTATGTCGGGGTTCTCCCCGGACCTTTATCCGCTGCCTACGGAGCTGATTGTTGACGGGGAGAATACACTCGACGTCATTCTCGACTGGCCGCGGACAAAGGTGCTCGGCCATCACGCGGTGGGGCCTACGGATGAAATGCGCGTCGCCGTTTTGTGGGGCCGCGCTGTCGCAGAATTTCTCCCTCTCGCCTCCATGGGCGCGTTCATATTCGCGGCCGTCTTGTGCCTCGCGATCCCATGGCCGAGGAAAGACCGCCTACGGATCACCCTCTTTCTCGTGACACTCGCAGCGGCCGCGATGCGTAATCTGCAGTTCTTCGGGATCGATATTTTCGACCAATATCCGTGGCTTCACGTCACCCACTTCCTCGCGGTCTACCTTTATCTTTGCGGCCTTCTCGCTCTAGGCCCCGTCTGGTCGGGCAGCGGTGTGACGACCATGAAACTCAGCATCGTGACGTATTTGACGGCGGTCGGACTGATGCTGATCGGTTTGCCCCTCTTTCCCCAGCAAGGCGCGTTCTGGGTGTTTCCCCACTTTTTCTTCTGGGGCTACTTGATCGAAAGCATACTGACGATGCTTTGCGTTCTGGTAGTCTTCACAGTTCTCCTCCGAAGGTCCATGCACGCCGGTAGTGCGCAGCTCATCGAGTACGGAATAATTCTCTTCTGCGTCATGGTCGTAGGTATCGAACACCTCGACCACCGTGCACAGATGACCTTTCCTTTCCTCACTGATCTACCAATCAAAAATTACTTCAGCCCCCTGGCAAGTGTGGTGCTTCCGTTGGGTTTATGCGCCGCCGTGGCGCGAGAAACGGCACGCGCCAACCGGGTGATGGCGGACATCAACACCACCCTCGAAACACGGCTCGCCGAAAAAGAGGAACAGATCCGCCTCCAGGCCCGCGATCATGCCATCGTCGAAGAGCGCAAGCGCCTGATGCAAGACATGCATGACGGGTTCGGAGCAAACCTTTACGGCCTCATCAGCCAAGCCCGGACGGGCATAATCGGCACCGATCGGCTAGCCGACTCTCTCCAAGCATGCCTTGACGAGCTCCGCCTCATGGTCGATTCCCTCGATAGCGCCGGTGACGACCTGGGCATGGCGCTAGGTGCATTCCGTAGCCGGATTGATGGCAAGCTCGCCATTGCGGGCATCACCCTTCAATGGGATATCGATCAAGTTGCTGCCCAGCATCGGCTCAGCGCAACCGAAATTCTACAGGTCTACAGAATTTTACAAGAAGCTTGCATCAACGCCATCCGACACGCGATGTGCACATCCATAAAAATCGCCCTCATCCCATCGCGTGATCCGGATGTGGCGTGTGTGCTGACCGTTGAAGACAATGGTCGCGGCTTTGATCAATCAAAACAGCAGTATGGTCACGGTCTCAACAACATGGCCTCGCGGGCAAAACGCGTCGGCGGCGTCTTTCATATAAAAAGCACCGCTGACGGAACATCAGTGCAGGTTGCTCTCCAAAGCAATGACGGCAGTATCGCAAGATAGCGGCACAAGACCGGCACCGAGCCTACCACGCGCGCAGCAAGCAAGTGTATCGATCGTGGACACATCCGATAACGGACGGTTAGGAACGTTCCATAGGTCAAAATTAAAACAACAGCGCTAACACAAGAGGTTCCGCAAAGAGGTGGGGACCTTGTGGCTTTCGTCGATCGAATCACGCCGGTATTTTGGCCTGCTGCGACCACGTCGCAACTAGAAACGGCACGCATTCGTACTCTGACGACCGTTTGCTGGTTCATGGCGGCGCTCGCTGTCGGCGTTTTCTTACTGATACGCGACGATGTGGTCACGTCTGAAAGTGCCACGCATGCCTACACGATGGTGTACTTCGTCCTCGCCTTCGTCGCCTTTCCTATCGCGATCGCGTTGGGCATGCGCTTCAAGCTCGCCGCATATGCCTTCGCATCTTATGCTGTCGTTGTACTGACGTTTCAATGTACACAACTGGGCGGCCTTGTTACCATCAAGGCGATGCTCTTCGTTCCTGTGGCAACAGTGTCAGCGTTCATTCTTGGTTGGCGAGGCGGCATTTTCATTGGCCTGCTCGTAATCTCCGCAATATCGTATTTATTCTTCAGCCTCGGAATAGAACACTATAATTTCTACGTCGAAACAATGACGACGACGGAGCTCATTGACAGTTTCGTTTTCAATGTCTTTGTAGGCCTCGTCCTCGCGATCATTATCGCGATTTCCGGCGCTGCCCTTTACAATATCGAAATCAACCGAGCTCTTACCGCACTGGCCATAGCGCGCAAAGAGGCGGAGGAAGCAAACAGGTCGAAGTCTGAGTTTCTCGCTAACATGAGCCATGAAATCCGCACACCGATGAACGGTGTTGTCGGCATGGCGGAAATCCTTCAAACTTCGGAGCTTCCTGAGCGGGAGCGCGGCTTCGCGGACACGATCCATAAGTCGGGGCTCGCGCTTCTCACAATCGTCAACGACATCCTCGACTTTTCGAAAATCGAAGCAGGGAAGCTCGAGCTAGATCCCGCGCCGTTCGATTTGCACGATGCCATTGACGATGTGGCCACACTGCTCGGTAGCGCGGCGCGGGAAAAGAAGATCGACCTCATCGTTCGCTATCGTCCGGACACGCCGCGAAAAGTCGTTGGCGATGCCGGTCGGTTGCGTCAGGCACTGACCAACCTCATCGGGAATGCTATCAAATTCACCCATGAGGGCGGCGTTTTTGTGACGGTCACGGGCACGGAGACGGGCAATCATGCAAACCTCCGTATCAATGTCGAAGATACGGGGATCGGCATCCCCGAAGAAACCGCCAGTCGGATTTTCGACAAGTTTACGCAAGCGGAAAGCTCGACGACCCGACGGTTTGGGGGCACTGGCCTCGGCCTTTCGATTACGAAGAGCCTCATCAACGCCATGGGCGGCGATATCGGCGTCGAAAGCCAGCTCGGCGAGGGCTCGACATTCTGGATCGATCTGACACTCGAGGTCGACACATATACAACGACTACGGATCATGAGCCGGCCCTAACGGAGGGTTCTCTGGCAGGTCGGCATGTGCTGATTGTCGACGATCTCGACGTCAATCGTGACATCTTCAGCGAGATTTTTACAGCCCTAGGAATGGTGCCGCACTGCGCTGCCAGCGTAAAGCAAGGCCTTGCGCTCCTCCGTACAGAGACGGGTCAAAACATCGACGTGGTCGTCACCGACTATCAAATGCCTGATCTGGATGGCCTGGCACTTGCGACGACAATTCGGAAAAAGCAGAATACGGATCTTCCTATCCTCGTCCTTTCGTCCGTCGACAGCGACGCTACCCGCAACGCCTTCACAGACCTGGAAGATGTTGAATTCCTGACGAAACCAGCACGCTCGACGGAGATCGAGAAAGCGGTGGTTTCGCTTCTTAAGCTGCCGTCGGCAAACAACAGCGAGCGGCATCAAGCCCATAGCCTAGGTAAAACTGGTGCAGAAATCGATACGGCTACGGTCGATAAAGAGCGCATACTGATTGCTGAAGACAATCAGGTAAACCAGCTCGTGATTGAGAACATGATCGACCACGATCGGTTCAGCCTCCATTTTGCCAACAACGGCAAACAGGCGCTTGCCCTCCTGAAAGCCACGCCGTTTGATCTGGTGTTTATGGACATCTCGATGCCGGTAATGGACGGAGAAACGGCGCTCAAGGCAATCAAAGCCTACGAGCATGCCGAGAAGCGGGACCCGGTGCCGGTCGTTGCACTGACGGCCCACGCCATGGAGGGGGACCACGGACGGTTTATCGCAATGGGCTTTGACGATTACCTGTCGAAACCGGTACGCAAAGCGGCGATCAACCGTGTCCTGGAGAAGTTCTTCAGTGGCGAAGAAGAGGCCGACCAAGCGGAGCCCATAGTCGGTGAGATTGAAAATGATCGAGCTGTAAGTTGAGGCTCTAAACCGAAAAGCCTCAAGCAGCGAAGCATTAGGCCCGACGAAGATGGTGCCCAGGGGCGGAATCGAACCACCGACACGCGGATTTTCAATCCGCTGCTCTACCAACTGAGCTACCTGGGCGTGAGGCGCGGCCATAGCGTTCGCAGCGTGGCCTGTCCACTGTGAATTCGCCGAAGGTTAGCCGAGAACGACAGGGGTCAAAAGCCAAACCAGTAAAGCAATCAGAAAAGTCCCCAAGACGTTGATTTGCAGTCCGATTTTCGCCATCCGACCGATGCTCATCTCATTGGTGGCGTAGGCGATAGCGTTGGGCGCAGTGGCCATCGGGAACATAAAGGCGCAGCTGGCAGCCATCGCCACGGGCAGCGCCAGCGACGCCGCGTCCATTCCTGAAGCGCTGGCAAGCGCCAAGATCACCGGCATCAAGGTCGCCGCGGTAGCGACATTTGACGTGAACTCCGTCGCAAAAATGACCCCAACCGTCAGTACCAAGATGATCAGAATCAATGGCCAAGCGGTCACCGCGGCGAGCTGGGCACCAAGCCACGCGCCGAGCCCTGACGCTGTTATCGCCGCTGCCATGCTGAGCCCCCCGCCGAAGAGCAAGAGCACATCCCAGGGGATACCCTTCGCCGTTTCCCAATCGAGAAGCATCGCGCCGCGACGTTCGCGGCTGCCCGAGGGGACCAAGAACATGGCGATCGCACCGGCGACGGCGATGAGAGCATCGGTTAGGTTTTGAAATGGTGTGATCCCAAAGACCGTGAGGTCTTGAAGGAAGGCGCGTCGGAAGACCCAGAAGAATGCGATCGTCGAGAACACCAAAAGTGTCCGGCGTTCAGGAACCGACCACGCGCCAAGACTATTCAGCCGTTGACGGATCACCTCCTGGGGATCACCTACGGCCTCCTTCGCTGGCCCCAACGCGCGAGTCAAAACCCACCACGCCGCGGGAAGCAGGCAAGCGACCACCGGCACGCCCAGCATCACCCAACGGTCAAACGACAGGCGCAGATCGCCGCTTTGCTCAAGGGCTCCCATGACGATGAGATTGGTTGGTGTACCGACCGGAGTCGCAAGGCCGCCAATTGATGCTCCGTATGCAACGGCCAGAACCAGCGCCACCGTCAGCGGCGCACCGTGGCCCCGCTCCATCCCGATCTGCGTTGCAACTGAGAGCGCAACAGGCATCAACATGATGGTGGTTGCGGTGTTCGAAATCCACGCGGAGAGCAAGGCCGACGCCAACAAAAAGCCTGCAACCAAGCCCTTGCGCCCCGTCCCTGCCCTCTTGATGGTCAGCAACGCCAAACGCTCATGGAGGTTCCAACGCTCCACCGCTGTCGCTGCGATGAACCCGCCCATCAGCAACACAACCGTCGGATTAAAATAGGGGGCGGCAGCACTGCGCATGTCCTGAACGCCGAACAGCGGCAAAACAACGAGCGGCAGGAGGGAGGTAATCGGTATAGGGAGCGCCTCCGTGACCCACCATGTTGCCATGAGGAGGAGCAATGCAACGCAAACCCACGCTTGCAATGACAAAGGGTCTGGCGCTGGTATGAGCAGTGTACCAACGAACAGCACTGCCCCCAACGCCAGGCCAATCGACTGTGCCGGTCGACGACGTTCGTCTATCATTTCAGCGGCGTTCACGAGCCTGCCCTTCTAGCGCAGTGCGAATATCACCCGCGCGTGCGGTCCGCGTCCAGAGGACTTTGCACAACATACGCCGCATCAGGCGCCGGCATCATCTAAGCCGCAGGCCAAGCGGATATTTTCCATCGCTTGGGTCGCCGCACCTTTACGAAGATTATCGAGGGCGGACGAATATGTCAGCATACGGCCCTGCTTGCTCACCGCAAAACCGCCGATCATGCAAACGTCCCGGCCAGCGACTGAAGCGATTTCAGGAAACTCCGCCTGAACGATAACGTTCGGACAGTCCGCATACGCAGCCTCAAACCGTGCGTAGACCTCATCGACCGTCATCGGGCTGGAAAGCGGCGCCGTAATCGTAACAATCAGCCCCCGGAAGAACGCTGCAACGTGGGGAGCAAAAACGATGTCCAGACCCGTAACGCGCTCGATCTCGGCCTCGTGCCCGTGCCCGCCAAACCCGTACGGCAGCAAGTTTGCCTCCAGTCGCTCGGGATCATTTTTAGGGCCTGGCGTCGTGCCAGCACCGGAAAAGCCCGACACGCCAAAGACCGACGCTGGTCCCGACAGACTGTCCCGCAATGGCCAGAGACCGAGGTTCGCCGCCGTCGCGTAGCACCCAGGATTTGCGATGCGGCGCGCGCCAGGCAACTGCGCTGCGAAGATCTCTGGGGCACCATAAAGCCACCCCTCCTTGTGCCGATAATCCGCACTAAGATCGATTATGATCGCAGAATGCGCCTCGGCGTCCAGCGCAGCGACGTAGGGCGCCGCCATGCCATTAGGCAACCCCAAAATGATCACATCCACAGACGTCGCTGCCACATCTTTCGGTGACATTTCAACAGCTTCGAGCGATCCGAAGCGCCGAAGTTGCGCGAGGCCCGGGGATGTTCCGAGGGGCTTTCCCGAGAGCTGCCGACTGCTCGCGAAAGTAAGTGAGAAGCGCTCGTCTTCATCGAGCAAGCGGATGAACTCGCGGCCGACATATCCCCGTGCACCAACGAGACCAACTTTGATCATGTCTCACCTTCAAAATGCCCGGGTACTGCAGCGATGTCATCCGCGAGCGCACTAATACGCGCCTCGAGCGGACGCCCAACCCAGTATACCGTCCACGGACCACGCTGAACAGAACCGTCCGCCTGCGCATGATAAAATCCGTTGAACGGGTTCTCGCGTCGCGACCGCCAGACCAACTGCGGCGATGCATCCACCAGCGCGTGCCAAAGAGTTTTCGCCAGCCCTTCCCCACGCGCCGAGCTAAGCACCGCGAATTTATCGAGAAAATCCACCCCAGCAACAGAGCTAACGACAGCGCCCGCCCGTTTTTGCTCCGACAACAGAGCATAGCGTGGTGAGAACGTTTCCCAATAATCCGCCTTCAGTGTTTTTTTGAAGGCTGTCTCTATCAGACCCTCAAAGTCTTCGCGTCGCGGACTTGCTTGGCTTACGATCGCCTCGCCTCGACGGATTAGCGTACCTGAACCAGAGTGCGTGAACAGCTCACGGATCAATCCTGATACACTCGTCATCGAAACCGACGACGCCAGAGGCAAACGATCAAGCAAGTCGGCGATTTCGCCCAATTTATGCCGCATACCCCCTTGCAGCCACGGGGCAGCAAAGATCTCGTCCCGCTCGGTCGCGAGATTGATAGAGCTCACGATCTCATTGCTTTCATTGAGAATTCCGCCGGTACTGGTCACGAACACCACCTTCTGGGGCGTCAAAGCTTCGGCGACCGCGCGCGCCACATTGTCGGCGTTGATGTTCAACAGCTGCCCCGTCGCGTCCGCGTGCACACAGCTTATGAGGGGAACCATCCCTGTACTGAGTAGAGAAACCAAGGCGTCGGCATCAACGGCTTCGACATCCCCAACCATTCCGTACCGATCTTTATCGAGAACGTGCACGGCGACCGTACCCGGATGAACACTTACCGCCGCGGCGCCGCGGCGCTGCATCGCGTCAATCAGCCTATGTCCCATTTGCGCGGCAGCGGCGGCGACCGTAGGCATCACGCTCTCTGGCGTAACGCGCAACCCATCGCGTCGCTCTTCAGTAACCCCGAGATCAGCAAGTCTTTCATTGAGTTGCGGACCTGCTCCGTACACGACTATTGGAGGAAGCCCCATCGCATGGAGAAGGGACAGCGCCTCAGCCAAGGTTTCAAGATCGCTGTCGACAATCGCGCCGCCGACCTTGATCACGGCGAAACATCCTTGGCCGCGCTCACGGAACCGCCGAAGATAGGCACGCACTTCGCGCCCTTCCTCAAGTCCTTTGAGGAGCAATTCGACTCGGTCTTGAAACGAGCGATCAGCCATAATGCCGAGCAATCCGTTCGTATAAGGTGTAAAGCGTCGTCAACTGCTCAAACAAGACAAATTCGTCCGCATTGTGCGCTTGCGTGATGGACCCGGCCCCGAGAACGAGTGTCGGCACGCCAGCGGCGGCAAAGAGAGATGCTTCCGTCCAAAAATTGACAGGCTCACCGATCGGTATACCGATTGTCTCTGCTGCCTGCCGGGCGACCGCTACCGCTTGTGACGAAGGACCATCGTGGTCGGACGGAAACGACGGCCCAACGAAGCGGGTGGTCAGCTTCGCGGAGCGCGCATGGGGCGACAGTACGTCCAGCACATCCGTATGGGCCAGTCCCGGGCGGGTACGAAACCCGAACAACAATTCCGTGTGCGCCGCGACCATATTCGGCTTAAGACCGCCCTCTATCCGCCCGAAATTCAGCCGATTTTCAGAGGCTTCGGGTAGCGCCAAGGCGCCCGCGATGAACGCAGCCGCCTCATGGATCGCACTGATACGCGTGCTCTCGGACGAATGCGCGCTATCGCCCTCGAACAGGGCCTGCACTGAACAAATTCCGCGATGCTCAAAGCGCGCGGTCGCGTTGGTGGGCTCGGCGACCACAGCCAGATCAACCGGCGGGGGCGTCTCTAGGAAAGCGTGAATACAGCGGCTTTTCCCCGCCTCCTCATCCGTTGTAAAGACAAAGCGCAAGGGTAGATCTGTGCACTGAGCGAGAGCGATGAGCGCCGCAGCAGCGCCCTTAGTATCACAAGTACCGAGGCCGTACGCACGATCCTCCGTAAGCGTCAGTTCGTGCGGATTATGTGTCCAGCCGTCGGCCACCGGCACGGTATCGAGATGGACGTTAAATAGCGCACCCGACGCACCGCGCTTACAGTCGATGATGAAGCAACCGTCGTCGAGATCGCGTACGTCGATTTCAAAATCAGGGAGTGCGTTGATCAGTGCATTGATCAAAGCTCCGTCACGCTCAATCGCTCGTGGTGGGTTCCGCGTATCCGCCTCGATCAGTGGGCGGAGGGCAGGGATGATCGCGTCAAGAATTTCTGTCATCGCGCTGTCCTGCGTGGGCATGGAGGACGGTCGATTGACCGAACAATTCAGTGAAACCTTCGGCCTGTGCACCCGACCAGGCGGCTTTCTGGGCATAGACCGCGCCTTCGCGCTCGGGGATGTTCTGTGTGCGCACGGCACTTGAAACAACACGGCCGGGCGTCACGACGAGATCGACCTCGCCTGAAACGCGCGCCTGACTGCTTGTCAGGAAGGCTTCAAGATCCTTACGCAGAGCATCGGCGGTGAGCCCATCGTAAATCAAATCGCACCACGCCTCCCCGATCTTTCGGCGAAACCCGTTTTGCGCCCGGCTTGAGACGGCCTCGCAAAGAGCCGTGTGCGCCTCTTCGAGCCCTTCGAGGCCCGGTGCCTCGAACACGATCCGGCCCTTGAGACCGACCAGCGTGTCGCCCGTATAGATGCTATACCCAACGCCGTAGGCACCAAGCTTTTTATTCAGTATACGTAGTAGCTCAGCACCTGCGATAGGCGCTCCATCAAGTGCCACAGGCGCGCCGCGATCAAACGTCAGTGTAAGGCGTAAGGGGTCCCTTGGCGCGTCGCTGGGGTCGCGGGTGAACACGCGGGCTTCGGCGGGCGGCTCTTCCCACCGGTCGATGGCTCCACCCGACAGCGTCGCACCCAGGAGATTTTCGTTCACAGAAAAGAGGCTCGCGCGCTCGGGAACGGAGAACCCGCGGTCCTTTAAAAACGCCTCTTCATAGGCCCGGACATTGTCTTTGTCCTGAATGTCGCGGATGGGCGCCAGGACGGGGCGCGCCGACCGCGCCCGAAGCTCCGTATCAAAACGAACTTGGTCATTCCCCATGCCTGTGCATCCATGGGCAACGACATCTGCGCCCAATCGGTCAGCGATTTCAACGCCATGCGCTGCAATCAGCGAACGATCTGCACACAGAATAGGATACCGGCCCTGGCGCCTTGCTCCGCCCGCCAAGAACGGCACGACAATCACGCTCCATAGCTCTTCGGACGCATCGACGTTGATATGTTCGTCAGCACCCAGCTCTTTTGAGCGCGCAGCAATATGCGCCTCCGCCTCGGGATCAGCCGCGCCGGAGTGAACATAATAGGTGGTGACGCGATAGCCCTCGTCGCGGAGCTTCAGAACGCAATAGGAGGTATCAAGACCACCAGAGAAGGCTAAAACGCAGTGTTTCATGAGCCCATCAGTGCACTGAGCACTGCCTTCTGGACATGGAGGCGATTTTCCGCCTCCTCAATGATCAAAGAGTTCGGTCCGTCAACGACCGCATCGGTCGCTTTGACGTTCCGGCGCATCGGCAGGCAATGGCTGAACGTCGCGTTGTTGGTCATCGCCATTTTCTCTTCGTTGACAATGAAGTGGCGATAGGCCTCGGGCGTCATCCGATGCTCCATCGGGTCACCGATCTGATCAAGGCGCCCCCAACTCTTTGCATAAACAGCGTCTGCGCCTTCATATGCATGCGCGATGTTGTGCGTGACCGTCAGTGAACGGCCGTTCTCTTGAGCAAAGCGCTCACCCGCCTCCATAAATATCGGATCAAGATGATACTCCTTAGACGGACAAAGCAGCGTGACGTCCATGCCCATCTTCGTCGCGGCCAGGAGCGCCGAGTTGGCCACCGCGGTGTTGAGCGGCTTGGGATGAAACGTCCACGTCAGGCAGAGCTTCTTTCCCTCAAGACTTCCGTGCCGGTCTTGCAAGGCCATCAGCATGGCAAGCTCCTGACACGGATGAACGATTGTCTCCATGTTGATGATCGGCACCGTCGCGTGCTTGGCAAAGCCGTTCAGCAGGGGATCCTCGCGCTCGACCTTCCAGTTTTCAAACTTCGGAAAGGCACGGATCGCGATCAGGTCGACATAGCGCGACAGCACGCGCGCGGCTTCGGCGACATGCTCCTCCGCCTCGCCGGTCATGATCGCACCAGGCTCAACCTCAAGCGGCCACGTGCCAGCGGCGTCGAGGACGACCGATGTGCCGCCCAGATCGGCGATCCCCACCTGGAAGCTCGTCCGTGTACGCAGCGACGGATTGAAGAACAGCAGCGCACATCGCTTGCCGCGGAGCCGGTCATTCTGCGGGGCGTCTTTTAACGCACGCGCATCATCCAAAAGCGATTGAATCTCAGCTGGTGACAGCGGTTCCGTGGACAAAAAATGGCGCATCGCAGGGCCTCAATAGTCGAAGCCGCGGTCTTGCGCGAAGGAGAGGCTGGTGAAAACCCCTCCGCCGTCAAGAAAAGCTGATTACCCCGATAGCAGCTTGCGCCTACTGGCTGGTCCAAAACGCGCCCACGGCCTCGGGGATTTCCGGGTTCGGCAGGCTTTCGCGCCCCATTGCCCAGAACACAAAATTGTCAGCCAGAGTTTCCTCAGGGTGGATGATGTACCCGGTGTTGCGCCCGATCACGTTGGCAAAACCGGGTACAAGGTCGGGGGCGAGGAGATCAGCAGGCACACGCGCCTCCGTGGTGCAAGCGCCGTTGTTCTCGGAAACTGGCAGAAGCCCAAAGCCAAAGTAATTCGAAAGACTACCGGCACCGTCATAGGGTCGGCTCGCGAATAGAAACGGGATCACGCCATCGCCACCCGGGACCTCCACCGGCGCATAGTGGAAATAGGTCGGCGCATCAGGGTTCGACAACCGCACCGCGCGGAGCGGCGCAGGCTCCTCCAGGACGCACGGCTCAAACCCGATCAGCTTGTAGTAATCGTCATGGAGGTCCATGTTCGCTCGGGTCATGACATGGTGCAACTCGTGCAAAAACAATGCCTTGAGGTTGCCGCCCGAGGGAATTCCGCCGCCCGCAAAGATGATCGCGTTGCTCCGCGTGTGGGGCAGACCGCCTTCGACCACCGTGCCCGTCTTCACCATCAACACCGTCTCAGGCAAATTCTGATCGATGCTGTTGAGCCGCGGCATCAGCTCTTCGATCGCGACGGTGAGGGCCGCTTTCTCGTCATCGGTCCAAGGCAGCACGTCGCCCGCATAGAGCGGCTTCACGGCGCTGAACTGGGTAATCGCCGCATCGCGACCGCGGATCCCCGCTTCCCGCGGTTGCATTTCAGCGGTGTATTCGTCTTCCGCGGTCAGAACGGCGACCGCTTCCTCGTCCGTGGCAAAGCGGAACGCGACGCCGTCGTCACTCACCGCAACGGGAGGGTTCGTCGCAACCGACGATTCGTCGGACCCATCTCCCCCGCCACAAGCCGCTAATATCAGGGTTGCCCCACTCAAAACGCTACGCCAACGCACCATGATCTGCCCTCAGTTTTCCTGCGCGCTACAGGAGAAATGGCGGTGCCGACAAGCTTTACCGCTCAACAGCCTTGCGCGAGGGCGTTGGGGTTGGTCAAAACTGTCGCAGCATCACCAACAACGTGTGGTCCACCGCCATGACCCTGAAAAAAGTCGCCATCCTCACCGCAGGTGGTCTCGCCCCGTGCCTCTCGTCGGCCATGGGTCGACTGATCGAGCGCTATACCGAGGTGTCGCCCGAGACGGAGATCCTTTGCTATCTTGATGGCTACAAAGGGCTCTTGCTCGGCGATAGCGTGCTGGTCACGCCAGAAATCCGCGCCAACGCCCGGGTCCTGTTCGACCATGGCGGCAGCCCGATCGGCAACAGCCGCGTGCGCCTGACCGACGTCGCCGTGATCGAGAAGCGGGGCCTGATCTCCGAGGGCGAGAACCCGCTGGCGGTCGCGGCGCGGCAGCTAACAGCGGACGGTATCCAAGTCTTGCACACGATCGGCGGCGACGGCACCAATGTGGCGGCAGCCAGCCTCGCCGAATATCTCCGCGACCACGATTACGCCCTGAACGTTGTCGGCCTACCCAAGACCGTCGACAACGATGTCATCCCGATCAAACAGAGCCTTGGCGCGTGGACCGCGGCGGAGGAAGGGGCACGCTATTTCTCGAATGTCGTGGCTGAACACGGCGCCAACCCCCGTATGCTGATCATGCACGAGGTGATGGGCCGAAACTGCGGCTGGCTTACGGCGTATACGGCGAAGTGCTACCAGGAACAGCTTGAGCGCCAGCTTTTCCTCCCGCAAATCGGCCTCAGCAAGGAGCGCAAATCCGTACACGCCGTTTTCGTTCCAGAGATGCAAATCGATATCGACGCTGAAGCCGCGCGCCTTACCGCCGTTATGGACTCGGTCGACAATGTGAACATTTTCATCGCCGAGGGCGCAGGCGCCGAGACTATCGCCGCAGAGATGGAAGCCGCCGGCGAGGAGGTACCGCGCGATGCCTCCGGCCAACTCAAACTCGATGTCGTCAATCCAGGCGCGTGGTTCGGTCGTCAGTTTGCAGAGCGTGTGGGTGCCGAGAAAGTCCTGGTGCAAAAGTCAGGCTATTACTCACGCGCCGCGCCATCAAACGCCGCTGACCTTGAGCTCATAAAAGCGTGCTGTGACAAAGCTGTAGAATGCGCCCTGGCAGGCGTTGATGGCGTCGTTGGCCAGGACGAAGAGCGCGGCGACGAACTCCGCGCGATCGAATTCAGCCGGATCGCTGGCGGCAAACCCTTCGACATCGACACACCTTGGTTCACCGATCTTCTGGATCGCATCGGCCAAGACAAACGCAAAAAGGCAGCACCGCTTGCCTAATATTGCTCGGTAGACGCACCATATGTTCAGTCTACCGATCGTGGATCAGAGTAAGGATCAAGCCCGTGCCGACCAAGCGACCGATGACATCCCTTTTCGCCGCGCTCGCCCTAGTGACGGCGGGATGCACGACGTTCAACGGACCGACCATGACTGCCCCATCGACAGATGCTAACCGCCAAGCGGTGCTCACCAACCTCGCGCCGCCGATCCTCCTCACGGGCGAAAAGCGGCCCAGCTGGACGCTCGAGGAGCGGATGCAGCACCACAAGGTGCCTGGCATCAGCATCGCTGTTCTCGAGCGTGGGACGATCACCTGGGACGCCGTCGCTGGCGTCGCAGATGCGGAGCAACAGGTCCCAGTTGAAGCAACAACCAAATTCCAAGCGGCCTCCATCTCAAAACCCATCACCGCCCTGGTCGCGCTCATGATGGCGGAGGAAGGGCGCATCGACCTCGATGCTCCGGTCAGTGACTATTTGAAACGCTGGCAGGTCCCAGCCCATGCTTGGAGCGCCAGCGAACCCGTCACCATCCGCCAGATCCTAGCCCATTCGAGCGGCCTGACCGTACACGGATTTCCCGGCTACAAGGAAGGGGAGAGGCTGCCCTCAGCCGTTGAAATCCTTCAAGGATCTGGCCCAGCGAACACATCCGCTGTGATTGTCGACAAACGCCCTGGCCAAGACTTCCGCTATTCCGGCGGCGGCTATACCGTGCTCCAGGTTCTGCTCGAGGATGTCGCCGGCGAACCCTTCCCTGACCTGATGCAGCGCCGGGTTTTAGGACCCGCACGGATGACCAACAGCAGCTTTGCCCAGCCCCTGCCCGATCTATCCGTACCCAACGCATCGGCGGCGCACACGTCCGATGGCACACCGATCGGCGGCCACTCCCATCGCTATCCCGAGCTGGCCGCCGCAGGCCTGTGGACCACCGCGGAAGACCTGATCAAATTGTCCGTGTACTTTGCAGGCGCAGAGCGCGGGACTGAGCCCATGCTGAGCGCCAGGACCCTTTCCCAGATGCGCACCCTCTTCCCCGGCGGCGCCTACGGCCTCGGTTTCGAAGTCTACCCAGTCGGTGACGGCTACGCACTTGAGCATACTGGCGGCAACGCCGGGTTCAAAGCGTATTGGATGTTCGACGATGCCGGCGCCTACGGCATCGCTGTCATGACCAACAGCGACAGCGGCGCCGCCCTCTACCGCGAAATCCGCAGCGCCGCAGCCGAGGTCTATGGGTGGCCGTACGGCGCCAGCGACGTCCGCGACACCGCCCGGTTGACCGACGCGGAGCGCGACGCGATTGCGGGCCGTTACCTCGGCCAAGCAGGCGACGCGCAATATGTCCTGACCGTGACCAATGACGATGGCCGCCTTGTGGTCGAAAGCGACGCGGGCATCCCGCCTGATGTCGTCTACATGGAAGTAGACCGCTCCGGCCTCTTCAGCCAAGGGGGCGGTCGGCTCACCGCGATTTACGAGGGCGAAGCGCTCACGGCGCTGCGGGTCTTCGGCATCGATTTCATCAAGCAATAGGCCACCACCGCGCAGCTGCCCTGCCTCCCCGCTGGTCTCTCACCGGAAAAAGGCGCTAGGCGGAAGCCATGACCTCTGATCCCAAAAACCGCATGTGGGGCGGGCGCTTTTCCGGCGGCCCCGCCGAACTTTTCCAGGCCTTTGGCCACTCCCTCGACGCCGACCTCAAGCTCTGGCGCGAGGACATTGAAGGCTCGGTCGCCCACGCCCAAATGCTCGGCCGCCAGGGGATCATTTCGGAGGCGGAAGCAGAGGAGATCGTCCGCGGCCTCGGCCAAGTGGCCGACGAAATCGAGAGCGGCGCGTTCGAATGGTCCGAAGCCCTCGAAGACGTCCACATGAATGTCGAGGCACGCCTGCGCGCCCTCATCGGCGACGTCGCGGGCAAGCTCCACACGGGCCGCTCGCGCAACGACCAGGTGGCGACCGACCTCAGGCTCTGGGTCCGCGCAGCGCTGGACCGCTGCGCTGAAGGCGTCCGTGAGCTTCAGCGCGCGTTCCTCCACCAGGCTGACAGCGGCCACGACGCGCTGATGCCCGGCTTCACGCACCTGCAGATCGCTCAGCCGGTCACCTACGCCCACCACTGCCTCGCCTATATCGAGATGCTGGAACGGGACCGGAAGCGCCTCCTCGCCGCACGCGCTCATCTTAACGAGAGCCCGCTTGGCGCAGCAGCGCTCGGCGGCACGCCCCATCCGATCGACCGGGAGAGCACCGCCAAAGCGCTCGGCTTCGACCGCCCCATGGGCAATTCGCTGGACGCAGCCTCGGCCCGCGACTTCTGTCTCGAAGCCGTCAGTGCCGCGAGCATCTGCGGCGTCACCCTGTCGCGGTATGCGGAGGAAGTGGTGACCTTCGCTTCCCCGCCCTTTGGCTATTGGAAGCCGTCGGAGAGCTTCTCCACCGGCTCGTCGATCATGCCGCAAAAGCGCAACCCCGACGCCGCTGAGCTGATCCGCGCCAAGGTCGGCCGCCTCGCCGGCGCCTTCACCGCGCTGACCTTGCAGACCAAAGCCCTCCCCCTCGCCTACGCCAAGGACATGCAAGAGACCAAGCCCGTCACCATGGAGGCGCTGGAGACACTAGAGGCGACACTGACGATCTGTGCAGGGATGGTCCGTGAAATGAGCATCAACAAGGGGCGCATGGCCGAAGATGCCGGCCGCGGCTTCTCCACCGCCACCGACCTCGCCGATAGCCTCGCCATGCAAGGCATCCCCTTCCGCGACGCCCACGACATCGTCGGCCGCCTCGTCGCCCTCTGCGAAGCGAAAGGCTGTACCCTGAGCAACGCCCCCGCCGAAGAGGCCGCCGCCATCTCCCCCCTCCTCACGCCTGAGCGCCTCGCCGCCCTCACCCCCGAAGCCAGCGTCGCGGGAAAGAAAAGCACCGGAGGCCCCGCGTTCACGCGGGAAGCGGCGGAGAAGTGGGTAGTCGCACTCAAAGACTAGCCCCGAAGACGGGATGTTATAACAGCAAAAACTAAATCTCTTGAAAGAGTAGTCGTGCCCACTATTTCGAGTTCCTGTGAAGAGAACAGGGGACCCCATGAAAACTGCTCTTTCAATTGCTGCGACGCTCCTTATGGCGTCGAACGCTTCGGCCGCATACTTTCCTCTCACCTTTTATGACGTTGGCTCATCCAAAGATCCCGTCGCACCCGATCGGTCAGAGGAAAATGTCCTCGCCCGCGGCACGATGTTTGTGGACGACGACCAACTCGTCGCCAACAACTTCATCGACTGGCGCGACCGGGACAGCCTTTGGATCCGGGTCGAATGGTTCACCGACGTAGGCGCCTTTGTTTACGACAGTCGCGTTTCGTTTCTCAGCGGCGGCGCAGCGTTTGGTTTGCTTCTCGACGATGCTGGAAATCCCCTACGTTTCGATGCTCCGGATACCAGCGTATCCAACGCCTTTGTCATCTTCGAGGACAGCAGCGCCGCCCCCGTCTTCCCGGGAAACTACATCAACATCTGGGACGACGACGACTTCAACTTCGGCTTCCTCGATGAAGACGTCTTCCTACCGGGAACGACCACGCCCTTCATTCCGAAAGACACGCGCGTCGAGCTCAACCCAGCAATTATGGAGTTCGCGTTCACGCCGATCGCAAACCGGATCGACTTCGTCGCTGATGTAGGAAATTTTGGATTTCAAACCAACGTCGTCATCGGAGCAGCGCAACCGGTCCCGCTCCCAGCACCGGTCCTCCTTATGGCATCAGGCCTTGGCCTTGCATGGCTGAAGAAGCGGCGAGATCGTAACATCATGTGGTCCTAATCCACTCTCAACGCACCCCCGTAAAAAATCCGAACCGGCGGTGAATAATCGGCCGTCCTGTCCCGTTAACGAGATGTCACCATGCATCAATTGAGGAACAGGACATGACCGTAAGAACTGTAATGGCTGCGGCGGCAGCACTCTTTTTTGCCCGTGCCCGCCGCGCTGGCGAGCCCGCAAGTGTTTGAAGCTGTTGGGCAAAACCCTGAAGATATCACCGCGACTGTCGATGCGTTTCGCGATGCCTTGGGGCCGAACAACGGCAACAGCCCGGTTGCCGGTGATCCGTTTGGCCGTAGACAGATCAATTGGGACGCAGCCCCCGACGGCATCTCCGACCCCAACCTCTTCCCCGGCGACTTTTTCAACGCCGGTGTCAATCCGAGGGCACGCGGCATCGAGTTTGTCGCTACCGGCAGCACGACCGGGTTTGAGCTCTCCGCAACCGAGGCATCAGGCACACCCCCTGTCTTTGGCGTCCCGACCGACTTTCAACCGTTCAGTCCCGAGAGGATTTTCCGCACAATCGACGGCAACACGTTCGATGTAAAATTTTTCAGCCCCGTTGACCAAACAACCGAAGCCAACGTGCGCGGCCTCGGTGTTGTCTTCGGCGATGTCGAGACCGAAGGCGCCGCGGTGATGTCCTTCTTTGACAGGCAAGACAACCTCCTCTTTACACGGAATGTCTTGACGGGCCCCGATATTGGCCTATCGTTTCTAGGCGTTATCTTCGACAGCTTCGCTGTTTCGCGGGTCGGCATCATTGCCGGCGGATCCGGTGATAACGTTATTATGGATGACTTCATCTTTGGTGAGCCGGTCCCCGTCGGCGAGGTTCCGATCCCGGCTGCCGCGGCACTCTTCCCATTAGGCGCGGCACTGATCGCCCGCCGCCGCCAAAAGCGCAGCTAAGCTCCCGGTCGAGCGCCTGCCCCACCCACCTGACGGGTGCGGCAGAGCTGACCAGACGCCGTCCTACCCTGCACTCCTCAGGACCAACACGTCGCAGGGTGGGTCGGCGACGAATTTGTTCGCGACGCTGCCCATAATCAATCGGGTCAGGCCGGTGCGGCCGCGGGTGCCAAGCACCAAGAGGTCGGGCTGATGCTCTGCGACCGCTTGGCTTAACGCATCGCCTGGCGTTCCTTCCAGCACCTGCGTCGTCACACGATCATCACCGGACGGAACAGTTTTCACACCCTTCCCAACAAGATCCTCACGCGCGACGTTGGACATATTCCGCATGCTGTCGGCCCCGCCCGTACCGTCACGATCCGGTTCGGAGCCGTCCGCTGGCTTCACATGCACCAGAACAACATCCGCACCCGGCGCAAAGCGCATGCCTGCTTCAACGGCATCGAACGACACCTCGGAGAAATCGACCGCCACCATCACCTTGCGATAGGCGTCTACCGCTCCGCCCGTGACGATCAAGACTGGGCACGGCGCAACCTTCATCAGCTTTTCCGTCATCGTAGTGGAGAGCAGCTTACCGCCGCCTTTTCCTCCGTGTACGCCGATGATTAGCAGCGCAGCATTCGTCCGGCTGGCAACATCGGCAAGCATAACGGCTCGGCCATATTCTTCATCTGTATACGAATCGGAAAGGTGGCAAATCTCCACCACACACCGCGCGGGATCAGCACCCAACGCCGCGTTCACCGCGCGCGCCAGATCACCCAGCGCTTGATCCGCCCCGGGGCCACCCTCCTGAGGGTCAATAATCTGCTCACATACCAATTGCGCATGCTCGGCGTGCGCCAGTCTTCCGGCCACACGCACGGCGTGCGCCGCGCGCTCGGAACCGTTGCTCGCCACCAAAATAACGGGACAATCACTGTCGGCCGATGGGCCGATTTCGCGACGCAGCACCGTTTTATCGCCACCCATAGGTACTCTTCTCCGGGTTAACCTCGCGCCAATTCACAACAATTCCGGCCGGCGGAGCGCCCACGGTCTACCCCATCTCTCGCGGCGCTTCTACCGTTCAGACCCGCCCGCACTGCAACATCCCGGAGCAATGCGTGACCCGGCGCCACCTCGACACGCCAGGGCCCGCAGCCTATTCGGTTGCGAAACGATGTGGAGTGTTAACGATGGGCATCCCCTTCATCGACCTTCAGGCGCAGCGCGCCCAAATTGCGGATCAGGTCGACGCAGCGATTGCAAAGGTGCTCGATCACGGCGCTTTCATCATGGGGCCCGAGGTTCGCGAGCTGGAGGCCCAGCTGTCCGCGTTCACCGGCGCCTCCCACTCGATCGGCTGCGGCAACGGCACTGATGCGCTCGCCTTGCCGCTCATGGCATGGGGCATTGGCCCCGGGGACGCGGTGTTCTGCCCGAGCTTCACCTTCACCGCCACCGCCGAGATCGTTCCGTGGGAAGGTGCATCGCCCGTCTTCGTCGATATCGATCCGCGAACGTACAACATGGACCCAGCGTCGCTCGAAGCCGCGATCGAGGCCGTTAAGTCGGAAGGCCAGTTGACGCCGAAGGTCATCATCGCCGTCGACCTTTTCGGTCAGCCTGCTGACTATCCTGCGATTAGGGCAATCGCTGATAGGCACAACCTCAAGCTGATCGCCGACTCCGCCCAAGGGTTCGGCTGCACCATCGACGGCGCCCACCCGATCAAGTGGGCCGACGCGGTCACCACGAGCTTCTTCCCGGCCAAGCCGTTGGGCTGCTACGGTGATGGCGGGGCGGTTCAGGTCAACAGCCAGGAAATGTGGGATCTGCTCGATTCCCTCCGTGTCCATGGCAAAGCGACGCAAGCGGATATGGACGCTGCCGCTTATTCAGGCCACGAAGCAAAATATCTCAACCCGCGCATCGGTATGAACAGCCGTCTTGACTCCATCCAAGCGGCGGTGTTGCTGCAAAAACTCACGATCTTCGCAAAAGAAATCCGTATGCGAGAAGCCGTGGCCCAGCGCTACAACACAGCGCTTGAGGGGCACGTTCTGGCGGTTCCATTCGTTAAAGAAGGCTACCAATCGACCTGGGCGCAGTACACGATCGAGGTTGAAAACCGCGAAGCTGTCCAAGCATCGCTGCGCGAGGACGGCGTGCCCAGCGCCGTTTACTACCCCGTCCCGATGCACATGCAGGGTCCGTACAAAGACTATCCGACGGCACCCGGGGGACTTCCCGTGACCGAAGAAAAACGCAGCGTTGTCATGAGCTTACCGATGCACCCCTACCTCGACCACGAAACGCAAGACGTGGTGATCGAGGCCGTAAAGAAAGCCATTGGGTAACAGGTCATCCGTACAGGATCTGATATCAGCGCATCGGATTATTGCTCTCGCCGCTCGTTCAAGTGGTGTTTCATACCACGCACGTCTTGATCCAGGCGCGCCACGACAGAAATCAACTGTCTACGGACAAAAAGAAGGGCGAGCCCTTGCGCGCCGATCAAGGCGAGTAGCGCGAAAGAGAACAGCCTCCCGGCCCCTTCGTTGCCCGAAAGCGCAAACGAGAGAGCGCAGAGCGCAAGCAAAGCCATCGTATAAATTGCAATAACCTTTTTATCCGCCTCAATCCACGCTCGGATTTTCCCCGCGCCGCTTGGGGTCTGAGGGGCACTCTGCGCCGTTCCACCAAGCGGGATCTCACGTCGCGTGACAATCGGCGAACCGCTCTTCGACAACGCGGCTTCCAGATCAATCGAGGGGAAATACGGAACATCCGACTGCGGATTAGCGTTGACGACAACCACGTCATGCTTCTGAAGCAAATCCGCGGCGCGCTCAAAGGCACCAACGTGCAGGCCGGGGCGCGGGTTGGGCACATTATACTCGTCGCCTACGGACTGATAGCCGTCGAAGAAATAGTTCGGGTTGCTCTCCGCAGCCACGATCTCAAGTGTTCCGTGGGCGGTTTTCTTCGCACCCGGAACAATTTCGACATAGCGCCCGTCGATCCCCGCCAGAACCAGCTTGCGAAAGCCTAAGCTGGCGGCCCAAAGCGCCGTGTGGCTACCGGTGGTAATGCCGGGATCAGCGAGCAACGGCTCGTCCATAACGGCGGCTTCAAAACACCGTACACGTTCCGATTGCCCGATCGGCCCAAGCGCTTCGATCAAGTTCGCGCGCAGCAAGAAATGCGCGATCAGCCCTTCCTCGATCAAGGCCGCAATCGCATCGCGATGCGCCAGCCCGACGACCAAGTCGAGGCAAGCATAGTGCGTCGGCCGCCAATCGATCGTCCGCCAATAACGATAAGCAGCATTCATCCCAAAGGTCGGCCCGGGGAGCCGGGCAAGGTCGACCCCGCGCAGGGAGGGTCCGTTGCCAAGCACGAAAGCGGTAGACGCATCGGCAACAAAAAAATTTTCGCTCATGACGGCTCCAACAATGCCCAGCGCTGTGCCCCGATACGGCCCGGAAGGCAACGCGCCGGGGGTAGGCCCTATCCCAAAGATATGACATAGATGAGGGGGTTAGCTTTTGAGTGATGAGACCTGGTGCCCGAAACATCCGATCATCCAACGGTGAGCATCATCTTCCGTGCGCTCAACGAAGAGCGATGGTTCGATGACGCGCTAAAGGCGTGCAAAAACCAAGACTTATCCGGTTCAGGGCTGAGCGCGGAAATCATTTTGGTCGACTCGGGGTCGACTGACCGCACCCTGGACATTGCCAAGGACCATGGTTGCCAGATCGTCCACATTAAGAAGCAAGATTTCACCTTCGGCCGGTCCTTGAACTGGGGGTGCGAAGCGGCGCGCGGGGATTACCTTGTTTTCATCTCGGCGCACTGCATCCCATCCCACGACCGATGGTTGGTGAATCTGATCGATCCGCTCGTGAAGGGCGAAGCCGACTACGCCTACGGGCGGCAAGTCGGCCATGACGAGGTGAGCCGATATTCGGAAAAGCAGCTCTTCGCGAAATACTTCCCCGACTACGACAAGCGTCCGCAAGAGGGCTATTTCGTCAACAACGCCAACGCCGCCATTCGCCGCGAAGTCTGGGAAAAGTACCGGTTCTGCGAGAAAGCCACGGGCCTCGAAGACATGGTCCTCGGGAAAGCCCTCGATGCGGACGGCGGTAAGCTCGCCTATATCGCCGACGCGCCGGTCATGCACATCCACGAGGAGACTCTCGCCCAGACGCGGCGCCGCTATTACCGCGAGGCTCTGACGCTTCGTGAAATTATGCCGGAAATTCAGGTCTCTCTGGGGGATTTCTTCCGCTACGTGATTGCCGCGGTGCTGCACGATTGGAGCGAAGCCCTCCGTGAGCGGTGCTTTTTCCGCAAGGCGTGGGAAATCGTTCTTTTCCGGACGAACCAGTTCTGGGGCACCTACGAAGGCCATAACGAACACCGAACGCTGAGCCGGGCCCAGAAGGAGAGCTATTACTACCCGACGCCGCGTAAGGGGCCGGGACAGGACAAAAGCTCGGGTCTGGAATCCGCACCAAACACGTCCTAAGCGCCCGGCAAGGGCGTGCTGCCCGCCTTGAGGAGAACACCATGCTCGACGGTCGTCGCGTCACCGCGTTGCTGCCGATGAAGGCCCATAGCGCCCGGGTCACGTCCAAGAACTTCCGCGATATCGCGGGTAAGCCCTTGTTTCGTTGGATCCTCGACACCCTCCTCGTCAGCAACGCCATCGACCAAGTGGTGATCAATACCGACGCGCGCAGCATTCTGTCCGACAACGGCCTTAACCATGGAGACGCGGAAGGCCGCGTACTCATCCGTGATCGGAAAGACGAGATTTGCGGCGACTTCGTCTCCATGAACTTGGTTCTGGCGGATGATATCGCGAACGTGCCGTCCGATATCTATGTCATGACGCATACGACCAATCCGCTCCTCAGCACCGAGACGATCGATGCGATGTTGGCGCAATATTCCGAGGCCAACGCATCGGGAAATGCCGACAGCCTGTTCTCGGTCAACCAGCACCAGACCCGCTTTTACACGCCCGAGGGCGCGCCAATAAACCACGACCCGCAAAACCTGATCCGCACCCAAGACCTTCCTCCGTACTACGAAGAAAACTCCGTGTTCTACATTTTCACCGGCGACAGCTTCGCGGCGACCAACGCGCGGATCGGTGAAAAGCCATCGATGTACGTCACGCCGCCCCTGGAAAGCGTCGATATCGACGAGCCGGAGGACTGGTTCATGGCCGAGTCACTGTTGCAGCGCATCGCCCGGGGCGAAGCTCTCCCGAAGGTTTCCCGATGACCAAGCCGCGCGTCCTCGTCACCTGCCCCCCAATGCTCGGGCTCTTCGATGAATTCGCCGACGATTTTGCCGCACACGGACTTGATGGCGTCGCCGGCGAGGTTACACAGACTTTATCCGAGGACGAATTGATCGCGATCCTCCCGGAATACGACGCATGGATCATCGGCGACGATCCCGCATCGGCCCGGGTCATCGATGCCGTTTCAGAAACGTTGAAAGCTGCTGTGAAATGGGGTGTCGGGGTCGATAATGTCGACTTCCCTGCCTTCGAAAAGGCGGGCATCCCGATCACCAACACGCCGGGCGTTTTCGGGAACGAAGTCGCCGACATCGCCCTCACCTACCTCATCGGCCTTGCGCGCGAGACGTATCGGATCGACCGCGAAATTCGGTCAGAGAACGGATGGCCTAAGCCAAGCGGCATCAGCCCCGTCGGCCGCACCGCCGCCGTGGTCGGCTATGGGGACATCGGACGCCAAACCGTCACTCGCCTGCTCGCCTGCGGCATGAATGTGATCGTCTACGACCCCGCCGCCCCGACCGAATTGCCAGACAGGGTGACAAGCGCTCCGTGGCCTGAGCGTATAAGTGAGGCCGACTTTCTCGTCTTCACCTGCCCGCTCAACGCCGCCACCAAAGGTATGTTCAACGCCGACCTTTTGCCAAAACTCAAACCAGGCGTGCGGGTCGTCAATGTCGGCCGCGGCCCCGTCATCCAAGAAACCGCGTTGCTCGCCGGCCTTGAGTCAGGAACCGTCCACTCGGCCGCCCTTGACGTTTTCGAAGTCGAGCCACTAGCACCCAACTCTCCGCTAAGATCCTACGATCGCTGCATTTTCGGCAGCCACAACGGCTCCAACTCAGCCGACGCCGTGCGCCGGGTCAGTAAGCTCGCGATCAAACTCCTGGCCGAGCGTTTGCCCTCGTGACAAAACGTGTACTGATCACCGGATGCGCTGGCGGCCTCGGCAAGGCTTTCTGCTCAACCTTCCGCGCCGCGGGATATTCCGTTATAGGAACAGATCGCAAATCTTTGGACGATGACACTCCCCTCGATGGATTCGTCCAAGTCGACGTGGCCAACGCCATTGCCAGCGAGGCCAACCTAAGCGCCTTCATCGCCGAGGTAAAAACCCATTGCAACGGCCAGCCCCTCGACGTCCTCATCAACAACGCAGCCGTCCAACACCTTGGCAAAACCAAAAACATCAGCCTCAAGACCTTTCGCGAAAGCCTCGACGTCAACATCACGACACCGTTCGCCCTCACAAAAGCGTTCTTACCTGATCTCCGCGCGACCAAAGGCACCGTCATCAATGTCGGCTCGGTCCACACCCGATCGACCAAACCAGAGTTTGTCGCCTACGCCACCTCGAAGGCAGCCATCGACGGCCTCACGCGCGCGCTGGCCGTTGATCTTGGTCCGGATGTTCGGGTCGTTGCCCTGGCTCCGGCAGCGGTCGATACGGAAATGTTGCGTGCCGGGTTCGAAGGAAACCCTGATGGTTTTCAAGCACTTCAGCGAATCCATCCAGCGGGTCGAATTGCTCAGCCAACGGAGATAGGCGAACTCGCCGTCTTCCTAGCCTCGGACAAAGCGGGTTTTATGACGGGCACCACGGTGTACGCTGACGGCGGCATTCTCTCGAGGCTCCACGATCCAGTATGACTGACTTGCTGGCAACCGCACTAACTCCGATAACGGATGAACGCGCGCTGCTCGGCGAAGGGCCGTGCTATCACCCGCGACTGCGCCGCGTATTTTGGCTCGACATTAAGGGCCAGCGCTTGTTCAGCGCCGATGAAAATGCCGGTGATGTGAGGGCATTCGACCTCCCACAAATGGTTAGCGCACTCGCGCCGGCGAGAGTGAACGATTTCGTCTGTACCCATCGGCGCGGTTTTGGCCTTTTGAGCGTCACCGATAAGGGCGTGTCGCTCACGCCGATCAATCATCTTGAGGCGGATAAACCGGGCAATCGGTTCAACGACGGAAAGATGCACCCGGACGGATCGTTCTGGGCGGGCACGATGGACGATGCGGAAACCGAGCGCAGCGGCGTTTGGTGGCGGCTCGATCCCGATGGTCAGACCACGCACCTTTTAGATGGCATTCGGGTGACCAACGGTCCTGCTTTTTCCGCACGTGGCAACGTCGGCTACTTCAACGACAGCGCCGATCAAACTGTCTTTACCTTCGACGCGAGCCGCGGGCGCATTGAAAATAAACGGTGTTTCAAGGTTTTCTCCGACGGCGAAGGATACCCGGATGGCATCCTCATCGACCGCGAAGATTGTCTGTGGGCGGCCTTTTGGGATGGCCGATGCATTCGTCGGTTGGGACGCGACGGTTCTGTATACGCCGAAATCTCCGTACCCGCCCTACGCCCGACCAGCCTTGAAATCGTCGGTAAACGGCTTTTCGTGACGACCGCCGCAATCGGTCTGAGTAGTTTTGGGAACGACGACCATGACGGACGGACACTGACAGCAGAACTGGCGGTAGATCTTTCGCCGACGCACCGGCCGATCTTCGACGATACCGAGATCACCAGCACCATCACAACCGCATGAAATTCGCTCTTGTCGTCCCGGTCGGCGCCTTCCACCCATTTCTGGAAGCGACTCTTGCCTCCCTCGCGGCGCAAACGGAGCATGTCGCGGTCGCTCTGATGGATGCATCCGGCGACGAGCGGGTTCGCAAGCTCGCTGAAACGTATACTGACCTTATTACTTTCGCACAACACGGGCCTGACGAAGGGCAAGCCGACGCCATCGCGACGGGTTGGAGAAAGATCGACGGCGACGTCCTCGGTTGGTTGAACGCGGATGATCGGCTGTATCCTGATGCGCTCACCCACGCACGCGTCGCCCTCGAAACGGGCGCGGATGTGGTGTACGGACAGAGTACCATCATTGATACGCAAGAGCGCATGACCGGATGGCAATACGCCGTGGAGCCGCCTTCCGAACGGCTCAGCCATGCGGCGGTCATCTCACAACCCTCGTGCTTTTTCCGGCGCACGCTGCACGACAAAGTCGGCGGGCTTGACCGATCGCTGCATTATACGATGGACTGGGATCTCTTTGTTCGGATGTATAAAGCGAGTGGCCGATTCGCGTTTGAAGACAGGGCCTTATCCCAAGTTCTGTGGGCGGACGATACGAAAACATCATCGCTCGGCGGGGCGCGCAGAAAAGAAATCAAGCGCATGCTGGAGCTGCACAGTCCGAACACAATGAAGTTCAAGAGCATGCTCGGCTTCGGCGTCCAGAACGTCATCGACAGCGCGCCAACAGGCCTTAAGCGGCTACTTCTCCGAAGGCTGATGAAGGAACCTCAGCCATTAAACGGCTTGCTTCCTGATGGCACATGCACGAACCAAATCCGTCTTCCCCTGTGCCATTACCGCGACCGCTCCGTACACAGTGCCTCCTTGCATTTTGCAGGCCCAGCTCCCGAAGTTCGGGCGCAAGTTAACGGTCAGCCTAGGGAGAGTGCCAGCGTCGGTCAAAGCATCACAATAACGCTCCCGCAGCCCCTTGAAGCGGCGACGTCATGTTCGGTCACACTCAGCATTCCCGGCGACCATCGGCCAACTTTTCTTTATGCTGAGCTCTTAGACTGAGCTTCACCGAAGCTGTCGCGATACGCTGCGAGGACGTCGTCCACAGGCCCCTCCATGCGCACCTGGCCTTCCTCAAGCCAAATGGCCGACGTGCAGTTTTGCTTTAGCAGCGCACTGCTGTGGCTTGCGAGCACCAGGATCCCTGCCTCTGCCACAAACGATTTCATCCGTTCACCCGCCTTTTGGCGAAACTGCTCATCGCCAGCACTTAACCATTCATCGAGGAGCAGCACTTCGGGCTTGAACGCCGTCGCGATCGCGAAACTCAGCCGCATGCGCATGCCAGCGGAGTAGGTGTTCACGGGCAGGTCGAGAAATGCTCCGAGGTCGGAGAACGCTTCAATGTCACCGCGCCGGGCCTCAATTTCGGCACGCGAGTGGCCGTGCGCCAGGCCTTGCAGGGTGATATTCCGGTGCCCTGACGCATCATCCTTCGTACCAAGATTAATATTGATGAGGTTCGTCGATCGCCCCTCAACCGTCACACTGCCGACATCAGGCGTCAGAATCCCTGCCAGTACACGGAGCAACGTAGTCTTTCCCGATCCGTTTCGGCCGACGATCCCTACCCGCGAGCCGCGCTCAAGCGTGAACGAAATCTTGTCCAGTGCCTTTACACCCACAAGCTTGCCCGCGGCATTCTTCACCAAGCGCGTTGGTGCATCCCCCCGCTGCAGCGACGGCGAAAACTGTCCGTGGACGGGATGGACAAGCGTCACGTTGTCGACGTGGATCAAAGCCATCGATCAGATCCAAAACGGTAAGCGTTTGCGCATCCGGCTCGACACAACCAAGGCCAGTGCCCACGCTGCTACGGTCAAACCGAGCACGGCGAGCACCGAGAGAGGATCCGGCATGTCACCGAGAAGCGGCGCACGGAACACCTGAAGGTAGTGCGTGAACGGATTAACCATGGCAATCGCCCGGATCATTCCCTCGCGTTCTTCGAGTACCCACAGCACCGGCGTGATAAAAATCAATAGCCGCTGCACCGACAAAATGAGATGCTGCACATCGCGAAAGCGCGCCCCAATGAACCCGAGCGCCAGTTGGACCGCGATCGAGGTGATCAGGATCATCGCCAGGGCCGGGATCGCCCAGAGGACCATCAGCGTTGGCCGCCACCCGGTGAACACCATCACCGTCAGTGCAATGCTGAGCTGGATGACGAACGGAAAAGACGACCGCGCGATCCCTTTATAGACGTAGACGGAGTAGGGCATCGACGTCGACTGGATCCACGATGCCGAGCCGCGGAACACGGCGCAGCCCTCGGACAAATTGCCGATCATGAACATGATCGCCGCATAGCCGATGGCGACATGATGGACGAAGCCTGCACCCGACTTGCTGCTGAAGCCGCCAAAAAACAGCGAAATCCCCCCGACGAAGATGAGGTAAGAGATGGCGATCCACGACAGACCCAGCGCTGACCGGCGGTAGCGGGATTGGATCTCATCCCACGCAAACGTGCGCCAGACATCGCCCATGCGCCAGCCGGTGACGAGGTCGTCCACCGTCGCGCCGATCCCGGAAACTGAGGCGGCAGAGGTCACACGTGTTTCGCTCATCGGATCGTCGTTGCCGCCCGCTTGTCTTCGCCATATGCCTGAAGAAGCATCCTTGCTCCTGGGTTTCCAGCGAAAGATCAAGCCGTGACGCTGGAGACATTTTCACGAGAGAGAGCCTGCCTGTTGTGACTCGCGTCGCTGTCATCATCGTCAACTTTAATGCGGGGGACCGGCTCCTGAAGTGCTTGGCGGCGCTTGAGGCACAAACACGTCCGGCCGATGCCGTCTTCGTCGCGGACAATGCATCGACCGATGGCTCAGCGAAGAAGGCGCAGGCCGCGTTCCCTTCGGCAACGTTTCTCTTCAACGACAGCAATTTGGGATTTGCGGAAGCCAACAACCGCGCCGTCGCGGCGGTCGATACCGAATGGGTCGCGCTCCTCAACCCCGATGCCTATCCCGAACCCGGCTGGCTCGAAGCACTGTTCGACGCGGCAACGACGACCGCGAACGTCGGGGCCGTGGGCTCGTTGCAAATCGATGCCCTCGATCCCGCCCGGCTCGATGGGGCCGGCGATAACCTCCACGTCTTCGGGGTCCCCTACCGCGGTTTCTTGCACCAACCGTTGGATCACGCTCCGCCGAGCGGCGTGGTGCTGTCCCCTTGCGCAGCGGCCGCGCTTTATCGGCGTGACCTCTTTTTAGAACTCGGCGGCTTCGACGGGCGGTTTTTCTGCTACTGCGAAGACGTCGATCTAGGCGCGCGCTTCCATCATTACGGCTACGAAACGGTGCAGGCCAACAAAGCTGTTGTCCACCACGAGGGATCGGCCATCACAGGCCGGCAGAGCGACTTCACTGTCTATCACGGACACCGCAATCGGGTTTGGCTATTTGCGAAAACGATGCCCCCTCTTCTGTTCTGGCTTATGCTGCCAGCCCATCTCTTGGTGAACCTCGCTTTCGTCGTGAAGTTTGCACCGACGCCGATCGGGCGAAGCTATCGCCGGGGGATCATCGACGGGCTCCGCGCAATGCCGAGGCTGCGCCGCGAGCGGAAGGGCAAGCCCTCACTCACGAGCTGGGGTTTTGCGCGGCTTCTGGTCTGGTCGCCGTTCGCTCTCATGGCACGCCGCGGGAAGGTCCTGCCCCGCCGCTAGGACCTCCACGGTTTCGAAGCCCAAAGCCTGCGCGGCTTTTGCGAGGGCGCCGCCAAAGCGCTCACGCAGCCGTCGCCGGGCCATGGTGCTGGGAACCGTTACGGTGAGCGTCGTCTGAACGGGCACAATCTGGGCGGACGACAAATAGGAAAGCGCCGCGTCGCGACCGGCATCCTCGGCGAAGGCATCCATCAGCCGGGCAAGAAGCGGATCATCCGCGGGCGCAATTGCCTTTGGACGGGATTGAAGGATCGAATACGCCATGCCCTCAAGATCAACATCCGCCGACGTGGTCGCGAACCATCCAAACCAACCGGCGGGGTTGTTGATCTTCGGATGGCACGTCGCAATGGCCAAACCGAGCACAGCCCGGTCCCCATGCCGACGCTCGGCCCACGACCAAAGGCGCGATCCCCGCCCTTCCCCAAATACTCTCGATGCTGCCTGCGCTGGTCGCTTGGCGAGTTGCGGGTCGAGCAGGGAAGCGGTGCGCAGCGTTTCAGAATTGCCTGTCACCTCATCACATTCGATCGACGAACGTTCGGAGATTTCTTCAGGGAGGGTTTCTATTATAGCCCGCTCAGAATTGGGCGGCGGGGCGCTCTGGTTTGGCACCAGGGCATCACGATCACTCCACGAAGCTGCCCGTTCCGCGCTTAGAAGCTCTTCGGTATGGCCAAGTGCAGCCAGCAATTCCGGGACTTTCAGGAGGAATGGCTTCAGATCCAAAGCTCCGTCGCGAAGGGGCCGATTGCGGCGGTCATACCGGCGCATGAGGAACCCCTTCTCTTCAAGACTGGCCTTAAGACGCCGCAGCGTGCTCTCGCCGATTTCCAGCAAGCGGCAGAGGCGCCCTGCCCCCGGCCAAACGCTCGTTTTGTTGGCGGCTGTCTCTTGGATATCGAGGTGGCTGAGGAGCGCCATCATCAAGCACCGCTCCTGGGCCGACAAAAGCGAAGCCGTGCCGAGCGCGAGGGCCTTGTCGATCATCAACCGGTTGAGGCCCAGTTCGGTCCGATTTTCGGAACAAAACGCAGCGACCTCGTCAAAGGTCTCCGCCCGTTTAGCAAAGCCAGGTTTGGCGCATAGCCCATCGGTCATCGTACGCATCCTTTTGCGCACAAAGGCAAAATTCTTCCGCGGCGTGACGCGCACGCTTTTCGGTTGCTCTGTTGTGCGGAGAGGGCTACGCAAGTGGTGCAAATCAGTTGCGAGGAGCCCTTGGCTTCCGCCGAAGAGCCCGGCCTTTGGCCGGGTTTTTCTTTGCCTTCGTGATCGTCCTTCCGTCTCATCAGCGCCGAGCCAAAGACCCCGGCACATTTGTCAAAACCCTGGCGGCGATTCTGAGCCCGAGTCGATGGACCGGTCCCAGAGCCGCCAATGTTGCACTTTTTCGAAAGTGCTGCGGGAAAGTGTGACTTTTGAGGTAAACGGAAGGTTAAGCCTTCACCGCCCAAGGCGAATGCGTTTACGCATCCCTTAGTTTGTGGAGGAACCATGGCCGATTTCAGTCACGCAACCCAGCGGGTGGCTCGGCTCCAAGAGCGCTCTGTCGGGCTTCTGAACGCGATGCGCGCCCAGCTTTTGGGTGAGCATGAAGAGAAGACGCTCCCTCTGCGCTTCAGTATTCGCCAGGCCTCGAAGATGGTGGGTAAGTCCGACATGACGATCCGCCGGGCCGAAGAAGCAGGAACCCTCCCCTCCCCTGAAAAGCGCGAGAGCGGGCACCGGGTCGGCTTCTCCCTCGAAGACATCAACCACATGCGCGATGTGTTCGGGACGAGGCCGCGCCGGGCCGAGAGTGATCCGCCGCTGATCCTGGGGGTCCAGAACTTCAAAGGCGGTGTCGGCAAGTCGACGATTGCGACCCACGCCGCACAGTACTTTGCGCTGCAAGGCTACCGGGTTCTTCTGGTGGATGCCGATCCCCAGGCGAGCTCCACGGGGCTTTTCGGCTACAATCCCGAAACCGACATCGCCGAGAGCGAGACCCTGCTCGCTTTCCTTGAGCCCGGCGGACGTGATGACCTCAGCTATGCTGTGCGCAAGACCTATTGGTCAGGCCTCGATCTGATCCCGGCCTGCCTCGGTCTTTATAATGCCGAGTACCATCTCGCATCGACCGGCGCAGGTGCTGACCGGTTTGAACGGCTGCGCGCTGGTCTCCGCGAGGCGGCAGAAGCCTACGACGTGGTGATCCTCGATCCGCCCCCTGCCCTCGGGATGATTTCGCTAAACGCCCTCCGGGCCGCGAACGCCCTTCTTATCCCCACGCCCCCCAGTTCGATCGATTATGCCTCGACAGTGAGTTTCCTCCGGATGCTCACCTCGGTGCTGGAGACGATGGAGGCCCATGGCGCGGCGATGGATTACCGGTTCGTGCAGCTGCTCGCGACGAAGGTGGACGAGAACAAATCCGCCCACCAGGAAATGCGCGACGCCATGCGCGAGATGTTCGCTGGCGATATCTTGCTGACGGCACTTCTCGACAGTTCCGAGTTCGACAACGCGTCGATCGAGATGCGGACGGTCTATGAATATGACGGCCCGTCGAACCGCACCTATCGCCGGTGCCGGGCCAACCTCGACCGCGTGATGGGTGACCTTGAGCTGGCGGTGCGGAGCACTTGGCCGAGCCACGCTTCTCAGCTCAAAGGGGAGGGGGTTGCATGATGTTCAACGCGTTGAACAAAGATCATCGTTCCTCGGGCGCGCGCACATTTCCGCCGTCATCCCGGAAAGCCGAAGGCTTATCCGGGACCCATGGGCTTCCCATTGGTCGATGGATCCCGGATCAAGTCCGGGATGACGAGGTCGGGACCATTGAGCTTTGCGGTGACGTTGGTGGCTCTGGCGGCGGCGTGTTCAACGCGTTGAACGCTGACCGCGTAGGTACAGGTGTTGAGTGCGCTCTGGCACCTGTGAAAACCGCTAAGTGGCCGAATAAAAAGCAGATAGAGGCTTGGGTCGGTTTCTCTCGCCCCGGACTGGGTTTGCGGCTGAAGGGCGCTCGGAACTGCTCATCCCAGTATAGGTTCCACAGGGCCGCGCGTTTCGCCAGCCTCGAAACGGCCCACACAACGCAAGCGTTCAACGCGTTGAACATCAAGGAGGCGCACCATGGCGCGTAAGAAGATCCTCGCCAGTGCCGTCACCGCCGCGCGCGATGCTGTCCAAACCACTGAGCCGAAGACGCCGCAAATCAACCCGTTTGCCCAGAGGGAAGGGGCCTTGTCCGACATCGCGGCCGGTCGGGTCCGGGACGTGCGCTTGCGGATGGTGGACCCGAAAACCTGCCGGATGTGGGAGAAACACAACCGGATCTATGACCTCCTCGACAGCGAGAATTGCGCGGACCTGATCGGCTCCATCCGCGCCCAGGGGAAGCAGGAGATCGCTGCCGTGGTGCGCCGCTTGAAGGACGATCCTGAGGGCTTCGACTATGAAGTGATCTCCGGCGCGCGCCGGCATTTCGCGATCAGCTACCTCCGCGAAGAAGAGAACCGGAAGGAGCTCTTCTACCTGGTTGAGGTGCGCGATCTTGAGGATGAGGAAGCCTTCCGCTTCGCCGATCTTGAGAACCGAGGCCGCCAGGACATCTCCGACTACGAGCGGGGGAGGGAGTATCTCAAAGCGCTGGGCGACTATTACGGCGGGAACATGACCCGGATGGCCGAGCGGATGGAGGTCTCCAAGGCGCTGCTCTCGAGCTACATCTCGATCGCGAAGCTGCCGCGCGAGGTGCTCGATGCCTACGGCGACCCCCGCGAAATCGCTGTGCGTCACGGCCAGCAGCTAAGCCCGCTGCTGAAAGGCACCACCCGGCCGATCGTGCTTGAGCGGGCAGCGGAGATTGCCAAAGCCCAGGACAAGGCCCGCGAAATCGGTGGCACGGTGCTGATGAACGGCGCTGAGGTGTTCAAGCTCTTAAAAGGCGCTGCGAAACCCGCGCCGAAGAAGCGGCAGGTGCGGGAAGGGAGCACAGCAGGGCTGCCATTCCTCACCGCCCGGCTCGAGGGCACATCGCTGAAGCTCGATATCGACATTGCCTCTAAGCCTAAGCCTGAAGAGCTCGCGGCGGCGGTGATCCGCGCTTACGATAAGCTTGTGAAGTAGGCGGCCGCAGCGTTCGTTCGTGTGCTGATTACTGAGCCTCGCTAACGGCGCCGTCGTTCTGCGTTGCGGCATCTTTTTCGAAGTCGAAAGCGAACAGCACCCGCACGCCTTTCCGCCGCGCGAGCTCTCCGTCCACCTGCCGCGGCGGATAGCGCCATTCCCGCACCGTCTGCAGCGCCGGTTCGTCAAGGCACGGCATCGTCGAGCGGAAGATCCGAGCGTTTTCGACAAACCCGTCCACCGCCGTTTCAAGCTCAACCTCGACCAGAGCCTGCACCACGCCTACCGCGTCGGTGAAGCACGTCTCAAAGTTCTCAAAGTCGGTGCGCACCAGCGGCTGCGCCGTCGGTTCAAACACCACAGGCACCTCCTTGGGCTGAGAAGCACACGCCGCCGCGAGGAGGGCGCTAGTCAGCGCGAAGAAAGACGATCGAGGCCTCAAGGCCGTAACTCCAAAGAGCTTCACCGCGTTCGAGTCTGGGGTTCCAGCGGAAGGTTGCAAGGTAATCCGCTGCAATCTCCCCGAAGCAGGGTGTGCTCGCGGCCAGAACCGCAATGTTCTGCGGCTTCCCCTCCGGATCCACATCGTGGGCGAGGTTGACCGTGGCCTCGGCGAGGTCAGGCGTTCGGGCGAAGCAGCGCGCGATCCGCCGCCGCTTCCCTGCTGAAACATCCGGTATTCGCTTCGGTTCGCCGAGGATCCGATCGATCCGCTTTTCGTCAACAAGCGCACTTAGATCGTCCTGTAATTCAAGCGGGGGAAGGACGATTTCTCCGCTCGGCCGCTCGTCAAGTTGCGGCGCGTCTGGCTTTCCGAAGATGTCGGGATCGATCTTTGGAGGCCCGGGTATACTCACGTTTACACTACCGAGCCGCCCGATAGTGATCACCAAATCAGCTTCGTCCGTAAAGACTTCGACCGGGACCTCGCGCCCGTTTTCTTCGGGGGGCGGGGTGTCAGCTACCCGTATCGAAAAGGCAAAGGCCGCGACCGCGAGGAGGACGGCGGCGGCCAGAAATATCCTCGCGGGCATGGGCCGTGCTACTCTGCGAGCTGGTAGACGATGGTCGTTTCAACGCCGTAACGCCAGACGTTCTCGCCTTTTTCCAGCTTCGGAGCATAGCGCCAACGCTGGACCGCGCGCCGGGCCGAGGACTCGAAACACCGATCGGTGGAGGAGACCACTTCAATGTTGGACGTCTCACCCGTCGGGGTCACATCAAAGCGCAAACGCACACGCTGCTCGCCGCTCGTTCTGCTATCGAAACAACGCTCGAACCCTGATGGCTCGACCCGAACCAGGGGCTGGGCATCACGGTCGGGAACGGTGAGCTCGATTTTCGTTCCCGTCCCATCGGGACGCGGCGGAAGCGGATCACCATCAGTCAAATCGCCCGGCGTGATCGCATCGCGGGGTTCCTCCGGGGGAGGGGGTGGCTGGTCAGGCAGATCAGGCCGTACTGCCGAAGGACGCTCAATTTCAGACTCTTCGAAATCCGGTGTGATCGTGACAACGACCGGATCCTTTGGATCACCATCGACGACGTCGTCGGTCAAAATGAGGCCGTTCATCACAAGGAACAGAACGACCACCACGAGAGCCGCAATCGGAAGCCCTAAAATCAAGCGCCAGGACATGAAAATCTCCCATCAATCCCAGCCAAAACCGTCGGGCCTTCAGGTGGATGGTGTCAAGTTGTCCGGGCAGGGTGCGCCAGCACACAAGAGCGTGACCACTTGGGCAGCAGAAGACCAAGGGAGGGAAAGCGAGGCGTTGACTTCCTCACACGGCGAGAGCATTGAGGCGCCAGCGCCGATTTGACCTCTTAGCTTGCGGGGCGCTCTATAAGTGTCGCTAAAGCAAGGGGTGCGGTCGTTCTCGTAGGTACGCGTAGCCGACACTGCACACGTGCTTTCCCCGCAAGCTGATGGCCAACTGGCGCTCATAATGGAGCGAGCTATGAGCCTGTCAGCGCTAAGCAACGGCAACGCCGAAGATATTCCGTATACTTATGGTCCTCGTGGGGACAGTATCCGCCACGACGTTGTCATGCCCATTGCCGATGAATGGCGGGCACGAAGTGGCGATCGCTTGGAGGGGGAAACCGTCCGCCTCCGGCTCGTCGGGCAAGCTCAGAGTCCCGCCATCCTTGTGCTCGGAGGCATTTCAGCGGGCCGGCATGTGACCAGTCAGGACCAGGGCTGGTGGAAAGATCTCGCCGGGCCCGGACGGGCGCTGGATACCGACCGCGCACTGATCATCGGTGCCGATCTGCCGCCCGAACGCAAAGGCGAGCCAAAGCTTCTGTGTCCTGAGGACTTTGCGCGCCTGTTGGCCGATGCACTTGATGAGGCGGGCATCACGCACATCGCCGCCTTCGTTGGCTCCAGTTTTGGCGGCATGGTCGGCCTTTCGTTCGCGCGCCTTTATCCGGAGCGGGTGGGCAAGCTGGTCGTGCTTTGTGCAGGCCACCGCCCTTCGCCCATGGCGGCGGCGGTCCGCCATGTACAGCGAGAAATCCTCTCGCTCACGGAAGGGACAAACCGCGAGGCGGACGGCGTGGCGCTGGCCCGGAAGTTGGCGATGACCACCTATCGCACCACAGAAGAGTTTGACCGCCGGTTTGCGCGTGGCGCGGATGAATGCGTCTTCAGCTATCTTGAGCATCACGGCGCGAAGTACCGCGATACTGTTTCGTCTTGCCGGTTTCAGACCTTTTCTGCTGCTATCGATGCGCACACGGAGGACCCATCGAACATCACGGTGCTCACCTCGGTAATTGCCTCGGACACCGACCGGCTGGTGCCTTTAGCCATTACCCATGAGTTGGCGGCGCGCCTGCCAAGGCTTGAACGGTACGACGTTCTTCGCTCTCCCTATGGTCACGATGCTTTCTTGAAAGAACCCCAGGCGATTGGGGCTCTGCTGAAGAGGATGTTGTCATGACCGAAAAGCGAAAACCTGGGACGATCCTCGCCCGCCATGCGGTGGCAACCGACGAAGCGTTCGGCGCGGTGGCGCCGCCGCTTTCCCTGTCGACGACGTTTCGATGGAACGATGCCGCGGAAAAGCCCGGTTACGATTACGCCCGGCGGGCCACCCCCAACCGCGACCAGTTGACGGCCTGTCTTGCAGAGCTGGAGGGATCGGCGGGCGGCGTGGTCACCGCCAGCGGCATGGCGGCGATCGACGTGTGCCTCAACCTCGTCTCGCCGGGCGACTTGGTGGTGGCGCCCCACGATTGCTACGGCGGGACCCATCGGCTGCTGACCCATAAAGCCCGGCGCGGCCTGTTCGAGGTTCATTTTGCTGACCTGACCGATCCTGCTCAACGCAAGGCGGCGTTCGCGCGCCGGCCGAAATTGGCCTACCTTGAGACCCCATCGAACCCGCTGATGCGGATCACTGACCTCAGGGCCGCCGCCGAAGAGGCGAGGGCGGTGGGGTGCCTGACGGTGGCGGACAACACCTTCCTTTCACCGATTTTCCAGAACCCTTTGGCGCTCGGCTGTGACCTCGTGGTGCATTCCACGACCAAGTTCATTGCGGGGCACAGCGATGTCGTGGGCGGGATCGTTTTGGCCAAGGAACAATCGCTGGCTGAGGAGCTGGCTTGGTGGGCGAACTGCACGGGATGTACTGGCCCAGCGTTTGACAGCTGGCTGACCCTCCGCGGCGTTCGGACCTTGAAAGTGCGCCAAGAGGCGCAGCAAGCCACGGCATTGCGTCTGGCACAGGAGCTGGATTCGGATCCCAGGGTCGCGCGGGTCTTCTACCCGGGTCTCGAGAGCCATCCGCAGTTTGCGCTGGCGAAGTCCCAGCAGAACGGTCCGGGCTCGATGGTCAGTGTCGAGCTTGCTGCTGGGCTCGATGTTGGCCGATTTCTCGCCGCTCTCGACGTTGTGACCTTAGCGGAGTCGCTTGGCGGCTTTGAAAGCCTGGTCTGCGTTCCCGACAGCATGACCCACGCCGGGATGGAGGAGGCCGCACGGCGGGAAGCGGGGATTACGCCAGGTTTGTTGCGCTTTTCCATAGGCTTGGAGGATGAAAACGACCTTTTGGCGGATATCCAAAGGGGGCTTGCCGCCGCACGCGCGTGACGCGGAAGCAACAGCATTAACGACTTCCTGCCTCAAAAGACTCGTTTCGGGGCAGAAAAATGCGCAATGGGGTTGCCCCGTGGCAACTTTAGCTTCATCTCTTCAGTGCAGAGCAACATTTGAGGGTGCAAGGCCCTCCTAACGTGGTGGAACGAGAGATTTTGAGCGATGTTGAGCGACCGAGTGACAGGGAAAGCCCCAAAGGACGGCGATAACCGGGCTCGCAAGCTTCCGCTCAAAGGCGCACCAAAACGCCAAGCGGACGCTGCAAACGATGGCTCCCGCGGCGAAGACTTCTCCCGGTTCATGCCCGCCTGCCCCTGAGCAAACGTCGCTTCAGCGTTGAGCCGTTCCCGCGCGGTGGCGCTTGAACAGTTCAGTCGCTGTCCAGTGACACTCCGCGTCTCTGTTCAAAGCGCGCGAAGTTCGGCATGACCTACCCTTTGCAGAAGCAACCGGAGGATCTGTGCTGTGACCGATTTTATGTCCCGGTTGGAACCGGCCGCGCCCGACGCGCTCTTGTCGCTTATGCTTGCTGCGCGGGAGGATGATCGGCCTACGAAAGCGGATCTCAGCGTTGGTATCTATAAAGACAAAACAGGTGCGACGCCGGTTCTGCAATCGGTCGCGGCCGCCGAAGACTTAATTCTCCGTACACAGACGACCAAAGCCTACGAAAGTCCTCAAGGCAATCCCATATTCTGCGCTGAGGTGGAAACTCTGACCATGGGGCGGCGTGACGATCGGCGCGCCGTTTTCATGACTCCAGGCGGCTCTGGCGCGCTGTTTATCGCGTTTCGGTTGGCGGCCAGCATGGCGCAAGGCGCAACGGTTTGGATGAGCGATCCGACTTGGCCGAACCACCGCGGCATTGTTGGATCCGCTGGGTTCGCAATTGAATCGTTCCCGTACCAAAAATCCGAAGACGGATCAGTCGACGTTGAGGCGATGCTCGACGCCCTCGAGCGCGCGCAGGCTGGTGACATCGTGCTGCTGCAAGGTGCCTGTCACAATCCAACGGGTACGGATTTGTCCGCCGACGGTTGGAAGGCGGTTGCCGATTTTGTCTTGCGTAACAAGCTGTTGCCCGTTGTTGACGTGGCTTATCAAGGCTTTGCGATCGGGTTGGACGAGGACATGGCGCCCATTCGCGCGCTTTTTGACGCAGTGCCCGAGGCGATGCTGACGTTCTCCTGTTCAAAGAATTTCGGTCTCTACCGTGACCGTGTGGGTGCACTGATTGTTCAAGCGGCCGACGCGTCGACGTGTGATGTCGCCAAGAGTCAGACATCCGCAACCGTGCGAACGGCCTATTCCATGCCACCTGCGCACGGCGCGGCAATCGTTGCGACCATCCTTACGGATGATAGTCTTCGTAAGCAGTGGACGGACGAATTGACTTCCATGCGCCAGCGTTTGCGTACGTTGCGCGAAGGGTTCAATGCCGCTCTCATTGAGGCGACAGGGCGCAACAGTTTGATGCTGCATCGCGAGTACGGAATGTTCTCGGTACTGCCGATCAGTGCGGAAGCAACCCAGCTGATCCAAAAGGAGAGGGGCGTCTACTTGCCGACCTCCGGGCGGATCAATATTGCGGGGCTTAATGAAGATCGCCTGCAGGAGACCGCTGAAGCTCTGGCGCCGTACCTTTCCGACTAGACTTTAATCGTTGGCAAATCAGGATGTTGCCTCTGGCGTGGCCGCGCTTTGCGCTTCGTAGACGTCGAGCGCTTTTAGCCGTTCCGTCGCTTCTTTTTGGTCGAACGGGCGGGGTTCGAGGTTGCCAATACTCCGTGCACGGCTCGCGCGCCTGAGGGTCTCGCCGGTGAGGGGCTGCGCTGCCGCAGCGACGGCTTGCATGTCTTCCGGTTCGCCGTTGCAGTGGCAGATGATGTCGCATCCTGCCGCAAGCGCCTTGGCCGAACGTTCTTCAATCGTTCCGCCGAGAGCATTCATGTTGATGTCGTCTGAAATAATCAGCCCGTCATAACTCCACTCGGTACGGATCAACGTTTTGAGGATCGTTGGGGACAACGTACCCGGAAGATTGGTATCGAGCTCTGTGTAAAGAACATGCGCCGTGAGCAGCATGGCCTCGCGTTGAAGCGCAAGAAATGGGGCGAAATCAACATTCTCAAGCTCTGATCTCGTCGCCTTAACCACCGGCAGGGTCAGGTGGCTATCGGCGTCTCCGCGTCCGTGGCCCGGCGCGTGTTTGATCACCGGGGCCATGCCGCCCTCTCTCAGGCCGATCGCGGTCGCTTTACCCAGATCACTTACAGAACGCGCATCGCGACCAAGGGCGCGGGACTGCAAGAACGGGTGGGCAGTCTCGGCCACCACATCTAACACGGGTGCGAAATTCGCATTGACCCCGAGCGGCTTCAGCTCGTCGGCGATCAGTCGGGCGTTGAGCCACGCGGCCTCGCAGCCAACTTCCGGGTCTTTGCGATAAAGCTCAGCAAGTTGATGACCCGCGGGAGGGTGCCGGAAGTGCTCGCCCTTAAAGCGCGCGACGCTCCCGCCTTCCTGATCGACAAACACCAACGCATCGGGATCGTCAGATGCTTCCCTCAGGGCATGTGTTAACGCCCGCACCTGCTCTGGGGTCTCGATGTTGCGGCCGAAGAGAATATACCCCCACGGGCGGACGTCTCGAAAAAACGCGCGCTCCCAGGCCGTGAGCGTGAGGCCGGAACAGCCGAAGAGAGAGGATGAGATATAGGCCATAAACTCTTGGAAGAAGTATAGGTCTCACGGAGATTAAGCCCGCATGAACAAGTGCACTTAATTCAGTAAGGAATCATTAAGATTTTACACCAAATTTATTAAGATGACTGGGAACGTTACCACCCACGATTGTGCCGATCACGGCGAGGGTGTCGGACAGGACGACAAGATCAGCGGCTAGCCCAGGGCTGAGCCGGCCACGTTGGTCGGCGATTTGGAGGAAATCGGCCGGCTCCGCCGTTGCCATGCGGACCGCTTGGTCAATCGGTACGTCTAAGGTTTCGACGCAGTGGCGGACAGCGCCGAGCATCGTGAGATGCGCCCCGGCGAGGGTTCCTTCCGCGTCGACCAAACGGGTTCCCTCGACCCAGATCGTCTTCCCGCCTAGGTTGAATTCCGTCTGTTCACTGCCCACCGTCGACATGGCGTCGGAGACCAGCACGATGCGCCCATCACTTTTTGCACGCAGCACAAGACGTAGCATGGGATCCGCCACATGGTGCCCGTCTGCGATGATCGAGCACCAGGCGTCGCTTTCGAGTGCTGCTGGGATGGGTCCCGGCGCGCGGCTGAGCATCGGCGGCATGGCGTTGAAGAGGTGGGTGAAGCCGCTCAGGCCAGCGGCGAGGGCTGCCTTAGTTTGCGCATAGGTGGCTTCGGTGTGGCCCGCCGCGACGCGGATGCCGCTTTTCGCGAGCGCCGAGATCGTTTCGGTGTCGACGGTTTCAGGAGCCAAGGTCAGGAGAAGCCGTTCGACGTTGTGGGTGATCAGCTTTGCCTGGGTGTCGTCCGAGAGCGATGTGAAATGATCAGCATCGTGAATACCCTTCTTGCCTGGTGCCAAGAAGGGTCCCTCAAGGTGAAGGCCGATGAGCCCCGGAATGCCTGCGGCTTGACCACGGGCGACCGCAGAGAGGGCGGCGTCGACCTTGGCGAGGGTATCGGAAATCAGGGTAGGGAGGAAAGCCGTGGTGCCGAACTTGCGATGGACGGCGCCGATTTGCGCGATCGTTTCGGGCGAGGGGTTGTCGTTGAACAGCACACCGCCGCCGCCATTGACCTGGAGATCGATGAACCCAGGCGCAATCGTGGTTCCTGGCAGCGGTAGCTTGGGGATCTGTGCGCTGAGCTTCTCCTCGGGAACGATGTCGTGGATGCGGGAACCGTCGAGAACCAACGCGTGCCCGGTGAATACCTTCTCCGGGGTGAGCAAAACCGCATCAGTGATCGCACGCTGTGTCACGGCTTCTCCTCATACGGAAAGAAATGTTGTTCAGGCTTTGCGCGCCGTCAAGCTGGGTGCGTGGTCGCTGTCCCCGGCCTCGCCGTTTTTGCGCATATTCTGCGCGATGGCGCGCTTGAGGTCTTCGGGTTTGATGGGCTTGGCAAGGTAATCGTCCGCGCCGGCTTCGAGGAGCTCTTCGCGTGCCGCGGCAAAGGCGTCGGCGGTCACCGCGACGATGGGGATTGAGGCCTTGGGCCCCGACAGCGCGCGGATGCGCCGGGTTGCTTCAACGCCGTCCATGACGGGCATTTGCTTGTCCATAAGGACGACGTCGAAGTCGCCCGCATTGACCGCGTCCACAGCCTCCTGGCCATTCTCGACAATCGTCAGTGTCTCAACCTTCCCCTTAAGGATGGTTTGGATGACCATCGCGTTAACCGCGTTATCCTCAGCCGCGAGCACGTGCAGCCCGCCGA
>JBCDHW010000010.1:0-96631 GCA_038749595.1 Pseudomonadota bacterium
ATGAAGGCGCCGGACAGGCGCTTGAAGCCGAACTCGACAAATTTGTTCGCTGCCGCTTGCATCAGCCTGTTTTTGAACGAAAAATCCAAGGTGAAGTCGACGATGCAGCCCTCATCCTGGGGCTCAAACCGCCAATGGTTGCTCAGGTCCTTCAGTGGCCCGCGGACGTAGCGAACGTCAATGATGCCGCGGCTGCGGTCCGCCGTGACCTCCGAGCGAAAGCTCTCGCGGAACATCGAGTACCTAACCACCATATCGGCCCAGACCCGCCGGGTTGGCCCGTCGTCCTCGGTTTTGACAACCCGCAACGCTTCAACCCACGGAATGAACTGCGGGTAGGCGGTGACGTCCATCACCAGGTCCCACATCTTCTCGGGCTCGAAAGGGACAGGAATCCGTTCGTGGTGCGCACACATGGGCGCGCCCCTAGCTGAACCGGGTTAAGGGTGCATGGTCCGCGTTGCCGCGGGCTCCGGTCTCAATAAGGCTTTCCACGACTACGACTCGCGTCGGCGGAAGGCGACCGTTAGCTCAGGATTAAAACGTCGGGCCAGCCAGAGCACGATCGGCAGCGTGCTGATCAGAAAAACAAAGCGGATCGCCGTGCCTTCCAGCGGCGCAACCAAGGCCACTGTGGCGAAGACAAACGCCAACACCGCTCCCGTCAGATGCGGCATCGGCCGCGGCTGTTCACCGGGAAGCGGATTGAGCTTGGCGAGCACGACTTCATCATCGCTTTTCACCGTGCACGGAGGACTCCAGCGGAAAAACTGGCGCAGCACCACCTTTTTGGTGCCCTCAGGCAGGTCGATGGGCATGGGCGCCTTCGGGCCAAAACGGCCGATCGATTTTCCGTCACACAGAACGTTCACCGGCAATTCGGGAATGAAACTGTGGATCTCAAATCCGGAGATGAACAATTGCGGCAACCCAGCTTCTCCTCACGTGCGCGCTGAGCCATGCTCTTCAAACGCATGGCACGCTGATAAAAGTCACATTCACGCTACAAGCTGGGCAGAGCACCCCGCCGCAGGATCAGCGCGACGCGATGCGGTCGGCCCCAGCAAAAAAGCCGGCGCGCGGCCGGCTTTTCGCTTCTAATGCTCGGGCTGTGAGAAAACGGTTACGCCGCTTTGCGTTTCCGCATCCCGGCAAGCGCCAGGCCACCGGCCATCAGCACGAATGCCCCGGGCACCGGCACGGCAGTGGTGGAGATGTTTGCGAGCTCGAACGAATTGCGCGTGGAACTGAACCGCACCTCGTCGAACATCATATCGGAGACGATCCGGGTCAGCGTCGTGTCGCGCGGCGGCATGAACGCAGGCACCAAGTCCGTCAGATCGAGCGTGCCAAGCGAAACACCATCGCTGAACACCTCAATGGAGTTGGTGAGAGACCCAGCGATGCCTGCAAAGTCTGGCGTGCCCCAAAGAAACTCGAGGACCTGAGTGTCATTTGCGAGAAGCAGCGTTGCGGTGAACGGCCCTGTGGATCCGAGCGTATCGTTGACCGAGAAGAAGGACAGCGTCTCGAAATTCCCGGCGCCGAGCACTTCGTAAGGCGATGTGCCAAAGCCAGGCGTCGTGCCGGTGACAATATCGGCGTCGAATGTGGCGCCTGCCTCAAGCACCGTCCCGGCGGTCTCGTCCACAGCGTTCACGGCATCAATTCCGAACGCCAAGGCGCGCAGTTCAAGCGTGGCCGCCATCGCTGGGCTTGCAAGCCCAAAGGCCGCCAAACACGCAATAATCTTGTACATGGGGTTCCCCTCTTGGTTAACGAGAGGAGATATGGCGCGCGCTGGTCGCGGTCTCAAGAGACAGATACAGAAAAGGCGAAGTGAAATGAGGAGCGGAGCGCTCTTCGCGAACGCTTATTTGTTTTGTTATAACAATAACGACCGACAGCGCCCTTCACTCCGGTCAAAGACTGCGGTCTTCCAAAGAAAAACTGAGCATCTCTATTAGCGACGGTGCGAACGCCTTCGAGCGAGGAAGACATCATTGTCTGCGACGCGCGCAACACAAAAAGGGCCAGCGCATCGGGTGTCCCTTCCTGAAAAAGCACTCGGGGCGGTCTTACGCCGTCCGCTTCTTGCGCAGGCGCAGTGCGGACAAGCCACCTGCCATGAGGAAGAACCCTGCCGGAACCGGAACCGTCGAATCGATGTTCGCCAGCTCGAACGCGTTGAGTTCGGTTGTGAACACCACCTGGTCAAAGACCATGTCGGAAACAATCCGGGTCAGAATGCTCGGACGGCCCGACGACGTGTCATAGGCAGGCATCAGGTCACTGAGGTCGAGGGTGCCGAGCGATATACCGTCGTTGAAGACTTCAATGCTGTTGTTCACAGGCCCCGTGACGCGGCGAAGATCCGGCGTTCCCCAGAGGAACTCGACTATCTTTGAATCCCGCGCGAGGTTCAGCGTCGCCGAGGTCGTTGCTGACGGATCCACCGTGTTGCCAACGGAGAAAAACTCGAGCGTTTCAAAGTTCCCTGCCCCCAATACATCATAGGGAGACACGCCGAAGCCTCGAACAGTACCGGCCGAGATATTGGCATTGAACGTGTTGCCTGGCGCCAAGTCGACACCAGCGTTGACATCCACCGCATTAACGGCGTCGAGGCCCGTGGCGAGACTTTTGAGTTGAAGATTGGCCGCCATCGCTTGGCTTGAAAGACCAAGTGCTGCGACGCATGCGAGGAGACGGATCATGGTTACCCCCGTATTGTCCGTTACCGTATGGACGTACGGTATCATATCACGGGAAAAGCCGCACCCCAGAGCGTTAGAATAATCATTATCAATCAACGTGATGGAAGAGGTTTTTGTTAACCCTGTGAAGGTTTGCAACCCGAGAAAAAGCGCGAGATTACCCGGCCTTCGCCATCTTCGCAGCGCGGGCGGCCTTCAACTTGGCAAAGTCGTCACCGGCATGGTGGCTCGACCGCGTTAACGGGCTCGCCGACACCATCAAGAAGCCCTTCGCCCGGGCGATGACTTCATAGCGCTTGAATTCTTCCGGCGTCACAAACCGGTCGACCCCTGCATGTTTCCGCGTCGGCTGCAGGTATTGCCCGATCGTCAGAAAATCGATGCCGGCCGAACGCATGTCGTCCATCACCTGCATCACCTCTTCGGTTGTCTCACCCAAGCCAACCATCAGGCCCGACTTGGTGAATTGCTCAGGCGCACGGTCTTTCACCTTCTCGAGGAGGCGCAAGCTGTGGAAGTAGCGGGCACCAGGCCTAATCGACAGATAGAGCCGCGGCACGGTCTCCAGGTTGTGGTTGAAGACGTCCGGCGCTGCGTCGATCACCTTTTCAAGCGCCCAGTCCGGCTTGCGCAAGAAATCCGGCGTCAGGATCTCAATCGTCGTCCCCGGCGAGCGGGCGCGGATCGCCTCGATCACCTCAACAAAGTGCTGCGCGCCCCCATCTTCCAGGTCATCGCGGTCCACCGAGGTGATGACCACGTGCTTGAGGCCCATCTCCGCCACCGCATCGGCAACCCGGCGCGGCTCGTCATGGTCGAGCGCGTTGGGCAACCCTGTGCGCACATTACAGAAGGCGCAGGCCCGGGTGCAGGTCTCGCCCATGATCATCATGGTCGCGTGCTTTTGGTCCCAGCACTCACCGATATTCGGGCAAGCCGCCTCTTCACAAACCGTGACGAGGCCCTTCGACTTCACAATATCCCGCGTCGCCATATATCCCTTGGACACCGGCGCTTTGACGCGGATCCAATCGGGCTTGCGCTTAATCGGGCTATCCGGACGCTTTTGCTTCTCCGGATGCCGCAGCGCAGGACGCTTATCGAGGTCGATGAGGGTGGCCATACAGCTCACCTAATGGCCGAATCTTGCAGACTCAAGAAAAGTTCCCACCGCGCCCGCTTTGCCGCAGGGGCTAGACCCCGGCGTTATCGAGGAGCGCGACGGCGATCAGGCTCGTTAACTCTTGGCTGCTGGAGACCTGAACCGCTGCAACCCGGTCAAGATCGCTCGCAGGGATCCGGTACTCGCCCGGCTTCATGTGGCCAAGGTTGGCGCGGACCCGCTCTTCCAGGAGGTCCTCATCAAGAGAGCTGAGCAGCAACCGGTCGGCCCGCGCCTCAAGGCGTGCCCGTTCTTCGGAAAGCTCATGAAGCGCCAGCATCCGTTCGGTCTTCTCCGCTGCCAGCCGCTCCGCCGCCCGTGCCCCATCAGGTCCGTTGAGACCCATGAGCAGTTGATACCCGGCGCCCACCATGAGCACAGCAGGAAGGACAGAAGACACAACAAAGGAACGGATGTTCAGCATAGGGATTAACTCGCTTTCTTCAGTCACCCTTCCTCAAAGAGAGTTACCCTGAGGTGAATCATTGCGCGAATTTCGCAGTCCCCATTCATAGGTTTTTCCCACAGGTTAAAAATCGCACTGTACCAAAATGGGACATACGGACGATTTTTGGAAGCGACCGTCTCTCCTCCTTCGCGCGTGGACGGAGGGGCAGCTTGACTTCTGTCAAATGACGCCTACTTTGTCGTCAAACGACAGGAAGTCAGAACCCGATGAAAACGCTCGAAGCCTACGCCGCGCCGGATACGCTACCAACGTCAGAGCCCGCGCGCATTGGCCGACTGCTGGGCCTGAAGGCATCGAAGGCCGTGAGTGACGTGGACCTGGCCGATAAAGTGGCCAAAGGCCTCAAGCCCACATCAGCAAACGCGCTGGCGAGCATCTTAGGGCAGAGCGTCGTGGTCGGGCCAATCGTTCCTGAGGCGACGTTGCGCCGTGCGCGGAACTCCGGCGGCGCCCTCTCCCGCGAGATGAGCGAGCGCCTTTACGAGGTTGGCCGGGTGGTCGATGCCGTCAGCCGGACGTTCCATGGCGATAAGGACGCGATCAACCACTTCCTCAATCATCCGCATACGCTGCTTGATGGACGAACGCCCCTCGACATGGCGCGCTCAAGCTCGGCGGGTGCGGATGCGGTGATGAACCTCTTGCGGCGTGCTGAGTCCGGCTTTGCCGTCTAATGATCCGTAAGCTGCCCGAAACGTGGACAGCGTTTCGTATCGGTGATCCCTACGGCACCTGGCCCATTTGGGACGATGGCGGCGCACGCAAAAGCGCTGGGCGGTGGCATGAGGCGGGCGCGGGGGTGATTTACGCCGCGCGCTATTACTCCACCGCGATGCTCGAGAAGCTGGTCCACTACCAGGGCCGAGTGCCGCCGAACCAGCACTTTATCGAGATCACCGTGCCCGCGGGTATCTCATACGAAGTGGCGAACCCTGATCATCTTGAGGGCTGGGCGGCGCGCGATGGCGAGGTGGCCCGACGGTTTGGCATGGGGTGGTATACGGAGGACCGCTCGGCGGTCCTGGTGGTGCCCTCAGTCGTCGCGCGGATGGAAAGCAACCTCGTCTTCAACACCCGCCACCCCGACTTCGCCAAGATCCGTCCGGGTCTCGAGACGCCCATCTGGTGGGACAAGCGCCTCTTCGCGTCCTAACGGCGCTTAGCCTTTGAGAATATCCGCACCCGGATAGACCGCGGATGGGCCGAGGATCTCTTCGATCCGGAGAAGCTGGTTGTACTTCGCCGTCCGGTCAGAGCGCGCCAGCGAGCCCGTCTTGATCTGACCGCAACCCGTCGCCACCGCGAGGTCCGCAATGGTCGTGTCTTCGGTCTCGCCCGAGCGGTGGGACATCACCGCCTTGAAGCCAGCCTTGTGGGCCATATCCACCGCTTCGAAGGTTTCCGTCAGCGTACCGATTTGATTGACCTTCACGAGGATCGCATTGCCCGCACCTTGGCTGATCCCGTCTTTCAGGCGCTTGGGGTTTGTGACGAACAGGTCGTCCCCGACCAGCTGAACCTTATCGCCGATCTTCTTCGTCAGTTCAGCCCAACCGGCCCAGTCATCCTCAGCCATGCCGTCTTCAATCGACGTGATCGGATAATCCGCCGCCAGCTTCGCGAGGTAGTCGGCCATGCCGCCTGCATCGAGCTTCGTGCCCTCACCTGCCAGCGTATACTGACCATTCTCAAAAAACTCCGTAGACGCCACATCGAGCGCCAGGACCATATCGCCGCCCGCTTTAAGGCCTGTGTCCTCAATCGCCATCATGATCAGGTCGAGCGCCGCGCGGCTCGATGCGATGTTCGGCGCGAAGCCGCCTTCGTCGCCCACATTGGTCCCCATGCCTTCCGCCTTCAGTTTAGCTTTCAGCGCATGAAACGTCTCCGCGCCCATCCGCAGCGCTTCGGAAAAGCTGTCCGCGCCGACCGGCATGATCATGAACTCTTGGATGTCGACGGGATTGTCCGCGTGCGCACCGCCATTGAGGATGTTCATCATCGGCACCGGCAAGATGTTCGCCGTCGGCCCGCCAAGATAGCGGAACAGCGGCAAGCCGCGCTCGTCAGCCGCGGCCTTCGCAACCGCGAGCGACACGCCGAGGATCGCGTTCGCGCCAATCCGGCTCTTGTTCGCCGTCCCGTCGAGGTCGATCATCGCGCGGTCGATAAAGACCTGCTCATCGGCATCAACACCGAGCAGGATCTCGCTGATCTCCGTCTGGATGGCGTTCACCGCATCGCGCACACCCTTGCCGCCAAAGCGCGCGCCGCCGTCCCGGCGCTCATGGGCCTCGTGCATCCCCGTCGAAGCGCCCGAAGGCACCGCCGCGCGGCCAAAGCCGCCATCCTCGGTGATGACATCCACCTCAACAGTGGGAAAGCCGCGGCTATCAAGAACTTCGCGGGCAAGGATATCGGCGATCATGCGGGCACTCCGGAAAAGACCAAACTCCGCCGCCCCGTGCCATTTTTCTGCGAAAGTGCCAAGCCTGTGCGCTGCGGTGAACAGCCCTCAGACCCAGCGTGCGATCATCTCATTGAGAGTCTCGCGCTGGATCGGCTTGGCCAGGAAATCGTTGAACCCGCTTTCGAGAAACCGCTTCTTCTCATTGGGCATCGCATGGGCCGTGAGGGCCACGATCGGCGTGGGCGTGAGGTTGTGGAGCGCTTCGAACGCGCGAATGGCGCTGGTTGCCTCCTCCCCGTCCATCACCGGCATCGAGATATCCATCAGGACCAAGTCAAAGGCGCTCGACTGCACTTTGATCAGAGCCTGCTCGCCGTTCTCGGCAAAATCGAGATCAAACGCCTCCTGATCAATCATCCCCTCACAGATCATCCGGTTGACCTCGTTATCATCGACCACGAGCACGCGCTTATTCACGGGCACCGGCTCTTTGCTGGGCTCGGCGGAGCGCGGCGCAGCGTCAGCGGTTTCCTCTGGGACGCCCGCATCCCCCTCGTCTTGCGCCGCGCGCCACGCTGAAAATGCCGAGCAGACCGCGTCTTTCAGTTCCACCGAACGCGCGGGCTTCAGCACGACCCGGTGAAGAGCGGCGGCGCCGAGCAACGCGTCGAGTTCGGTGCGCTCCACCGACGAAAGGAGGATGATCCGCGTGGCGCTGAGAGAATCGCGACCACGGATTTCCGAGATCAAGTCGAGCCAACTGGAATCGCGCAGGTGGTCATCGATCAACACCGTACGAATGGGTGCTGGCGTTTGGGAGGCATCTTCCAACAGGGACAGCGCATGGGCGCCGCCGTCCGCCAGGAGCGGGCAGAGCCCCCACGACCTCAGACGTTCGCTCAGGACCGCCCAGTTCAACGCGTTGGCACCGACAACAAGGCAGCTTGCCGATGCCGGCGCCGAGGCCAACCGATTGTCGCGCGCCTCTTTCGTGCGCACCTCAAACGGGATCGCGATGGTGAACGTGCTGCCCTCGCCTGGCGTCGATTCGACCGAAACCGTGCCGTCCATCATCGTGATCAGGTTTTTGGTGATCGACAGACCGAGGCCCGTTCCTCCAAATTTTCGAGGCGTGGCGGTCTCGGCTTGGGTGAATTTGTCAAAGATCGTTTCGAGCTTCGCCTGCTCAATCCCAATGCCGGTGTCGGTGACTTCAAAGGTCACAAGAGCGCGGTTGCCGCTTCCTGTTGGCTCAGAACGCACATCGATCATCACCGATCCCGCATCCGTGAATTTCAGCGCGTTGCCGATAATGTTCGTCAAAATTTGCCGTACGCGGCCGGCATCGCCGATCATACAATAGGGCGTATCGGGACGCACACGGACATAGAGGTCAACGCCCTTGTCCCTGGCCGTTACCGCCAAAAGCGCCGCCACGTCTTCAACCGCGTGCTCGAGAATGAAAGGCTGCCGCTCGAGCTCCAGCTTCCCGGCGTCAATTTTTGAAAAGTCCAAAATGTCGTTGATGATCGTCAGGAGCGCTGAGCCCGAGGCGTGGATCGTCCGCACGAACGTGCGCTGCTGCTCGTCGAGCCGCGTGGTGTCGAGGAGCTCCGCCATGCCTAAGACGCCGTTCATCGGTGTCCTGATTTCATGGCTGACATTGGCAATGAACTCCGACTTGGCCTGGTTGGCCGCCTCGGCTTGCTCCCGCGCCGCCGCTTCATCGCGCAGCGCTTTGTCCACATCGCGCGCCGCGCGGGTCATCTCCCGCGAAAAGATCCATGCGCAGCACGACGTCAACGTCAGAACCACAATCAGCGATTTGATAAACGTCCGCCAATCGTCAGCACCGGGAATTTCCGGAACTGCCGCATCCAAGGCATGGAACTTCAGGAACGCGGTGACGAATACCAGCGTGGAACAGACCACGAGCACCGCGCCGTCAAAAGCGCCCAAAAGCAGCATGGCCGGCAACATCAGCCCAAGCATCTTCACGGTCGATGCCGTGATCAAACCGTACGACAGGATCTGCACAGACAATGACAAGAAGGCTGCAGCGCATAAAACACGGGAGCACCAGACCACCGAACCCGTCCGTGCAAGGATGAACGGCCCCATCGCAACCAACAGCGTAACGAGTGACGCAACAGCCAATCGGATCGGCGCTGCGCGGTATTCTTCAAAACTGACGAAGATCGCGATTGCCGACGCAAAACCGCCGGCGACGCAGCAAAAAATGAAAATCCGGCGCCGCGCGATGTCCTCGCGCGACCATGCCGCATCATTTGGCCAAAACACCGAACCCAAAAATTGCTGCAACCGAAACACCGTCACCAACCACGGCAGCTCGCTTAGGTTGAACTTTGTAACACTTGCCTAATCTCGACAGCCAAATCCAAGCGGCCGGTGCCCTCTAAGCGTCGGTAAGCGCAGCAGTCTCTTGGGTTCTTTACCGATCTCGCTTATGGGTGGCGGATGGATGATCAACTGCGCGATCCCCGCCAATCTGCGTTCCCAACCCACGGGCCCGAGGGCTTTGAGGGCATGCATAAGGCTGGACAGCTTGCGGCAAGCTGCCTCGACATGCTCGCCGAGCATGTTGCCCCTGGCGTCGCCACCCAAAAGCTCGATGACCTCGCCTATCAGTTCATCCAAGATCACGGCGCAGCGTCAGCGACCGTCGGTTACCGCGGCTACCGCCACGCGCTCTGCATCTCGGTGAACCACGTCATCTGCCACGGTATTCCATCGGAAAAGCCGCTGCGCGACGGCGACATCGCCAATATCGACGTGACCGTCATCCTCGACGGCTGGCACGGCGACACCAGCCGGATGTTCACCGTCGGTACGCCCAAGGTGAAGGCCCAGCGGCTGATCGACGTGACCTACGAGGCGCTGTGGAAAGGGATCGAGGTCGTCAAACCGGGCGCGAATCTTCGCGACATCGGCCGAGCCATCCAAAACCACGCCGAAGACGCCGGTTTCTCGGTCGTCCGCGATTTTTGCGGCCACGGCCTAGGCCAAGTCTTCCACTGCCCGCCCAATGTTGTGCACTACGAGAGCTATAAAGACCGCGACGGCTTCATCCACCGCGCCCCCGACATCACCTTGATCGAAGGCATGTTTTTCACGATCGAGCCCATGATCAATGCCGGCCGCCCCGATGCGAAAATGCTGCGCGACGGCTGGACAGCTGTGACGCGCGACCGGTCCCTCTCCGCCCAGTTCGAACATGCGCTCGGCGTGACGAAAGACGGATACGAGGTCTTCACGCGGAGCCCCAAAGGCCTCGATCGACCACCCTACACCGCATAATGGCGACCGCGCCGCTTGACGCCAAAGCGCTGACAGCGGGCCACCGCGAACGCCTGCGCAAACGCTTCATGGCGGGCGGCGCCGATGCGCTGCAGGATTACGAGCTTCTGGAACTGGTGCTGTTCAACGCCATCCCCCGGCGGGACGTCAAACCCCTGGCGAAAGTCCTCCTGGCCGAGTTCGAGACCTTTGCCGATGTGGTGAACGCACCCAAGGACCGCCTGCGCACAGTGGCCGTGCAGGTCGACGGCAAAGCGCCGCTGAAAGTCACCGACCGCGTGTTGGCCGAATTTGCGCTCTGCCGCGCTGCCGCCCTGAAATTGACCGCCGCAAATGTCCTCAACCGCCACGTCCTAACGAATTGGGCGAGCCTCGTCGCCTATTGCCGTTCCGCCACGGCCTATGAGCAGGTCGAGCAGTTCAGGATCCTGTTTCTCAACAACAAAAACGCGCTCATCGCCGACGAAAAGCAGCAAACGGGGACGATCAACCATACCCCGGTCTATGTTCGCGAAGTGATCAAGCGGGCGCTGACCCTCAACGCCGCGGCCATCATCCTGGTGCACAACCATCCTTCGGGCGACCCGACGCCCTCCCGGGCCGACATCACGATGACGGCAAAAATCGTCGAGGCGGCCAAGGCCGTGGATCTCACCGTCCACGACCACCTCATCATCGGGCGGGGAACCGAGGTGAGCTTCCGCGAGCTGGGCTTTTTAGAGTGACGCGCGTCGGCACGAATCTTGCGGCCTCTTCCGCGAAGGGTCAGGCTCAAGCCCGAGCTGCCGCAACGCGAGGAGGCATCGTGATGGCAAAATCCATGACCGCAGCCCGCGTGCGCGTGACGTTGGCGGAGTTGGTCTACAAAAAAGAGATCGAGCTGGCGGATATCTACGCCGCGCTCGGGGTCGATCCCCAGGACGCCGATCCCGAGGCCGTCGCGCACCTCGCCGGCATCATCGACGGCATGGCCGCCGCCGCGAAAGCCATTCGCGACCAAGGACTTGAAGGCTGGTCAAAACCCTCGTGAACGCGGGCGCACCAACCCAATTGATCAAACGCTCCGTGTCCCTGGCCGGGCATCGCACCAGCATCGCCCTCGAACAAGCGTTCTGGAACGCGCTCGAACAGCTCGCCGCTGACCAAAAGATCCCGCTCGCGCGGCTCATCGCGAACGTGGACGCTCGGCGCGGTCCCGACGCCCCCCTCGCCTCGTCCTTACGCCTTTTCGTACTCGACCAACTCACGCGATCCACCGCCGAACAGCCATAAAAAAAGCCCGCGCGCGGCGGGCTTTTCTCGAAACTATCCGGTCAAGATCAGAACATGGTGTCCATCGTGTCCATGATCTCGATCGTGGTCGTGCCGTTCCGGTTTTTCGACCATGCATCCGGCGTGGAACGCGGATCGAGCGGACGCTCTTTGCCGTAGGAGACAGTTTTGATGCGCGATGCATCAACGCCCATGCCGACGAGGAACTCTTTCACCTTATCCGCACGGCGCTGTCCGAGGGCGAGGTTGTACTCGCGCGTACCGCGCTCGTCGCAGTTGCCGGCGACCATGATCCGCAGATCCATGTTCTCCGGACGCTGCAGGAAGTCCGCTTGGCGGCGCAGCGTGGCTTGCGCATCGGGCACCAGGTTTGAACGGTCGTAACCGAAGAACACGCGGTTCCCGACTTCCGTCTCAAGCTCCATCATCGCCATTTCGATCGGATCGACCTGGGGCTCCTCGATAACCGGAGCGACCTCTTCAACGACTTGAATTTCTGGTTCTTCTGGCGCTGTTGCACATGCGGCGAGGGCCGCGACGCTGGCGATCAGACCTGTGGTACCGAACTGTTTTAATTTCATGGCTTCGCTCCGCTTGCCTCAACTCTTGCGGGGTTCCCCCGCCCCTCCCAGACAAACCTTAAGGACAATCCCCAAGCCTTGCTGAAAACCGCACCGATTGCTGCTCCACCTACGCCAGTTTGGTAACAGAGGATGGAGCAATATGGTTAATATTGCGACAGGCTAACGGTGGTCGCCTGCCGATGCAACGCTGTTTAATCGCTTTGTTAGAGTGATTCTCAGTGCAATTGAGGGGACCAAGCGGGGTCCGAGGCTTCGGTTGGCGTGGGCAGACGGCGAAGGTTCTGGCCGGTCAGATCAACGGCAAACAAGCGCACGGGACCACCGGGATATTCTTCGCGATGGAACGCAAGCACGCGGCCGTTCGGCGACCAGGTTGGCCCTTCCACCAGGTACGATTCCGTCAGCAGCCGCTCACCGCTGCCGTCGGTGTTGACCACGCCGATATAGAACCGATTTTTGTGCTGCCGCGTGAACGCGATGAGATCGCCGCGCGGGCTCCAGACAGGGGTGCCATAGGTCCCCTCGCCAAAGGTGATCCGACGCTGGTTCGAGCCGTCCGCGTTCATCACATAGATCTGCTGGCTGCCGCCACGGTCCGACGCAAAAGTGATCTGACGCCCATCGGGCGACATCGAAGGCGAAACGTCGATCGCTGGGTTCGTCGTCAACCGCTCCAAACGCTCCGTCCGCGGATCGAGATAGGCAATGTCCGAGTTCCCGCCGATCGCGAAACTCACCAGCAGCTTGTCGCCGCCCGGGGTGAACCGCGGCGCAAAGGTCATGCCTGGGTACTCTCCAACCTCGCGCTGCTCACCCGTCTCGATATTGAAGACATAGACTTTCGCCGGGCGGTTCTCGAAAAACGCCAGATAGGCGATTTCTTGCTCGTCGGGTGAGAACCGCGGCGTCAGCACGTTATAGGGCAAGCCCTCGGTCAACGTGGTCGGGTTGTGCCCGTCCTGATCCATGATCACGAGCTCTTTGGTGCGCCGCTCTTTCGGGCCAGTCTCCGCGATATAGACGATCCGGCTGTCGAAATAGCCCTCCTCGCCGGTCAGCGCGTTGTAGACAAAGTCCGAAACCTTATGCGCCGCCCGTCGCCAATTCTCCCGCGGGGTCTTATAAGCCACCGAAGCAACCTGCTGATTGCCCACCACGTCCCAGAGGCGGGTGTTGATCTGCACCCGGCCGTCGGAAAGCTCTACCACTTCACCGGCAAGCAGCACCCGCGCGCCAATCACCCGCCAGTCGGCAAAGCGCGGCGTGACGTTGATGTTGGTGATGTCCTGGATGAACGCGCCCTCTTCGATCGGCGCAAACAAGCCAGATGTCTCAAGGTCGTTGGAGATCACCGCCGCCACATCTTCGCCAAAGGCGCCGTCGAAGCCGGCCAAATAATCGGGGATCGCCACCGGCATCGGGTCTGTGCGGCCGCGGGTGATATCAATCGTCACCTGCGCCAGGGCAGACACCGGAACGAAGCAAGCGGCGAGAGCCAAAATGGCGAGACGCATCATGGTGCAAAACTCTTTCGTTGAAATCCCAAGGCCTGATAGCGGATCACGCCGCTGACGAAAACCGCCAAGGTGTGTTCGCTTACGGCGCTGTCCACCCTGCAAAGACCACGCCGTTGCGGACACGCTGGGGATGGTTGCCGACATCGACGCTCAGACGACGCTTCCCCGTGGCAAAGTCGATCACCGTGACTTTGTCGGTGTCGCTTTCGGAAATGACACAAGCCGATCCATCGCGGCTGACCGTCGCCCAATAAGGCTTGCCGGAAGGAATAACGTCGAGCGGCTTTTCCGTTTCGAGGTCCACGATCAGAGCGTACTCATCCATCGTGCCAGCAACACAAAGCCGGGTCCCCTCATTGTTGACGGCCAGCCCGTGGTGGCGACTATCGTTGACGAAGGCGCGGCGGTTTTCCGGTGCTTTGCCTTCGGGGAGTTCGATAATCCGGGTAATAACATCCGTACCAAGATCGTATTCGACAACGCCGTTGAAGAACGACACCTGAAACCACAGCGTCTTCTCATCGCCGCTCATCGCAAAGGGCCGTACGGAGTCGGACAGATCCTTCCGGCCAAACGCGTCGAGCGCGTCGCGCATATCGATCGTCTTGACGACAGCGCCTTTCTCTCGGTCGTAAATCGTGATTTTCCGGTCGCCTTTGGTAAAGTCCTGCCACGGAGCATCGTTGCCCGACGAGACGTTGCCAATGGCCGCGTTGATGATCAGACGCCCGCCCGCATAGTACTTGTTCTCGTGGGGTTTATCGCCGGTGGAAAACCGCCCGGTCTCTTGCCCTGTCTCCACATCGATGAGGTGCACCACATTTCCCGTCGAGGCAGAAACCGCCACTTCGCCGCCATCGGGAGAGATCGCCATATGATCCGCCCGGTAGCCATCCACCGGAAAGCGCCAATTGACCTGTCCCGTCGCAAGATCAAGCGACACGACATCGGCAAAGCTGGGGCGGGAGGCGATGAGAGAACGTCCGTCTCGCGACGAATACATGTCGTCGACCAGTTGGTTGTTGCCCTCGCCGACCTGGTTCCGAATGGCCCAAAAGTAGAAGTGTTTGATGGGGTTAGAGCGGATCTCGTCCAGCCGTTCCGCTTCATCGGGAATGACACTCAGCCGCCCGATTTGCTCATAGTCCGCCTCCGGATCAATCACAGTCACGGTGCCATCCCAATTGTTCCCGACAAACATCACCGGGCGAAGGTTGGGATCATCGATGGGCGCGGCGTTGTCTGCGGCCGAGGCTGCGGCAAGGGTCGCGGCACATCCCGCGAAACTCGTCAGAAGGCGTCTCATTGCTCAGGTCCTCTCAGCCACAAACCTACCGGCGTCTACATCACCCCAAGCGGCGTGAACCGAAGGATCATCTCGTCCCACTGGCTGTATTTTTCTTGTGGCAGGTAGTCATAAGGCGCGCACTTGATCGCGGCGCGGACCGCGCGATCCCGGGTCGCCTTCCAATAGGGGTTGCCCGAAATGTTGATCGCCAGGTCATTCTCAACGTCGGGGCTGCCGATAATCTCGCCGTCGCGGTCAAGGTCGAGTTTGACGATCACCACCAAGTTCTCAGCATCCGGAACACCGGCGAGTTGGTCGTAACAGTCAACCATCCGTGCCCGCACCAAATCCGTTTCCGTCGCCGTCAATTTATCGCCAAGGCCGACACGCTCGTTGTTGCGCAGGCCTTCGGGGTCGAGCACCTCCTGGGGCGCCCCCGCCTCGGGGTCGTCTTCGAGATCTTTCAGCACCTCGTCGAGGCTTGAGAGATCATCGATCCGGTCAGGCTCCGGCGTCTGGGGTTTTTGTTGCGGCGGCTCGGGCTGAGGCGGTTCAGGTTCGAGCACCTCAGGATCGCGCTCAAGATCACGCTCCGGCTCCGGCGGGATCTGCATCGGCTCAGGATCAGGCAGCGCCACCTCTTCGATCCCGTCATCCGGCGCGATGGGGCGGATATCTTCGTCGACAGCGTCCGCTTTTCGGTCGGCCATCACCGACGTTTCGCTGCGGATCTCCGCCTCGGATAAAAGCTGGATCGGGATCGCCTGGACCACCAAGGGCGGCTCGGGATCAGCCAAGAACGGCGCCACAATCAGTGCGCTGAACACAGCCCCGAGATGCAGAAGAGCCGACAGGAAGGTGGCGTAGCGCAAGGGGCCCCTCCCTTACTCGGTCAACAGACCAAATTGCGTAAAGCCTGATGCTTTCAGACGGCCCAGCACCTTGGCGACGTCATCGTAAGGGACGCGCTTGTCGGCCTGGATGTAGATTTGTTGATCGTAACCCGCCTCAGCGATGGCGGTGAGGTGCGGCAGCAGGTCTTCGTAAAGAACCTCCGTCTGCTGCACAAAAATCACGCCGTTCTCGGTGATCGAGATCGTGATCGGCTCCACCTCTTCCGTCAGCGAATCAGCCTCGGTCTCGGGAAGCTCAACTTCGATGCCGGGCGTCAAAAGCGGCGCTGCGACCATGAAGATGATCAGCAGCACCAGCATGACGTCCACCAAAGGCGTGACGTTGATCTCGGACATCGGCGCGGTGGAGCGGCGCAGTTTGCCGCCGCCGGGACCACCGCCCGGACCAGGGAGAAGACCGCCAGCCACGCTTATCGGCCCCCGTCGGCTTGGCGGCTGAGGATCGCAGTGAACTCTCCGGTAAAGCCTTCGACCCGGCTGACATAAGAGTTTAGCGCGGCGGTGTAGCGGTTGTAGCCAACCACCGCCGGGATCGCCGCGACCAGACCGATCGCGGTCGCAAAGAGTGCTTCAGCGATACCGGGCGCGACGACCGCGAGCGATGCATCGCCCGTCTGCGCAATACCTTGGAACGAGGTCATGATCCCCCAGACGGTACCGAAGAGACCAATGAACGGCGCCACCGAGCCGACCGTCGCGAGCACGGACAATTGGCTCGACGCTTTCTCAATCTCGCGGGTGGCTTCCGCCATCATCCGGCGCTCAGCCCGCTGCACCGCAGACGGAGCAAATCCGCCGCTCGGCATGTTCTTCGCGAACTCATCCATCCCAGCAACGAAGACCCGCGCCATCGGGTGATCCATCCGATCCTTCAGGCGGCGGTAGAGATCGTCGAGCGGACGGCCCGAATAGAACTGCTCTTCAAACCGCTTCGCCCGGCCGCGCAGCTTGCTGAAGGTCAGCGACTTGTCGATGATGATGGCCCAGGACCAAATGCTGGCGATGGCCAGCGAGATCATCACCGCTTTCACGACGGCGCTTGCCTGCGTGAACATCGCCGTGATGCCAAACTCGGTGCCGATCACGCTGTTCGCGATGACCTGTTCTTCCATCGATGACTCCTCACCACCCAAGACCGCTCGGCTCGTCGCCGTTAACCAAAACCAGGGCCTACACGAAGCCGTTCTTGATGACGAGTACGGATATGGCGGCCCAAACGTTGACGAAATCCTTTTATTTCGAGGCTTCCGACGAAGCTGTCCGAACCTTTAGATGTAGGAACGGACGTCACCGCTCCTTGGGCGCCGATCACGTTCAAAACATTGCGAAATTTTAGGGTGAGCGCGTTAGTGCAAAGAGCGCGTACGGTTTGTAACAACGGGCCTTTCGTGGGCTGCGGCCGAACCATCCCCTCACGCCATCATTTCAAGGCTTTAGCAGATTATGCTCCAGGCCCACCCTCTGTAACATATTGATTTGACGTTATAACCTCTGCTCTCGACAACGGGACATTCGCGCTCATGCCATTTTTTCTTACCTGCCCGTAAGGTGCATCCGCAGTCGGCCCTTGGCATGGGCGCCTTCCGCGAGGCCGGGGGGCCTGGGAACGGTCACAATGACCGAACCAACGAAGACCAAACAATCAAGCCCCGCCCCTTGCGGCACGTCAAACCGTGAGGAAAAACAATGACGAACGATACTTCGCCGCGCGCGTCGACTGCGGCGTCTGCGCCCCTGAACGACGGCGCAACAGACACCAGCGCGAACCATCCGTTTACCGATGAAGTCCGGAAGATCGTTGCGGCAGCCGAGGCACGGCCCGCCGCCATCCACGCCCACCGCGATCTCTTCAGGCTTTATCGCGACCACCTCAGCCACGGCCCCATCTCTGACGAGAGCATGGCGTCGCTGTTCACAGCGGCGACGAGCCTTCGCGCCCTAACGATCCAGGATTGCGCATACAAACTGGCGCTCTGGTGGCACGGCACCCGGGATGACGAAGACGATCCGCGCACGAACATCGTGGCAGGCAGCCTGCTTGGCGATTTGGCCCAGATCACGGGCGTCGAGGAGATCTTGCCCACGGGTGACGCAAACTCCGCCTAGCGCAACGCGGCGTGCCCGCTTATAGCCCGCTTTTGCACCTGCGAAGGAGAGTGCCATGCCGATCACTGTTGCTGTTGTGGGCGCCACGGGAATGGTGGGCCAAGAGGTCCTGGCGATCCTGGCGGAGCGAATGTTCCCGGCGGACGAAGTGTTCGCCGTGGCCTCGCGCAACTCGCTTGGCCGCGAGGTGAGCTATGGCGACAAGACCCTGAAGTGCCAGGATCTTGAGCAGTTCGACTTCTCCAAGGCGACCATCTCGATCTTCGCAGCAGGCGGCGATGTCGCCAAAGAGTGGGCACCGAAAGTGGCGAAGGCTGGGTCGATCGTCATCGATAACTCATCGGCCTTCCGCCTCGATCCAGACGTGCCCCTCGTCGTGCCGGAGGTGAACCCGGACGCCGTCGAGGGCTTTGGCAAACGCAACATCATCGCCAACCCGAACTGCTCAACGGCGCAGCTGCTGGTCGCACTGAAGCCGCTCCATGATGCAGCAACGATCAAGCGGGTGGTCGTGGCGACCTACCAGTCGGTCTCAGGCGCAGGCCGCGCGGCTTCCGACGAGCTGTTCCAGCAAACCAAGGGTATTTTTGTTGGCCAAGACGCCGAGCCCACGGAATTCACCAAGCAAATCGCCTTCAACGTGATCCCGCACATCGATGTCTTCCTCGACGACGGCTCCACCAAAGAAGAGTTCAAGATGGTGGCCGAGACCAAGAAGATGCTCGATCCCAAGATCAAGCTCACCGCCACCTGCGTGCGCGTGCCCGTCTTCGTCGGCCACTCCGAAGCGGTGAACATCGAATTCGAACGGCCGATCTCAGCCGACGAAGCCCGCGCCATCCTGCGCGAAGCACCGGGCTGCCTGGTCGTCGATAAGCACGAGGATGGCGGCTACGTCACACCCGTCGAGTGCGTCGGCGATTTCGCCACCTTCATCAGCCGGGTGCGCGAGGACTCAACGATTGAGAACGGCCTCAACATCTGGGTCGTCTCGGACAATCTGCGCAAAGGCGCAGCGCTCAACACCGTCCAGATCGCCGAGCTGCTCCTCAACCGCGGCCATCTCGGCGCGGTGCCGCAAGTCCACTAAACGCTCAGCCGCCACGCTCTCCCACAAGCTGGCGGCCTGCGGTTATTGGGGATGTTGATCGAACAGGATGCCTGCCGCCATGGCTGCGAGCGTCGTCGCTTCAAGCTCGACATCGCGCTTGTAGCCGCCGTTGGGCTTCGCTTCAGCCACCTGAACCGTCAGCCCGGTCAGCGCCACAGCGAGCGCCGCCATGGTGTACCGGCCTTTGGCCGAGCGGCGTTTGAAAATGTATCGACGTTCCACGAGGACGTGCATGGCAATCCTCCCTTTCCTCACAAAAAGGAAACTCGCCGAACAATGAGGCAGAGATGGGGCAACCTTAGGGCGACCCCATCTTTCTTTGCCGTGCCGCTTAGGCAGCGATGTATTGGCCGCCGTTGGCGGTGAGGACAGCGCCCGTGATGAAGCCGCTTTGCTCGGAGGCGAGGAAGGCGACCATGTGGGCCATCTCTTCAGGCGTGCCCATCCGGCCGACGGGGATCCCGGCGACGATCGAGTCGAGGACCTCTTGCTTCATGCCCGACGTCATGTCGGTGGCGATATAGCCTGGCGCGAGCGCGTTGACCGTGATCCCTTTGCGGGCGGTCTCTTGCGCCAGGGCGCGGGTGAAGCCGATGAGGCCCGCTTTCGCCGCGGAATAGTTGGTCTGGCCGAACTGGCCCTTTTGGCCGTTGATCGAGCTGACATTGATGATTCGGCCAAAGCTGCGGTCACGCATGCCGTTGATCACGGGGCGGGTCATGTTGAAGACCGAATCGAGGTTGGTGGAGATCACCGCTTTCCACTGATCAGCGCTCATCTTGTGGAACGCGCCGTCGCGGGTGATGCCCGCATTGTTGACCAGCACTGCAACGCGGCCATGGTCGCTCTCGATCTGGCCGAGGACAGTTTCGCAAGCGCCGGCATCCGAGACGTCGCACTGATAGCTGACGATGCCGAGCTCTTCCTCGCACTGCTTCGCCGCTTCCGCGTTGCCGCCATAGATCGCGGCGACGGTGTAGCCGTCGTCTTTGAGGCGCTTCGAGATGGCTTTGCCGATGCCGCGCGTACCGCCGGTGACCACTGCCAGTTTGCTCATCAGGTTTCTCCCTTATGTCCATTCGCGGCTTCTCTCGGCCTTAAGAGGGCACGGTTCCGCGGGTTGCGAGGCGACCTTTAGCGCCCGATTTCGCAGAGACCAGGGGGAAGTACACGCTGCACTGCACATTTTTGTGCGGTGCAGCATTTTGCCAATTGCTCTGGGCTTTAGGGGCCGATGCTCCAAGAATTCCCGCCGATTGCGCCGCCGCTGCATCCGCCCCCGGCGGCGCGGGTGCTTGGATCACCGGTCCGCTCTCCCCGCCGCATAGCCGCCCGATCATCCTGGGCAGCAATCTCGCGCAGGCACCGCTCATTGCTGGCTGCTTGCTCCACCGCCAAGCGGCTGCGCTCCCCTTTGATGCAGCGGTCACGGGCCTCACCCGGCTGTTTACCCTTGCAGCTCTCGTAGGCCGCCGACAGCACCTGGCGGTCGGCACTGGTGGCGCAAGCAGCAAGGCAAACCCCAAGACCTGCCAAAGAAATCAGAAGAGTAACGCGCATGTTATGGCTCCATCGACGCTGCCGAACGATCGCATAGATGGTGCGGGAGGCAAACCTTCACCCGCCAAAAAGCGCGTCCGCCAGCATCGGATCATCGGCCAGGCTCGTCGGTGTGCGCAATTCGCGATCCAGCTGGACCTCTTGGGCCCACAACAGCTGCTGGCGCTCCCAGCACCGGGCCAGGCACCGCTGCTGGGCCAGATAATCATTCATCGCACGACAATGCGCCCGCTCCTGCGCAAGCAAACGCGACGGCGTCGTCATGAACCCCATGGTTCCGCAGCCGGACAGCCCGACCGCCGCTACAGCAAGCAGGGCCCAACTTTTGAGCCGCATGATCAAGCCTCCCACCGCGACCGTCCACCTCGAAGAGCGCTCGCATTCCCGCGGAGAAGAGTGACAAAGAAACGTTTTGGCCTGGTGAAGTTCGGTGGGTCGAGTTGAGGCGATCCTGTTCACCTTGTTGGGCCGTCGGCCACATAACCGGTTAGCCGGAGTTTGAGCGCAAGCGGCGTGCCGTTAGGGAGGGCGCAAGACCCTCCGCCCTTTTCCGGTGAGCTTGGGCGGCCAGCCTACGAAAAAGGCGGCGCCCCCACTGCTGCGGATGCCGCCTTTGGTATTCAAAGGCCCTTGGGAGCCGCTAGCCGGCCCGTTGCCGACGGCGAAGCCCAAACGCGCCAAGACCGGCCAGCATCAAAGGAGCCGCTGCAGGCACCGGTACAGCCGTGGAAAAACCGTCGACCTGGAGGTGATCGAGAGCGAACGCGTTTCTGTTTGCAATGACGATTTCATCGAACGCCGCTGCTGTGACGTAGAAGAAGTCCAGCACGCCGCCGCGCTGCGCTGTGAAAGCCAAGGTATCAATCACGGCGCCATCGTTTTTGAAGGTGATGGTGCCGTTTCCTTGAGAGTCATGGATACCAAAGCCGAACCGGGTGATGTCGTTGGCGAAGGTGAACGTCATTTCTGTGGCGAGCACGTTCACTTGCCCGAGGGGATCAACCACTGCGGGGCCCGACGGTGTAATACCCAGCGCCCGCGATGCGTTCCGTACAGGCTCGTTGTTGAAAGGGTCACTGGCCGACGCCACGCCCATCACACCCGTGATGCCCAGGCTAGCCAACGCCGCCCGCAAATCGGCTGTGCCGGGGTTCACGCCTTCGAAATCCTCTTCGACCGGCTGAACAAAGTCAGTCGATGCGATGAAAGACGCAGCATGGGCGGGCACTAAAACCGCGGAGAGCGAGAGTGAGGTCGCAAGACCTAAAAGCAGAGTCTTCATAGGGCCCCCCGGCGGGATACTTACATCTGTGATAGAGTATCAACGCAAAGGCAGCTGCTCCAGCGTCTTGTCCAACGTGGTTACTTCGCAAACGCAACGGCAGGGAGAAACCGAAGCAATGAGCGCGAAAGAAGGCACACATCGCCTTAACAGGTAGGGGAAATTCGGACCGGCGATCTTGGGGCCCAAAAAAAGGCCGCGCTTTGAGCGCGGCCTCTTCAGCGTTTGGTCCGATGCGAAGCCTTAGTGCATGCGCTCGACGCACATGGCGACGCCCATGCCGCCGCCAATGCACAAGGTGGCGAGGCCTTTGTTCACTTCCCGGCGCTTCAGCTCGTGTAGAAGCGTGGTCAGGACCCGGGCGCCCGACGCGCCGATTGGGTGGCCAAGGGCGATCGCGCCGCCATTGACGTTGACCTTCTCAGGATCCCAGCCGAGCTCTTTGCCGACCGAGAGGGCCTGGGCAGCAAACGCTTCGTTGGCTTCGATGAGGTCGAGGTCGTTCAGCGACCAGCCCGCTTTCTCCAGCGCGAGGCGCGAAGCAGGTGCGGGGCCAATGCCCATGATCGCCGGGTCAACGCCGCAATGGGCAAAGCTCGCCACGCGAGCGAGCGGAGTAACGCCGCGCTTCTCGGCTTCGTCCATCGACATCAGGACCAGCGCCGCTGCGCCGTCGTTGAGGCCCGATGCATTGCCTGCCGTGACAGAGCCCTCTTTCGCGAAGGCCGGGCGCAAACCGCCAAGCTTCTCCGCCGTGGTGCCGCCGCGGATATACTCGTCCTTGTCGAAGACGATGTCGCCCTTGCGGTTCTTGATCGTCACCGGAGTGATCTCCGCGTCGAAGTAACCGGCCTCTTGCGCGGCAGCGGCTTTCTGCTGCGAGCCCGCAGCGAATGCGTCCTGATCATCGCGGCTGATTTGGTACTTTTCGGCCAAGTTTTCAGCGGTTTGGCCCATGTGGTAATTGTTGAACGCATCCCACAGGCCATCAACGATCATCGTATCGACGAGGCTGACTGGACCCATCTTCGTGCCGTTGCGCATCAGCGAAGCGTGGGGCGCAGCGGACATGTTCTCCTGGCCGCCAGCTACGACGATGCTGGCATCACCGTTCTTGATCACCTGGGCACCCAGCATCGCTGCGCGCAGGCCCGAGCCGCAGACTTGGTTGATCGTCATCGCAGGGCGCTCTTGCGCAACACCTGCATTGATCGACGCTTGCCGCGCAGGGTTTTGGCCAAGACCGGCGGTCAACACGTTGCCGAGGATCACTTCATCGACAGCCTCACCGTCGACACCGGCTCGGCTCAGCGCTTCTTTCACGGCGACCGTGCCCAGATCAGCAGCGCTGACCGGCGCAAGCGTCCCGCCAAAGCTCCCGATGGCCGTCCGCGCGGCACTGGCAATCACAACATCCTGACTCATAACGCACTCCTTCAAACGCGCTCCGGAACCCTTTTTGCATCCGCAATGCTGCGGCGCGGGGATTCGCGGGATTTTCTTTTCCTGCCGTCTCGGCTATCGCCAATCCCCATGTGAGGAAAGCGGTTTTCTATGGCTCTCGAACAACCCAACACTGAAGATAGCAAGCCCGAAGCGCAGGATGGCGAAGAGATCGTCATCAAGAAGTACGCGAACCGGCGCTTGTACAACACGAAGAGCTCCACGTACGTGACGCTCGAGACCCTCGCGGAGATGGTCAAAGCCGGTGACAACTTTGTCGTCGTTGATGCGAAAAGCGGCGAAGACCTCACCCGTACCGTGTTGGCCCAAATCATCTTCGAGCAAGAGACCAAGGGCCAAAACCTGCTCCCCGTCCGCTTCCTGCGCCAGCTGATCGGGCTCTACGGCGACAACCTGCAAAGCTTTGTGCCGAGCTATCTCGAAGCGTCGATGGAGACCTTCCGCAAGAACCAAGAGACCATGCGCCAGTCCCTGTCGGAAGCCTTCACTGCACCGCAATCGGGCATGAAGATCTTCGAGGATGCCGCGCGCACCAACATGGCAATGTTCGAGCAAGGCATGGCCATGTTCGGCCTTAAGTCGCCTGGCCATGGCGGCCCCCACGGCGGCGGCATGCCTGCCAAAGATGGCGAGGTCGAAGCCCTCCGCGCTGAGGTCGAGCGTCTCAAAGGCGAGCTGGCCACCGCCCGCGGGTCCAAGTCTTAGCGCACGCTCTTCACGCGATGGGCGACGCTGCGAAAAGCAAAGCTCACCCACAGCATACCGCGGAGCAAAGTGAGAAAACCGGGCGGATAGACGTCTTTAAAGTGCGTCGCGAAGTAGAGGTTGAGGCTCTGCTTCTTGCGCCGCTCGACGAACAGCGGATCCACTTCGCTCGAGCTCTTGTGGTGCACCACCCGAGCGCTCGGCACGAAGATCGCGCGCCCGCCCGCTTTGCTCAACCGCACAAAGAAATCGACGTCCTCCACATGCAGAAAGAAGCGCGGGTCAAAGCCGCCCAGCTTCTCCCACGTCGACCGCGGCACCAGAAACGCCGCGCCCGAAAGGCACGGCACCGCCGTCGGCTCAGCCAGCGGCGCAGCCTCATGGTCATTGAACCGCTTGAAATACGGATGGTTGGGCATCAGCCGGTAGGCGCGTGACGCCTCAACAAAAGCGTTCCAAGGCGTCAGGATCGCGCGGCGCGAGCCCTGCTGCTCCGTCCCGTCAGGATTGTCGAGGCGCGGCCCCGCTGCCCAATCGTCGGACCCATCCTCCTGACCGCACCGCAGCAGCTCAACCGCGCCCGCCTTGGGCAACAGAGCGTCGGGGTTGAGGAACAAGAAATACTCCCCGCGCGCTGAAGCCGCGCCGCGGTTGCACGCCCGGCCAAACCCTTCGTTGCCGTGCCCCGTGATCACCGACAGGCGCGCATTCTCGCGGCTCATCGCCAGCAGTTTCTCGGTCACCTCCGCCGGGTTGCCGTTGTCGACGACAACCACCTCGGAGACCCCTTCGGCGTCGAGCGCACTGGCGAGGCTCTCCCACAGGATGGCCCCCGTGTGATAGGTCACCATCACCACACTGATCATGCGTCACGTCCCGTCCGTGCCAGGCGCAAGGCCCACGCTGAGACAACGATCGTGCACGCAACAAATTCGCTCCAGATGCTAAATTCCAACGCATAGACCACTGTCGCGCCGGTGATCAGCGCGGCGATGGCTGCCGCCATATCGCGGCGCAGGGGCGCATCGAGGACAGCCCGCGCAAACGCTGCATAGGCGGCGAGCAAAAGCCCGTAGCCCATCAACCCGAGGTCATAGAGAATTTCCATCGGCGTGTTGTGCGGGTGGACCGACACCAAAGGCGCCGCAGCACCGCTGGGCAGGGTGATCGTCCCCGTCTCGCGTGACAGCACATCAACCGCACGCGCGCCTTCGCCCACCAGCATGTTGGTCTCGGTCAGCCAAGCATCGAGCACGCTCCGCCAGATCACCAACCGGTGCACCGCACTTTCGGGCAGGCCCGTGAGGGTCAGGCTCTCCTCAACCGGCGGAATGAACCCCGCCATCAGGAACGGCGCAACCAGGGTGAGCCCGAGCACGCCCAGAACGATCCGTAGACCGAGCGCTGGCCGCAAGGCGGTCACCGCCATCGCCGCAAGCGACGCCAGCAGGATCACACCGTTCATCAGCACCGGCGTCGATGCAGCCGCAAGGCCCGCGAGCACAATCAAGCCCCGGCCGAGACGCCAATTGCCCGTCCGATAACTGATCAATGAAGCAGGCGGGATCAGCAGGAGCGCGAGGGTCAGCCCCCTACCCGTGTTCACCGCATCTTTAAACGGCGTGTTGGCGGGCGGCAGCACGTCACGGATCGCGTTGCCGGTGATCGCGTCGATCATGAGGAGAGCGACCGCTGCGAACACCGCCCACATGAAAAGCTCAAGCCGCATCCGTCCGTGGACGATCAATCCGCCGCCGACGAGCAACAACACAACGTATACCAACGCTTCGGAGGCCCGCCCCGATGGCGACCAAAGCACCGATAAACAGGCATAGCCGAGGAGCGCCAAGAGCTGGATCAACCACGCTGGCGGGCGCGTCAGCCAGCGCCATCCCACCGCCGCGAGCGGCATAGCGCCTAGCCAAAAGGCTAGCATCACCACGCCAAACCCGCGGTAGCTGAAGAGAAGGAACAGGCTCATCGCTCCTGCCGCAGCGATGAGCCAAATCGGACGCAGCAGGGCGATCACCTCAGATCAGGCGGTGTCGCTTCAGCCTTCAGCGTCCTGACCGCTTCATCGAGGCTCATCGTCGTGCTGTCATTCGAGCCCAAGCGGCGGATAGAGACGGTCTTCTCCTCAGCCTCGCGGGCACCGACCACCAAGATCGCGGGAACTTTCGCCTTCGAATGCTCGCGCACCTTATAGTTGATCTTCTCGTTGCGGCAGTCACGGTCAACCCTGAGGCCAGCGGCCGTCAACGCTGCAGCCGCCTCCTCGGCATAGCCATCCGCCTCAGAGGTGATCGTTGCGACCACCGCCTGCACCGGTGACAACCAGAGCGGCATCCGCCCGGCATGGTTTTCGATCAGCATACCGAGAAACCGCTCCATCGAGCCAAGGATCGCCCGGTGCAGCATCACCGGCCTTTGGCGCGAACCGTCCTCGTCAATGTAGGACGCATCAAGACGTTCTGGCAGCAGCGGATCGAGTTGCAGCGTACCGCATTGCCACGACCGACCAATCGCGTCGCGCAGGTGGTACTCAAGCTTCGGCGCGTAAAATGCACCCTCCCCGTCGAGGATTTCGTATTCGAGGCCCGCTTCGGTCAAGGCATCGCCGAGCACCTTCTCCATGCGGTCCCACTCTTCGTCGGTGCCGATCCGCATTTCCGGACGCGTCGCCAGCGCGATCCGGACATCCTCAAAGCCCAAATCAGCATAGACCGAAGCGGCGAGCGCGCAGAACTTCTTCGTCTCCGCGGCAATCTGATCCCACGTGCAGAAAATGTGCGCATCGTCCTGGGTGAATTGCCGAACCCGCATGATACCGTGCAGCGCGCCGTGGGGCTCGTTCCGGTGGCAACAGCCAAACTCAGCCATCCGCAGCGGAAGGTCCCTATACGACTTAATCCCCTGATTAAAGATCTGCACATGGGCCGGACAGTTCATCGGCTTCAGCGCCATCAGCTTTGCGGCAGGGTCAAAAACCGCCCCGTCACTGACCGTATCCGGAACATCGTCAGGGACAACGAACATGTTCTGGGAGTACTTGCCCCAGTGCCCTGACTTTTCCCACAGCCGCGCATCGATAAGCTGCGGGGTCTTGACCTCGTCGTAGCCGTCAACATTCAGCTTACGGCGGATATAGGCCTCGAGCGCCACCCACATGACATAGCCCTTAGGGTGCCAGAAGACCGAACCCTGCGCCTCTTCTTGGAGGTGGAACAGGTCCATCTCCTTGGCGAGTTTGCGGTGATCGCGTTTTTCCGCCTCCTCCAGCCGGTGGAGGTATTGCTTCAGATGCTTTTCGTGGGCCCACGCCGTGCCATAGATCCGCTGCAGCATCGCATTGCGATGATCACCCCGCCAATAAGCGCCGGCGACCTTCATCAGCTTGAACGCCTTGCCGATATGCTTCGTGGACGGAAGATGCGGCCCGCGGCACAGGTCAAACCATTCGCCGTGGTGATAGATGCGGAGCTCTTCGTCCTCGGGGATCGATTCGATGATCTCGGCTTTGTACTGCTCACCCATCTCAGTGAACGTCTCAATCGCCCTGTCCCGTTCCCAAACCTCCCGGCGGGTGGCGAGGTCTTCGTCCACCAGTTCCAGCATTTTCGCTTCGATCGCTTCGAGATCTTCCGGCGTGAACGGAGCATTGCGGGCAAAGTCGTAGTAAAACCCGTCCTCAATCACCGGGCCAATCGTGACCTGGGTGCCAGGATAAAGCGCCTGCACCGCCTGGGCCATCAGGTGGGCCGCGTCGTGGCGGATCAGCTCCAACACGTCGGGGTCATCGCGGGTGAGGATGGCAACCTCGGCGTCATCAGCGATCGGAAGGTCGAGGTCGACAACTTCGCCGTCCACCTTCGCGGCCACGGCCTTCTTCGACAAAGACTTCGAGATGTCCGCCGCGATCTCGGCAGCGGTAACAGAATGGTCAAAGGCGCGCTCGGCGCCGTCGGGAAGCGTGATGGTGGGCATGCTCAATTCGCCTGAATGGGTCGTTAGTGTGTGCGCCGCACCTTTCGTTCAGGTCAAGCGCAAGCTGGCTCAGGGAACCGGGTCGTAGCCCCAGGTTCCCCCCGGGCGGCACTTGCAAAGCCGCCGCGCGGTCAGACCAGTAGCCGCCGCCGGCGCATGCCGGCGGAAAGCCTCCAAAGCATAAGCTGAGCACGACGGCTCATGCCGGCACCGCACTCCGCAAAGGTGCAGGAACGGCGACAACGTATAGCGGTAAGCGATGATCGCGCCCTGGGCGAGAAGGCTAAGCGGCCGCATGGCGCGCCTCCGCTTCATCCAGGGCATCCACCACCGCGCCAAAAATCAACAGCGTCGACGCATGGCGCGCCGGATACGCATGGATCGGCCGCAGCACGCCGAGGTCTGCGAACCGCCCCTCAGGCGCAGGGCCATCCTCGCGGATCATCGCCGTCATCACGTTTTGGAGATCACGCAACGCGTCGGCGTCAGCGCCAACCAACACCTTCGCCAGCAGCGACGACGACGCCTGTCCCAGCGCGCAGGCCTTCACCCGCAGCGCCGCTTCGGAAACCTTCCCCGCCTCCAGCGCGAGATCCACCTCGACCTCAGATCCGCAAACCTTGGACACACGCCGCCCCCGCCCGTCAGCAGCATCAAGCCGCCGAGCCTCAGGCAAAGAAGCCGCCGCCTCAAGCAGCGCGTTGGAGTAGAGGTCGTCCATCGCATCAATGTAAGCCACCGCAGCGCCGAGCGAAAGAGCAACCTAGTAAGGCAAATCGCCCAATACTGGCCCAAGCGCTCTCATCTATCCGCCCCTCCCGCGTCATCCCGGAAAGCCGACAGGCTCATCCGGGACCCTTCGAAGGGGGTCCGCCGCAGGCGGAAGAATTGATCCAGCGGATCAATTCACCACGCAGAAGGCCACGGGAGTGGCAGGCCCAAGATCTCAACCTATGCTCCAGGCAGATAGCTCCTTACTTGGGTCCCGGATGTCTGCTCCGCAGATTCCGGGATGACGGTCGTGCTACGCGCCCCAAGCGACCGACTGGTCGCCGGGCGGAGCCCGCCTCTTCGTAGGTGGTCCGCCAACGGCGGAATAATCGATCCAGTGGATCGATTATAAACGGAGAAGGCCACGGCAGTGGCAGGCGCCGCGCGCCGCGAGACACAAGACGTCACCCCGGACTTGATCCGGGGCCCATCGCAAAAAAGAAGGGCGCAGAGCCACTTATCCCCGCCCCCGCCCCCCGCGCTACCCTACCAAAGCAGCAGGACCTGGGCGTCCGGTACCGTCTCCGATGCGCCTGCTGCTCTTTGGTGATCCGTGGGGGGAGCATTCCCGCCATGACGGTCCCTGGCCCGCGTGAGCTTTAAGTTAGGCCGCGGCTCAGGCGCGATCCCAAAGGCGCCGCGCGGCGTGGATTGGAACCCTTCGGTCCGCCTGCGCTCCACAGCACTTCTCTCCGTAGGCAGACAGCCGCGCGGCGATCCCTACCTTTCCTACGGTCGCTCACCCCGAGCGCCGCCGCAAACACGTGCGCGTCATCCCGGACTTGATCCGGGATCCACGGACTACGACCAAAGCCTGGTGGACAGGTTAGAACGCTCGTTCCTGGGTCCCGGATAAGCCTAGCGGCTTTCCGGGATGACGGGCGGAGGGACGCTTACCTCGCACGAACCGCCGCCCCAAAAAGCAAAAAGGGAGGCCCCGGCGGGGCCTCCCAGTCTGAAGTAAGAGAACCCTCTCTTACGAAACGGTTTTTACTGGAACAGCGCCAGGATCGACTGCGGCCGCTGGTTGGCGATCGACAGCGCCTGGGTGGCGAGCTGCTCTTGAACCTGGAAGCTCTGGAGACGGCTCGATTCCTCGGTCAGGTCCGCTTCCGTCAGCGCCGCAACGCCAAGCTCGAGGCTGTCCGTCAGATCACTGAGGAAATTCTGACGTGAGCTGAGGGTCGATTCGAAAACGCCGACCACCGTCGCGGAGATGTTGACCCGCGCGATGAGCGTATCGGAGAGGACGAAACCGGCTTGGACATTACCGATCGTGGCGCTCGACACATCAATCCGGCGCGCCACGGCGCGGAAGCCCGAATCGTTCGCGAACTCACGCAGGTTGGCGTCGGAGAAGACAGCTTCCTGCAAGAAAGCACCGATCGACGCAAAGGCCTCATCCGAAACGTTCTCTTTCGAGGCCAGGTAATCGGAGGCGATGATTTCGTCGCCGTTCGTATAGGTCGGCAAGATGCCGCTGAAATACGTGTCGACTTCAGCCTGGCTGAGCGGATCGGTGATGTCAGCGATTTGGATCACGTCGCGCGTGTTGTCCGCACCCACTTTGCCCAGGTTGGTCGTGGCAATACCAAGCGAGCTCAGGAACGCGCGGTCTTCTTCGGTGCCGTAGAAGGTGAATTCACCGGCCGCTTCCGTGCCGCCTTCAGCGGTCAAAACCGAGTCCGTGTTCGTCGCGCCGCTGTCGAGCTCAACTGTTCCGTCTCCGGAGAAGTCGAGACGGTCAGCAAAGCCAGAGTTGAACGCCCGGGTCAGGGCATCGAACTGCTGGTCGGCAACGGGCGTGGTGAAGATGCCTTGGCCAACACCGGCAAGCTCGAGGCTGTCGAGGTTTTGCGCCTGGAGCGTGAAGGTCGACAGCTCGAACGATCCATTGTCGCGCGTGATTGTCGTGGTAATTGTGGTCGTCTCAGAACCGGCTAGGAGGTTGACGCCGTTGAATGACGTCGCATCGATTTGGCCTTCAATCTGGCCGACGACTTGATTGATCGCGAACTGTACTTCGTTGAGCGCGGTGCCTGTCTGCGCGGTGGTGAGTGCGCTTTGGATCTGGTTGATGTCCGCCGTGATGCCGTTGAGGCCAGCCGAAGCGGTCTTTGCGGTGTTCACACCAACGGTCAGGTTGTCCTTCAGGCCATCGAGAACCGCGACGTCGCCGCGAACGGTCTGGGCGACGAGGAAGAAGGCAGGGTTTTCTTTAGGGCTACGGACTTTGAGGCCCGTCGAAATGCGATCTTGGGTTTCCTGAAGGTCCATTTGGACTTCGCGGAGGGTGCGGAGCGCCGTTTGCGCCGACGCGTTGGTCAATAGAGACACCATGGGTTCTCTCCTTGGTTTCAAGACGTTCGCGGTGCCTTCTGGCGACCTTCAAGCAATCAGCGTGTGCCGGCTTGAAACGGTCCCGTATCGAGACAGATTGAAACGGAGATTAACGATGGACGACCAGAGCTCGGCGTATTGTCAAAGGAGGGATGATCCTTCGTTGACCCACTTTCGTGCGTTGCGCCTGGTTCTCAGAGAGCATCAAGCCCGACGCCACGTCGCCCCACCGGCGCTGTCCTCTATAATGATGCCTTCTGCCGTAAGCTGGTCACGAATGGCGTCCGCCCGCGCGAAGTCTTTGTTCTGCCGCGCGATCGATCGTTCGGTTAAAAGGGCTTCGATGCGCTCCGCGTCATCATCACCCGCTGCGCCCTGGAACCACGTCGCCGGGTCGCGGTTCAAAATGCCGAGCAAGCGCCCGGCCGCGAGCAAACCCTCAGCCGCACCCTCGTCGCCGGCTTGGGCTCGATCACGGAGACCATGGAGAGCTGCAAAAGCCTTGGGCGTATTCAAGTCATCAGCGAGCGCTGCAACCACGTCTTCGGGCACTGCGCCCGATGCTTTTGGACCGATCGTTCGGTAAAATTTATCGAGCTGGGCTTTCGATGACTCCAAAAGGCTTTCAGACCATTCGAGCGGCTGGCGGTAATGCGCGGAAAGCAAGGCAAAGCGGATCACCTCACCGTCCCATTCCTCCAGCAGAGCATCCGGCGTTATGATGTTCCCGAGCGACTTGGACATCTTCGTATCGCCCATGTTCAGCATGCCATTATGCATCCAGTGCCGGGCCAGCGGCACGCCGCCGAGGTCACTCGCGCAGCAGCTCTGCGCGATCTCATTTTCATGGTGCGGAAACCGAAGATCCAAGCCGCCGAGATGCAGATCAATCGGCGCGCCCAATCCCTCTTCAATCATCGCCGAGCATTCCAGGTGCCAGCCTGGACGCCCGGGCCCATCCAAGCCCCAGGCCGCAGGCGTTTCCCAACCCGGATCGCCCTGGGCTGACGGCTTCCAAAGCACAAAGTCCGCCGCATCGCGTTTATACGGCGCAACCTCGACCCGAGCACCGGCAACAATCGCGTCGCGGTCCAGGCGAGAAAGCCCGCCATAGTCACCGTACGCCCGGGTGTCGAAAAGAACATGATTTTCAGCAATATACGCTGATCCGCGGTCCATCAGACGCTGGATGAGCGCGATCATTTGATCGATATGTTCCGTGGCCCGCGGCATCAAATCGGGACGCGCGCAGCCCAAAGCGTCGAGATTGCTGAGATACGCCTTCGTGGCGCGCGTTGTAATCACGTCAATCGAAACGTCTTCGGCCTTTGCGGCCTCGATAATTTTATCGTCGATATCGGTGAGATTGCGGGCGTAGACGACCTTATCGGACCCATAAATTTCGCGCAGCACACGGACCATTTGGTCCGCAACAACCCCGGCTCGCGCATTCCCGATATGCGGCGGCGCATAAACGGTCGGCCCGCAGCAATAGACCGTCACCCGCTGCGGATCGCCAGGGACGAAGGGGACTTTTTTGCCGCGAAAAGTGTCAGTGACAGACAGAGCTTGGGTCATAGCCCGCCTCATGCCCGGCATCACCGACGCTCGCAAGACGACCCAGCCCGATGCCGCCTAACCTTAAGGGTTGGACGCATCGCCGCGCCCGCTGCACTGGTTTTTTCTGAGAAAACCACCAAATACCCATCCGCCGCCCACTCATTTTGTGAGGGAAAAGCTTGCGGCTAATCGGTGCCAATGATGGCCCCCGAACTATAGGACAGACCTTCCATGAGCGTCATTGCCTACGACGATAGCGTGGTCCCCACGCCAACCCTTGACGACGTGCACGTTTCCAGCCGCCCAAGCCGGGCTGAAGCGGAAGCCGCCGTCAGAACCCTCCTTCGCTGGGCCGGAGATGATCCCAACCGCGAAGGCCTGCTCGATACGCCGAAGCGCGTCGCGAAAGCCTACGAAGACTGGTTCCGCGGATACAACCAAGACCCTGAAGAAGTCCTCGCTCGCGTCTTTGAAGAAGTCGAAGGCTACGACGATATCGTTCTTCTGAAAGACATCCGCGTTGAATCGCATTGCGAGCACCATATGGCGCCGATCATCGGCGTTGCGCACATCGCCTACCTCCCCAACAAGCGGGTGGTCGGCATCTCCAAGCTTGCGCGGCTCGTCGACATCTACGGCAAGCGCTTGCAGGTGCAGGAAAAAATGACCGCACAAATTGCTGAGACCCTCCAGAAGGTGCTCGACCCCAAGGGCGTTGCGATCATGGTTGAGGGCGAGCATCACTGCATGTCGACCCGCGGCGTTCACAAAACAGGTGTGGACACAATCACCACGCGCTTCACGGGCGCGTTCAAAGAGGATCCCAAGCTTGAGGAACGCTTCCTCCGCCTCATCGGGCGTTAAGTTCGAGGTGAGCCCCGCTTCAACAGAGCGGGGCCAACGTCATCGTCGCTGAAAAGCACGATCCCCAGACAATGACGCTGAACTGGGCGACCAACAAAGCCGAGCGGGGCTGAATATCAGAGCGGCGCCGATAAAACAGCGCCGCTGGGGAAACATCCTAGGCGCCTAAATGCAGTCGCGGGCTGTAGCCTTAGGGCTCTTATCCTCTGAGCTCATTGTGATCAGATACACCCCGTTACCTCGGTCGCAGAAGGTCATGGCGCGCTTTACTCCAGTGCGCTTATTGCGGCCTCTACCTTACCTCAAAAGGCGATGGGGCTCATTTGCAAGTTACCCTCTGCATGCCGGTCTGGTGTACACTCAGCAGTATGCGCTTGCGTCTTATTTTCATCACGCCCTCGTCTTCGAGGTGGCCAGCGCTAAGTCTTTTGAGGACGCGAAAGGAATGACCATGCTGACGCTTCTCGCTGCACTCACTCTTGCGCCCTCTGCATTAGAGCTCGCAGAGGGAACATGGGAACTCGACCCGAACGAAAGTCCGGATCGCAAAGAGTTCACCTGCGCGGCTGACCCGTTGCAAATCGAAATTAGCGCTGACGGGAAGCGTTATCGGAGCGCCTTTCTTGAGACTGAGCACAATGCCGATATCTTGTCGGTCGCGCCGTCATTCCTGATCATCCAATACGACGATGAGCAGCGTAAGGACGATTACGGCCAACCGGTGCGCTGGGTGATGGGCTTTCCGGATGCGGACCACTTTTATTGGAAGCGCTTTGACCGTGTGCACTCCGGACAACCGGGCCGGACCTATCAACGGCGCCGGTGCCCCAAGGACGGTGCTTCTGCGTAGAAATTTTGGCGATCGCGTCGCATGCTCACCGAGGCGCAGCTGATGAGCGTCTGGACGGGAACGTCAGAACGGTTTCTGGGTCCACAGGCTGTCCATCAACCCGTACCTCCAGGTGGAGATGCGGCCCGGTGGACCGGCCACTGTTTCCGACTTCGGCGATTTTCTGCCCTGCGGAGACACGATCACCAATGCCCACGTGAAAACGTTCGAGCTGCGCGTAACGTGTCACCGTTCCGTCCGCATGCGTTATATCAAGCAGTCGGCCATAGCCTTTGTGGTTGATCTCAACACGCGTCACGATCCCAGGCCCTGGCGCTTGGATGGGCGTTCCAATCGGCGCGGCGATATCGATGCCGTGATGATGGAGGTGCTCGTCAGAGAACGGATGTTTGCGAAGCCCAAAACGGCTCGTGACCCGCCCTTCGGTCATTGGCATCACTGTGAAAGACCCCTCGCCCGAGCTTTGCGCGCTCGCCCATTGGATCCCGGCAAATGGCGTCAAAACGGCCACTGCGGCAAGAAAGATGTGGCGTTTCGAGGTACGGTTTTTCGCGGGATTGAACAGAGTTGTGAGGCGCATGGCGAGAACTCCTTTTGGCGTGGCTGAGAAAAGCGAGGGCACGGGGTGGGCGCTCTCCCGCGCGTCCCCGTTCCCGATACGGACGATGAGTGCGCCATAGGCCCGGCGGCTGGCCGCGTCTGGTCCGAGCGCCGCACGGTCGCACGCCAGTTCGGCGGCGAGACGACACCGCGTCGTTTGCCTGCGCATAACGGGGCATCCCCAAAACACAGAATCCAAGACCGCAAGCCAAGGAAAAAACAGATGGTCGCCCCGCGCGATGTGGTGACGCTCATGGCGGATGATCATAGCGATTTCGTCGGTACGTAGATCATTATATAATGATCGCGGTAGGAGAACTCGGCCTGGAAACACAGCTAGCGGCGAAGGGATATCATCCGTCAAATGAACATCTCCATCGCCAGAAATCACCTCTGCGCGCGCTGCGACCCGGTGGAGCCGGTAAAGTGCGTGCACAACGCGGATCATCTGCGCCAACGCGATTGCTGCGTATACGGCAAAGAGAGACAGGACAACACGACGCCAGGGGATGACCCAGGACCTTTCGTCGCCCGAAAGAGCTCGTCCATCACCGCTCTCAAAGCTCTCCAAAATAGGCAGTTGACCAAGCGGAGCGAAGACGCCGGGGGCCGTTGGTTGGACGGCGAGCAAGACGAAGCCCAACGCATACGGAAAGAGCATGATCACCAAAACGGCTTTCTCTGGACCATCGAAAAAAACCGGTCGGCCGCGTTCGGATAAACTCCGGACAGCCGTCAAGATCCAGGTGAACAGCATAGGGATGATCAGCCAAACGATGATCCCTTGCGGCGAGAACGCGTTCACGCGTCGTCCTCCGCCGATAATTTCTCAAGCAGCGCCTCAAGCTCCGCAATTTCGTCCGGCTGGATCACTTTGCTCCCGGTAAACGCCGCCGCGGGAAGAGGACCATCCGTATCAAGAACACGGCGCGCGAAACGTTTGATGAGCCGCGCCATAACGTCGATTTTTGGGCGGGCCGGCACGAAGGTTTTGATACCGTGGACCGGCTCAATGCGGACCAAGCCTTTCGCCGCCATGCGATCGAGGGTTTTCCGGGTCGCAGAAAAGGACCATCCGGTCGCTTTTTCTGTCGCGTTGTGCACTTCGCGGGCGCTCAAACGCTGGTGCGCCCACAGCGCCTTCAGGAGCTGCAACTCGGTTTCCGAGGGGTCGGCGGCCATGAGGTACTCCGTAGCGTTCGCGCGACATATGTCGCATGTCTGCTACGGGGTGTCAAAGGGTATTCGGCGCGCCCGGTGCCGACCGGCGGAAGCGGTTTAATCGTCCCCTTGCTGAAGATGCGGCGGATGCTCCGCTGCGATCGTGCGGATCATTTTCTTGTCGATCTTGCCCGTCGTCCCTCGCGGCAACATCGTCGGCGACCGCCAGATCCGGGTCGGCACCTTAAAGTGCGCAAGCCGCGTCGCTGCGTGTTCGCGAAGCGTTTGAAGTTCGAGGGCGTCTGATCCGTACACCACCGCTCCGACAACTTCACCCAAGGTTTCATGGGGGACGCCGAAGACAGCCACTTCGTCGACACCTTGAACTTCATGGAGAACGTTCTCGACCTCCGGGCAGGAAATGTTCTCACCGCCGCGGATGATCATGTCTTTCAGGCGGTCTTGGATGAATAGGTAGCCCTCCTCGTTGACATAGCCGAGGTCGCCCGTCCGAAGCCATCCGCCATCAAAGAAAACGGCCTTCGTTGCTTCCTCGTTTGCCAGATAGCCGCGCATATTGGCAGGGCTTTTGATGCAGATCTCACCGACCTCACCGTCGGGAAGGCGCTGTCCATCCTCTGTAAACGTTGCAATTTCGGTAACCGGCGGGATAGCGCGCCCTGTGGAGCTGATGTTCGCTGCGTAGTCGCCAAGGGCAATATGGGTGCCCAGCGCGTTCGTCTCCGTCATCCCGTAACCCGATGAGGCGCTGATGTCAGGATACAAATCATATTGCAGTTGCACTTGCGCCTCAGGCCGCTTTGAACCGCCGGTTCCGATGTCACGCATCGTCGCCAGATCACCCGGTTCCGCTGCTTTAACAAGGTCATACGCCATTGTCGGCACACCAACGAAGTTGGTCAGTTTCTCTTCGCGCGCAATTTTTGCTGCCGCTTTGGGATCCCACCGGTCAATCATCACCAGCTTGCGTCCCGACAGATAACTCAACAGGAACAGCGAGTGGAGTCCTGTGACGTGGAAGAGCGGCACACAGAGCATTGTGCCCGGTTTGTCTGGCGTCAGCTGCACCTCAGGGCGCAGATGCTCGAGGACAGTCAGCAAGAACGACCAGCTCAAGATCGCGCTGACAACACCCCGGTGGGTCAGCATCGCACCCTTCGGACGCCCAGTCGAACCCGACGTGAACAAAAGACAATAATCGCTGTCCGGATCAATCGGATCGGTCGGCATCTGCATCGAAATGCTATCGTCAGCCAGGATCTGATGCATGTGCTCATCCTGGTGCGGAACGTCTTCACGGCCTGCGATGAAGGTTAGGCCAAATTTCTCTTTGCACGGCGCAAGCATCTCTGCGCGCTTCGCATCGCAGACGACCAATTTCACTTCGGACGCCTCAACGCCGTAGTGCAATTCATCGGCTTGCCACCACGCATTGAGCGGGACCACGGCCGCGCCCGAAGCAATTATGCCGAGATAGGCGAACGCCCATTCGGGGTAGTTTCGCATCGCGATCGCGACGCGGTCGCCCTGGCCAATGCCTCGCGCTTTTAACCAATTGGCGAACCGCATGCTGCGCGCCCAGACCTCACCGGTCGTCAGGCGCATGTCGCCGTAAACGATAAACGGCTTGTCCTGATGCTCTTGGGTTTTCAGCGCCAAAACCTCACGCAGCGAAACATTCGAGAGCGCAAAGACCCGCGGATAGTCGACGCCGCGGACGGTCATTGGCATGACCTCAAACGGCGCCCCTGCGGCGAGAACGGCCTCCACGCCTGCATTCAATTCGTCGCGGGAGATGGGTCGGACGTCGGCGATACTCATACGGGGTCTCCTCCGGAACTTTTTCTTTGTCCGGTGGTTAGCCTCACCTGATGTGAATGGGAATAACGCAAGCGTTTCGGGCGCTCACGAATTGTTCCCGATGAGAAAAATGACGCGACTTTGTTGAAAATCGATAATTGGCGCCCCATACTAATGTTGAGGCGTAGCTTTGGGTTTGGAGGGAACTATGAAAATCGCAATCGCATCAGTTTTGGCCTTGTCGTCAGCGGCGTTGGCATCGTCCGAGGCTGGCTGGCAACGGCTCGAAACGCTGTCTAACCCGGCGATCCAGTACATTGCCCCTGACGGTGGCCCCGGAACACTGCTCACTTGTGCAAATGGCAATTACGGGTTGATGATCACCCTCGACGGGATGGATGCAACGGAAGCCCTGCTCGACTCTTCTCGCCGCCGCAGGAGTCTCAACGGCGAACTGTTCGTGGATGGGGAGGCAACCTACAAAGGGGGTTTCCGATACAAACTCGCGACAAAGGCCGCGGAAGCGTATGAGCGAAAGCCTGCAGCGCAAATCTTCAACGCGGTGGTACGCGGCCAGAAAGTTGAGTTCAAACTCTCTGGTAAATCGATCAAAGATCTTGAACTCCCGGGCGTGAACGAGGCGTTTCGCGAGTTCGCAAAAGAGTGCAAGGCGCAAGCCTCAGGCTGAGTTTTGAACATATCCACGGGGCGGCGTTTGCATTCTGCACGTCCCGGCCTTAGTGGCCAGCGGTTCTTATTCTGTCCCCCAGGAGACCGCTGGCCGTGCCTCACCTTTCCCCTTTGCTCAATGTGATGATCGGTGCTGCGCGCGACGCCGCAAAGGTGCTGCGCCGGGACTTCTACGAGGTCGAAGCGCTGCAGGTCCGGAAAAAAGGTGCCGCTGATTTCGTCACCAAAGCCGATGTGGCGGCAGAAGAAGCAATCGTCGCGGCACTGCAAAAAGCGCGGCCAAAGTTCGGAATGGTGCTAGAAGAGCAAGGCGAAATTGAAGGCAGCGATAACTCGAACCGTTGGATCGTCGATCCCCTCGATGGCACCACCAACTTCCTTCACAGCATGCCTCAGTTTTGCATTTCAATCGGTCTTGAGCGCGACCGGGAGCCGTTCGCCGGGGTGATTTACGCGCCGATCCTCGATGAGCTCTACTATGCAGAAAAAGGTTTTGGCGCGTTTTTGAACGACCGCCGCTTGCGCGTCACCGGCCGCGAAGACCTGAGCGAAGCGCTTGTTGGTTGCGGGCTGCCCTTTAAGGGTCGGCCGGGCCGAGAACAGGCACTCATTGAAACCGAACGTATGCTGAGCGATACCGCGGGGGTTCGCCGGTTCGGCAGCGCCGCCTACGACCTCTGCATGACGGCGGCGGGACGGCTCGATGGCTATTGGGAACGCGGGCTGAACCCTTGGGACGTCTGCGCAGGGATTGTTCTTTGCCGAGAAGCGGGCGGCCAAGTTTCAACGATCGAAGACGATCGCGGACGGCCGCACCTCGACAAGAGCATCTTGGCGTCGAACCACGTGCTGCACGAGAAACTCCGCAACACCCTGCTCGGATCCTAAAGCCGCGCTTTAAGATCTGCGAGCGCGTCGAGCGCTTGGCGAGGCGTGAGGTCGTCGATGTCCAAAGCCTCTAATGCTGCGCGAACATCGTCTCTAGGCTGATCTTCCTTCGCCGGCGCCGCCGCGAAGAGAGGCAGGTCGGCCACAAGACCACCGACCGGCGCTTGCGCTTCGAGGAGGGAAAGGAGCTGCTGCGCCCGCTCAACCACGGGGGCTGGAAGGCCCGCGAGACGCGCCACCGCCACCCCGTAACTCCGATCGGCAGCACCCGGAGCAACTTCGTGGAGGAAAACCACACGCCCGCGCCATTCCCGCACCCGCATCGCCACGGATGAAAGCCGCGGCAGCTCTTCAGCAAGGCGCGTGAGCTCGTGATAGTGCGTCGCGAACAGACCTCGGCACTTACTGTCGGTATGCAGATGTTCAAGCGTCGCCCAAGCGATAGACAGCCCGTCATAGGTCGCTGTCCCCCGCCCCACCTCGTCGAGGATGACCAGGCTACGTTCCGTTGCCTGGTTGAGAATCGCAGCGGTCTCCACCATCTCAACCATGAATGTCGAGCGTCCGCGCGCGAGGTCATCGGAGGCGCCGACGCGGCTGAACAAGCGGTCGACAACACCAATTTCTGCTTCTTTTGCAGGGACATACGATCCGATCTGCGCAAGAACCGTGATCAGAGCATTCTGACGAAGGTAGGTCGATTTACCCGCCATGTTCGGGCCGGTGACCAACTGGATGATCGTGTCGCGATCATCTGATAGCTGACAATCGTTTGGCACAAACGGTTGGCCGTCCGACTTTAGCGCGGCTTCGACAACCGGGTGCCGCCCACCCTCAATGGCAAAAGCGCGGCTCTCGGTGACCACGGGGCGGACATAATCATCCGTGTCCGCAAGATCCGCGAAACCCGCGAGGACATCGCGCAGAGCGAGCGTATCGGCAATAGTGAGGAGCAAGTCGCGACGGTCCAAGACCTCCTTGTTCAGCTGACGGAAAATTTCGTTCTCGCGGGCCTCGGCGCGGTGCTCGGCCTCGAGCACTTCACGATTGAGGCTCTCAAGATCTTCTGTCACGAAACGGACCGCGTTCGTCAGAGAACGGCGCTGGATAAAACCAGGTTGCGCGGCCAAAGCATCAGCGTGGTTTTGGCCGATTTCGACGCAATAGCCGAGGGCCTTGTCGAGCTTGATCCGCAGTGTTTTGAGCCCCGTCTCTTCACGATAGCGGGCCTCGCGCGCGGCAATCTCTTGCTTCGCTCCCGAGCGTAACGTCCGTGCCCGGTCGAGTTCGGCGTCGTACCCTTCAGCAACGAAACCGCCCTCGCCCCGCCGCGATGGCAACTCAAGCACAAGCGCGCTGGACAGATTTTGCTGAAGTTTATCAATGCTTTGCTTGGTACCGTCTTCTAATTGAGACCGGAGGATGTCAGGCAACGGGGCGGCTTTATCGAGCAACGCGTCCACCGCGCGCGCTGCTTGAAGCGATGTGCGTACCGCGCCAAGATCGGCCGGGGAGCCGCGATCGAGGGCAATCCGGCTGATCGCGCGAGCGAGATCGGGTGATGCCTTCAGTGCACGCCTTACATCGTCACGCAGCTGATGATCGGAGAGCAAGAATGCAGTCCCACTTTGCCGCGCACTGATGGCATCAACATCGCGCAGCGGCGCAGCGAGGAATTGGTGCAGCAAACGACCACCGCCCGCCGTTACGGTCCGGTCGATCGTCGCCAGGAGCGAGCCGCGCCGGCTGCCGCTTTGGGTTTCCGTCAATTCGAGGGAGCGGCGCGTCGCCTCATCGATTGCCATCTGCGCGCCAGCCGCTCCGGTGCGCGGCAAACGAAGTCCCGGGCGTCCCTCAATTTGCGTCAGCTCAAGATAAGCGAGCAAACCGCCGAGTGCCCGCACCGACAGGGGATCATTGAGGCCAAGGCCCTCCGGCTCTGATGTTCCGTAGGCCTCTTCGATCCTCTTCTGGGCAGCGGCGTGGTCGAAGCACCTTTTTTCCAGGTGCGTGGTGCTCACATTGTCCGGAAACGGATAATCGAGATCCGTTGAAAGGACTTCTTTGATGGTCAGTGGACTGAGGAGCTCGCTAAGCTGGGTGCGGCTTCCTGTTTCGACCGAGACGTCGCCGGTGGAGAGATCCGTCGCGGCGACGGCCACACGCTCACCGTCTTGGGTGATGGCGGCGAGATGGTTCGGCGCGCCTGGCTCAAGCAGCGCCTCCTCAGTCAAGGTTCCGGGCGTGACGATGCGGACGATCGCCCGCGCGACCACAGCCTTGGAGCCGCGCTTTTTGGCCTCGGCCGGATCCTCCGTCTGCTCACAAAGCGCGACGGTGTAACCCGCGCGAACAAGCTTTGCGAGATACTGGTCACGGGCGTGGACGGGGACTCCGCACATCGGGATATCCTCGCCCCCCTGCTGACCGCGCCTCGTCAGCGCGATACCCAAGGCGGGCGCAGCTTTCTCGGCATCGGAAAAAAAGAGCTCGTAGAAATCGCCCATCCGGTAGAAAAGAAGAGCGTCGCCGGCGTCGGCTTTGATGCGCGTATATTGCGCCATCATCGGCGTCAATTTCGCTGCAATCTGAGGAGGATGCTGTGGCACCTGGTTCATCGCTGCGCTCCTCTCCAAAGCTCTCCGCCACGCGGGGTGTGCCCACCTCGTTGGTGCTGCCCAGCGGCCGCGACGTGCCGCTGCGTGTGCGCCGCCATGCCCGCGCCCGGCGCTTTGTCCTACGAGTCTCCGGCGGGGTCATCCAGCTCACGATTCCCACACGCGGATCGGCAAAAGCGGCGGCAGCGTGGGCGGCGGATCAAGCTGTGTTCATTGAAGAGCAGTTGCGGGCGGAGCCGGTGCGGGTTCCCTTTGTGATGGGCGCGGTGCTGCCGATCCTTGGGCAGTCGGTTGAGATCGTGCCGGGATTGTTGCGTTCAGGGGCGCTTTGCGAGGGCCGGTTGGAGATCACCCCCGCGGCTCCGGCGCGTCTGGCGCAAGCCGTTGAGGCCTGTCTGCGCCGGGTCGCGCTCGACACCGCGACCGCGGATCTTCGCACCTATTGGGACCGGTTGGACGTGCCCCATGCCGCCGTGACCGTCAGGAGCTACCAGCGGCGTTGGGGGGCGTGCGCGGCGCGTGGAGAAACGGCGATCAATTGGCGGCTGGTCTTCGCGCCTCGGGAGGTCTTTCGCTATGTCTGCGCGCACGAGGCGGCCCACCGGATCGAGATGAACCATAGCGCTGCGTTCTGGGCGGTCGTTCGGCAGCTTGATCCGACCTTCGAAGCGCAATCCGCCTGGTTGACGGCAAACGGCGGTACACTTTCCGCTTACGGATCATAGAGGCGGCCCAAGCCACCACCTTTTCAGCTTGGAACGGCACAAAAAACGCCGGCCCAGTGAGGCCGGCGTCTTCTTTTCGGGTGAACCTGGTGCTTAGAAGCGGAATTCGACTTCCGAGCGACGGTTCAGAGGCTCTTTCACACCGTCCGGTGTCTGGCGTGCAAGGTTCGTTTCACCCAGGGCACGGACCCGGATCTTGGACTGGTCGACACCGAAGCCAACGAGGGCTTGGCGCACAACTTCTGCACGGCGTGCCGAGAGACGACGGTTGTAGTCTGCCGAACCGGTCGTGTCGGTGTTACCCGAGACGATCACTTCGATGAGATCCACTTCCGCTGCCTGCGCAGCGCGGTTCTGCAGGAGCGTCCGAGCTGCTGGCGTCAGAACGGCGCTGTCGAGGTCGAAGTAGACCACGGTGCGGAGTTCTTCAGGCGTCAGAGCATCTTCGTCCACCGTTGGGCAGTCTTGGCCCATCGGAACCACGGTGCCGTCGAAGCAAGTCTTGGTCTGGACTTCCGGAGCTGCGTTAGTTGCAGCCGGACGCGGCAGATAAGCACCGCCTTTTGCACCGAACGCGTAACGCAGGCCGAAGGTCGTTTCGTGCACGCGGTAGTCACCGGTGACGTCGGTCACTTCGTTGTTGATGAACGCCTCGGTGTCGTAACGACCGGTCTGCAAGTAGCGGTAGCCGATGTCGAACGACAGATCGTCGGTGATGGCGTAGCTCGCACCGCCGCGGATTTGGAACGCAGGAACGTAGTCGGCGTTCTTCATGAAGACGCGGTAGCCGGTCGTGCCCGCTTGCGCGGTGTTCGTGGCCGCAGGGACGTCGTCAACGTTGTCGAAGTCGAAGCGCAGCTGGGTCACACCGACACCGAAGCCCGCATAAGGCGTCAGTTTCTCAGTGATTTCAAAGTCGCGATAGACGTTCACCATCGTTGAGATGGCGCTCATGTTGCCGATGTCGCCGTTGCTAAGGAAACCGACGAAGAACTCGCCGTCGCCTTGAACGTCTGCGTCAGCAGCGCGGCGTTCGCCAGGAAGCGTCTCGATATCGGTGAGGCGGTAGCTCAGCTCGACTTCACCGCGGAGGTTCCAGTCGAAGTATTTACCGATTGCACCATAGGTTGCGAGACCGCCGTTGGTGTCGAGCGCACTATCGAACGAACGGATATTGGTGAACGCGGTGGTGTCCGCCTCGTCACTTTGGAAATCGTTGTTTCCGATTCCGTAAGCGTAGCCGAGGCCAGCGGCGCCGTAGTAGCCTTTTTCATCGTCCTGAGCGGAGGCAGCGCTCAAAGCGAGGGTGCCGGCCGCAGCCAGCAATGCAATGCGATAACTCATCTCTCATCCCCTCCTAGTTCCGGTCGCTGCATGCGCCGGCGGGTCTAAAGTTCACGTCACGTCTGGTGGGCGTTTGGAAAGGGTTAGCCAACCCTTAACGACAGCAACGTTGTTTCGTTTCGATTCCCTGTGGTTTTTGTGCACCACAGCATAACCCAAACGCGCAACGCGGCGCTGTCTCCGTTTACCCAATCGCTTCCATGGCTGGGAGCGACGAACCAAGCGATGCACGAAGCTTGCCAATGGCCTGCTTCTCGATTTGGCGCACTCGCTCTTTCGACAGGCCTAAGTCAACCCCTAGTTGGGAGAGGGTCACGCGTTCATCCCCGAAAAACCGCTGATCTATGATCCTTCGCTCGCGATCTGTCAGAGATTTCATGGCTTCGCCGAGCCATGAGCGTCGTTTTTCCAGGTCGATCTCCTCGGCAACGGCCTGGTCAGGCAGCGTTCGATCGTCGGGAATCATCTCCTGACGCTCGGTGTCACCGTCCTCGTTCAGTGTTGCATTGAGGGACATATCGCGGCGGCCTAAACGAGCCGTCATGAACTCAATGTCATCCCCGGAAACGTTAAATTTTTTGGCGACTTTTTCACGAGCGATGGGCCCGGAGCTATCGACCTCCTCGATCATCGCGCGGATCCGCGAAAGGTTAAAGAAGATCGTCTTATGCGCCGACTTCGATCCAATCCGGACGATCGACCAGTTCCTCAGCACATAGTCCTGCATGGACGCGCGGATCCACCAACCCGCATAGGTGCAAAACCGGACCTCGCGCTCGCAGTCGAACCGCCGCGCTGCCTCAAGCAGCCCAATCGCCCCCTCCTGGATCAAATCGGCCAGCGGCAAGCCATAACCGCGGAATTTGATCGCGGTGGAGACCGCCATACGCATGTGCGCCTCAGTCAGCTCCGCTAGCGCTTTCTCGCAACCCTCGTTGCACCAGGCGCGGGTCAGAACGCGCTCCCGCTCGACCGTGAGAATTGGCGCCGACATTGCCCGGCGGATGGTATCCCGGACAAAGTCCCGGCTCTTCTCGTCACTCAGCACGGTGGCGCTCTCCTCTAGGCACCAAGCCTCGGGTGCCATGCGTGAGACGAACGGCCCGGCAACGGCGATGGTTCCACCGCTAGCGAACTTTTTTCGGACGAACTGACGCGAAACAGATGACGCGGCGAGAAAAGGGACTATGGAGGCGCCACTTTCGTGCGTGAATAGGGAGACGCGCCCATGAAGATCGGCGTTCCGAAGGAGATCAAAAAGCGCGAGTACCGGGTGGGTATGACCCCGGCGAGCGTCCGCGAAGCTGTGCGGCTCGGGCATGAGGTGGTGGTCGAGAGTGATGCTGGGGTTGGGATCGATCTTCTCAACGAGGACTACGCGGCTGCAGGCGCGACGATTGTCGAGACAGCGGCAGAGGCTTTCGATGCCGACCTCGTCGTGAAAGTGAAAGAACCGCAGCTGCCCGAATGCGCGATGCTGTCAAAGGGCCAGACGCTTTTCACCTATCTCCACCTCGCCGCTGATAAGCCCCAGGCCGAAGCGCTAATGGCTTCGGGCTGCGCTGCTGTTGCTTACGAGACTGTGACCGGGCCCCAGGGCGGTCTTCCCCTCCTCCGGCCTATGTCTGAGGTGGCGGGCCGGATGTCGGTCCAGGTGGGCGCCTGGGCGCTCGAGAAGAGCCAGGGTGGCCGCGGGGTTCTCCTTGGCGGTGTCCCCGGTGTGTCTGCGGCGAACGTGGTGATCTTGGGTGGCGGCGTTTCCGGCTTTAATGCCGCGCAGATGGCCGTTGGTCTCCACGCTGATGTGGAGCTCTTCGACCTGTCGCTCAAACGCCTCGAAGAACTCGACGCGCTGTTCAAGAACTCCGTCCAAACCGTCTTCTCCAACCCGACGGCGGTTTATGAAGCGGTTTGCAGGGCTGACCTTGTTATCGGCGCTGTGTTGGTGCCTGGCGCCGCAGCGCCCAAGCTCGTCACGCGGGACATGCTGAAGGACATGAAGACCGGCGCGGTGCTCGTCGATATCGCCATCGACCAAGGCGGTTGCTTTGAAACCTCCAAGCCGACGACCCACGACGATCCGATCTACGAAGTCGACGGGATCGTGCACTATTGCGTCGCCAATATGCCTGGCGCCGTGGCGCGGACATCGACCTTTGCGCTCAACAACGTCACCCTGCCCCACACGCTGAACCTGGCGAACAACGGCACTGCCGAAGCCCTCAGGCGTGATCCCCACCTCCTTCAGGGGCTCAACGTCATGGACGGCAAGATCACCTATAAAGCCGTCGCGGAGGACCTGGGCCTCGATTACGCCCCGGCCGAGAGCTTCATTTAGGACGCTGGCCGCACCCTTTGACGCACCCTGCGGGCGGCGTTAGAGGGAGGTATGCTGACAACCGAGTTTGACGCTGTCCTCGGTGCCCTTGATGGGCGCACCGAGGAAACGACCTTACCGGCCGCAAGCACGGCAGCCGGTGGCCTTACTCCCCTGCGCAGCCCGAGCGTGGTCGGCACCGCATCCCTCTTGGTCGCGGGCCCTGCCCCGTGGCCCAAACGGTTGGACTACTGAATATGACTATGATCGTCAGGCCCGCAGAAGAACGGGATATCGACGGCCTTTATAATTTGGCGGAAACGGCAGGAACGGGGATGACGACTGTCCCCAACACGCGGGACGCGATCGCTGAGCGGGTGGCGCAATCAATCAACGCGATCAAAGGCGAAGGCCGCGCGGGGCCGAAAGATACGTTCTTCTTCGTTCTCGACCACGACGGCGCGATCCACGGCATGGCTTCGATCTTTCCGGCGTTAGGCGAGGATCGGCCGTTCTACAGCTACCGCATCAGCAAGGTCGCAGCCGCAGCCCCTGAGCTGGGGCTTCAAGCGTCATCGGATCTTCTTTATCTGTGTAATGATTTTCACGGATATACTGAAATCGGGACCCTGCTGATTGCCAAAGAAGCCCGCGGGACGGCGGCGGGCCGGCTCACATCCCTCAGCCGTTTCCTCTTTATGCAAACGATCAAAGAGCGTCTCGGTGAGAAGATCATGGCCGAGATCCGCGGTGTCTTCCGTGAGGACGGAACCAACGCTTTTTGGGACGGGATCGCCTCGCGTTTTTTTGCGATGTCGTTCGAAGAAGCGGATAAACGATCAGCCCACGACTTTCGCTTCATCGCTGATTTGATGCCGAAATTCCCGATTTATACCGCGCTTCTGCCTGACGAGTGCCGCGATGCGATCGGCCAGGCGCATCCCACCTCCGCCCGCGCGATGAACATGCTAATGAGCGAAGGTATGCGGTACACGAATTGTATCGATATCTTTGATGGTGGCCCCAGCCTTGAGGCGCCGCTGTCGTCCATCCGGACGGTCAGGGAGTCTGCGCAATCGGTGGTGCGGATCCAGGACTCGATCCCGACCGAGGACGAGCACGAAACAATCGTAGCAGTACCGAACCCGAAGGCCTTTCGCGCGACAGTGCTGCCCCGCGGTCACCAGGCCGGAAGCCTGTTCCTCACCGCGAAAGAAGCGGATCTGCTTGGCGTCAAATCAGGCGATGCGATCATCACTTCACCCTTCAAAGCGCGGAGACGCGGATGACGGCTCTTCAGTCTTGGATCAATGGTCAGTGGGCAGACGGACACGGACAAGTACTAACCTCAGTGAGTCCTGGTACTGGTGCTGTGATCGCCGAAGGTAAAACGGCCAACACGGACCAGGCCGCATCGGCGATACAGGCGGCCTCGGCGGCGTTCGATGGATGGCGCAAGACTCCGCGTGCTGAGCGTCAACGCGTCATCGAGCGCTTCGCTGAGATCGCTAAAGCAAACAAGGATGAGATGGCGCTCCTCATCGCGCGAGAAGCGGGCAAAGCGCTCTGGGACGCAGCGACCGAGGCCGGTGCGATTGCCGGAAAAGCGGCGCTCGCCATCAGCGGATACGACGACCGCACACCGACGGAGGAACGGCAGCAAGGTGCCCTGACGCTCCGTATAGCCCACAAACCCCACGGCGTGATGGTGGTGATCGGCCCGTTCAACTTTCCCGGTCATTTGCCGAATGGACAGATCATTCCCGCGCTGCTCGCCGGGAATAGTGTGGTTTTCAAACCGTCCGAGCAAACCCCCGCAGTGGGCCAGCTGATGATGCGCTGGTGGGCCGAGGCCGGACTGCCTCGCGGTGTGCTGAATATGGTGCACGGGGCGCGAGAGATTGCCGAAGCTCTGATCACGGATGAACGGGTCAACGGCGTGTTGTTTACCGGAGGTGTGCCTGCTGGCCGCGCCATCCATCAAGCTCTGGCTGGCCGTCCCGATGTCATTCTTGCGCTTGAGCTGGGCGGCAACAACCCCATCGTCGCCTGGGATGTCGCTGCGCTGGATGACGCGGCGCAGATCATTATTCGCTCCGCCTACATCACAACGGGCCAGCGGTGTACGTGCGCTCGCCGGTTGATTGTCCAAGACGGACCCGCCGGGGAGAGGATTGTCGATGCGGTGCGCGCGATGATCCCTCAACTGACGATTGGCCAACCGGACGCCGACCCCGCGCCGTTTATGGGCCCGCTGATCAGCGAAGACAGCGCGTCTCGGGCGCTTTTGGAGCAAGAGAAGCTGATCGCGGCAGGCGCCAAGCCGTTGGTGAAGATGGAGCGGGCCGACGCGGGACTCGCTTTCGTGACCCCGGGTCTGCTTGATGTGACCGGCATGGAGAACGATCCGGATGAGGAGGTGTTTGCTCCGCTCCTCAAGGTGATCCGTGTCGCGACGTTCGACGAAGCACTCGCCGCGGCGAACGCGACGCGTTTCGGGCTCGCAGCCAGTCTGTTGTCGGACAATGCGGCGCTCTGGTCGCGCTTTGACGCGGAAATTCGCGCGGGGATCGTCAACTGGAACCGGCAAACCACGGGAGCTTCGGGTGCCCTGCCTTTCGGCGGACCAGGCCTCTCGGGCAATCATCGGCCAGCCGGTTCGTACGCTGCCGATTTCTGCGCATGGCCGATGGCCAGCATGCTGGCAGAAGGTCCACTCTCTGATGATCAAGGGATCCCCGGAGCGAAAGCGTGATCGCTCGGGAGGTCAACTTCGACGGGCTGGTCGGTCCCACCCATAATTACGGCGGGCTATCGGTCGGCAATATCGCGTCGATGAAGAACGAGGAGAGCGCTTCCAACCCGCGCGAAGCGGCCCTCCAAGGTCTTGAAAAAATGCGCGCTTTGATGGCTCGGGGGTTGGTGCAAGGGTTCCTACCGCCCCACGAACGGCCCCACATACCAACGCTCCGTAAGCTGGGTTTTTCGGGTTCCGACGCCGAGATTGTCACCCGCGTCGCGCGGGAGGCTCCTCTCCTTCTGCGGAATACAGCGTCCGCCTCATCGATGTGGACGGCCAACGCCGCGACGGTGTCACCGTCGGTCGACAGCAACGACGATAAGCTGCACCTGACGCCCGCAAACCTTCAAGCAATGTTTCACCGCGCGATCGAACATCCGCAAACGGAGCACATCCTCAGAGCGGCTTTCCCTGGCGAGCGCTTCTCCGTTCACGGAGCTGTCACCAGCGGCGGCGCTCTTGGCGATGAAGGCGCTGCCAACCACGGCCGCCTCTGCGCAGAACATGGCGCGCCCGGTCTGCAGCTCTTCGTCTACGGACGCTCCGCCTTCGACCGATCGGGACCAACACAGTTCCCTGCTCGCCAAGCCAAGGAAGCGAGCCTCGCCATCGCGCGCCAGCACCAGCTGGATGACGCACAAATCGTCATGATCCAACAAAACCCGGCCGCCATCGATGCCGGCGCCTTCCACAACGACGTGGTCAGTGTCGCGAACGGGCCAGCGCTGCTCTATCACGAACATGCCTTCGCCGAGGCCCAAGCAGCGAGAGAAGAAATCCAGCGCAAGGCCGAGATCCTGGGCTTCGAACCGATCTTTATCGAAGTGGCCCAGGCTGATGTGCCCCTCGACGATGCGATTACGTCCTATCTGTTTAATTCGCAGCTGATCACACAACCGGACGGGGGGATGTTGCTGCTGCTCCCCATCGAAGCGGAGGAAAATCCGCGGACCCGCGCGTGGTGCGCCGAGGCGGTGGCGGGCAATGGGCCGATTACCGAGACGCTGTTCCTCGACTTGCGGCAATCGATGCGCAACGGCGGTGGACCAGCGTGCCTTCGGCTTCGGGTCGTGATGACCGACGACGAGCTCAAGACCATGCACCAAGGCTTTCTGCTGACCGAAGAACGGATCACGTGGCTGGAGGCCTGGGTGCGCAGTCATTATCGCGACCGGCTCACCGCGGGAGACCTCGCCGACCCTGCGCTTTTGGACGAGTCGCGCCGGGCTCTCGACGAGCTTAACCAATTCCTTGATGTCCCGGCGCTTTACCCTTTCCAGGGCGAGACCCCGCACCAATTGAGAGGGTGACGCGTCGAACGAAGCACCCTATCGTTCACACCTTGTTAACTATGAGGCACGTGTGCGTCGGCCAAGTCGTCCCTTTTCCGGTACAAAAGCCTCCCCGGGCATGACGCACGGGACAGGGGTCACCATATCGGTTGTCCTGGTGCTGATCGCTGCTGCCGCGGTCCTGACGGGCGGGATCATCCGTGAACTGCATGCCAGCCGCCAAGAGGCGAGTGCGGCTGCACGTAGCTCAGCGGTCCTCCTTGGCGAAGCGTTGATGGCCGAACCGACCCTCGGGGTCAGCCCCGGCGACACAGCTGCGCAAAATCTCGAAACCATCTTGGACGATGGCAAACCGAAGGGCGGTGCGGCTTACCTCGTCACCCCAGACTTGATGCTCTCGGCAGGCAACGCGATCGCCTATAATCCCGGGTGGCAAACCGGCGCGCCGTCACCAGGATACCGGATTGCCATCCGTACACTGCCTGGTGCCGCAACGATTATCACTGCAGCCCCAGCCGCGCCGCCTGTGTCTGTGCTCCTCCCCTACGGCGCTGCCGCGCTTTTTTTGATGCTCGGCGCGGTGGTCATTCTTCGCCGCCTCGGCCGGTTTGCCGAAGAAGCCGAAAAGCTCCGTGAAGATCGCGATGCTCTTTTGATGCGTACCCAGACCTTTGATAAAGCTGGCGCTGGCCTTTGGCGGCTGGAAAAAGGATTGGTCGCCCTGCCTGCCGCTCTCCGACGTGAGCTTGGCTATGCTGATCAAGCTGTCGGGGTGCCCGTCGGTGAGCTGCATATCATTTTCGACGATACCAGCGTCAACGATGCCGCAACGTTTTTTCAAGGCAAATGGACGAGCGGCGACATTCAGCTCACAATGCCAAACGCGAGCGGTGCGCTGCGGTCTGCCCATTTCACCTATTGCGCTGATCACAACGCGGCTTGGGGGCTCTGCACACTGATCGGCGAGGAGCGCGTACGGAATGATCTCACCCCGCAGCTGACGCGCAGGCTCAACGAAACCTTGGCAGCGATCCCGCAAGCGTTCCTCCACTGGGATGAGAGCAATGTGCTTGTGTCCTGGAATGATCAGTTCTGCTCACTTTTCCGCATTGATGGGGCGAAACTTGAGCCTGGGATGATGGTCGATGAGGTCAGTGCGTTTTCGGCCATCGATCCGCGTTTTTTGCGTCAACACTTTGCACCGAGCACGCCGCCGCGTGCAGATGAAGAAGTTATTTTCCCTGGCGATCGCGTGATCAAAATCATCTGTAAACGAACACTCGGCGACGGATGGCTGTTCATCGGACAGGATGTCACCGAAGCCAAGGTCGAAGCAGAGGCCCGGGCCCGCAAAGAACGCGAGCTTCAGATGACGGTGCATATCCTCGAGCAGTCGCGGAAGGAGCTGTCGGATCTCAACCAGCGCTATGCGTTAGAACGGCAGCGTGCCGAGGATGCCAACCGCGCAAAGACCGAGTTTTTGGCGAACATCAGCCATGAACTCCGTACACCGCTCAATGCTATTAACGGCTTTTCGGCGATCATGCAGTCGGAGCTGTACGGGCCGCTCGGCAGTGAGAAATATGCCGAATATGTCAATGATATCAATGACAGTGGCTGCCATCTCCTCGAGCTGATTGATGAGATTTTGGACTTGTCCAAAGTTGAGGCTGGTAAGATGGAGCTCCGTCTCAAGCCGCTTGATCTTGAGAAGCTGCTGGCCGAATCCATCCGCGTGATCGAGCCGCAATCGCGGGCGGATAACGTTCATCTGCATGCGGCCTATGATCATCTGCCGAGTGTCTTTGGCGATGCGCGCGCCGTGAAACAGGTGTTGTTGAACCTGCTCAGCAACGCCACGAAATTTACTGAAGGTGGCGGCCGGGTGACCCTGACAACGGTCTCTGATCTTGACAGCGTGACCGTTATCATCGCTGACACTGGGCAAGGGATCGATGCGGACAATCTCACCCGACTTGGGACACCCTTTGTCAATTTCGTCAGCTCACAGAAGAGAGACAAGCGTGGAACTGGCCTTGGCCTTGCTCTGTCCAAGTCGCTGATCGACGCTATGGGCGGAATTCTCTGCATCGCTAGCGAGAAAGGCCGCGGGACTGTGGCGGCCTTCACCCTGCCCCGGCGGCACGGGGTTGAGGTCACGCTGCCTGAAATCCTTTCGGGGAAAGTTCACGTGCTCACCGCATCAGGCGGTCATGGTGAGGCCACCCAGCGAACAGCGACGCCCTCGCCTATGGTGGCCGAGTAAAACAATCAGCTCACAGCGGTTTCAGCCGGCTGTGCGACGCTTTTGCGCGCAGCGGCTGTGGGTTTGAGGCCGGGTAGCGCGATGCGGATTCCCAGGCCATAGGCCGACGTCGGTGTCAGGTTGCGCCCCGGGTGCTGATGCGGCAGGCCGCGGGTAATCGTCAGTCGTCCGCCGTGACGGCGCACGATCGCAGCGACCAGTGATAGACCGAGACCGTTACCCGCCGTGGAACGGCTCTGCTCAAGCCTGACGAAGCGCCGGGTAATCCGTTCACGGTCCGCCTCCGCAACGCCCGGCCCGTTGTCCATGATCGACAAGAGCACGCCGCCGGTGGGCCGCGGCGCCACGGTCAGCTCGATCCGCGGCTTAATCCCCCGTTCCTCCGCATGCCGCGCATATTTCATGGCGTTGTCGAGAAGGTTCGCGATCGCTTGACTGATCAGCTCACGACTGCCTTGGACAGGCTTGGTTTCTTCGAGGTTCGCGACCAAATCGAAGCCTTCATCGTCCGCAGCCGGAATATAAAGCTCAAGCATCTCCTCGGCCAAGGCTTTAAGATCAATCGTACCCGCCACAACGCCGGTCCCTGCCTCGATCCGCGTGATCGACAAGAGCGCGTTAAAAGTCTTGAGCAAACGCTCGACCTCGTCGCGGGTCTTCACGAGGACGTTCTCGGAATCGTTCTCTTGGTCGACCTCCGTTTCAGAAATAACGCTGTCGAGCCTGGCTTTGATGCGCGTCAGCGGGGAACGGAGATCGTGGGCGATGTTGTCGGAGACTTGCCGCATCCCGGTCATCAACTGCTCGATCTGATCGAGCATCGTGTTGATGTTCCGTGCAAGGATATCAAACTCGTCGCCCGCCCCCGTTACAGGGAGGCGCCGCGCCAGGTCCCCTTCGGTGATGGCCTCTACCGAACGGTTGATGTTGTCGAGACGCCGAACCAGCGACGTCCCTAAGATCGCGCCGAGCGCCACGGCCAGGAGAAGCGTCACACCGATGACACGGATGACAATATCTTCTCGGGTCTGACGAAGTTGGTGGAGCGAATCGATGTCCCTCGCCAGGACCAAGATCGCCTTCACCGGCGTACCCAGAGTTCCTTGCTCGTAAACCAACGTGCGGCTCAGCCCGAGATAACGGCGCGGCTTTGGCGCGGTCTCGCTAAACAGGGGTCTCTCGGGGGCGCGGTCGAACTCAAACGATCCCTCCGCACCCACCATAGACCAAGGCATGCCGTCGAGATTGCCAAAGTAGCGGCTGGCTGTGTTGCCGTCGTCGAGCCAGATCATGTAGCGCGAATTGACCGGAAATTTGTTGCTTTCGGCTTCTAGAACGACGGCATTGAGGGCGCTCCAGTCCGGAGCGCCGGAATTCTCGCTGACCCGCTCGAGGCGGTCGAGCTCCGCTTCAAGCTCAGCCTCAATGGTGTTGAACGCAGCTCCGATCGTTGCTTCGTAGACGACGTATCCGAGGATCGTCACACTACAGACGAACAACGCCGCCGCAAAGATGATGTAGCGAAAGGCAGTCGTGTTCAGCGCACGGAAAAAGGGCTTCCGTCGGAAGCCCCCTTCGCTGTTCTCGCTGTCTTCTAGGACCAAATCGCCGCGCAGGCCGCCCCGTCCCGCGGTGTCGTTCATCTTAAGTGTCGCTATCCGTCAGTGTGTAGCCCGCGCCGCGCACCGTTCGGAGCAATGGCTTCTCGAAGTCTTTGTCGATCTTTGCGCGGAGACGGCTGATATGGACATCAATTACGTTCGTCTGCGGATCGAAATGGTATTCCCAAACGTTTTCGAGGAGCATCGTCCGGGTCACAACCTGGCCGGCATGGCGCAGAAGATATTCGAGGAGCCGGAATTCCCGAGGCTGCAGATCAATCTTCTTCCCGCCCCGGCGAACAGTCCGTGCAAGGATGTCCATTTCGAGATCGGCGACAGAGAATGTTGTTTGGATGTTTGTCGGCCCGCGCCGCCGACCGAGCGCCTCAACGCGGGCGATCAGTTCGGAGAGCTCATAAGGTTTGACGAGATAATCGTCGCCGCCTGACTGAAGACCGGCGACCCGGTCATCAACCTCGCCGAGCGCGGAGAGAAAGAGAGCGGGCGTCTCGTCACCTTCGGCCCGCCGCTCCTCGAGCAGCGATAAGCCATCCTTATGCGGAAGCATACGGTCAATGACGTATGCGTCATATCCGCCGGAGACCGCCATGTCCTTGCCGACGCGCCCGTCAAGAGCATGGTCGACGGCATGGCCAGCGTGGCGCAGCCCCTTGACCAGGAAGGTCGCCGCATCAGCGTCGTCTTCAATCACCAAAATCCGCATACTGTGTTCTCCTCACCCTTAGGAGTTGATGGGCAACGCGCGGAAATCAAGACCTTGCCTTGTCTGCACACGAAGTAAAATGGCACCTCGGTCGCGTTTCTTCGCAGCCTCAACGGCGTCCTCGATATCGCGGGGGCTGGACACTTTTTTATTGTCCGCCTCCATAACGACCATTCCGGGGCGGATACCCGCAGCGGCAGCGTCACTGTCGCGATCAACGTCGCTGATCAGGACACCGTCAATGTCTTCTTCGATGCCAAGGCGACGGCGTGCCGAATCGTCGAGTGTGCGGAAGCTGACGCCAAGGCGCTCGGTGACTTCACTCTCTTGTTCCGGTGCCTCTCCGCGGGACATCGCGGCGAGAACGGGGGCCTCACGGCGATCAAGCTTGACGGTGAAGGTGCGCTCACGACCATCGCGGAAAGCTTTGATCCTGACGCTTTCACCCGGCGCGAAACTTCCGACCTTGCGCGTGAGGTCAGTGGATGACTCGATCTTCTGACCCTCAAGCTCAATGACCACGTCGCCAGCTTTCAGCCCAGCCTTCTGCGCGGGAGAGTCGGGATTGACGTTGGCGATCAGTGCGCCCGTCCGATCCTCAAGCCCCACAGCGGCGAGAATTTCGGGCTCGGTATCGCGGACGGAAACACCGAGGAAACCGCGACTGACCGACCCTGTACTGATGATCTGCCGGACGACGCCATCGGCAACATCGGCGGGGATCGCGAGGCCGATGCCTGCGTTGACGCCGGTGGGCGAAATGATCGCCGTGTTGACGCCGATAACGTTGCCTTTGACGTCAAACGTCGGGCCGCCGGAGTTGCCGCGGTTGATCGAGGCGTCGATCTGGATGAAGTCTGCGTACGGAATTTCAGGACCACTCTCGCGGCCAAGCGCTGAAACGATCCCGGAGGTGACGGTACCGCCGAGGCCGAACGGATTGCCCACCGCGAGGACATAATCGCCTACGCGTAGATCAGCGTCGGGGGAGAAGCGCACAAAGCGCTGCTCAGCCGAGGGCTCAACCTTGAGGACCGCGATGTCGGTTTCGGGGTCGGTGCCGACCAGCACTGCATCGAGCTCATCGCCATTGTTGAGCACCACGGTGATCGTGTCCGACTCTTCGATCACGTGGTTGTTGGTGACGATGTGGCCGTTATCGTCGATAAAGAAGCCGGAACCCTCGCCCGTTGCGCGGCGTGGTCGCGCTTCACCGGTCCCGCCAAAGCGGTCACGCAGGCCGGGCAACAGCCGCTCGAGTTCCGGCGGCAAGCCGTCCATCACCGCGCCCGCTTCGACTTCTCTCTCCGTCCGGATCGAGACCACAGCGGGGCTCACCTTCTCCACGAGATCCGCAAAGCTCAGGCGCTTGTAGAGTTCGGCGTTGTTCACCGCGAACTCGTCCATGTCGACGCTTTCCTGCGCAGAGGCAGGGGTAAGCGTCATGGCGCTCAAGGCCAGTGCAGAAACAGCAGCGAAGCTGTGCTTTCGAAGGGATCGCGTCATCGGTTCTTTGGTCTCCAGCATAATCTTGCTTTCGCATCCACGTAAGGAGCCGTTACAGCTGATGGAACTTAAGGACTGGCAAGGCCCTATGGTTACTGAGTACCGCGCTTTACTGCGCTTCGGCCATTCCGGCGGCGTCCTGGTCTTCGTCGTCACCTGCCCAGGAGCGCATAAAGGCTTCGAGATCAGCGTCAAGCGCGGCAGGAAGCTTGATACGAACTTTGACGAGAAAATCGCTATAAGTACCTGATTTTGATTGTTTAAGACCCTTACTCTTCAAGCGAAAGATGACCCCTGAAGACGTGTTGGCGGGAATTTTGATCGTGGCCCGGCCTGACAAGGTCGCAACGCTCAGCTTGCCGCCGAGAACGGCTGTCTTGAGCGGCAAGGGCGCTTCGGTCAGGACATGATCACCTTGTAATTCAAAATCGGGATGCGGGGTGACCGAAACCTCGACGAACAGGTCACCGGGCTGGCCGCCGCGGGTGCCCTGCTGGCCTTTGCCCCGCAACCGCAGGGTCTGCCCGTCGCGAAGCCCTTCAGGGATGGTCACATCGACCGTATCGCCCTGGGGCAAGGTCACCCGCTTCTTCGCGCCTTGAGCGGCTTCGAGGAAAGGAACCGTGAGGCGGGTGCGGATGTCTCTGCCCTTTTCGGGTTGCCGGTGTTGGCGCCCCATCGACTCGCCGCGCCCGAAGAAATCAGAGAAGACATCCCCGAAGTCCTCAAAGCTGCGGGATTGGCGGCCGCGCTGGGCGCGCTCCTGGAAGCGTCGGGCAGCCTCCGCCGGGTCGACCCCGGCGAAAGGGCCACCTTGGCCGAACGCCCCGCGGTCGTTGCCTTCGGCATCGATTTCGCCGCGGTCAAAGCGTTTGCGCTTCGCTTCGTCGCCAATAATCTCAAACGCAGCGGTGGCCGCCTTGAACTTATCCTCCGCCGCAGCGTCCCCAGGGTTTCGGTCCGGGTGATACTGCTTCGCCAGTTTCCGATAAGCGCTGCGGATATCGTCTTGCGACGCTTGTCGGCCGACGCCCAGCATCGTGTAGGGGTCTTTCGCCAAAGGGCGCTCCCAAGTGTCTAATCCCAGCTGGGATGTTGATCAGGCGGGAGCCTATTTCAACCGCTTCGGCGCGAAGATCAAAGCGCGATCGTCGCTGACCGGCCGGGACCATAGCTTGAGGAAATCTGCGCGACCCGGGCAACCGCACCCGACGGTTGGTCAAAGACATGCTCAGGAGCGCTTGTTTCAACGTCTTCGAGAATGCCTCCGGTGCTGTTTTCAATGGTGACGCGGTAGCGTTCGGTGGTCTCGCCGAGGGGGATATCCCCTTCGGCCCAGCGATCGCCGCCGACCCGCGAGCGCCTGATCCAAGAGAGATGACGACCGCCAGAAACCGCAGAAACCTCGAGGTGGACAGGAGCAAACGGCCGGACTGCCTCGCCGGTCAGCGCAACGGAGCTGGTTCGGAAGGGATAAGCACCGGGCAGCGCCGAGCTGGGCCCCACCTCAAACACTTCCGTCTGGCCCCAGCGCTCAGGCGCCAGGGGCAAAGCGGAAAGGTCTTCGAGGAAGACGATCCGAGCGCCTGCTGACGCTCCGAGCGCGGCTTTATTCTCGGTGGCGCGGCGACCACGGAGCAGCTCGGTCAGGACCCATGTGCCATCCCCTTGGAGCACCGCGTCGCGGTATTGCAGCAGCTCCCACCCGGCGCTGGTCTCAACAGCGCAAAGATGTTCACCGGAAAGAACCGCTTCGGCGGGAATGCTCGCAAGGCTGCCGGCAGGCAGGGTGATGTGCACACGCCCGGCCCGATCCCAACGGCTGCAGGGCCCCGGCGCGAGGTTCGCCACCAAGCGGCCCATGGCGACTTGGCGCGTCAGCGTCGTTTGCAGCACTTGGTTCTCACCCTCTCCCGCATAGACCAGCGCTCCGCCTGGCCAAGGATCAGCGAAGGCTGCCAGCCACAGCAAAGCTGTATCAGGATCTTCACCGAGGAGAGGGATATCGAGCGCGGCAAACGCGACCGTGCCGTAAACCACCGGAAGGTGGCCGGGATCGGCGCTCAAGCCCGCATAAGATGAACCGAACAAACCAGGGTCCGTTTGAACAGCCGTGATCTCGCGCACCGGCCCCTCACGCATCTGCACGATACGGACGATCAGCTCACCATCGCCCGTCGTCACCCGGAGCGTGTCCGCAGGCTCGATCCCGTCGGCAACCTCGGGAAGCGCGAAGTGCGCCGTGGCTCGGAGAGCGCGCGCCTCGGCGAGGAGCGAACGGGCGCGGCCTTCCGCCTCCCCTTGCTCCAGCACGACCGCCGTGCCAACCCGCTGGGTCCGCCCCGGTCCGTGCCGCTCATCACGCACTTCGGTGGTTTTGACCGCGAAGTCGGAGAGTTCGTCTTGGTACGTCACAGCTAGCGCGCTGGGAAGCTCTTCGTCCTGGGCGTGCTCAACCGCAACCAAAGGACCCTCGCCTGGATCAATGACGTCGTCCTCCGTCAACGCGTGTTGAGGGATCCCGTCGCGTGGCCGGATGATCAGAAGACCATCCCGCGCTGTTGCATCGAGTTGATAGAGATCGAACAGCGGCTCAAGCGCTTCCCGGCCTGTTGTTGGATCGAGCAACGTCAGCCCACTGACGAGGTCATCACACGCCGACGCGTCAATAGCCGAAAGGCCTGCCTCACTGGCGAGTTGTGTGATTAAACCACTAAGCGGGATGCGTCCCGCCCGGCCGTTGAGCCAATGCCCCGTCACCCAATTCTGATTATCCGCCCAAAGATCACCGCGGGCCGGGAAGTCGGGGAACGGACGCGCGTCCCAAGCGTAGACGAACATCCGCGCGGGATCGACCATCGGGCCGCTGTAAACGCTACTCACCGGGTTTTTGGCGCTGTCGCTCCAAAAGCGGTGGTAGGCCTCCAGCATCGCACGCTGGATCCGGTCATCGCGCGCGCCCGTCGAGAAATATGGCGGCGCACTCTCGGAGGATTTGGGATCAACGAAAACGTTGGGCTGGTTGGCGCCCTTATCGATGGCGGGGCAGCCCAGTTCCGTGAACCAAATGGGCTTTGACTGCGGCACCCAAGGCGTGTTGCTCGTCGCTTTGATCCCGCCTGGCCGCTCCGTATGCGGATTCATCCACCAGGACCAAAGATCCTTGGGCCGGAAGACCCAAGCTTCGTTATACGCACCATCGGTAATCGGTGTACGCACTTGTGCGGCGCGATCCGCTTCACTGGCATAGTACCAATCGTAGCCTTCACCGCTGGAGATCCCGCTCTCGAGATAGGAGAGGTCGTAGGGCCCCTCGGCAGTACCAGCGTCGAGGTGGGTGTTGCCTTCCCGCCAGTCGGCAATGGGTAAGTAGTTGTCGATCCCCACAAAATCGACATTTCCATCGGCCCACAACGTATCCAGCGGATAAAGCAAATCGCCCGAACCATCGTTCGGTTTGTGGTTGGCGTACTCGGACCAATCGGCGCCGTAGGAGACCAACGCGCCCGGCAGTTGCGCCTTCACCAGCGCGGCCAGCGCGACCAACCGCTCCACCGCCGGATAAGCGCCGGTGTCGTCACGCAGCTGCGTCAGGCCGCGCAGCTCAGAACCGAGCAGCACAGCATCAACACCGCCTTCCGACGCCGCAAGGGTGGCGTAGTGCAGCACCATCGCATCCCACTGATCGAAGAACGCATTGATCTGTGTTCTGATGGCAGAAGTTTTGTCGTCGGCCAGGGCGTTTGCGGTGATCCGGCCGCGCCAAGGAAAGGCGCCTTGCTCGGCTCCGCCATAGGGGTCCGGAAGGCCGTTACCGGCAGGTACATCCATCAGCAAAAAGGGATGCAGCATGACCATAGCGCCCCGGGCCTTCAGCTCACGGATTGCCTGGCGCACGCCTTGGTCCGACGGCGTCCCACCGTATGACGGCCGTCCATTGGTATCGGTCAAAAGCCGCGCGGACTGCCGATCGTAGCCCGCCACGCCCCACGCATCGGGCTCCGTCACCCGATCGCGCAGCTCAACCCCCGGCGTAACGGTACAGTGGCCCGCGCGCAGGTCATCTCCGAACCAGCTGACCACCAGCGATGTCGCCGCCGCATTCGGCAGCGTACTCTGCATACGGTCCATACTGGCGATAAAGTCGGGGAGCCCCACACCGCTATGTTGGTTCAAGGCGCGGGTGATCCCCTCTTCCACCGCGTCGTAATTGACTTCCGTCGCGTAGACCGCCTCACCAGACCCCGGAATGATCGTCAGTGCCCGAATAGCATTCTCGAGCGCATCCGGATCATCGCGGTTCAGTGGCCGTTCGACCTCAAAATTGAATTGCGGCACCCGGTTGCCGAACGGACCAAGCTGAAGGTCCTCAAAGACGATATATGCTAAGCCCTTATAGGCGGGTGCACCGCCCTCATGGGCTTCGATCAATGTATCGGGTTCTTGGTCATCCGTACCGCGATAGAGACGGACGTTATGGTCGGCGAGCGTGATGAGCTTGCCATCGGCCCAAACCCGGCCAATCCCCGCGATTTCACCCTCGCATAGCGCAATCGCTAAGGATACCGTATACGTATATTCCGTTGCCGACGTTTCCGTCGCCGCCACGAAGCCTTTTGCGCCGCGTGTTGAGGAAACGACGAGCGTATCTTCTTTCACCGGCGACGCCCAAATGACCTGGCCGCCAACCCGCCCGCGTCCGTAAACCCTTGGAACGCCACCGCCTTCGCCAGCTGTCAGCAGACGGATTTCGTCGAGCGCCTTGCCCTCGGAAACCCTCTTGGCCGGGCCGAACAACAGGGCGTTGAGCGCGGCCACGCCCTGGGTCGCGGCAATCTGCGTCGCCAAACGCGGGAGGGCGCTCGTCGCCGCGCGGCCAGCCACCAGCGCGGCAGAAGAAACTGCGTGTGTCATGAATTCTCCGGCAGTGAAAAAACGGCCGCCGTCCGACGCCGCCACCCTGCGCAATAGGCAGATGTCAGAACCGCACGGCCCTCATAGGCATGGATAAAGCGGTGCGGCGCCACCAAAACGCCGCAGTGGCTGACAGGATGGCTCCGCCGCATACGGAACAGCATGATATCGCCCGGCTGCGCCGTTTCTGTTACAACAAGGGTCCGCTCAGCGCCTTCAAGCAACGGCTCACCACCATGCCGCGTCAGACGCGGCGCGTAGGGCGGCAATGCCTCTGGCTCTGTCCCTACGAAAGAGCGGTAAAGACCTCTCACCAATCCCAAACAGTCTGTGCCATGACCTTTTGTTGAAGCCTGGTGCCGATACGGTGTTCCGAGCCATGACAGCGCCTCAAGAACAATCTCTGCACGCCGACGAATATCCTCTTCAACGGCAAGCATCACGACCCCCGCGTCGCGACGGTCAAGACATCCATTCCGGGGATGGTCGGAAACCCGGCGAACCGATCGCTATTGGCGAACCTATCGCGGCACGTAGCAAAGCGCTTGTCGCAACCCGCGGTAATCGCGACACTATCCCCAGGTGCAGGCGCCGTGGGAAAGGTTTCCCACAGGGTTAGCTCAAGAACCCCGGGCGCGATGCGCGCTGTACGGATTGATGCCGAAACATCTTTCGCGATGCCGGACTGTATTTTGATTGTTCCGTTCGCGAACTGGCCGGCATCTGGCGTTGACGTGATCGCCATCATCACCGACAGTCCGTCAACCGAGAGTATATGCGCCGCGATCGTAAACGCAGCGAGGTTTACGCCGCAACGCGCGTGCCCCAACTGCGCGTCGCAGCTTTTTTGGTACAGACGGCCCGTTGGTTGCGCAAGCTTGTGCTTGAGGCTCCGATACTCCGCCTCGATCTCAACAGAACCAATCGTCAGTTCACCAAGCGTCCCTACCGAGAGCAAAATGCTGTGGTTCGTATCGTCAGTGTTGACGCGCCAGATCTCAACCCGGGCGTTGGCGTAATGCCCCGCACGAATGTCCGATGGCTCAAACCCGGACGTGCCCGATCCGATGCGAAGCACGCCATGATCAGGCGCGAGGTCCGCGGTTTGCTCAAGACCGTCAAACGCTAAGCCCGCGTTGGCTTCAAAGACAAAGCCTTGGAATTCCACGGAGACATCATGATCCGTAAGCGCCGTAACACCTCCATCGCGGCGCACGACCAACACGGCCAAAGCGGTCGCTGCTGCGCACCCGGAAAGGCCCGCTGCTGTGGCAGGGTCGATACTTTTCATAGCTGGATCTCGGTAAGGCCAACCGCTTGCACCGCCGCGCCACGCGCACCAAGCTCAAGATCGAGGGCATCGTCCGTAAACCGCACAGGCGTATCAAAGAGAAAGCCCGCGGTGATCACCTGCCCCACGGCCGGCGCTGTTTGCAGGATCACTCGGTTGCGTTCAGCACTTAACGACCAAGCACCACCAGTCAAAACAGCGCCGTCCACGGCAACAAAAACCGAGCCTGCCTCTGCCAATTCAATCCGACGCGAGACACCGCCATAGTCTTTGTAGAGAGGAAACTCGGTCGCCGTCCCATCGCCCACACCCAGCGTCTGATCCGTCGCGGAGGGCGCCGCGCCGCCAAGCGCCGAGCTATGATCGAATGGATCGCGGAACCGAAACGCGTACCGCCTTCCTTGCCGCGCCTCAAAGAAATGGACCAAAGTCTCGGCGTCTGCAAAGGTTTGTATTCCTCCGCTTACGTCCCATATACGGCGCGCTCCGGCCCAGCGGCTGCGCCGCACTTCGTTGCCTGATCCGAGCACAGCAACGTCCGTACGCCGCCTCGGTCCTCCCCGAGCACCGGCCCCGATCGCAACCGGAAACACAACGTCATGAAAGCCGTCTCTAGCCATTTCTAATACTCCGCTTAAGGAGTGTCTGAACAGCGTTGGCAGCTAACCCGCTATCCTCTCGACCAAGTGCACGTTGAAGCGGTCGGCCAATAATCTCCTGCGCCGCGAGCCGCGCAAGATCTTGCAGAATATCGTCAACCATGCCGCGCACCGACAACCGTCCATCAACGCTTAGGCGCGCAAGCTCCTCGCCAATACTCTGACTTAATTGCACAAAGGAGGCTTCGACAGCATCAGACAAAGGCGCGAGGGCCGTGGTGGCGGACTCCGCGAGATCCGTGTCGACGCTCTGTGTACGGGGTGTTTCGCTCATGATTAGACCTCTGGAGTAAACGTAATTGGACCATTGGATGTCATCTGGAGACGGAACGTCATTAGGGTCTCGGCCTTGCCGCTGAAGCTCAACGCGCGAAGAACAAACGGACCGGCCCAGATGCCATCTCCGGGGATTTCAAGCGACCACAGATCACTACCACCCGCGAGAAACGCCCCTCGAACGGCCGATGTTGCGGCATTACTTATGAACAACCCTTGGGCATCGACATCGAGGATGAGAGGCGCTCCGAGGGCAGACGTTTCGGCCCAACCGTTGCTGTCGGCGTGCGCACGCGAGGAAAGCGTGCGCCGCAACGATAGCCGCCGGTCGGTAATCCCGGCAACCGCCTGACCGTCTAAGCTCAAGACAGCGTTATCACTCGCGACGGCGGTCATACCGCAACCTCCTCGGGCATAGTGACGATGCGAAACCGCATGGACGCTTGAAACGTATCCGGATCACGCAAACGAAGATGATCCTCGAAAACGAGACGCGACAGAACCATCGTATGATCGGTGAGCGGAAGTTCGGCGTTTTGCAGGACGCTCCGAATGGTGCCAGCTATATGCTTTGACTCGCTCCTGCCGCCCCAGCGCGAAAAAATCGTTATGCGGAGGAGATGCTCAATCCCGCCTTCCGACCCTGGCAGCGCTTTCATCTGTGTTGCGCCCAATTGGACGAAGGGAAAAGCGACGTCGTCCGGGATGGCGTCAAAGATACGGGCCGGTGAACCGACGATCGCTTGGACATCTGGATTAGCAATAAGGGCTGCGTAAACAGCAGTTTGGACTTCCCATGCAACGTTTGTCATGCCGGCGCCTCCTCGACATCGAGAAGTGTATACGTCCCTTTTCGCCCATGCTCGCGGATGTCTGTTATACGAAACCTTTGGCCGCGGTGGATAAGCTGCATTTCAAAGACGAGGTCATCGCGCCGACGGATAGTAAAGCGCTTTCTTTGCCGTCGCAGAGCCTTGCCAAGACTACGATCCGTACCCGCCGGGCGACTTTCAACCTGCGCCGAAACCGAACCCAAAGAGGCGTAACCGACCTGCCAACCGCCGCCGCCATCGACTATCCGCTGCGGTTTTAAAATCTCAACGCGCTCGCGCATGTCCCCAATCATAGCTGCACCTCGCGCAACGTCTGGAGGATGCTCTCCACCCCAACGGGAATCGGCACGTAGCGTCCTTCAGAGACGACCTCGCGTTGCTCATAATAGTGCGCCGTAAGCAGAGTAATGGCCTGCACAAGGTCCGACGGCGTGGTTGAAACATCACTCCGCCCAGCGATGAATGTGATCTGAACCTCGTTCAACAGATCACCATTTGCCGTACGCGGAGCCTCAAGCGCGAAGCATGAAGGGAAGCCGCGCCGCCACGACCAATCCGTGCTCGGAACTGGAGGCTCTTCGCCGTAGATCAGCTCTACTCCACTGATACTAATTACATTTCCGGGCCGTAGCGTCACGGTCGCAGTTGGCGGCGGTGACAGTGTCAGCCGCCATGTTTGTTCCGACACCGCGTGGCTCAGGCGGCGTTCAACCACCCGACGCGCCGTCTCACCGAGCGTCATCACCAACGCGTCGTCATCGCTGTGGTCGATCCGCAAGGCATCCTTCAAGTCAGCTAGGGTGAACGGCTCGACGATCGGCGGGGTGATGAGCTCAGCAAGCATTGCTCCGTACCCTTACGACGTTGCCATGAGCTTGATCGCTGCGTGGTCTTGCACCCCGCCGCCAACACGCTTGGTCGTATAGAACAGCACGTACGGTTTAGCGCTGAAGGGATCGCGCAGAACCTGAACACCGCGACGATCGACGATGAGATATCCGGCACCAAAGTCACCGAACGCGACGGCAAAGTCACCGGCGCCAGCATCGGGCATCGCCTCGACCTCGCTCACTTCATAGCCAAGGAGCGTTGCAGGCTGCCCCGCCGAAATACCTGGATTCCAGAGGTAATTCCCTGCCGTATCCTTCAGCTTACGAATGGTTTCGGCCGTGCGCCGGTTGACAATAAACCGCCCATTAGCCCGGTACTGTGCATCAAGCGTGTAGACGAGTTCAATCAAGCTGTCGCCGGAGACGGTGCCTGTCGTCGTTCCGATTTCGGTCGCCGTACGGCTGGCATCCGCGGCATTCGGCGCCTGAAGGAAACCGAGCGGCTTGTTGTTGCCATCGCCGTTGACAAAGGCATCGGTTTCAGCGGCAGCGAATGTTCCGCGTACTTCCGAAGCAATCCAAGCTTCGATATCGACGGCGGAGTCTTCAAGCAGCTGCGGCGTGGCCGCAGGCATGGCGTAGATCTCGCCGGTCTTGAATTCGATCGAAGCGATTGACGGCGTTGCGGTTTCTGGTCGCGCGTCGGTCTCGCCAACCCACCCTGTGGCGTAATCCGCCTCGTTCACGGCTAGGCGATACGTCGATGTCGAGATGTGGCGCACCGTACAGAAGCTGCGGAATGGTGAGACCTCGGTCAGTGCACGGTCGATCGTTGCTTCAATCGCGGTAGGAACCGTATATCCGCCGTCTGCGTCATTTGATCCGCTTAGAGACTTTTCCTCCGGCGCTGAGATGATCCCAGCACGCATATAGGTGTCAAACGCTTGCTTCTGCTCCGGGGCATCGCCGACTTCGAAGTTTTGACGCAGCGCTCCCACGGCCAGGCGATCAAGCGCTGCCTTTTGCTCATTGATCGTGCTTTCGAGGCGCTTCAGCTTATCGTCATAGAGCGGATCAGCTGCGCCTTTTTTCTCAACGGCCGCGAGGCGAGCGTCGTTCTCAGCCTTGAACACTTCGAACGTATGCAGCAAATCAGCCGCATGCGCCTTTTCCTCGGCAGAGGTGTGTTTCGTTTCGATCGTCATACGTTTTTCCTTCATGATGACAAGAGATTACGAGGAAGGCGCTCTCCGGCGCTTGAGACCCGTGAGATCCGGGCTTGGGGCGACATGGGGAACGTCACGATACTGATTTCCCACAAGTCGATACGGGTAAGGAGGCGCCCGACCGACGTACGCCGGGCTTTTTTTGCCTTGAAGCCGATCGACAAACCGTCGATGGCGCCGCCGTGAATGAGGCGGTGCGTCGTCCGTCCTTCGTCCGTGTCGAGAAAGAGTTGCCCACGGACGAAAAGCCCGCGATGATCTTCCCTGATGTCCGTCCAGAGGCCAATGGGCGTCTCCGCTTGATGCTGATAAAGCATCCTAATCTGGCCTGGCTTGGGGGGGATAAGTTCTTTGCGAAAAGCGCCCGGCTCGATCCGATCACCGGTCAGGTCTGCGTCATTAAACAGGGCCGCATAACCTTCAAATTCGGCGCGTGTTGGCGAAATCATCGTACACGCTCTATCCGTTGAGGGTGCTGTCGAACGGGGGATAACCAAAGGCCGCCCGCTTCTCGGCATCCGTGAGGAAATCAGCATCGGCGATCCGATCAAGCCGCGCTGAACGTTCGGGGCTCAAGGCTTCCACCGCGGCAAGGTCAGGAACAATCCGCATCGAGCGCCCGGGATCGAGCCAACCGGCGAGAGCCTGGCTGACCCGGCCAACCAGCGGAAGGACCGTTTGGCGCCAAAAGGCGAGGTTCGCTTCCTTATAGTTGGCGTACGTATTATCACCCGGAATGCCGAGCAACATCGGCGGAACACCAAACGCCAGCGCGATATCACGTGCGGCCGAGTTCTTCAGATTTTGGAAATCCATCTCCGCTGGCGTCAGCCCCATGGGACGCCAATCAAGCCCCCCATCGAGCAGCAGCGGTCGACCTGCACCGCGCAAACCGGTGAAGCCCGCTTCAAGCTCTTCTTTGAGCCGATCAAATTGCTCCGGGGTCAGGTTTTGCCCGCCTTCACCACCCTTGTGCACTAAGGCGCCTGACGGTCTTGCAGCGTTATCAATAAGTTGCCTGTTCCAGGCGCAAGCAGCATTGTGCAGATGAATGGCGTCGGCAGCGACCTGGAGAGGCGCCAATCCGGCCTTGTGATCGACCGGTTGCCATAGCGAGAGGTGCAAAAGCGGCATCCGTCCGGACATATCGGCATAGATCGTCCGCTCACCCCTCTTCGTCCTCAGACGATACCCCTCTTTAAACGGTTCAACCGTACTGGGATGAATATGAAAGAGCGCGCGCACGTCTTCGCTGGCGGTCAGCTTTTCGACATATGCGTTGCCGTGCGTTTGTAGGTATGCGTAGATTTCTTGGAAAAAGTCTGTGCCCGCCTCATCAGGGTTCGGACGTTCCAAAAGCGCGCACCACGGACCATCGGCAAGCAACGCGCCGTGCTCTTCAACGGCGAGAGGAACAGCGGCTGCAGCTTCGGAGATCATCCGGATACACCGGTAAGCAACAACATTGCTGCGGAAGCTGGCTGGTGCCACCCGTGGCCCGGGGTCACCGACGCCGTGGAGCGCGATGAGGTCGGCCAGGGACGTGCTTTTTTGCACCTGGGGTGCCGTTCGTTTTGTCAGTCTCTTGAGCATCTTCAATTCCTTTCTAAAGCGGACGGACCGAGGGCGGAGCTTCGCCGGCGAGCATCAGATCCGTCAGTGCCCAAACAAGCGCATCGAGCCGATCAGGGCTGTCGCCACCGTGAGCCCCAGTGAATGACGTCATCTGATCTTCAAGTTCGGGAAATGGCGTGATGTGCTTCACCCGGCCTTGTTCGTAGAGCGCCGCAATCGGCTCAGCGCGGAGGATCTTCCCGCGGGTTGCGCGGACTGCCCGGGTGGGCACCGTGGGATCAGCCGAACGCAGAACATCCGTCACCAGATCACCGCCCTGATTGACCTCGACGACGACACGGTCTGCTTCCCAGCGGTGGTAAGCAGCGGCGACTTTCTTCGCCCAGCCAAGCGGCGTAAGCCCCTGGACCGTGGCATCCTCAAGCACATAGGCCGTGAGCTGATCATCACAGTGGAGACCTGCAACCACGATCCCGCAAGCGTCTGAACCGGCGTGGCTGGTGACGGGGGGATCCACCGCCACAACGATCCGGGAGAAGCCCTCGGGCCGGGGCGCCCGCGCCGCTTCGATCAGCGACCAGGTCCAAAGCGCGCCTTCGCGATCCTCGATCAGTTCACCGAGCAATTCTTGGCGACCGAGCGGTGTGCCTTCGTAAATCGCGGCGATCTCAGCGAGAAACGCATCGGCGAGGTTTGGCCTGTTCGCATAGGTCGAGGCGCGGGTGATGGTCGTCGTCTGCCGCGCCATGATCGCTTTGAGGAGCGCGATGGGCCGCGGCGTGGTGGTCACCATCTGCCGCGGGTCGGTCCCGAGGCGCAGGCCCATCTGCAGGTTCGACCAAGTCGCCTCTCCGCCCGGCCACTTGGCGAGTTCATCTGACCACGCCGTATCGAATTGATAGCCGCGCAGACCGTCCGCATCTTCGGCAGAAAAAAGCTGCGCCTGGGCACCGCCTGACCAAACGACACGTCGCCGCGAGGGCTCAAACGTTGGCGGCTTGAACATCGCACCGGTGTGCAAGAGGCCTGAGGGTCCCTCCACCATCACCTCCCGGCCATCGCGGTAGGTCTCAGCGACAAGCGCGATCCGCTCAGCGCCCGCCTGCACCCGCTCGTGCACCCATTCAGCGCCCGCGCGGGTCTTCCCCGCACCCCGGCCACCGAGGAAAAGCCACGTGGTCCAGTCACCCTTCGGAGCCGTCTGTTCCGCGCGTGCGCGGACGCGCCAGCTCACGAGGAGGCGGAGTAAGTCCGCGTGCGCGCACGCGTCGCTCAAGCTCGTCCATCCCGAGTGATTCAGCATGGCGGCGAAGTCGTCGTTCCAAAGCGCGCTTGAGGGCTTCGGTGTCACCGTTGAAAGGATCGATGGGGTAGGTTTGGGCGTCGCCTTTGTCATCCATACCGAGTGTCTTTTCGACGTTGGTGCGATGGACCTGGATGATCCGGCCGCGTTTCTCGGCAAGCGCCACGGCCTCGGGGTCGGACCAATCAAGCCGCGCGAGGTGGGCGGCTTGCTCGCATAGAAGCTGGGTCAGCCCTGCGGAAAGGTCCGATGCGAGAGAGGACAAAGCGTCTTGCACCATGGCGACCAAGGTACGGGCGCCGGGACGGGCGGGGATAAGTTACTCGCGAGATGCAACTGGAACACCGCAGGCGCAGCCGAATGCACTAAAGGCGCGCAAAGAAACGACAAAAAATCAGGCTCAAACCGGAATTAACGCTTCCGTAACCGCGGGGGATAGGATATTCTTAACCTCGGTTAATCGGCACCGTTTGGGGGTGATCATGAAAAAGCTGCTCACGATGGCCGCGGCGGTTGCCGCGTCGTTTGGGATCGCGAACGCAGTCATTTTGGACTTTGAAGACTTTGCTGCAGCAGGCGGCTTGGTGAATGTGAACCCGTTGGCGCCGTACTTCGAAGATGGCTTCACCGTCGACGTGGCGAATGGCGAATCGGCTGTGTTCGACTCCACGGCTGCCACCGACATGCTCGGCAACTCAGCGAGTGACTTTTTCGGCTTCAGCGAAAACAATGAGGTGACCATCGTTCGTGACGGCGGCGGCCGCTTCGATTTGGTCTCGGTCCTTGCGGGTCCCACCACGCTCGCGGACGACACCGACGTGACGTTCACGGTTGTTGGGGTTTTTGATTTTGTGACGTCGTCGTTCGGCGCGTCTTCCTTCACGGTGAACACGGCAACGCTTCTCCCCGTTGTTTTCTCGAACATTGAGGCGCTGATCATCTTCGCGAGCGACGATGCCGCGATCGACAACGTTGATCTTTCACCGAACGAAGTTCCCGTCCCGGCAGCGCTACCGCTGTTTGGTGCAGCTGCTGCGGGTTTCGCTGCGCTTCGTCGGCGGCGGAAGGCACTGAGCTAAAAGCTGAGAGCGGCGAAGCTTCAAAGCGAGGACGACGTTGCGAGTTTTCAGGGCGCTGCGGGGTCAACCGCGGCGCTTTTTTTCTGTCACGAAGCGCCAGAGCTCTTCTTCTTTGACGTCATGCTCGTGGACAAGATCACGGGGAACGGCGACGCCTGCACGCTCGACACTGGCCCATTCTCCACTGACCAGCGGATGCCAGTTCGCCAAGTCACGGCCTTCTGATAGCCGCCGATAGGCGCACGTCTCCGGCATAAAGTTGAGTTCAGCGACGTTATCGGGACGCAGCTCGACACAGCCTGGGACCAACGTGGTGCGGCGCGCATAGCACGTGCATCGGCGCGCCTCGGGGTCGAACAATTGGCAATGCACCGAGGTCTTCTCGAAAACCCCCGGCGCGTCTTCGTCTTCGAGCACCACCAAACAGCATCGCCCGCATCCATCGCACAGGCTTTCCCACTCTGAACGGGTCATTTCAGCGAGCGTCTTACGCTTCCAGAAGGGTGCTTCTTGAGCCATGGGTGCAGCGTGGTCTCGGTCAACAAGGACTTAACGTCTGGCGGCGAAAAAGGGGCTCGACAAGAGTCGCAATTTGCCAGGGCCCGACCGTCATGCTCCGCCTTATCCTTGCTTTTCTCGCTTTCACCTGCGGCACAGCCGCCGCCCAACCGCGCCCGTCCGAGGTCATCGACCGGGATAAACCTTACGGTGGGCACCCGCGCCAGTTGATTGACGTCGCCGCGCGCCCGCTCAGCACGCTCAAACCGGCCATTGTCATCGTCCACGGCGGCAGCTGGCAGGCAGGGGACAAGCGCACGGCGACGGCGAAGACGAAGTTCTTCCTCAGTGAGGGGTTTGCTGTCGCCGCGGTCAATTATCGGCTGCACCCCGAAGTCTCTCCGCGCGAGCAAGCAGAGGACATCGCCGCCGCCGCTGTCTGGCTCGCCAAGAACGCTGATCGCTACGGCATCGACCCGCGGCAGATCTACCTCGCAGGCCACGCAGCGGGCGCGCACCTCGTCAGCTTGGTCGGCACCGATCCGCGTTACCTCAAAACTTATGGCGCCAGCCCGTCGGACCTGGGCGGGATTATCGCCCTCGACTCGGGCGCCTATGACGTGGGCGCCGAGATCGCGGCGACCAACATTCAAACCCCCGAGGGACGCACACTGCGGCAAGTCTTTGGCGACAACCCCACCTATTGGCCGCAACTGTCGCCGCTGTTCAAAGCCCCAACGGGGCGCGCCCTGCCTCCGTTCTTCATCGCCCACAGCGCTGGAAGGGACGACGTCTTCCGCCAGGCCAAACCGTTCGCATCCGCACTGCGCAATGCAGGGGCCGTCGCAGTGCTCTACGAGAGCGCGGGGCGCGATAAGGAAAGCATCTACCGCTTCTTCGGGTCACCCGACGACCCCACCACCCTCGCCGCGCTGAATTTCATTCGCCGCGAAGCCAACATCCCCGTCGCGCGCGAAGAAAAAGGCGACGAGGGCGAGCTGCCCATGGTGCCTTGGCTGTTCGCATTCGAAGCGCCGGAGACGGACACGATCGGGCGCAAATTGACGGGTACGCAGGTGACCAAACTTGTGGCTCACAATGATCGCTTGTTTGCGGGCAATGCCCACCCGAACGAAATGGAAGAGAACCGTCGTGGCCAAGTCATGCGCCTCGACGCCCGTGAAGAGCGCTGGCACCTCGATTACCAAATGCCGCGCGGGTATACAGAGGTCAGCGCACTGACGACTGTTGCGTTCGAGACCGATAGCGAAGCACGTCCGATTGAGCCTCTCGACTATCTGATGGTCGGAGCGACTTTCGAAAAACAGCGCGGTGTTCCTGCGCCAGCGGGCGTCTTTATCCGTACGCCGAGTGGTAATTGGACCAAGCAAGACCTTGGGATGATCGACCTTGACGTGCCCGAAGCGACTGTAGGCGCACTCGGCGCCTATCGCGATCCTGAGCTGAAAACCGATCTCGTCTTCGCAGGGGCAAGCCCCGCGCCGCTCGGTATCTACCGGGGTGTCTACGACGCAGCGGCTGTCGGCGGCATTCGGTTTGATCAGATCCCAGAATATACGCCCCGCGGCCAGGAGGCTGTCGTCGGCTTCGCGACCTGCGCGGGTCGGCTCTACGCAGCAACCACCCGGCAGATCCTACGCCGTATTGATGGCGATGCGCCCCGTTGGGTCAGCGTCATGGATATGGAAGAAGTCGCCGCCAACGAGCCTTACGCCAGCGATCTCGATGTCTATTGGCAAAAGAACTACGCCATCAGCGCATTCCGGTGCGACCGCAGCCAGCGCAAACCAACGCTTGCGTTCAGTACCCTGAACAGAGCCTTCCGCTTTAGCCCTGGCGAAAGCGCCCCCGTTGTCGAGCTCAATCTCGCGGGCTTTTTGCGGTCTGAGCTTGGCCGCGATCCGCACTATGTCCTTGCGTCTGAGGCCAGCATGGTGCGCCGCCGCGGGCGCGACGTGGAAGAATGGATCGGGCTCGAAGTCTACTATGATCCCAACTATCTCGCCGCCCGGCCAGCGTTCCCGCACTGGCGCACGGGGTTTGGCAAAGACGCCTGGTATCTTGTCCGCACGGTCATCGGTGGACAAATCGATTACCGCCTCGAAGAGATCACGATCCCGGGCAACGACCCGAATTACCGGCCTTTGGCGAAAGTCGGCGCCTTCGCCTTGTCACCGTTTGAAGATGACAACGCGATCTACGCAGGCGGTTTTGCACCCCGCTTTAAAGACGTCACCAACACGGCGTGGATCGCGCGCGGCGAGCTCTGACGCGCACGGTGCGCACCGCGCGCAACAAAATTCCCACCTCAACCGCGTTTCGCGCTAAGTGCGGGACAGGATTGAATTATGGCAGACGCAAAGAAACCCGGGGCGGCCGAGCGCCTGGTGGACGAGACAATGACCGACCTCAACGTCGGTATGCTCGCGCTGCGCCAAATTTCCCGCGGCTTTGCCGAAGCCCTGCCGGATCGCTTGCGGTGGCGCCTGATCGGGCGGCCCCTTGGCGCGCTCGTATCGACGGCGCTGACCCTGGCCATCCCGCTGATGGCCATCAACGGCGAGATCGCGCAGCGGTTGTTCCCCGCGCCCTACGCTGACCTGTGGACCGCGGGGCGGCAGCCGAACATCGCAATCCTTGCGGCCGACGGCACCGTCCTGGGCAGCCGGGGCAGCGATCTTGGCAAACCTGTCAGTATCGACACATTGCCGCCCTATGTGGTCGACGCGTTTCTCGCCACCGAAGACCGCCGGTTCTTTGAGCATCCTGGCTTCGATCCCGGATCGCTGGTCCGCGCAACGTTGATCAATTGGACCGCGGGGACTGTCGTCCAGGGCGGCAGCACGATCACCCAGCAGCTGGTCAAAAACCTCTTCCTCACCGGCGAGCAAACCATCGCGCGCAAGTTCGAAGAACTTCAACTGGCGCTCTGGCTTGAGGCACGGCTGTCGAAGGAAGAGATCCTCGAGCTTTATCTCAACAGGATTTATCTCGGCGCCAACACCTACGGCTTGGGCGCTGCGAGCCAGGCGTACTTCTCAAAAGACCCGTCTCAACTGACGCTGTCCGAGGCCGCTTTACTCGCGGGCCTGCCAAAGGCGCCCTCGTCCCTTGCGCCCCACGTCAATTGGGACGGCGCGTTGGAGCGCAGCCACGAAGTGATCGGCAATATGGTCGAGACGGGCCAGATTGACCGCGTCACGGCCCGGGTCGCGGTCATGTCGCCTCCGGTGCTGGCCCTTCGTGATGTCCGCGACGGGTACGGATATTTTCTCGACCATGTCGCAGCGGAGCTGCGTGCACGCATCCCTGATCTTGATACGGACGTTGTCGTTACGACCACCCTGCAACCCGATGCCCAGCGGAGTGCCGAGGTTGCGGTCAAAACTGTCATTGAGACCGAGACAGCGCAAATCCGCGGGGCTGAGCAGGCAGCGCTGATTGCCTATGACAGGAGCGGCGGGATCGTCGCCATGGTCGGCGGACGGTCCTATCGCGAGAGCCAGTTTAACCGCACCACCCAAGCCAAGCGGCAGCCAGGCTCAGCCTTTAAGCCGTTCGTCTACCTCGCAGCGATCGAGGCTGGCTTTGATCAAGACACAGTGCTCGTCGACGCGCCGATCCAAGTGGATGGGTGGGAGCCGAAAAATTACCGCGGCCGCTTTCTCGGGCCGATCCGTTTGCGAGAAGCGCTGGCCCGGTCCTCCAACACCGCAACGGTGCAGATTAGCGAGACCATCGGCGGTGAACGGATTATCGACGCGGCCCTGCAAGCCGGACTCAACGCCAACATGGAGGCCTACCCTACCCTTCCGCTCGGGGTGTTTGAGGTCGCTCTCGACGAGCTGACGGCGGCGTACACGCCCTTTGCCTATGGCGGTTATGCGCCCGAGCCCCACGCGATCGCGCGGGTCGACAGCCGCGGCGGCACCGTTCTCTACGAACGCAGCATCCCCGATCCACCCCGGGTGATCAGTGCACGGTCATCGGAAAAGATGACCGACCTCCTCCACGCCGTGACCAACGCTGGCACCGGATCTGCAGCGCGCATCCCCGGTCATGACGTTGCGGGCAAAACGGGGACGACGGATGATTGGCGCGACGCGTGGTTCGTCGGCTATTCCGCCCACGTCACCGCCGGCGTATGGGTCGGGAACGACAACAATGACCCGATGGATAAGGTCTCGGGCGCCACTTACCCCGCGCAGATCTGGTCGTCCTTCATGGCTGCCACCCATGAGAGACAGGGCTGGTCCCGGATTCCGCTGACCGATGGATTCGGACCAGTGGACCCCGGCCTCAATGATCTGCGCAGCACCTATGCGCGCCTCGTCAACGATCTGACCCCGCGCGCCTACGGCACGCCGCCGCAGCTCGATGCACCGGGCTATGACGGCATCGGCGGGATCCTTCGCCGTGAGGAGCGCCGACGCGGACGCGGCGACCGGGTCCAAGGCCGCGTTGTCCGTCCATCAGCGAACGGAAGGCCGGGGGCGCCGCCACCCCGCGGCGTGGTCCCGGGCAGCGGCGACGTTGTCGAAGGACGGGTGGTCAGCGACGAGCCCGACAGCGACGGCACGCAATAACAACGCTTTCGAGCCAACCCGGCTTACCGCCCTGCGTCTAACCAAGACACACTAAGCCTCCGCAACGGGCTCGAGGATCTTGTCAGCTTTCGCCATCGGTCCGATGACCTCCAGCACCCAAGCGTCAGCATCAAAGCCTCGCTCCTTTGCAAGGATCGTTGCCGCATCGGCTTCAGGGATCGGCGCTCCACGGGTTGTCCAGCGTCGCCGGTCATTGACCGTGCCCTCACGGAAGATCTGCACGGCCGTTCCGTCGATCCATTTGATCAGCACAAGACCGCCCTCTTCGTGGCCGCGGTCGAGGACCATGAACATCAAGCCCGCTGCCTCGCACTGCCGCTGCAGCCCACTGACGATCACATCGCTCCGCAGCCGGATCACCACGCCGCTAGGCGCGCCGCGAATGCGGCTCGAGCGCAACGTACCGCCGCGGCTCAGCAAGCGGGCGATAGCGGCGCTGGGGCCGCCCAGAGGGAACTTGGGTTACGTCTGCAAGAGGCAAGGTGAGCGTTGCCGTGGTCCCGCGCCCTGGCGACGACCGAATATCGAGCCGCCCGCCATGGGCCTTCGCCAGAGCGTGACTGAGTGCCAGGCCGAGGCCTGAACCGCGCGCGCCGCGCACCCCAGCGCTCCGCGCTTGATAGAATCGCTCGCCCACCCGGCGCAGATCATCCTCGGACATCCCAACGCCTGTGTCTTCGACCGAGATCACGAGGCGGCCATCAAGGATCCGTGATCGGACCGTAATGCCGCCGCGGTCGGTGAACTTCAGTGCATTGCTCAGGAGGTTGATCAGGATCTGCCGCAAGATTTTCGGATCCAGCTTATGGAATCCTAACCCCGGCGCCGTCTTCATCGACAACGACAATCCCGCGTTCTCAGCTTCCAGCCGCAGCATGCCAGCACACGCGGCAATCTCGGCCTCCACATCAACGCTCTGGGGTTCAACCGTCAAACGGTTCGCCTCCGCCTTGGAAAGGTCGAGCAGATCGTTGACCAAAGCCAGCACATGCTGGCCGCTCTCTTGGATCAGCTTCGCATAATCACGGTAGCGACGATCACCGAGCGGTCCGAAACTCTCCTGACGCAGAGCATCAGCGAACCCGATTACAGCATTGAGAGGCGTACGTATTTCGTGACTGACGTCAGCCAATTGATCAGGCGCAGCGGGCAACAATTCCTGGCGCGGACGCTCCGTGTGCGGGATCGGCGCTTGGCTCCGATCGCTGAGCGGGGTCAATGCACATTCGAACCCTCCGCCAGCCTGCGCCTTAAGGAGAAGCGATGCATGCGGTGCGCTCGCGGTCGGCTTCAGGTCAACCACGACCGTGGCTTCGCCATCGCGCATGGCCTGCATCAGGGCACCGAGCAGTGCGGGATGTGATCGCGCCGCTGTGAGATCAGTTAAATGAAGGCCCTTCAAACGCTGCGGGCCCGCCGAAAACAGCTGCCATGACGCGCCTGAGACGGCTGTGATCGTCCCGCGGGTATCCTGAATAAAAAAAACATCAGCCCCCGTCCCAGCAACGTTTTGAGCGCTGCCGCGGCTTTTGGGCCGGTTCTGATTAATCCGGTGGAGAATCGCATTCATACGTTAACGCTATCGGCTTCCCCCTTAAGGGTTCCTGAACGGCAAAAACCGATCCTGGCGTTCGTGCATGGGGTGCACACGGTGGGAGATACGAAGATGCAACGTAGTTCGATGAAGACCTTAAGAGTTTCGCAACCATTCCTGACTGGAAATGAATGCCACGGAGTGAGGCTCGAAAGCCAGTACAGGGATGATATGGGTAAGATGCTGACAAAATGGATCGCCGCAGGCTGTGCAGCCACGGCACTCGCCATGGGCGCGGCAGGCGCTGCAAACACCGCAGTGAAGCGCGTCGACGTCAAGCAGATGGAAGGCTCGGCGATGATCGAATACGCCGCCCAACCCTACATTCAATTCCGTGAAGACATCGATTTCGTCAGCGGCGACATGCCGACGAGCGCCGAAGCGATGCGTGAAGCGCACATGCGCCTCTCCAGCCACGACACGCGCTCGATGGCTGGCTCCTGGATTGCCTACGCCGCCATGGTCGCTGCCGATCAGCCTTCGTTCGCCAAAGCGATCGAGAAGCAGGTGAAGGAAAAAGGCGCCAAAGCCTTTGCAGCCGAGCTCGAAAGCAGCCCCGGCGTTGTGCGCAACATGCCGGGTGCGGATCAAGCCGTCGCCGCCATCATGGCCTTCGCAGCGAGCGATGCTGCAAAGATCCGTGAAGCCGGTGACGCCTACATCGCCGAAGCGTACGACATCCAAAAAGTTGCGTGGGCCCGCAAAACCATTGCCGAATCGGGCATGGACCGCGTTGATGCTGCGTTGAGCTACGCCGCTAAACGTGACTGGCCGACAGCAACGGGCCGCGAAGTTGTTCGCAGCCGCGCCGGTACGATCCGTCCCAACCTTGTCAGCTACGACAGCTGGTCAGATGACTGGGCCGGCACCAACGCGAAAGCGGATCCGTCAGCTCGTCCGGGTACGATCATTACCAAAGCTCTCGTTCTCGGTGCGCACTATGCGATGAACACCGCCACCCAAGAGCACATGGCGTCTTTCGCCACGTCGAAGAAATCCGAGCGCTGTTTCAACAGTGCGAAGCTCAACCTCGACCAGTGCATCGCGGCGACGCGCACGCCGTACGAGGAAGCGTTCTGCCTCGGCCAACACGCTCTCAACGACATGTCGAGCTGCGTGGGCTGGCCAGCCGGTGCGACCACCTCTGGTTCGTAAAGACCCCAAGGCCTGCGTTTCAGGCACTCTAGTGAGAGAGCGTCGCGACACTGGTCGCGGCGCTCTTTTTTTTGGCTCCGGTGAGGCATCTTTTCCGCGGGAAATGGGTTCGCCGCCGCTCTGATGTGGTGTAGCGACCAGCCATGAGCAACGACATTCCGCCCTTCGACGACATCGCTGAGGACTTTGCCTTTATCGAGGATTGGGACGAAAAGTACCGTTACCTCATCGACTTAGGCCGAAAGCTCCCCGCGCTCGCCGCGAACGAACAGAGCGAAGACACGCGGGTGCGCGGGTGTGCGAGCCAAGTCTGGCTGGTGTTCGAGAATGACGGCGAGACGGTGCGGTTTCGCGGCGACAGCGACGCGGCGATCGTCAAAGGCCTCGTCGCCCTGATGGTCAGTTTGTTCTCGGGGCGGACAAAGTCCGACATCAAAAACCTCGACGCGGAAGCGAAGCTCGCTGAAATCGATCTCAAAGAGCACATCACCCCCCAGCGCTCGAACGGTGTGGTGAGCATGATCAAACGCATCAAGGCCGAGGCCGAGGCGTGAGTGCCATCGACTGGGAAATCCGTCCGTATGAAGAGGGGGACGCCGAAGCTATCGACACCCTCCTCCGTGCTGCGTTCGCGACAGGTGCAGAAGCGGACCTGACGGCAGCGCTTCGCACAGCAGGTGACGCCGAAATCGAGTTCCTCGCCGACGCAGACGGAACACTCATCGGCCACGTCCTGTTATCGCGGATGCGCCAACCTGCAGGCACCCTGGCCCTTGCGCCAGTCGCGACCAGCCTGGAGCATCGTCACCAGGGTGTTGCGGCAAGCCTCATCGAGAGCGCCCTCGCGCAAGCAACAGCCAATGATTGGAGAGGCGTCTTCGTCCTCGGCGATTTATCCTACTACGAACGATTTGGCTTTGAAAGCGCGGCCGCGGCGCCCTTCGCGTCCCCCTATTCGGGTGAGCATTTCGGGCTGGCCATTCTCGACGACGACGAACTACCAAAAGGCGAAACCGCACAGCACGCCGAATCCTTCGGAGCGCTCTAGATCGCCTGGCCGTCGGTCACGAGCCCCGCAGGCCTTCTCGGCGTTCGGCGTTCTCGTTGCGATAGAAGGTGTAGCTGAGGGTGATCTCGCGCACATCGTCGAGGCGCTTTTCATCCGCCAACTGAGGGTCAACGAAATACGTGACCGGCATGAGCATCGTTTCCCCGGGCTGAAGCAGCTGTTCCTCAAAGCAGAAACAGTCGACCTTCATGAAGAACTGCCCAGCCTTGGCTGGCTGCACATTGAAACTCGCTGAGCCAATGATCGGCTCACTCGAAAGATTTGTGGCCTCGTAATAGGCCAAGCCCGACTCGCCGATGTGCAGGGTCTGGCTCACTTGAACCGGCTTAAACGACCACGGGATGCCTTCGGCGCGGCTGGCGTCAAACCGTACCGTGATCTCACGGTCGAGAACTTCGTCCGCATACGTCTCAGCGACCTGCGTGGTGCCGCCCCACCCGGTGACCTGGCAGAAAGCGCGGTAGAGCGGAACGGCCGCGAACGAGAGTCCGACCATGCCGGCCACCAACGCGGTGACGCTGACGGCAACCTTTGTGTTTTGATCCATGGCCATCAACTCGGCGGCACCTGAAGGTTTTGCGACAGCCGGAAAAACGTCGTCATGTAGACGAGAATGACAAAGCCAACCACGGCCAACGCAATGGCAACATTACGCTTTTTCTGCGCAGCGCGCTCGGCCGGCGACGGCGCATGCACCTCCCCCGTCGGGCTCCCTTCCCGCGGGGTCCCCATAGGCTGGTCAGCGTTCGGACGATCAACCATGGAGGCCCGCCCAGTGCTCGATGATCAGCACCAAGAAGAGTGCAAAGAGATAGAAGATCGAGAATGCGAACAATTTGCCCGCGCTTTGGTTGTCGGCATTCTTTCGCAACAGCCACGCTTTGCGAAGGAACTCAGCGCCAAGAACAATGGAGGCGATCGCGAATGGCCACCCCGCGATGGAGAACCAAGCAACGAACGGTGCACTAACGACCAAGACCACCGAATAGGCGAGGATCTGATCGTAGGTGACCTTATCGCCTGAAACATTGGGCAGCATCGGGACGCCTGCCGCTTCGTAGTCCGCTTTCTTCAAGAGGCTGAGCGCCCAGAAATGCGGCGGTGTCCAGAGGAAGATCAGCGTAAAGAGCGCCCAGGCCTCCCACGGCGCCGTGCCCGTGACCGCGGCGTACCCAACCACCGGAGGCAATGCGCCCGCAGCGCCCCCAATGACAATATTCTGCGGTGTACGACGCTTGAGAAACATCGAATACACGACGACATAAAAGCCGATCGTCACCGCAAGAAGCAGCGCTGCGAGATAACCGCCCGACAGCGCCAGCAGCCACACCGACAACGCCGAAAGAACCAGGCCCATAGCAAAGGCTTCGGCCGCGGGGACTTTGCCTTGCGGGATTGGCCGCTGAGCCGTGCGCACCATCCGGCCGTCAATATCAGCGTCCCACCACATATTGAGAGCCGCCGATGCGCCCGCCCCGAGCGCAATGGCGATCATCGACAGGATCGCAAGACCCCAGCTGTCCACCGCGCCCGGAGCCGCCACCATCCCGGCAAGCGCGGTGAAGATCGACAAGCTCATCACCCGCGGCTTCAGCAGCGCGGCATAGTCGCCGGGCAAAGCCGTCAGGTGGGCGGGTGTTTCGGAAGCGCTAGCGGTTTCGCTCATCGCGAGTTCTCAACTTTCGATTGGGCCGTTTGCGGATGATTTGCACCCGCATCATGGCCAAACGCCGCGCTCTTGAAGTCCAAGAACACGGCGCCTGATAAAAAGCTCAACACAACTGGTGCCTACTGAATTTTCGGCAGTTCGTTGAACTGGTGATAAGGCGGTGGGCTGGGTAGCGTCCATTCCAGCGTCGTGGCGCCGTCGCCCCACGGATTGGCTTCGCCAACGCCGCGTTTCCCAAAGAAGAACGCCTGCACCAGAGCCGCCAACCAGAACACCATCGCCAACATCGTGACGTAGTAGCCCATGGTCGACCATTGGTTCCAAACTGCGAAGTCCACCGGATAGTCAATGTAGCGGCGCGGCATCCCTTGCAGCCCGAGGAAGTGCTGGGGGAAGAAGATCAGGTTCACGCCGACGAACATCGTCCAGAAGTGCAGCTGGCCGAGAAGCTCGTTGTACTTCACGCCGAACATTTTCTCGTGCCAATAGTACCAGGCCGCAAAGATCGCGAACACAGCACCCAGGCTCAGAACATAGTGGAAGTGCGCCACCACGTAGTAGGTATCGTGGAAGACGTGGTCGATGCCTGCGTTGGCGAGCACGACGCCCGTCACACCGCCGACGGTGAACAGGAAGATGAAGCCAACGGCCCAAAGCATTGGGACCTTAAAGTCGATCGAGCCGCCCCACATTGTAGCGATCCATGAGAAGATCTTGATCCCCGTCGGCACCGCGATGACCATCGTCGCCGCCACGAAGTAGGCCTTCATGTCGATCGACAGGCCGACCGTGTACATGTGGTGGGCCCATACGATGAAGCCGATGAAGCCGATCGCCACCATCGCGTAGGCCATGCCGAGATAGCCGAAGATTGGCTTCTTCGAGAAGGTCGAGACAATGTGGCTGATGATGCCGAAGGCCGGCAGGATCAGGATGTAGACTTCAGGGTGCCCGAAGAACCAGAAAAGATGCTGGTAGAGGACGGGGTCACCGCCGCGGGCCGCATCAAAGAACGCCGTCCCAAACATACGGTCAGTCAGGAGCATCGTGATCGCACCTGCGAGAACCGGCAGCGAGAGCACCAGCAAAAATGCCGTCACGAGAACCGCCCAAGCGAAGAGCGGCATCTTGTGCAGCGTCATGCCCGGCGCGCGCATGTTGAAAATCGTCGTGATGAAGTTGATCGCACCCAAGATCGAGCTTGCGCCCGCCAAGTGGAGCGAGACGATCAAGAGATCCATCGCTGGCCCGGCCTTGGCCGAGAGCGGCGGGTAAAGCACCCAGCCGCCGCCAAACCCAAGCTCTGACCCATAGCCCGGCGCAAACATCGACAGGCCCAATAGGGTCGCCGAAGCGCCATAAAGCCAGAACGAGATGTTGTTCATCCGCGGAAACGCCATGTCTGGCGCACCAATCATGATCGGCACAAAGAAGTTCGCGAAGCCGCCGATCAGCGCAGGCATCACCATGAAGAAGATCATGATCAGCCCGTGATACGTGATCAGGACGTTATAAAAGTTCTTCGCCGACTCGATCTGCTCCTGCGGCGTACCGGTGGTGAAGTTGGTGAGGAACGTGATCCCTGGCTCCGCCAACTCGATCCGCATCAAGCCGGACATGCCGCCGCCCACGATCCCCGCGATGATCGCGAAGATCAGGTACAGAATGCCGATGTCTTTGTGGTTGGTGGAATAGAACCACCGGACGAAAAAAGACGGCTTGTGATCCGCGTGATCAGCATCGTCGTGATGGTCGTCGATCTGATCTAAAACTCGTTCCGTTGTACTCATAACGCTGTGCCTGTCTTTGCCTTACTGCAGCGTCGCTTGGGCCGCTGCACCGCCGGTCACGGCGGCTAATTCCTGGTTTCCGAAGAGCGGCTCGAGCCCTTCAAGTTCGCGCTTCTCATCGACCCATGCTTCGAACTCTTCCCGCGGGACAACCCGCACGGAAATCGGCATAAACGCATGGTCCTTGCCGCAGATTTCAGAGCACTGGCCGTAGAACATCCGTTCTTGATCGGTGTGGAACCACGTCTCGTTGAGCCGGCCAGGGATGGCGTCAATCTTCACCCCAAACTCAGGGATCGTCCATGAGTGGATCACGTCCCGCGCGGAGGTGATCACGCGGATGGTCTCGCCCGCGGGCACGACAATGTCATTGGTCGTAGCAAGCCGGAACAGCTCGCGGCCCGCCTCTTCTTCCGACTGCATCAACGCATCAAACTCGAAATCGCCGAAGTCGGGGTAGCTGTAAGCCCAACCCCACTGATAGCCAGTCGCTTTGATCGTCACGGTTGGTGCAGGGACAATTTCAGAGCGATCACGCCCGAGGAAGCCAAGCACCGGCTTGCGGCCGACACGGCTCCGTCCCGCCGTGATCTCCAACCGCTCGCCCTCGGGAAGCGCTTCGGCCAAGACAACACGAACGGTTTCTTCGCCAAGGTCGAAGACGTCGAAGTCTCTGCCCACTTGGAGCGTGCGCTTGGCACCTGCAGCGCCGACTGCGGCCACCTCGATATGGCGCTCTTTCGACACCATCCGGCTTGCGGGGAAGTCATTCGGGAAACCAAACTCGGTCTGGTCCGCAACTTCCTCGTACGGGAAGACTTGGCCATCCGGCATCGTGTCCTCAACGCCGAGAAGCTCGAACGACGGCAGCGCGATGATCAACAAAATAACCACAGGGATCGCCGTCCAGAGAACCTCGACCGTGGTGTTGTGGCTGAATTTGCTGGGCGTCGGATTGGCGCGTTTGTTAAATCGGATCACCACCCAAACCAGCAACGCGAGAATAAAGAAGCTGATCCCCAGCTTCATCGGCAGCAAAATCGTGTCGTAAAAGAGGTGGATTTCTTCAGCTACCGGCGTGGCCGCTTCTCTCAGGCCAGTGCCGTAAGGGTCTGGGCGATCAACAGCTTCTTGGGCAAACGCGAAGCCAGGTGCTGCAGCAAGAGCGGCCAACGCGGAGAACACGGATACAAACTGAGTACGAGACATGGAAATCTACTACGGCTGGAACGTTACCTTTGTCGCCCCTCTAGACGCAGTTTTATCGTCGCAGAAGCCCTGCGATGCGCTTTTTAGACCCACGCCGCGAAACGCCCGTAAACCTTGCATTTCCACCCTGTGATGCACCACATCGCCAGACTGTCACACGAGGATGGGCCGATGAGCTTCTTTTTCTCCGAAACCGACCTCGATGAAGCCCGCACCAGGGCCATCATCGACCAAGCCCTTGGCCACGCCGACGACGGCGAACTGTTCCTCGAGTACGCGCAATCAGAAGCCTTTGTCTGGGACGACGGGCGGCTGAAGAACGCATCCTACGACATGACCCAAGGCTTTGGTTTAAGGTCCGTTTTAGGCGAAACCGTCGCGTTCGCCCATGCGTCCGAGCTTTCCGAAGCAGCGCTTAAGCGTGCAGCGTCAGCGGTCGAGGCTGTGAAGGTGGGCCACGGCGGAACCCTCGCAGGCGCACCGCCGAAAACGAATCGGCATCTCTACGTGCCGAACGATCCCCTTTCCGCGGTCCCCTTCGAAGTCAAAACCAAGCTTCTGCAGGACATCGACACCTACGCCAGGAACAAGGATCCGCGCGTCTGCCAGGTGTCGGCATCGCTATCGGGCGAATGGGTGCAGGTCGAAATTGTCCGGCCTGGCGGTCAATCTGCTCGCGATATCAGGCCTTTGGTTCGGCTCAATATCTCCGTCACCGCACAAGATGGCGACCGCCGCGAAACGGGCTCGACCGGCGCCGGTGGCCGCGAAACCTATGAGCGGCTGCTCAATCCCGAGCATTGGCAGGCGGAAGTCGACGAGGCCCTGCGCATGGCCCTCGTCAACCTCGACGCGGAAGCCGCGCCCGCTGGAGAAATGGAAGTTGTCCTCGGCTCAGGCTGGACAGGCGTCCTGCTTCACGAAGCCGTTGGGCACGGCCTCGAAGGCGACTTCAACCGCAAGAAAACATCAGCGTTCGCGGGCCTCCTGGGCGAGCAAGTCGCCGCGAAAGGCGTCACCGTGATCGATGACGGCACGATCGAAGGCCGCCGCGGCTCCCTCACTGTCGACGACGAAGGCACCCCAACCGCCAGCACCACGTTGATCGAAGACGGTATTCTCAAAGGCTTCATGCAGGACCGCATGAACGCGCGCCTGATGGGCGTGGCGCCCACCGGCAATGGCCGCCGCGAGAGCCATCAGCACGCGCCGCTTCCGCGCATGACCAACACTTTCATGACCGGAGGCGACAAACCCCGCGAGGAGCTGATCGCCAGCGTCAAAGACGGCCTCTACGCCGTAAACTTTGCAGGCGGCCAGGTGGACATCACGTCAGGCAAATTCGTCTTCAACTGCACCGAGGCCTACCGCATCCAAGACGGTAAGGTTGGCGCTCCCCTCAAAAACGTTGCGCTGATTGGCGACGGGCCGACGGTGATGAAGCGCATTTCCATGATCGGCAACGACTTCAGCCTCGACCCCGGCATCGGCGTTTGCGGCAAGGCGGGCCAGGGCGTTCCCGTCGGCGTCGGTCAGCCGAGCCTCAAAATCGACGCGATCACCGTGGGCGGCGCCGGGTAATCAGCGCGGCTGGCGCAATCCCATTAGTGTCTCGTAAGCGCGGTTGACTATTTGCGCTTGGTATTGCGCCGCATCGACGACGTGGTCTGCGAACCCGCGGGCGCGCACGCTGTCGGGATGACATTGCCGCATCCGGCGGCGCCAGGCGTCTTTGAGCTCCCGAGCCGACGATCCTGGTCGAACACCTAAAATGCGGCACGGATCAAAGGTGTCATCCTCCGTGTCGCGCCAAAGGTCAGCTGGCGCCTCATCGTCATCGCCGAGTGGGCCATCCTTCGGCTCCGTCAACACCGCCGCGATCATATCGCGGTGAATCGCGTGTTCACCGTCAGTGGTCTGAACGGAAACAAATTCGGAAGTATTTTGGCGCAAAACGTCTGAAGCAGTTGAGCCTCCGGAGAGGGAAATCGTTCCCCAGATCCGGCGGCCATCGCGCAACTCGACGACGACGTTTTTCTGCTCTTCGCGTTTTTTCGCTTTGAGGGGCTGGAACACGGTCGTTGGTCCTTTTGCTGCCCTCCGCTATGCAGAGGTCGTGCCGGCCCAAAATGAGACAACGCGCTTTGCGCCCTCCCCGTCTGGATTTCTTCACCTAGGCCACGCCTACTCGGCGCTGCTGAACGCAGACATCGCGCGCAAGTCCGGTGGGCGAATGCAGTTGCGGATCGAGGATATCGACCGCGGGCGGTGCAAGGCGCAATTTGAAGACGCGATCTACGAGGACCTCGCGTGGCTCGGTCTAAGCTGGCCCGAGCCGGTGATGCGCCAAGCGGACCGCTTTGCTGTGTACGAACAAGCGCTGGCACGCCTCGCCGCCGAAGGCCTGCTGTATCGCTGCTTCAAAACCCGCGCTGAGCTGAGCGCCCTCGCCGGGGCCCCGCATGGCAAGGCGGAAGACGCGGCGCGCCTCACGGCGCCCCTGCCCGCAAGCGAAGAACAAAAGCTCATTGCAGACGGTGCACCTTTCGCGTGGCGCCTGAATGCTGCTGCCGCCGCCGCAAAACTTGGCAAAGCCAATATTACGTGGACAGAGCAATCACAGACCGGTGTGACCGAGCACAGCGCACCCCTCGATCAACTTGCCGATGACGTCCTTGCACGGAAGGACTTTCCCGTCAGCTATCACCTCGCCTCGGTAATCGACGACGCCGCGCAAGATATATCTTTTGTTCTGCGTGGGGAGGATTTGAAGCCGTTCATTCCGCTCCACAGGGTTTTGCAGGACCTGCTCGGCCTGCCTGCGCCGCGCTATGGTCACCATCACCTGATCAAAGATGCCAGTGGGCGCCGGCTCGCAAAACGCGATCGCGCAGCCACTCTTCGCGCACGGCGCCAGGCCGGCGCGACCGCAGAGGACATCAGGCAGCAGCTCGACCTAAGCCCTTAGCCTTCTTCTCTTTTACCTTCCGCAACCGATCGATCGCCCACAGACGATCCAGCGTTTCCTCTAGCCGGTCGAGCTTCTTATCGAGCTTCGCATCGTCTCGTTCGTCCTCCACCAAACTGCAGGCATAAGCGACGGTCGTCCGTTCCCGGCCGAAAAAAACGCCAACGTCTTTGTACGTCCCTCCGAACACGATGTGGAACAAATACATCGCCACCTGGCGCGCAAAAGCGACCTCGGCAGTGGATCGACGTTGAAGGAAAAACGCTTCGGGCGGAACTTGAAAAGCTCTGGCGGTCACGCTGATCACGATGTCCCCTGCGGTCGCCCATTCCGCAGCATCGCTTGGTCTGTCTTCTGCGCGAATCACGCTCGCGTCTCCCTCAATACTCGTTCCTATCCTGACAATAGCGGACGGAACCAGTGGGGGGATAAGATTCTCAAATCGAGACCATTGTAATTTATAATAAATTTCTCAATCTAGTTAAACAGACACTTAATATTCAGAGCGCGGACCATATTTTATGCGCCCTACGCAGCCATCTCTCGCAGAGTTTTGTGAACAATCACCGACACTTCGTCGCAAATTTTTTCCAAAGAAACGGCGCTTTTTGTACCCGTCGCGCGCGCTTTCCACTCCACTTCGCCCTGAGCGATTCCCCGAGGTCCCACAGTGATTTGGTGCGGAATTCCGCAGAGATCCATCCGCGCGAACTTCTCCCCCGCGCGGTCGCCGGTATCGTCATAAAGAACATCAATTCCCGCCGCGGAAAGGGTCTGTTCAATCTTCTCAGCCGCAGAATCACACGCCGCCTCACCGACCTTCAGATTGACGATCCCCACATGAAAAGGCGCCACACTCAGCGGCCAGATCGGGCCATGATCGTCGTGATGCGCTTCGATCAGTGCACCAAGCAACCGCGACACCCCAACACCGTACGATCCCATTTCGAGGGCGACCTCCTGCCCCTCAGATGTCTGGACCCGGGCCCGGAGCGGCTCCGAATACTTCGTACCGAAATAAAAGATATGCCCAACTTCGATCCCGCGGAGCGCAAGGCGATCAGCCTCGTCGACCGACGCCCACTCCTCTTCGTCGTGCATTTCGTCCGTGGCCGCATAATGCGCCGTCCAATCGGCAAACATAGGCTCGAGATCACCATCAAAGTCGGTGTCTGCCCCCGGAACAGGTTTGCCGACGAGGCCTTTGTGAAGGAATATATCGCTCTCGCCATTCTCCGCTAACACCACGAATTCGTGGGTTAAATCACCGCCAATGGGGCCGGGATCCGCTTTCACCGGCACGGTTTCGAGACCCATCCGCCGGAACGTTCGGAGGTAGGCTGCGAACATTTTCAGATAGCTCTTGCGCGCGGCTTCCGGCGACACATCAAAGCTGTACGTGTCTTTCATCAAAAACTCGCGCCCCCGCATCACGCCAAATCGCGGACGCAGCTCGTCGCGAAACTTCCACTGAATGTGGTACAGCATTTTCGGTAGCTGTTTGTAACTTTTGATATTTGTACGGATGATATCAGTGATCATCTCTTCATTGGTCGGACCGTACAGCAAGTCGCGACCGCCCCGGTCCTTGATCCGCAACATTTCAGGGCCATACGCGTCGAACCGTCCGCTTTCGGACCAAAGGTCTGCAGGCTGGATTGTCGGCATAAGGAGCTCAATGGCGCCAGCGCGGTTCTGCTCTTCGCGCACGATCGCTTCAATCTTGCGCAGCACCCGCAGCCCCAATGGCAACCAAGCATAGATGCCCGCTGCCTCCTGCCGGATCATTCCCGAACGGAGCATAAAGCGATGAGACGCAATCTGGGCGTCACCCGGCGTCTCTTTCAGCGTGGGAAGATAGAACTGTGACAAGCGCATCGGAGCACCCCTTTCGCACCGGGGCTTAGGCAAGGTCTGTCACGCGTTCAATGGCTGATCGCTGCCGCGTAAGTTCTAAAATGTCAGGCGATCAAGGACCGCAATGGTAAATTCATCCGTACCCGCGTCGCCGCCAAGATCCCGGGTGCGGATTCCGTCAGAAACGGTTCTTTCCACCGCTTTCTCAATGATATCGGCAGCTTGCAGGTGCTCAGTGCCGTAGCGCAGCAGCATCGCCACCGACAAAATCGCGCCCGCCGGGTTGGCAACACCTTGCCCAGCAATGTCGGGGGCTGACCCGTGGATCGGTTCGTAGAGCCCTGGCTGCCCCGGCGCGCCGAGCGATGCAGAAGCCGCCAGTCCAATCGACCCAGAAATCGCCGCCGCCTCATCCGACAGAATGTCCCCAAACAGATTTTCTGTGACGATAACGTCAAACTTCGCCGGATGCGTCACAAGATGCATCGCCATCGCGTCGACCAGGATGTGCTCCAAAGCGACCGCTGGATAACCGGTCGCGACGCGTTCCGCATGATGGCGCCACAACCGTGACGTCGCCAGGACATTGGCTTTGTCGACGGCCGTAACCCGCCCGTCCCGCTTGCTCGCGGCCTCAAACGCAACCTTCAAAACCCGGTCGACTTCTTCCTCCGTATAAGAACAAAGGTCGCTCGCTTGCTGTGTTCCTTCGGTGCGCTCACCGAAGTAAATGCCGCCCGTCAGCTCACGAACGATCAGCATATCCATACCGGCGGCCGCTTTGACGGGCGAGAGCGCGTCCAAACCGTCAAATATCTTCACGGGGCGGAGGTTGGCGAATAGGCCGAGTTCTGCACGGATTTTCAACAGTCCCTGCTCCGGCCGGACCGTCTGCCCATCCCAGCGCGGCCCACCAACAGCGCCTAAAAGAACCCCGCGCGACTGCCGGGCCGACCTCAACGTCGCCTCAGGTAAGGGATCCCCCGCTTCGTCGATCGCCGCTCCGCCGATCAACTGTTCATCCGCAGTGACGTCGAAACCGAGGTTCTCTGCCGCGGCGTGAAGCACCGCCATCGCCGCGCGGGTCACCTCCGGACCAATGCCGTCACCGGGAAGAACAGTAATCCGTACACTCATGACTGAGCCTCTTCGAATTTCTGGATCTCAGGAAGAGCAGAAAGCAGAACATCCATGCTGTCTTGACCGCTTAGCAAACACCGCCTCGCAAAGGGCTCGACCTCAAACGAAACCGACCTGTTCCCAAACGTCACCGTTTGCGTCTCCAAGCTCACCGTCACTTCTCGCCCAGGATCGGCCATCAAAGCCTCTAGCGTATCCTCATCAACCGTGACCGGCAGCAGGCCATTCTTCATCGCGTTGGAACGGAATATGTCGGCAATCTCTGTACTGATCACTACGCGGACACCAAGCGCCATGAGTGCCCAAGGCGCATGTTCTCGCGACGAGCCACAACCAAAATTATTCCCAGAAACAATGATCTGGCGTGCCTTTAGATCAACCGTATTGAGCGGATGCCCTGTCATTTTCCCAGACGCTTCGAAACGCCAGTCATGAAAACACGCATCGGCGAGGCTGTCTTTACTCGTGGTTGTGAGAAAGCGTGCCGGAATGATTTGATCCGTATCAATATTTTCTTCACGCAGCACAATCGTACGGCTTGTCAATGTCGTGAACGCTTCGCTGCTCATACGTAGTCCTCAGGGCTCGCGATACGACCTTCGACAGCTGATGCCGCTGCTGTATACGGAGAAGCGAGCACCGTTCTGACGCCCTCACCTTGCCGACCTTTGAAGTTTCGGTTTGATGTCGACACAACCAAATCGCCCGGCTTGCCGCGATCGCCGTTCATGGCGATGCACATGGAGCAACCGGGCTCACGCCATTCTGCACCCGCTTTTTCGAAGATCGCACTCAGGCCCTCTTGTTCAGCCTGACGCTTGACTTGCTCCGATCCCGGAACAACCAGCATGCGGACGCCCTCAGCCACACGCCGTCCGTTCAAGACTTGCGCCGCTGCGCGCATATCTTCAATCCGACCATTCGTACACGACCCAACAAAGACCGTCGTGACGGATGCCTCAGCAAGGGCTTGACCTTCTTTGAACCCCATATAGTCGAGACCATCCGATCCACTCGGCACAATCCCCGATGCCTCAACTGCGGCATCCGGCGCCGTGCCGAACGTGACCATTGGGCGTATAGCCGAGGCGTCGATATCGATATGAGCGTCGAAAACCGCCCCATCGTCAGTCCTCAAATCAACCTCGCGCGGAATAGGCACGCCCGCAGCACGGTCGAGATATTGCCATGTCGTATCGTCTGGTGCGATCATCCCCGCACGAGCGCCGGCTTCGATCGACATATTACAGAGCGTCATTCGCCCTTCCATGGACAACGTCTCAATCGCTTCACCCGTATATTCAAGGACATAGCCCGTACCGCCCTGGGTTCCTATCTGCCGAATCATCGCTAGTGCTAAGTCCTTGCCGGTAACGCTCTGTGGTGGTGTACCGACAAACCGTATACGCATCGTCTTTGGCTTACGCTGCAAAAGCGACTGCGTGGCCAGCACATGACCAACCTCGGTTGTACCAATCCCAAAAGCAAGCGCACCAAAGGCTCCGTGCGTCGACGTATGACTGTCGCCGCAAACAATGGTCATCCCAGGACGCGTACGGCCTAACTCGGGGCCCACAACGTGGACGATCCCGCGACGTCCATCACCTAAGTCGAGCAAGGGAATACCGTGTTCGGCGCAATTACGACGGAGTGTTTCCACTTGGTTTTTCGCAGCAGGTGTCGCATACGGCAATTCGCCATCAATACCGGCGGGTAATGTGGGTACGGAATGATCAATCGTACCAAGCGTCAGATCAGGTCGACGCACGTTCAGGCCGCGTTCGTTGAGAACAGTAAACGCTTGCGGCGTCGTCACTTCATGAATCAAATGCAGACTAATATGCAGGACCGCCGGACGATCCTCGGTTTCGGGCGCGACCAAGTTCCGCTCCCAAACCTTTTCAAACAAGGTCTTTGTCATCGATTATGCCGTTTGTTCGAGAACCACGCGGTTCGACGCACCTGCGACAAGTGTACGGAGCGCCTCGTCGGTTACCTCATGATTTTCATCCGCAAGCTTCTTGAAGGCAACGAAAATCGCATCGGTCTCGCTCGGATCAACTTCGTGACCCAACTCTTCAAGGCGCGCAAACAAGGCGTGCTTGCCGGAGTGCTTGCCAAGGACCAGCTCTGACTTTGGCGCGCCAACATCTTGAGGCCGCATAATTTCGTACGTATCGCGATTTTTTAGCATGCCGTGCTGGTGGATGCCCGCCTCGTGAGCAAACGCGTTCCGTCCCACAATCGCTTTATTGCGCTGGACTTTTTCCCCAGTGACATCCTCAAGCGTGCGCGATGTTTCGAAGAATTTCGTCGTATCAATTTTCGTTTCAACGCCAAAGTATGCGCTCCGTGTACGAAGCGCCATGACCAATTCTTCCATCGCCGCGTTACCCGCGCGCTCACCTATCCCATTGATTGTGCACTCGATTTGCCGCACCCCAGCACGGATTGCCGACAAGCTATTTGCGACCGCGAGCCCTAAATCATTGTGGCAGTGTGCCGAGAAAACGACGCCTTCGGGGGGTTCAACGTGGTCGATCATGTACCGAAACGTGTCGTAAATTTCATCGGGCGTTGTATAACCAACCGTATCCGGAACATTAAGCGTTGTCGCGCCTGCGTCCATCGCAACATGCATCGCCTCGGCAAGGAAGGTACGCTCCGTACGCAGCGCATCCTCTGCCGAAAACTCAACGTCATCGAAAAGAGAACAGGCGTAGGCGACGTTTTCTTCGATCCGGTCGAGGATCTCACCTTTGCGCAACTGCAACTTAAATTTCCGGTGTGTCGGCGACGTTCCGATGAAGACGTGACATCTTTTGACCGCAGCGGGTTCGAGCGCTTTGTAGGCTTGATCGATGTCGCTTTTGGTGACGCGCGCCAAGCTGCAAACCCGCGGGCCATTCGCGACTTCAGCGATTGCTTGCACCGCTTCAAAGTCTCCCGGCGAAGCGGCGGCGAACCCTGCTTCGATGACATCAACGTTCAGTGCAGAGAGAGCCTTTGCCATGCGGAGCTTGCCCTTCATGGTCATTGAAAAGCCAGGGCTTTGCTCGCCGTCTCGCAGCGTCGTGTCGAAAATTCGTACGTGATCCTGCCCGCTCATTGCTGCCGTTCCTCTCCTAATAATTCGCCATTTGTACGTTGAGATCCATACTGCGCAGCTCACGGATGATCCGATCCATATGCGCTGCATCGACCGCCTCGACCGAGATGTCCAAATAGGTCTGTTTAGCCGGTAAGTCGTTGAAGATCTTATGATAAGACACGTCGATGATATTGCCGTCGGCACGCGTTATCGCGTCCGAAACAACACTGAGTTGTCCGGGTACGTCGATCAGCTCGATGCGTAGCCTTGCTAAGCGCCGGGAGCGTGCCAGGTCGCGCATCAAAATGCCGGAAACCAAACGGGTATCAATATTGCCCCCGCATATAACGGAGCCGACCTTCCGCCCGCGGAACAAACTCCGATGGGCGAGGACAGCCGCTAAGCCCGCAGCGCCCGCTCCCTCCGCAAGCGTCTTCTGCATTGTCAGCAACAGAGATAGTGCTCGTTCGAGGTGAACCTCGTCAACGGTCACAATTTCATCGACGTATTCACTGACGATACGGCGTGTGAGCACGCCGGGCTCTTTCACCGCGATGCCCTCGGCCAGGGTCGAACCACCGCACGGGCGTTGATGCGATCGCAGAGCGTTGAGCATACCGGGATAGAGTGACGCTTGAACGCCAACAACCTTGAGGTCTGGTTTGATCCGTTTACCGATGACCGCCATGCCCGACGCAAGACCACCGCCGCCGATCGGCACGACGAGCGTATCGAGCGCAGGAACCGCGGCCAGCATCTCAGCGGCGACCGTACCCTGGCCGCACGCAACATATGGATCATCAAACGGGTGCACCAACACCTGGCCGGTCTCGCGCGCGTGCTTGTCAGCGACCGCGCTCGCGTCGTCGTAGGTTTCGCCTTCGAGAATAATCTCAGCGCCAAGTGCCCGTGTTTCTTCGACTTTCACCGATGGCGTTCGCCGGGGCATAACAATAACCGCACCTATCCCCAACAACGCAGCGTGACGGGCGAGCCCTTGGGCGTGGTTGCCAGCGGACGCGGCGATGACCCCTTTTTCCCGCTCTCCGGGCGTCAGCGAGAGGAGTTTGGCGAGCGCGCCGCGCTCTTTAAAGCTATTCGTGTACTGCTGGTTTTCGTACTTAAAGTACATCTCCGCCGACGCCAGCGCCGATATTTTTGGCGCGTGCAGGCACGGCGTTACGGCAATGTTCGACCATGCGTCGTCCGCCCGAGACGCAATCGACTCCACCTCACCTTCGGATAAACCGAACGGTGACGTCTCTGCCGAAATGGTCTGGACAGTCGCAGACATGGTCTAACTCGCCTCAGCGTACGGAATTTCTTCAAACGCACTCGGCTGAACGCGGCTGCGCTCAAGAAGCTTGATATGCCGAACGTTAATTAGCTTATCAATTTGTCGGCGGAGCGTCTCAACATCGCGATTGTCGCTCGTCGGAGAAACCTGAACCCACGTGTGGACGCCCCCGTCGGTCTTCTCCTCAACCAAAAGACTGCGCACGAACCATCCGCGCTGCTCGATGATCGTCCAAATCCGACGCAGCGTTCCGTTGACGTTATCCGTCTCTATACTCAACGTTTCGATACTCATCACTCAGCATCCATCATTTCAGCGTTCGTTGCGCCCGGCGGAACCAGCGGCCAGACATTTTCGGCGGGGTCGATGACCACGTGCAAAAGCATCGCACCGGGCGCGCTCAAGAACGTGTCGATCGCGGTTTCCATTTCAGACGACGCACGTAACGTCATTGCGGGTATACGGAATGCACGTGCCACTTCGGCGAAATCGGGATTGTCGGAAAGGTCGACTTCGGAGTAGTTTTCTTCAAAGAAAAGCTCTTGCCACTGACGAACCATCCCAAGGCGAGAATTATCGATCACCACCACTTTGAGCGGAACGTTGTATCGATTGATCGTGGCAAGCTCTTGAATATTCATCATAAAGCCGCCGTCACCGGAAATGGACACAACAGTCGCTTCCGGGTCGGCCATCTGTGCACCGATGGCTGTCGGTAAGCTGAAGCCCATCGAGCCTAGCCCGCCGGAGGTCAGATGCGCCTGCGGCCGCGAGAACCGACAGTGCTGTGCGATCCACATCTGGTGCTGACCCACGTCCGCAACCCCGACGAAGGCGTCCCCAGCTTTCTCGGACAGCATTTTGAGAAACGCGGGGGCATACACGCCAGTGCCGGGAGCATCGTAGCGGGGAGCGAATTCGGCTTTGTTCGCCTGGCACGTCTCGAGCCACGCTTTGATATCGCCGGCGGATGGCGCAAAGTTGCGCGCGCAATCAGGCAGCTCGCCGGTAACCGCAACGTCAGCAGACCGAAGTTTGCCGATCTCGGAGACATCGCGGTCAAAATGAATGATCCGGGCTTCTGGGGCGAAGCCCTCAAGCTTACCGGTCGCTCGATCATCAAACCGCGCACCCATGACGATCAAAAGATCCGTTGACTGAACGGCTAGATTGGCGGCGCGCGATCCATGCATGCCCAGCATACCGAGGTAGAGGGGATGGTCAGTAGGGAGAACGCCTTGCGCCTGCAGTGTGGCAACGGCGGGAATACCGCTCGCCTCAATCAAGGCAGCAACATCAACCGTAGCGCCTGAACGCACGACACCGCCGCCGAGATAGAAAAGCGGACGCGCCGCTTGCGCAATTAAAGCGCGTGCTTCGTCCAGGGCATCATGGTCGGTTGGTACGGTGTCCGGCTCCTGCGGGCCGAAAATCTCGGCATCAACTTCCGCAAGCTGAACATCCTTTGGAATGTCGACGAGCACTGGCCCAGGGCGTCCTTCTTCTGCGATTTTGAACGCTTCAGCGATCACGCCAGGCAATTCAGAGGCATGCCGAACAACGTAGCTATGCTTCACCACAGGCATCGTTATGCCAAAAGTATCAATCTCTTGGAAAGCGTCCGTACCCATCACAGATTGCGCAACTTGGCCGGTAATGGCAACCAAGGGCACCGAGTCCATAAAGGCGTCGGCGATGCCGGTGACGAGATTCGTGGCGCCTGGACCCGAGGTCGCGAGACAGACGCCGGCCTTTCCTGTCATCCGCGACCATCCTGCTGCTGCGAAGGCTGCGCCTTGCTCGTGACGGCAGAGAATGTGCTTCAAGCCGGAGCCAGCCAATGCATCGTATACGGGCATAATAGCACCGCCCGGATAGCCGAACACGGTGTGAATGCCCTGCGCCTGCAAAGCGCGAATGACAATGTCCGCACCCCGCATTGTTTCTAATTGGGCATCAGTGTTTGCAGCAATGGTCGCGGCCTGAGCCATGCGATCAGTCTCCGGAGTTGTTCTGATCACCCGACAGCCAGGTCATCATTCCGCGCATCCGCGCACCAATTTCTTCGATCTCGTGCTC
>JBCDHW010000011.1:0-93954 GCA_038749595.1 Pseudomonadota bacterium
AACAGGTCGGCCGCGCAAACGGGAAATTTCGGTGACTGAAATGCGCCGTATCGTCATCTGGGCAGTCAGCGATGGCCGCGCAGGGATGGAAAACCAAGTGCTCGGTCTTGCAGAGGCAATCCAGCGGCGGATTCCAGCGTCGATCGTGGTCAAACGGCTGTCGATCGACCCGACGATCGAGCGCTTGCCGCGTTTCCTTTGGGGCAATCCCTTTAATCATCTGAGCCGGACGAGCGATAAGCTCGAGCCGCCGTGGCCTGACGTGTTCATCGGATGCGGCCGCCGTGTGGTGCCGTTTACCCGCGCCCTCAAGCAGCAATGTTATACCGTGCAAACCCAGGACCCGCGGGCCAATCCCGAAGACTTCGGCATGGTGGTCCCGCCGATCCACGATAAGCTCTCCGGCCAAGGCGTGGTCCCAATCCAGGGCAGCCCGAACCGCCTAACGAAAGAGCGCCTTCGCATCGAAGGCCAGCTGCTGAAGATGTCCCTGCCCGCGGACATCAGGCTGAAAACATCCTTCGCCGCGGCGCTCATCGGCGGGCCGAGCAAGGCCTTCCGTTGGACGACTGAGGTCGAGGACGGCATCCTTTCCAGTATTGGCGCTGCGATCGAAGCCGGGCACTTCGTGCTCGCCACCCGCTCGCGCAGGACGCCGCCAAGCTTTGTCGATCGTCTGCAATACGCCTTCAAACCGAACAAGTTCTGGCTTTGGGACGGTGAGCCCGTCGGGCCGATCGACAACCCCTATTTTGGGATGCTCGGGCTCGCCGACCGGGTGTTGGTGACGGAAGAGAGCGCCAACATGATCACCGAAGCAGCGTTCACCGGCAAGCCGGTCCACCTCCTGTCGATGCAAGGCGGCGGCGGGAAGTGGAAGCGCTTCCACGAGGCGCTTATCAAGCGCGGCGTGCTGAAACCAAGCGCCGGAATGCGCGATACGTGGACCTACGCCCCGCTGCGCGAAACCGATCGCGTCGCCGACGAAATCGTCAAACGCCTGACGCTCCGCGGGATTGTGGACTCATACAACTAAAGCGCTCCCCAGCCAGCCGCGACTGGCTTAAAGGCGCTCCAAAACCATCTCCTCTGAAGACCTAGGACGCTCGCGTCCCAGCTCACCGGAGAAGTTGCGCCATGCGAACCATCGCCACTCTAGCTGCTGCCCTCGCGGCATCATGCACCCACGGCGATGCGCCAAACCCCTCTGCGCCAGGGCCGTTCGGTTGGCTCGAAGGCTGCTGGGTCACGCAGAGCGGGGCGAGTGAGGAAGTCTGGGCCGCCGCCGGTGAGAGCCTGCTTATCGGCTACAACACCGTCAGCCGGGATGGAGAAGTGGTCTTCTTCGAGCAGCTCCGCATCGAAGAGACACAAGAGGGTTGGGTGTTCTTCGCCTATCCCCGCGGCCGGGGGCCCACGCCTTTCGCGCTGGCGGAACAGGGCGAAAGCTCAGCTTCGTTCGCTAACCCCGACCACGATTTCCCCCAGGTCCTCCGTTACTCTCGCGAGGGCGACACGCTCACTGCAGTCGCGTCCCTCACCAGCGGCGAGCGCGCGCAGGGGTGGGTCTACACGCCCTGCGGCGGCTGAGCGCTGCGACGAACGACAGTCGCTCTCTCGGCGCGCTGTGCTAAGTCCCAGCAAAAGTGCTGAGGGAACCCACCTATGATCAACCGTCTCGCTTGGGCAGGCCTCGCCGCCGCCCTCAGTATCGCTGCATGTGCTTCGCCAACCGAAGGCCCGGCCCTCGAGAGGACCTTCCAGCCTCGACCCGGCACGAGCACGGACTTCACCTTCCAGTCGGAAGGGCAAACCCTTTCCGGCATTTTTGATACGCCCACGGACGGTGAGGCCGAAGCCCTCATCATCTTTGTGCACGGCTACGGCCCGACGGACATCCGCAACCGTCCTTCGTTCAGAGAGCTCCGTTCACGGTTCAATGCGCTCGGCATCGCCACGGCGCTATGGGACAAGCCCGGGCAAGGGCAAAGCGAAGGCACCTTTGACATCAACCAGTCCGTCTACGCCAGCGCACGAGAGGTCGTTGACGCGGCCGCTCACTTCCGCGCTGTCCGTGCGCCGGGTGCGGAGCGTATCGGCATCTGGGGCATCAGCCGCGCAGGCTGGATCGCACCGATCGCCATGTCCGAAGATGATGACCTGTCGTTCTGGATCTCCGTCAGCGGAACAACAGCCGAAGACAACTTCCCCTACCTCCTCCTCTCCAACCTCCCCTTCGAAGGCGGTACGGAAGAGGAAGCCGCCGCGCTTGGTGCTGCGTGGCGCGAGGGCTGCCGCCTCTATCGCACAGGCGGATCGTACGACGCATACAGACAAGTGATGCAGCCGCTCATCGACAACGCCTACATCACCCGGATGCGCGGCGGTTGGCAAACCCGGGCCCAGTACGAGGCCTCCCAAAAAAGCTGTAGCGGCGGCACCTGCACTCGGACCGACAACGACATGTGCGCCTACGTCTTCATCGAAGAGTTCGGCGCCATGCTCTCGTCCCTCGACGTCGACACGCTCGCAGTGTTTGGCGAGCGCGACCTCAACATCGACTGGCGCAAGACCCACGAGCTTTACGAAGCCACCCTCGGCAGCAACCCTCAGGCGAGCCTAGCTGTAGAGGTATTCCCCGGCGTCGATCACAATATCAACCCGTCAGAAACGGGCAGTCTCCGCGAAATGCAAACCATGGGTACCGCGAGCAAACCGGAGCGATTCTTCACCGTTCAAGAAGAGTGGCTGGAGAGCGTTGTGCTCATCCAGGGCGCTCGGGAAGAGGATTAACGCCGCCAAACGGCTCTATCCGCGCGGTTTCAAGGATGGGAGCACCGCGGGTTGCAGTTCTTCTCCGCCGCCGCCACATACCGAGGCTATCGAATTCGCGAGGCTTCCTATGGCAGAGACTCTGCACCGCAAAATGCTCATTATCGGTTCTGGCCCGGCGGGCTACACCGCGGCGATCTACGCCGCACGCGCGATGCTGAAGCCGACCATCGTGCACGGCCTTCAGCCCGGTGGGCAGCTGACGATCACGACCGATGTGGAAAACTTCCCCGGCTTCGCCGACGTCATCCAGGGTCCTTGGCTGATGGAGCAGATGCAAAAGCAAGCTGAACATGTCGGTACCGAGATGATTTCGGACATCATCATCAAAGCCGACCTGACCCAGCGGCCGTTCCGCTTTGAAGGCGACAGCGGTAAGACGTACACGGCTGATGCAGTCGTCATCGCCACCGGTGCGCAAGCCAAGTGGCTGGGCCTTCCGTCCGAGCAACACTTCCAAGGCTTCGGCGTTTCGGCATGCGCCACCTGCGATGGGTTCTTCTACCGCGGTAAGAACGTCGCCGTGGTCGGCGGCGGCAACACCGCTGTCGAAGAAGCGCTCTTCCTCACCAACTTCGCTGAGAAAGTGACACTCATCCACCGCCGCGATAGTCTGCGGGCGGAGAAAATCCTGCAGGAGCGCCTCCTCAAGCACCCGAAGGTCGAGGTCCTCTGGAACCGCCAAGTCGAAGAAGTCCTCGGTGACGAGAACCCGAAGGGTGTGACCGGCCTGAGGCTTGCCTCCACTGTCGGCGAAGACACGATCGACATCCCGGTCCACGGCTTCTTCGTCGCGATCGGCCATGCTCCGGCTACGGAGCTCTTCAAGGGCCAGCTTGAGATGAACGACGGCGGCTATATCCAAACTGCGCCCGACTCAACGGCAACGGAAATCCCGGGCGTCTACGCCGCAGGGGACGTGACCGACGAGATTTACCGCCAGGCCGTCACCGCCGCAGGCATGGGCTGCATGGCCGCGCTCGAAGCCGAGAAGTTTCTGGCCGCGCAGGAGGCCACGCTGCAAGCGGCGGAGTAAGCCAAGCCGGGCTTAAAATGCCCCCTTCAGGCGCTCGATCGTTCGCTCATCCGTCAACTGAAGATGCAGCGGCGTGATCGAGATATGCTTTGTCCAGATGGCGTGAAGGTCAGTCCCCGCGGGAGGCTCCGAGGGCTTCCCTCCGAACCCGAACCAATAGTACCGCCGCTGGCGCATATCCATGCGCTCCTCGACGATCAGCTCGATATTCTCTCGGCGACCCTGCTGGGTGAGCTGAACACCTGCCACCTCATCGGGTTCGCACATCGGGAAGTTGATGTTGATGACCACGTCGTCCGCCCAGCCGTTATCAAGCAGCTTACGGATGATCTGCGGTGCGTGGGCCTCGGCGGTGTGAAACGGTGCCTTGTGCCGGTCTGCACGGACCTGGCTCATCGCGATCGAAGGGATACCAATCGTCATGCCCTGAAAAGCAGCAGCTATCGTGCCCGACATGGTGACGTCTTCCGCGACATTCATCCCGTTGTTCACGCCTGAGAGGATGAGGTCCGGCTTTTTCTCCTTGAGCAGCTGTTCAACGCCGAGCTGGATGCAGTCCGTAGGCGTACCATCTACCGCATAGCGCTGGGGCGCGACCTTCCGGATACGGAGTGGCCGCGTCAACGTTATCGACCGCGCCATGCCCGACTGGTCGACCTCCGGCGCGACCGTCCAGACATCATCGGAGAGCTCCCGCGCAATCGCCTCGAGAGCCTCGAGCCCCTTGGCATTGATCCCATCATCGTTGGAACAAAGAATGCGCATCCTGCCGCCCTTTCGCATGTCCCGCTGGTTAACCACCCCCGAGTGGGCGCGCGCAAGCGTGATCGTCTCTCGAAAACGCGCGCTTGCCCTCGGGTCGCCGCACAGCGCATAACGCCTATATTGTGCACTGCAGCAAATGAGCGTTCCGATGATTGATCCCCGAAGCCTCGAAGACTTGATGCTCACCAACCTGGTCATCGGCAACAGATTTTGGCGGATCGCAACGGGGGATTGGGAGGCGCCGTCGGAGCTCCACCGCATGGTCGACGAAAAGGTCCGCGCCGCCCACGATGGCTATTGGGCGGTGACGAAAGCGCTCTTCGACCTTGGCGTCGACCTCGCCCTGCAGCCCAGCCGCCCGGAAAGTTGGACGGCACCAGCGGAGATTTTTGTCGATCCCGGACGCACCACCTTACGCGCGAATGCCCGCCGCCTGGCCGGTTATTCCGGGTAAGCAGCGGTCAAAGGGTCACCCTCGCTCGATGCGGTCCTTGCCCATGAGCGGCTTCAACACATCGGGCACGGCAATCGATCCATCCGCTTGCTGATAGTTTTCGAGGATCGCCACCATCGTGCGGCCCACGGCAAGGCCTGAACCGTTCAGTGTATGGACGAAGTCTGGCTTTTTCTGTCCCTCTTTTCGGTAACGTCCGTTCATCCGCCGCGCTTGGAACGCATGACAGTTCGAGCACGAGCTGATCTCGCGATACTGGCCCTGCCCCGGCAACCAAACCTCCAGATCATAGGTGCGCGCAGACGCAAAGCCGATATCGCCGGTGCAAAGCAGCATCGTGCGGAATGCCAGATCAAGGCGCTTCAACACTTCTTCCGCACACGACGTCATGCGTTCGTGTTCGTCTTTCGAGGCCTCAGGGGTGGTGATCGAAACGAGCTCCACTTTAGAGAACTGGTGCATACGGATCATCCCCCGCGTATCGCGTCCAGCGGATCCGGCCTCGGCACGGAAACACTGGGTCCAAGCGGTCATCCGTTTTGGTAGCTCCTCCTCAGACAAGATCTCTTCGCGCACCAGGTTCGTCAGTGTGACCTCAGCCGTTGGCGTAAGGTACTGACCTTCCGTCGTTTTGAAGGCATCCTCTTCAAATTTTGGCAGCTGCCCCGTTCCCACCAGCGGATCAGCATTCACCAAAACCGGCGGCATGACTTCCTGATAGCCAAACTCCTCCGTATGAAGATTGAGCATAAACGTCGCGATCGCACGCTCCAGCTTGGCGAGGTCGCTTTTGAGAACAACAAACCGGGCGCCCGAAAGCTTTGCCGCGCCCTCAAAGTCCATCATCCCTAGCGCTTCGCCGAGGTCCACGTGGTCTTTTGCGTCGGGAATCGTCCGCGGATCCCCCCACCGGCGCACCTCGACGTTGTCGTTTTCATCGGCGCCGGTTGGCACATCATCGTCCATCGCGTTGGGAATGGGAAGGAGAGCGTTATGCAGCTGAGCCGCTAAGGCCCTCTCCTCATCCTCCAGCTCTTTAACACGGTCCTTCAGTGCACCGACTTCTGCCATAGCGGCCTGCGCAGCGGCTTCGTCGCCCGACGCCTTTGCGGCGCCAATGCGCTTTGAAATCGCTTTTTGCTCCGCCTGCGCATCATTCATAGCTTTGACGGTCGCCACGCGCTGCGCATCGATGGAGAGCAACGAAGAGGCACGCACTTCGCTGCCGCGCCGAACCATGGCGGCGTCGAAAGCTGCGGGATCGTCTTTGATGACGCGGATGTCGTGCATAATGCTCTCCGGGAATTTGCGCCGCACCATAGTGGCGCGCGCGCAGGGGGCAAGGTCAGAGCCGCTCCGCCGTGATCACCGGCAGCGCGTCGATCATCTCAGCCACCGAAGCGCCGGTCACAGGATGCGTCCAGGCCGGCGCAACGTCTTGAAGAGGCAAGAGAACAAAGTCCCTCTCCGCAATCGCGGGATGCGGCAAACGGAGTTCGGGCGTTTCACGCGTTGCACACCCCAGGGCTAAGAGATCTAGGTCTAGCGTACGCGGTGCATACCGTTCCGCGGGATCGTCTGAGCGCAAGCGCCCGAACCCGGCCTCAATCGACAACAAGGCCATCAGCAACGCCTCGGGCTGAAGACTTGTCGCGAGCACAGCGACGGCATTGGTATAGGCCGGTGCCGAAGGATCCGGCCAAGCGGGACTTTTATAAAGCGGCGACAGGTGCACTTCCGTACCCAGCGTTTCCAATGCACGCGCCGCACGCCAAATAATCGAAGGCGAATCAAAACCGCACCAAGACTTGTTGGAACCAAGGCCAATCAAGGCCTTAGGCCGTGCGTTTGTCATCGTCGGTGCCCCTTGCTATCGCTAACGAAACTATAATCGCGCCGAGACCTTTTCAACCGGAGTTGTTGATGTCGGAATGGATGGGGCTTGACCCTGATGATCGTACCGCAGTTTTTATTGATGGTGCCAACCTCTACAAGACTGCAAAAACGCTCGGCTTTGATATTGATTACAAGGCTCTTTTAGCGCGGGTTAAGCGAGAAACGCGACTCGTCCGAGCACTGTATTACACCGCGATGCAGGAAGATAAGGATGCGGATTATTCGCCTTTGCGTCCGCTCGTCGACTGGCTGGATTACAACGGGTTCACACTCAAGACAAAGATCGCCCGCGAGTTCACCGACAAAGAAGGCCGTAAACGCTATCGCGGCTCCACGGATATCGAGCTCGCTGTCGATATGGTGCTGATGGCTGAGAAGCTCGATTGTATTGTGCTGTTCACCGGCAACGGCGATTTCAAACACGCGATCGCCCGGGCCCAGGAACTCGGCTGCCGGATCATTTGTGTCTCGACAGTGGAAACCCAGCCGCCCATGGCCAGCGACGAAATTCGGCGGCAAGCGGATCAATTTGTCGATCTGACATCGCTTGAAGACGTCATCGGGCGGAAGGGCCAACCCGCCCGCCGCGAGCCCGGTGATGACGACGCGTGAGCGTCACACCGCCAGAAGCGCCGAAACACTGCCCGCTGTGCCCGCGGCTTGTCGCTTATCGCGAGGAAATCGCGGCGCAGGAACCGGCATGGTTCAACGGCGCTGTCCCAAGCTTCGCACCCGCCAATGAAAACGATGAAGTCCGTCTCTTGATCATCGGCTTAGCCCCCGGACGCACCGGAGCGAACCGGACCGGCAGACCGTTTACAGGAGACTGGGCTGGCGATCTTCTCTACGGCTCCCTCCTGCGCTTAGGTCTCGCCGCCGGTGAGTATGACAAGCGCCACGACGATAGCCTCACGCTGAAGAACACGATGATCACCAATGCCGTGCGCTGCGTCCCGCCAGAGAACAAACCAGTCGGCGCGGAGATCAATTCCTGCCGCCCTTTCCTCCTTTCACGGATTGAAAGCCTGCCGAATTTAAGAACGCTTCTGTGCCTCGGCAAAATCGCGCATGACACGACACTCAGGGCGCTCGGCCAGCGCGTCGCAGGGATGCCCTTTGGTCACGACACGGACTATAGTATTGAAAATAATGGCCGGGTTCTGCGCCTGCGCTCGTCCTATCACTGCAGCCGTTACAACACATCGACCGGCCGGTTGACCGAAGCGATGTTTGACAACGTCGTCGGCAAATGCGCCGCCGATGTTCAAGCGGCCTAGCACCAACGCTTATTCTGCTTCGCTAGCGCAGTCGGGATAGTCGTAGTCCATCACAAAGGCCATCTCCATCGTGCTGCCCATGGCGCTGACGGATGTTCTCATATCCTCTTTGATCGGACGAATGCTGCCATCGACCGCTCCGAAGAAGACGGCACGCTCGAATTCCTGGATCTTGGCGACAAGCCGCATACGGATTGGTTTATCAAGGCGCTCGCGATACTCCGAAATGAACGGACCCGCCGCCCCTTCGGAAACGCGCAAGTCGACCGAGGCGTTCTTCGAAAGATCCTTCCCGCTCAGCTCAATCGTGCCCTTGGGAAGGTCACTTGCCCGAAACAGCGTGCCCTCGCCCTCGCTTTCAACGCGAGACATCGCGAAATCGAGTGCGTCCAGCGCTTGCTCATAGCCAATCGCACCGAGGCTAACCGAGTCATCCTCGCCGGACCCATCATCGCTCGACGCTTCGGGTGCCTCTTCATCCGTCAGCGGATCACCGTTGGCGTCCACCCGCGTCATTGTCTCCGTCTCTGGATCGATCCGCAGATACTCGACATTCTCCTCGCCATCGGCGTCGAAGGTCATCGTGAGATTGAACGGGCACGTCCGGGGCGGCGGCTCGGGCATCTCGCGCAACGAGTCGAGCAGAGGATCGGAGACGAGCAAAAAGAGAGCGATCATCCCGTAACCAGACCCCGCTTGGCGCGCAAGGTCAATTGACTTTCGCGCCACTCCAAACGGCATGGTTGAGCGGCCCGTGGCCCCCGCCCAGCCCAGGCGCGGCGCCGATCGCATCGTGCACAAAATCGATGGCCCGGCCGACGGCTTTCTCGAGCGGCAACCCCTGGGCAACGCCGGCGGCCAGCGCACTGGCCAACGTGCAGCCGGTGCCGTGGGTGTTGGTCGTCTCGATGCGCGGCTTTGAAAAACGCTGAGCCTCGGTTGCGGACACGAGAAGATCCGTGATCTGCGGATCATTATCGTGCCCGCCCTTGACGAGAACATGCTGCGCGCCCGCGTCAATGAACCGCCGCGCCGCCTCCTCGCGCTCAAACTCCGTGGCAACCGGCAGCCCACTGAGGGCTTCGAGCTCTGGCAGGTTGGGCGTCACGACATGAGCGCGTTTCGCGAACTCTCCCATGAGCAGAGCTGCGACTTCGTCATCACCCAGACGATCACCGCTGGTGGCGACCAAAACCGGATCGAGAACGACGGGAATGTCCGGCCAAGGAACTAACGCTTCGAGAATAGCTTCGCCCGCAGCTCGGCTGCCGATCATCCCAATTTTAATGGCATCTGCGCCAATGTCGTTGAGAACAACAGTGATCTGATGACGGATGAATTCCGTAGGCACATCATGGACCGCATAAACACCTTTTGTGTCCTGGACTGTCAAAGCCGTGATCGCGGTCGCGGCATACGCCCCCAGCGCAGTCACGGCCTTGATATCAGCCTGTATACCTGCGCCGCCCCCAGAGTCGGAACCGGCAATGATAAGCACACGGCCTTTCATACTCGTGCCCTTCTGTACACTGTTCAGCGAACCTACTGCGCGCGCTCGACAGCAGCACAGATATCGTCGACGACTTTTTCAACCAACACTGCGTCGACACCCTCGGCCATAACGCGGATCAGCGGCTCTGTCCCTGATTTACGGATCACCGTGCGGCCCTTATCGGCGAGAGCGAGGTCCGCGGCTTCTATAGCCTTTTTGACATTTGCGTCCTGAAGGGGATCGCCGCCGGCAAAACGAATATTCTTGAGAATGTTGGGATACGGATCGAAATTATCGCAAACCTCTGAGACGGGTTTGCCTTCCTCAGCCACGACACCAAGAATATTCAGTGCCGTGATCAAACCGTCACCAGTCGTCGCGTGATCGGAAAGGATCACGTGCCCCGACGGCTCACCGCCGAGATTGATCCCTTTTTCCCGCATCGCTTCAACGACATAGCGATCACCAACCTTTGTCCGGTGCAGGCGCATGCCTTGATCAGATAAGAACCGCTCAAAGCCCATATTGCTCATCACGGTACTGACGACACCTTCGCCTTTGAGCTTTCCCGACCGCTGCAGCGACGTGGCAATTGTTGCAAGGATTTGGTCTCCATCGACGAGCTTTCCGTTCTCGTCGGAAATAATGACCCGGTCTGCATCACCGTCTAAGGCGATGCCGATATCAGCGCGGTATTCCTTGACGGCCTCCTGCAGGCGCTGCGGCGCTGTTGATCCGCACCCGTCATTGATGTTGAAACCGTCGGGCGAGACCCCCAGCGTCTTCACATCCGCACCAAGCTCCCAAAGAACCACCGGTGCGACCTTGTACGCCGCCCCATTGGCGCAATCGAGCACGACGCGAAGGCCCTCGAGGCTTAACCGCCGGGGCAGGGTCGCCTTCGCAAATTCGATGTACCGCGGTCCGGCATCGTCAATCCGCTTCGCGCGACCGAGTTCGTCCGGAGACGCCAGAGCACGAGACATATCATCCGCCATCAGGCTTTCGATTTCGAGCTCTGTGGCATCGGATAGTTTGTACCCGTCCGGTCCGAAGAACTTCAGTCCATTATCATGGTACGGATTATGACTTGCGGAGATCATCACGCCGAGATCAGCGCGCATCGACCGGGTGAGCATCGCCATCGCCGGCGTCGGCAAGGGACCGAGCAGCAACACGTCCATCCCCGCCGCGATAAATCCCGCGGTAAGGGCAGGCTCAATCATATAGCCGGAAAGACGGGTGTCTTTACCAATGACCACCCGGTGCCGATGCTGGCCGCGTCGGAACACCCGCCCCGCCGCCATGCCAAGACGCATCACACCGTCGGGCGTCAGGTGACCCGCGTTCGACAGGCCACGCACACCATCGGTGCCGAACACAGTGCGTTCTCTCGGTTGGTCGTCGCCGCGCATGTTCCGTCTCCTTACCGCCTTGGCTGTAGCGGAAGCCGGTTAACCGGAGAAGACAGCACGGTCTTGATTGTTGGAAGGGAACGGCAGGCTCACGCGCCGATGGCGTGCGCCACAGCCAAAGCCTGCCGGGTCTGGGCGACATCATGAACCCGGACGTGGGTGAACCCAGCACGTTGGGCGCGCAGCGCGGCAGCGATACTCCCGCCGATCCGGGTGTCGGCCGGTCCGTCGCGATCAAGCGCCGCGATGAACCGCTTCCGGCTGGCACCCATCATCAGCTTGGTCTCAAGCGCGGCGAATGCTTCAAGCTGAGCAAACAGCGCGAGGTTATGCTCGAGCGTTTTACCAAACCCGATGCCCGGATCAGCGGTAATCTTTTCGCGCGAAATTCCCGCGACAACGCAGTCGGCGATCCGCTGCCGTAAAAAAGTGATCACCTCCGAAACGACATCGTTATAGACTGGGTTTTGCTGCATTGATGACGGCTCGCCTTGCATGTGCATCAGGACGACGTCGCATCCCAACTCGGCTGCCGTTTCGAGGCTGTCCGGCGCGAAACTTAACGCCGTAACGTCGTTCCAAATCGAAGCGCCGGCCGCGATTGCGGCCCGCGCCACTTCTGGCTTGCGCGTGTCGATGGAAAGGCGCGCTGATACGCGACCTGCGAGGGCTGAAATCACCGGGATAACGCGCTGGAGCTCGTCGTCGACAGAGACAGGCGCGGCGCCAGGCCTGGTGCTCTCACCCCCAATATCGAGAATGTCCGCGCCTTCGTCTTCTAAGCGGAGGGCATGTTCAACGGCGGCCTGGGTTTCAAATGCACGACCGCCGTCGGAAAAGCTGTCCGGCGTGACGTTGACGATACCGAAGATCTCCATACGCCTCGGTATCGCAACACGCGGCTAACCGCGAGCCCTGTTCTGATTAGCGCAAGCGGCGCCGCACGTAGGCGGGATCGCGGAGGCGCATCGGCTCGCCATAGCTCTGCTGCGGCTTCTGCGTTCGCGGAGCAGCAGCTTTCTGGGGCGGAACCATACGCGTCGTCATCGCGAGGGCTGCCTCGACAGGCAGAGCATCAGCAGGTTCGGTCTCGTCGGCGTCGTCCGAAGCGATATCGTCAAGATCCATCGCGCCCTCGCCGTCATCAACAGGGCTCAAGCCCGAAAGATCGCTCGTGATCCGACCGTAGAACGCCGTTGATGCGATGTAATAGTAGATCGTCAGGAGTGCATTGACGACGAGGGAGAAACCGATGCCGATCGTCAGATCAGCAGCGAGACCCAAAACGCCGAACAGCAAGCTGATCAGCCAGAAAACAAATCCGAGCAGGACGTACGTGCCGAACAGTTTCCACACGCGGCCGCCGGTCAGCGAAAACCCTTCGCCGAAAGCCACTTGGCCCGTGATCGCCGCATTTGCCGGGATCAACGAGATCCGTAATGAGAACCAGATCACGGCAACGATCCACGCGATGACCGGGAGAACGATGGCCGCGGGGACCTCGATCGCCGCGAAGACAGCGCCGATTATGCCGGCAGGGATGGCTGAGACGATAATGAACGCGATCGACGCGAGGAACGACAGGATATAGGCGACGACCAAGCTAATCTCGGCGCGGCCGAAGGACGGGACGAAAGACCCGCCCGGCTCCCGATACGCGGCGCCGCGATACACATCGACGAAGCCGGGCACCATCAAGATGATGCCCACAAACTGGGCGACCCAAGCGAGCAGGATCGTGCCGATCAGTTGCCGATCTTCGTCCGTAAGGCCTTCGAAGGGATCGACATCTTCGTCGTAGGTTCCATCGCTGACGAAACCTTCGGCCATCGCACCAAATTGATAGACCACGGCCGCAAAGTCAGCTTCGGCGAACGCGTCTTCGGCCTGCATGAGGCTTCCTGCGAAGACAGCGATTGAGGCTAAGAACACAACCACGCCGAGCCAACCGCGTCGCAGGAATGTCGGGATTGCAGTGAACCCGGCCTGCAGAGCGTAGGCGATCGCATCGATCGCGTGGAAATTACGTTTCATGTCTAGCCCCACCACTGACCTCGATAACCATCCGTTAACACTTCGGGCCCGGCCTGGAAAGGACAGAGGCTGGCACTTTCATCGATATGCAGAAAAAAACCGGCGCCAGGGCGCCGGTTTTGTCAGTGTTAGTGAAAGCTCAGAAAGCCGCTAAGCGCCCTGAGGCTCAGCGCCATCGATGCTTCCGCCGCGGGTCTGCCCCGTGGTCGGCACCGAGCTCGGCGGCGGCCCAGCAGGTGTGTCAGGCTCATCGCGGATGATCGGCTCTCCTGCGAGGAGCGCGTTGATTTCCCCGCCGGTCAGGGTCTCGTACTCAAGAAGCCCCTCGGAAAGTTTGATCCAATCCTCGCGGTTGGCGACATCGAGGATCCGGCGTGCTTCTTCGTAGCCGTCGTTAACGATCCGCTTGATCTCTTCCTCGATCAGCTTTGCCGTGTCGCCCGAGATGGACTTTGACTTGGCGATCGACTGGCCGAGGAAAACTTCGCCCTCGTCTTCAGCGTAAGCGATCGGGCCGAGCTTTTCGGACAGACCATACTGGGTGACCATCGCGCGCGCCATCTTGGTGGCTTGCTCAATGTCGGACGATGCACCCGAGGTGACGTTCTCGGCACCGAACTTCAGCTCTTCTGCGACCCGGCCACCCATCAGGATCGCTATCCGGCTCTCCATCTCGATCTTCGACATTGAGAACCGGTCCCGCTCGGGCAGCTGCATCACCATGCCGAGGGCGCGACCCCGGGGGATGATCGTGGCTTTGTGCACGGGGTCAGTCTTCGGCACGTTGAGCGCGACGATCGCGTGGCCCGCCTCGTGATAGGCGGTGAGCGCTTTTTCGTCCTCGGTCATGACGGTGGAGCGACGCTCCGCGCCCATCATGATCTTGTCCTTGGCGTCCTCGAACTCCTTGTTCGTGACAATCCGCTTGCCGCGGCGGGCCGCAAGAAGCGCCGCCTCGTTCACCAGGTTGGCAAGGTCTGCGCCTGAGAAACCGGGCGTTCCGCGGGCGAGATCGCGGATCTTCACATCAGGGCCCAGGGGCACTTTCTTGATGTGCACGCCGAGAATGCGCTCGCGACCCACAAGATCAGGATTTGGCACGACCACCTGGCGGTCAAAGCGGCCCGGACGCATCAGCGCCGGGTCGAGGACGTCGGGCCGGTTGGTGGCCGCAATCAGAATGATGCCTTCATTGGCCTCAAAGCCGTCCATCTCCACCAGAAGCTGATTCAGTGTCTGCTCACGCTCGTCGTTACCGCCGCCAAGGCCTGCGCCCCGCGACCGGCCGACAGCGTCGATCTCGTCGATGAAGATGATGCAGGGCGCGTTTTTCTTCGCCTGCTCAAACATATCGCGGACCCGCGACGCGCCGACGCCGACAAACATCTCCACAAAGTCCGAGCCGGAGATCGTGAAGAACGGCACGTTGGCTTCACCGGCGATGGCCCGCGCAAGCAGCGTCTTACCCGTACCTGGCGGGCCAACGAGCAGCGCACCTTTGGGGATCTTACCGCCCAGGCGCTGGAACCGCATCGGGTCTTTGAGGTAATCGACGATCTCTTCGAGCTCTTCTTTCGCCTCGTCGATGCCAGCGACATCTTCGAAGGTCACGCGGCCATGGCGCTCGGTGAGCAGCTTCGCCTTGGACTTGCCAAAGCCCATGGCCTTGCCGCTCCCCGCCTGCATCTGGCGCATGGCGAAGAAGATGAGGCCGAGGATCAACAGGACCGGTAGCAGGTTAAGGATGATCGAGAGGAGGATCGGCGGATCCTGCTCGGGCACCACCTCGACAGTGACGTTGTTGTCGTAGAGGAGGTCCGCGGCCTTGGCGCCCGACGGCACGGCCACGACGAACCGCTCGCCGTTACCAAGCTCGCCGGTAATCGTGTTCTCTTCGATCACCGCGCGCGAAATGGCGCCTTGCTGCACCTGATTTCGGAACTGGCTGTAGCTGTATTGGCTGACGTTCTGCGGAGGCGTCGCCGATGAGAAGAAGTAAATCAGCATCAGGGCGACCGCGAGCATCAAACCCCAAACCATCCAATGGCGACCGTTCATGGATATTCCCTTCTACGCGAGCGTCTTCTGTAAACCCGCGGTCTTAAAAACGTATCACGTCTCCGGCGAAGCGTTCCGCCAACAGCGACCGTGCCTTAAACACTGCACCAGGTGTAGGTAAGAAGCATTCGCACCTCTTCCATCCCTGGAGTGCCTTTGTCACAGCCTCGACCGCTTGTTCGGGAAGATGGGTGACTTGGTCACCAAAAGCTAGGCACGGTAAGGTCGCAATGCGCTGCCGCGCCACAGTCGAGCGCACAATATCGCGAGGGATCAGCTGTCCCAGGGGCCGCAGCACGGTTTCCGGGGCGATATCCTCCGGAATCTCAACAATGAACCTTCGGTCATAGAGGTGCTTCGTGCCCGGCTCGACGGGGATGGGCGTGAACCCGGGGGTGCCATCGGCGCGGGCGAGGAGGGCGGCAGGCTCGCGGTACGCAACGACGGCGGCATCGACACCCAACTCGGCCAGCGTCACCCCCGCAAGCTGTTCGGGCAATTCAAGATCGAGATGGAGAGACAGTTCTCGGGGTGACTTTCGCCCACCACCGATGGCGTTCACGACCGAAGCGATTTCGACAAATCGGACTGGCCTTAGCTCATCCCACTCGACAGTCCGCGGCAGGAGGTACGCACCGTCCGACTGCGCGTACTGATAGGAAAAATGCTGACCGTTCGAGCTTAGTCGCCAACTTTGGTCGGTGAACGCTCTTTCGCTAGCCACGCCGCAAAGCGCCTCCACCGTAAGCAAGTCCTGTTGCTCCAGAGCGGCGAGGAGGGCCCGCACCCGGACGCGCTCGTATTTATCATCGTCATTGGACGGATCATCGACAAAAGGAAGCTCATGCTCCTCCGCATACGCCCTGAGTGCTCCTCGGCGGACTTCGAGGAGGGGACGGTGGAGGGTGATGAGTTCGCCGGGGCCAGCGGCGATCTTGCGCCGGCGCGGCATGCCCGCGAGGCCCCTGCCGGAGCCGCGGCGCAGACGCATGAACACCGTCTCGGCCTGGTCATCGGCGGTGTGGGCAGCGATGAGGTGCTCAAGCCCAAGCCGCTCACAGGCCTGGCACAGCAGGCGATAGCGCGCATCCCGCGCAGCAGCTTGGATCCCCGTCTCGGGCTTCTCTCCCTCCCAGACCAGCGTCTCGTGCGGGATGTTCCGTTCACTGCAGAATGCCTGCACCACGCCCGCTTCCGCCGCAGACTCTTCGCGCAAGCCGTGGTCGACAGTAAGAGCGACGACCGGATGCCCCGCCTGCCACGCCCAGTGGAGGAGCGCGAAACTGTCCGCACCCCCCGAAACGGCAATGGCCGCCGCCTCGCCGGGAGGCAGCGGCCAATCGAACGTCAGTGTTCCTGGCGTGTTACTCAGGTGTCGGCGCTCCTTGGCAGGAGTAAGCGACCTGCTGCTCTTCGATTTGTGTACGGATCTCTTCGTCCATATCCGGGACTTTCTGCAAACCGACCAGCCACACGCGGCATGCCTGTTTCGGGTTGCCCGCGTCGCCCAGAATCTGCCCCAAGTTCAAGTAAGCCTGCGCCGCCCGTGGGCTGTCGGGTTGGGAACGGATGAAGTTATAATACGCAGTCACCGCCGCCCGGCGATCGCCCTGGGCCCGGTAGGTCTCCGCCAAATAGAAGAGCCCATCTCCATATTCCGGGCTGTCCGGATAATTCTCCGTCAGCGCCAGAAACGCCCGCTCCGCCTCGTCAAAACGCCCGGCGAAGAGCGCTGAGCGGCCCGCGCTATAGGCTGCAGACGCGCTCGCGAATTCCGGAAGCCCGGCTGCCGCCGCGGCGGATCCTCCGGTCACCAGGTCAACTGGCCCCGACGAGGGAGGCGCATAAGCCTCCGGCGCCTCACGCGTCCGGCCACTGAGCAGCTCATTCTGCGCAAGAAGGCCCAAGTTCGATTGCTCGTCATAATCGGGATAGAGCAGCTGCACCAAGCGATCCATGCGCAGCTGTTGCTGCTGCATCGCATAGGACATCTCTTCCACCCGGCCCGTCAGCCGCTGGATCTCGGTCTCAAGTCCCGAAAGGCGGAGGCTGAGCTCCGGCGAGAGGGAAGCATCGGTCGCCTGCGCCCCTGCGATCCGCGCGCGTCCTTCCGGATCAGCGCCTTCGAACCGGACCGGCGCAGTGGCTCCGTCTTCGCCATAGATATAGCCCTGCAGGTCCCGCAATTGTTCCTCAAGCGCTTCGATGCGCTCGCGCGTTTGACCTCTTTGCGCCGCAGCCTCCATCGGCACGGCAACCCATAATGCGGCGAAGGCCCCCAGCCCCCAAACAAGCACTCTCATTCGACCCGGCTCTCCCGATTGTTCGTCGTTGTGGCCGCTAGCATAGCCCATGCGCATTCCCTAGTTGCAAGTGGCTCGCGGAATTCGCCCTGACAAGCCAAGCGAAGGGTGTTAGCGCCCGCGCTGATGTCTTTGACCCAGCCCTCTGTTCGCGTTCAGAATTGGCTCAAGAACACAGCCGCGCGCGCCGAGGCGATGTCGGATGTGAAGGTCTGGGCTTTGGCAGCCCTCATCGGCGTTGGCACAGCTTACGGCGTGCTCGCGTTCACCATTGCGATCGAGTTCATTACCGACTGGTCTTATGGCGCGCCCAGCGAGATGTTGGCGACCGGCGCCCGCAAGCTTGAGCCCCTGCGCGCCTTTATCGTCCCCGTCGTAGGCGGCGTGTTGGTGGGGTGCCTCCTGTTTCTCAGCCGGAAGATGGGCTTTATCGGCGAAATCCGCTGCCAAGGCGTGGCCGAAGTCATTGAGGCCCGCGCGCGCCCGCCGGGCGCCATCTCGATGCGCAGTGGACTGATCAACACCGCCGTTTGCGCCACAGCGCTCGGCACAGGCTCGAGCGCAGGACGCGAGGGCCCCGCCGTGCTCCTCGGCGGCGCGATCTCGGTCTTCCTGTCAAAAACGTTTGATCTTTCGGCAAAGGACAGCCGAACCCTCCTGGGCTGCGCAGCCGCGGCGGCAGTCTCCGCAGCGTTCAACGCGCCGATCGCTGGCGTCTTATTCGCCCTCGAGGTGGTGTTGTCGAACTATGCGTTGTCGATTTTTTCGCCGATCGCCATCAGCTCGATCGTCGCCACGCTGATCACCCGCTATCACCTCGGCGACCTGCACCGGTTCGTCATGCCAGAGTATGGCGGCGCTTCGCCGTTTGATTTGTTTCTCGGCGGCGCCAGCGGCATTGTGGCTGGGCTCGTCGCCGTCAGCTTTTTGATCGTCGCGGGCTGGGGGCGAACCACGGCGCGGCTGGCCATCTCGCGGGTCCATATCCCGCCGGCTGCCATGCCCGTGGTTGCGGGCGTGGGGATGGGCACCATCGGAATCTTCCTCCCTGAATTGCTCGGCTACGGGTACCAGGCGACCACAGCAGCGCTCGCTGGCAATTACACAATCGGCCTGTTGCTGATCCTCCTTGTGGGGAAGGTTTTTACGTGCGTCCTCTGCCTCTCCTGCCGGTTCGGCACGGGGGTCTTCTCTGGAGGGATTTACCTTGGCGCGATGGCAGGGGCGGCCTACGGCATCCTGATGAACGACGCGTTCGGAACGTTTGTCGCGTCGCCAACCTTTTTCGCTATCGTTGGGATGGGCGCCGTCTCAGGCGCAATCATCGGTGCACCGATCTCGACCACGTTGATTATCTTCGAGCTCACAGGCGACTACACCATGACCGCGGCTCTGATGATCGCCGTCGGCATCGCGTCTGTCATCACCCAGGTGTTCTTCGGCACCTCATGGTTCCACTACCAACTCAACCAGCGCGGCTACGACCTCTCGGAAGGCCCCCAGGGGGTAATCCTGCAAACCATCCGTGTGCGCGATGTCATGCGGCCTGTGCCGGAAACGGCCGCTCCGCTGGAGGAGACGGCCGACCGGTTGTTCGCGACCCAGTCGCTTGGCGAAGCGCTGGCTGAAATGGGGCGCCTGGGCCTTGACGCGATGCCGGTCACGGCAGGCAGAGGCGAGAACAAGCTCCTTGGCACGGTCACTCAAATCCGCGCGCTCAGGGCCTACAACAAGGCCCTCGTGGACAGCCACATCGAGCACCACCGCTGATGCCGCACCCGGCGTGACAGCTGCAATCACCTTAAGTTAACGCCGGTTCCGATAGTTCAACGGTCGGAGCGCCGTCATTGGGAGGAGCATGGCCGAACCGCCCGCACAGGAGCCGTGGGATGCGATCGTTGTCGGCGCCGGAATGGGCGGCGCAGCAGCGGGCTATGGGCTTGCGCGCCTCGGTGCCAAGGTTCTGATCCTCGAGCGCGGGATGAACACCCACCGGGCAGGTTCAGGCAAAGCGGCGAAGGGCGACGGCGCCCAAGTGCGCATGGCCCAAGGCTGGTGGCCCTATAAGGTCGCCGTCGACGTCGATAAAATCCGTGAAGAGCGCTTTTTGCCGCTGGGATCCGGCGCAGGCGGATCATCGATTTTCTACGGCGCAGCCATCGAACGCCTCGACGCCCGCGACTTTGAACCAAGACGACACCACAAAGGCGGCGACGACAGCTTACTGCCCGAGGCTTGGCCATTCGGCTATGATGCGCTTGAGCCATACTATGGCTTTGTCGAGCGTCAATTCTCCGTATGCGGCACACCTGATCCCTTGCGACCGGCAAGTGAGGGGCAGTTCGTTCGTCCGCCCCCTGAACTGAGTGCCCGCGATGCCAACCTCAAGGCTGACCTCGAAGCTGTTGGCCTGCATCCCTACCGCGTCCACACCGCGGTCCGCCACCTGCCGCGCTGCCAGGAGTGCATCGGACGGCTGTGCCGGATGGATTGTAAGATCGATGCGGACAACGGCTTCTTACAACAGGCGCTTGAGCACGGCGCGCATTACCAAGGGCTCGCCGAGGTCGAAGAAATCCTAACGGCTGATGGCAAGGCCATCGGTGTACGGTACAACCACGATGGCCGCCCAGATGTGGCCCACGCAAAGAAAATCATCCTCGCGGGCGGCGCGCTTCTCAGCCCTCTTTTGCTGATGCAGTCCGGCAACGGAGGTTTAGCCAACAGTTCAGGCCTCGTAGGCCAGTGCCTGATGTTCCACATCGGCAACCAGTTCGCTGTCTGGCCGAAGAAACAGGCCGACGACACCGGTCCGCGCAAGAGCCTCGCGTTCAACGACTTCTACGCCCACGACGGCGCCAAATTCGGCAGTGTCCAAACCGTCGGCCCCGCGGCCGATCGGGCCATCATCCACACCTACCTGAAAACGCAGCTGTTTCCGCAGCGGATTGTTAACGGCATCCCTTTCTTTGGAAAGGCGCTGGGGATCGCAGCGATCATCGGGTCAAAGCTCTTCGGCAAAGCCCAGATCATGACCGCGATCCTTGAAGATCTTCCGTATCGGGAGAACCGGATCGTTCCCGACTCCGACGAGCCGTCAGGCTTTCGCATCGATTACACGGTTCGCGACGAGCTGCGCAGCAGAACATTCCGTATGCGCAAGATGATCCAGAAAACGCTGCGGCGGAATCTGGTCATCCTTATCGACCGCGGTGTGCGGATGAATTTCGGGCACCCAAGCGGAACGCTTCGCGCTGGAGACGACCCGCACACCAGCGTGGTGGATGCCCATTGCAAAACCCACGACATCGACGACCTTTACGTCGTCGACGCTTCGGTGATGCCGTCGAGTGGCGGGGTCAATCCCAGCGCGACGATCGCCGCCAATGCCTTGCGCGTTGCCGATCACATCCACAATCAGCTCTACCCGGACAGAGAAACGTCGATCCTTTCCTTCGAGCCTGACGGTCCAGGCGTCCACGACGATCAGGCGTCCACGGAGGAACCGCGCAAGATCACCGGCCCAGAAGGCCTGGTGGTGATGATCACGGGCGCCGGGTCGGGTCTCGGCCTGGCCCTCGCCGAAGGCTTCCTCAATGACGGCGCAACGGTCGCAGCCATCGGGCGATCCGAAGACAAACTGAAACGCGCGCTGGAGGGACACGATCCCGCCCGCGTGACTCTGCATACCGCCGATGTCTCGGATCCCGATGCTGTTCAAGGCCTGGTCGACGATGTGATGGCCCGCCACGGGCGCATCGATGTGCTGATCAACAACGCCGCTGTCTACCGCCGGGCGAGCGTGCATGAAGAAGACCCGCGGGTTTGGTGGGACGCCATGGCGACCAACCTGCTCGGCCCCTTCGCTCTCAGCTCCGCGGTCCTTCCGATCATGGAGAAGCAGCGCTCGGGCCGCATCGTCATGGTCGGCAGCAACGCCGACAAGGCGACGCTCCCCGGGAGCTCCTCTTACTCAGTCTCCAAGGGCGCGCTGCATACGCTCACCCGCGCCCTGGCCGGTGAGGTCAACCGCGACAAGTACCCGGAGATCTCAATCTTCGAGCTCGTCCCCGGCCCGATGCAGACGCGGATGGGAAGCGCTAAAGGCCGCCGCCCCGCGGACAATTATGAGAAATTCAAAGAGGCGATCCTCGCACGCCCCGGGAAAACCCATGGGACGTCAGGAGGCGGCCAACAAAAGGCCGCTAAGCGCGGAAATCCGATCAAGCGCGCAGCAAAAAAGCTTCTCGGCCGCGGCTAGGGCAATAGCTTTGCAGTGCAGCACTGGCCGGGTTATCCTGAGGCCATGACGCAAAAACCTCCCTTCAAAGTTCAGGTCGTGCCGGTCACGCCGTTTCAGCAGAATTGCTCCATCGTTCGCGCCTCAAACGGCGCGGCTGCGGTGATCGATCCCGGCGGCGAGGTCGATAAGTTGATGGCCGCAGTCGAGGCTATGGATGCGAAGATTGAGAAGATTTGGCTGACCCATGGCCATCTGGACCACGCCTCGGGCGCCATGGAGCTGAAGAAGCGAACAGGCGCGATCATCGAAGGGGCGCACAAAGAAGAAGTCTTCTGGATGTCCCAAATTGCCGAGCAGTCCAAGCGCTTCGGCGCGGGAGGCGAAGGCGAAAACGTTGTCCCCGACCGCTGGCTCGATGAGGGAGACCAGGTCGAGATCGGCGGCGTCACCTTCGACGTCTATTTCACCCCCGGCCACACGCCTGGACACATCATCTTCCACCAGAAGGAGGCGAAGCTCGCATTTGTTGGGGACGTCCTCTTCAAAGGCTCCATCGGCCGAACCGATTTTCCCCGGGGCGACCATGCAACGCTGATCCAGTCGATTCGCTCAAAGCTCTGGCCGCTCGGCAGCGACACGCACTTCATCCCAGGCCACGGGCCAATGAGCACCTTTGGCGCCGAACGCGGCAGCAACCCTTTCGTTAGTGACGCAGTGCTAGCTGGCTAACGTCAGCGAGGGAGAGCGCGCGTGATCCGCGATTACGTCGTCATTATTGGCTCGATGAAGAGCGGCAGCACGACCCTGTTCGCGCAGCTCGACGCACACGCCCACGTCGTTGGCGCCCGACCGAAAGAGCCCGGTTTCTTCGCCTTTGAAGAAGTCCACGCGATGGGTTGGGATTGGTACGAGGGGCTCTTCGCTTGGCAGGAGGGCACGAGCCGTTACGCGCTGGACGGCAGCACCGACTACACGAAAGCGCCCTTCACCTGCGGCGTGATCGATCGGTTCAAAGCGGCTGAAGCAGAAGGCCGGCGGTTCAAGTTCCTCTACATCATGCGCCACCCCGTCGAGCGGCTGGTGAGCCATGCCCGTCATGTGGCGCTGAAGCAAAAAGAGGTCGGCCAGTTCATTTCACCGCGGAAGGATCACGGCCTCGACGCGGGGCTGTCCCCAGTGAACCTCGCGTGCTCCGACTATGCTGGACAGCTTGAGCACTATCGCCCGTGGTTCGAGCGCGGTGACCTGCACTTGCTCACGCTCGAGCAACTGGTCGCCGACGGATCCGGGACAATGCGCCAGATCGGCGCCTTTCTCGGCCTTGATGACCTCAATTTCACAGCAGAGCGAGAGCGCGAGAATGCTATGAACGCGCGGACCCGCGCGAACCCGCTGTGGGAGCAAATGAGCCAAGTGGGGGGCCTTAAGAAAGTAGCCACCACCATCGTTCCGGCGGGCGCGCGGGAGAAATTGAAGCAATCGATGCGGAAACCGGTTGAGATCCCGGGTCGCTTTGAGCTTCACGAGAGCGAGCGCGGCGAGCTAAATGCGCGCTTCTCGGAGCAGGCCCAGCTGTTGCAAGACAATTTTGGGTTCGATCCGAAGTGGGATTTTAGCTGAAACGCCGCAGCGATGGGGTCTACACGTCTTGAGGACTTCTTCGTCATTGCGCGTTAGGAATTTGGAATCGGTCACGGGTTTGGCCGCGTTGGTTTGGAGAGGTCCGCTGCCATGATGGCCAGTCTTGCGGGTTTTATGTACGCGTGCATCGGCTGCGCCATTGCCGTCGGACTCTTGCTCTTTGTCTTCCGCGATATGTTCAGTCGCTCCGAGGTCTTTGGCCTTGCGACACTGTTCATCTTCGCGTCTGCGGCCTTCTTCATCTCGCCTAATGCGTTGGTCTTCTTTGCGTTTTTGACGGTCATCATTTTGGCCTCGGCGCAGCGGATCGACCCGATGGTGTTGGCGTTGTTCTTGATGGTGACCTTGCCCGCGCCCGGCCTGCCGTTCTTGCCGCTGCCAGGTGTCAACTACCTGATTAACTTAACTGTTCCGCTGCTCCTCGGGATCCTGCTTCTGACGCCAGCCTTTTTCCGGCGCGGCGGTGGTCACCTGAAAGGCGCGGGGACTGTGGATGCTCTGGTGCTGGCAATCGTCGTCGGGATCTTCTTCCTCGACTTCCGAAACACAACGTTCACCAATGACCTCCGCACCGGAGTCCAGAATCTCCTGACTCTCGGCGTCGCTTACTTCGCCTTCAGCCGTGTGATCCGAACCCGAGAAGCGCTTGAGCAAGTCGTCCGTGGCTTCGTGATCGCGATGCTCATCGCGGGCTGCGTCGGGATCATCTGCCAGGTGATTTATTGGAACATGTATTCCTACAAAGTCGCGAAGCTCTTCGACGCCGGAATCGAAGCGAAATCGCGGGGAACGCTGCTTCGGGTCACGTCGACCTTCGGCTACGCCTACATCAATTACGGCCTCGTTCTCATGTGCGCGACGTTGGCGGCGGTACCCTGGGCTCTGCGTTTGAAAAGCCGCCTTTTCCAGGCCGGGTTCATCGTGCTGATGATTTTCGCAGTGTTCATGACCGCCTCGCGGGGGCCGTTCTTGGCGGGGATCGTTGGCGCTTTCATCTTGATACTCGCCCTCCGCAACAGCTTTAGCCGGCTGTTCATCGCGGGCATGGTTGTCGTTGCCGTCGGCATCGCCGCCAGTTTCACTGAGACGGGACAGGGCATCATCGCCTACCTCCCGTTCATCGGCGAGCAAGACACGGAGGACTACCGCGTCCGCCTCACCCAAGTCAGCTGGCCAGTGGTCATGGATAAACCCCTGACAGGTGATCCATTCTTCCGTGAACGGCCAGAAATGCAGACCCTGATCCAGGGTGAAGGCATCATCGACGTCGTGAACAGCTACCTGAGCAAGGCGCTGAGCTATGGGTTGCCGATCGCTGGTCTATTCGCGGCGGCGCACATTCTCGCTGGGTTCCTCGCATTCAGAACAGCCCGCAGAGTTGACCCAGACGACGGCTGGTGGCGCCTTCTTGGCGCGTCGTTGGCGGGTGCGATGGCCTGTTATGCGAGCGGCATCGCCACGACATCGCTCCGCTATCAAACCGAAGAGATCGGCTTCATCCTGATCGGCCTCTGCGTTGCCTACACGCGGATCAGCTGGGCCTACGGCTATGCCAAATCAAAGCGTGCCCAGCGCGCCGACGCGGTCCCCGTTTACGGCAACCAAGAGTACGCGTAGCGCAGCAACACTTGGCCGCGTTTTGGCTTCCGAACCCCAGCAGTCGTCAGCATGAGCAACACCGTTCCAGCGTTTTTCACCCGTCAGATGGCTCGCTTCATGGGCCAGGACGCGATCGCGAAATTGCTGAAAAACTCAGCCCAGGCCAGCGCCTGGGTCGGGATGAGCCTCGCGGCGCGGGCGGTCATTCGGCTGGCATCGAACTTCATCATGGCGCGGCTCTTGATGCCGGAAGCCTTCGGCCTCGTCGCCGTCGCGTTCAGCATCCAGTTCCTGCTCTCCACCTTCACCGATATCGGCCTCAACGGCAGCGTCGTTCGGTCGGATCGCGGCAATGACCCGGCGTTCTTGCGAACGGTCTGGGTCACCCAAGTCGCCCGCAACGTAATGATGGCGGTGGTCATCTGGGTGATCGCGGCCGTGCTCGCGGTCAACCATGACAAGGTCCCCGAAGAGAGCATCTGGGCCCTCGATATCGCCCCAGCCTTCATCGCCGTTGCCGCGATCCAAGCGATCGTGACGGCCTTTGAGTCGCCCAGCATCATGTTCGCCCAGCGCAACCTGGACATGAAGCGCTTGGTGGTCATGGAGATCGTCACCCGCTTCTCCGCCATCCCAATGATGGTGGTTGCCGCTATGATGGGCGCCGGTGCATGGGCGCTTCTCGTCGGATCGATCGGCTCGATGTTACTGCGCACCCTGGGCTCGCACTATTGGCTCCGCGGCCCGGCTATGGCGTTTGAGTTCAACCGCGACTGCTTCAACGAGATCTTCAATTTCGGAAAATGGCTCGTGATCGCAGGGATCGCCGGCTTCGTCATCGGTCGCGGTGACCAGCTCATCTTCGGCTCGGTCTTCGACGCGCGGACATTCTCGCTTTACATGATTGCCGGGGTTTGGATCAAAGTCCTCAACGACTCGGTGCGCGGCATCATCTTCAAGATCTGCTTCCCCGCAATCGCGCAGTGCCGTCGGCGCGATCCCAAGTCCGTCCCGCGGGTCTATAAGCGGTTCCGCCTGTTGGCCGACGCCTTCGCCATGGGATCCTTCCTCGTCATGGTCGTCGGCGCGGATCTCCTGTTCACGCTCTTCTACAAAGACGCGTTTGAACCCGCCAAGGAGTTCGTCCCGTTCATCGCGTTCCTGCTGTTGTCCTCGCCGCTGATCATGATCAACGCGGTGATCCTCACAGGCGGCGACAGCCAAGCGTTTATGTATGTGCGGGTCGTCGGAGCCGTCGCCTTAGCGATCGGTGTCCCGCTCATTTATCAGACCCTTGGCATGATGCCCGCGGTGTTGGCGTTTAGCCTCAGTTGGTTGGTCAACCTGCCGGTATCTCTCTGGGCGTTGAGCAAGCAGATCAAGATCGACTGGTGGACCGAGAGCCGGATCCTGATCTTCGGTGCTTTGGCGGCCGTTGCGCTTTTCACATTCGGGTAGCCGAGCGCATTCAGGCGTTGATTTGCGCGGCGCACGTGATTAACGGCTCAGCCGTTTGACCACGCGCCAGCCGGAGCCGCCCCATGCCCAAACGCACAGATATCGAGAGCATTCTCATCATCGGCGCCGGGCCCATTATCATCGGCCAGGCATGCGAGTTCGACTATTCCGGCGTGCAAGCGGTGAAGGCCCTCAAGGAAGAGGGCTACCGGGTCATCTTGGTGAACTCGAACCCGGCAACGATCATGACCGATCCGGAGTTCGCCGACGCGACTTACGTTGAGCCAATCACGCCTGAGTTCGTCGAGAAGGTGATCGCCAAGGAGCGGCCCGACGCCCTCCTCCCCACCATGGGCGGGCAGACGGCGCTCAACTGCGCGCTGGAGCTTGACCGGCTCGGCGTCCTTGAGAGCTACGGCGTTGAAATGATCGGCGCCCGCGCCGACGCCATCGACAAGGCTGAGGACCGCGAGAAGTTCCGTGTGGCGATGGAAAAGATCGGGCTCGAAAACCCGCGGTCCGCCATCGCAAGCTCTCCCGCGATTAAAGACGCAGACGGAAAGATCGTCGATTACGACCGCTTCCAAGGCTACGCCGATGCGATGAAGGCGCTCGATGAGATCGGCCTTCCCGCGATCATCAGGCCAGCCTTCACCCTCGGCGGCACGGGCGGCGGCATCGCCTATAACCGTGACGAGTATGCCGAGATCGTCCGTGCAGGTCTTGATGCCTCGCCGGTCGGTCAAGTGCTCATCGACGAGAGCCTCCTCGGTTGGAAAGAGTACGAGATGGAAGTGGTCCGCGACCGCGCGGACAATTGCATCATCGTCTGCTCGATCGAGAACGTGGACGCCATGGGCGTTCACACTGGCGACTCGATCACCGTGGCGCCAGCTATGACGCTTACGGACAAAGAATACCAAAAGATGCGCACCGCCTCGATCGCGGTGCTGCGCGAGATCGGTGTCGAGACCGGCGGCTCGAACGTTCAGTGGGCGGTCAATCCTGAAAACGGGCGCTTGGTCGTCATAGAGATGAACCCGCGGGTGTCGCGCTCCTCCGCCCTCGCCTCAAAAGCGACAGGTTTCCCCATCGCCAAAGTCGCCGCCAAGCTGGCCGTCGGCTACACCCTCGATGAGCTGCGCAACGACATCACCGGCGGGGTGATCCCCTCGTCGTTTGAGCCGTCGATCGACTATGTCGTCACCAAAATTCCGCGGGTCGCGTTTGAGAAATTCCCCGGCGCCAAGCCGCTCCTTTCCACGGCCATGAAGTCCGTAGGCGAAGTGATGGCGATTGGCCGGACCTTCCAAGAGAGCTTGCAGAAAGCGCTGCGCGGCCTGGAGACAGGCCTCTCCGGCCTCGACCCGATCGCCATTTCAGGGATTGGCGGCGACGACGACGTCGCTGCGCTCCGCAAAGCGCTCAGTGCACCGACGCCCGAGCGCCTGCGCGTTGCGGCGCAAGCTCTACGCATGGGTCTGCCTACGGAGCAAGTCCGGCAAATCACTGCCTACGACCCTTGGTTTATCGAGCAAATGCTGGGGATCGTCGAAGCGGAGAAAGCGGTGGAACGCGACGGACTGCCGAGCGATTCCCGCGCCCTCCACGAGCTCAAATCCATGGGCTTTTCCGACCGCCGCTTAGCGCAACTGGCTGGCGGTAGCGAGGACGAGGTGCGCGAGCACCGCGAAGACCGGCGGGTCAAACCCGTCTTTAAGCGGATCGATAGCTGCGCCGGTGAGTTCAAAGCAGCCACGCCCTACCTCTACTCCACCTACGAACCGTCGGGTACGGACGAAGCGGACATCTCCGACCGCAAGAAGGTGGTGATCTTGGGCGGTGGGCCCAACCGGATCGGCCAGGGGATCGAGTTTGACTATTGCTGCGTGCACGCCGCCTTCGCACTTGCTGATGCTGGCATTGAGAGCATCATGGTCAATTGCAACCCCGAAACGGTGTCCACGGACTATGACACGTCAGACCGGCTCTATTTCGAGCCGCTGACTGCCGAAGACACCCTCGCGCTCATCCGGCGGGAGATGGAGGCGGGCGAGCTTTTGGGCGTCATCGTTCAGTATGGCGGGCAAACGCCGCTGAACCTGGCGCGGCCACTAGCCGACCTCGGCGTGCCGATTCTGGGCACGCCCGTGGAAGCGATCGAGCGCGCCGAAGACCGCCAGCAATTCCACGGCATGATCCAGCGCCTCGGCCTCAAACAGCCCGCAGGTGCAACTGCGGCGACCACGGAGGAGGTCTTCGTCGCGGCGGAGAAAGTGGGCTATCCGCTCGTGACGCGCCCTAGCTTCGTGCTCGGCGGGCGGGCGATGGAGATCATCCGCGACGAGGCGTCCCTTGCCCATTATCTGTCCACGTCGAATGTGGTCTTCTCCTCCGGCGCACCGCTCCTCCTCGATCATTACCTCGACAATGCCATCGAATGCGACGTAGACGCCATTTGTGACGGTGAAGACGTGTACGTCGCGGGTATCCTGGAACATATCGAGGAAGCAGGCGTGCACTCGGGCGATAGCGCATGCTCCCTACCGCCCTATTCTCTGTCCCCTGACATTGTTGCGGAGCTCGAAGCGCAGACAAAAGCTCTCGCACTCGATCTTGGCGTGCGCGGCCTGATGAATGTTCAGTACGCGATCAAAGGCGAGGATATCTTCTTGATCGAGGTCAACCCCCGCGCCTCGCGCACAGCCCCCTTCGTTGCCAAAGCCACCGGCATCCCGGTCGCCAAGATCGGCGCGCGGGTGATGGCAGGCGCGAAGCTCTCGGACTTCGACCTTCAGCCCCGTGACCTTCAGCATACGGCGGTGAAAGAAGTCGTCTTCCCATTCAGCCGCTTCCCCGGCGTCGACACGGTGCTCGGCCCCGAGATGCGCTCGACCGGCGAGGTCATGGGCATCGATGCAGGCTTTGACGAGGCCCGCGCCAAGTCGCTGATCGCGGCAGGCGTGCGCGTGCCGCTTGAGGGCTGTGTCTTCATCTCCGTGAAGGACCAGGACAAGGACGCGATCACCGAGGTCGCCCGCGAGCTGGTCGGGCTGGGCTTCTCCCTCATCGCAACGGGCGGCACCCAGACCCATTTGGCCGATCAAGGCCTGCCCGTTGAGCGGGTGAATAAGGTCCTCGAAGGACAGCCGCACGTCGTCGATGCGCTGATCAACGGCACTGTTCACATGATCTTGAACACCACCGAGACGGCCCAGTCGATCGCCGACAGCCGGTCCATCCGCACGACGGCTCTCCAACGGCGTATTCCTTGTATTACAACGCTGAATGGCGCCCGGGCCATCGTTCGGGCGATCGAAGCGCTGCGCCGCGGCGATCTTGAAGTTCGGCCTTTGCAGGACTACAACCGCTGATCCCCTTGCGCGTTGCACCCCTTCTCGGTGCCGCTTGGGGATCAGGAGAGTATCACCATGGACAAGTTCCCGATGACCAAAGCCGGCTTTGACAAGCTGGAAGCGGACATCAAGCATCTGAAATCCGTCGAACGTCCGGCCATCATCCAAGCGATTGCGGAAGCGCGCGCCCACGGCGACCTTTCGGAGAACGCCGAGTACCACGCCGCGAAGGAGCGTCAGTCGTGGATCGAGGGCCAGGTCATTGACCTGGAGGACAAGCACAGCCGCGCCCAGGTCATCGACGTCGCGTCGTTGACGGGTCCGCAAGTAAAGTTCGGCGCCACGGTGACGTTGATTGATGAGGATACCGAGGAACAGAAGCGCTACCAGATTGTTGGCGAGCTCGAGGCGGACCTCAAAGACGGGAAGATCTCGATTTCTTCACCAATCGCCCGCGCCCTCATCAGCAAGGAGGAGGGTGACAGCGTCGAAGTCGCCGCGCCTGGCGGCAGCCGCGTCTACGAAATCGAGAAGGTCGAGTACTTCTAGTCGGCGCCGTCGTTTTCCGCCCTTTGGGCGAGGCCCCCCGCGGCGACGCAAGGCAGCGTAAGCGCTGAACAACCGATAAAGCTTAGAAAGAGGCCCGGGATCAGGTTGGCTGATCCCGGGCCTTCTTGGTCTTAGCGACAAGCGAACGCCCCCGGTTGAGGGGGAGGACCGGGAGCGTTCTATCTGAACTCTGGCGTGGCAGCCGGTAAGGAGTAGCGGGCGCCTCTTCCCGCGCACCGGCCGCAGATCGACCTTAGCTCAGAACTTCAGGCCACTGATCATCAGCTTTCTCGATGAACCCTTCTGGGTCCTTCAGCCAACGTTTTTCAATCGATGAGTTATAGTTAAGGTAAAGCACGCCGCCGACAACATTGGCGTTTTTGGGATTGCCCCAGGCCAGGTTTCCGTTGGCCATCGCCCACGCGCAGTAGCCGCCATAGGCCGGTGCAAACTGTTCCGGATCGGCCTGGAACTTCGCGAGGTTTTCCGCGCTCGCAAAACGCCATTCCGCACCCTGATAAGTCGTCGTGAAGTCTGCAGAGCCTTCAACACCAACGCCGTCACCTTCGAACAGTGATACCGTATCGTATCCGCCAACCGCGACGTTGTTGAACCGGCCGGTGCTGACCGGATCAGCGGCGAATGCCGTGGTCGGAACAAAAGCGGCAACCGATAAACCAATGACTGCGGCGGAGATCAATTTCTTCATGGTGGTCATCCTTAACAAGTTGATGCCCCTCTATTCGAGGTGCTTCGGCTTTGGTTACCAACGCCATGCAGCGCCCGGAGGAAAGGGCCGAACACAGCGATTTTGGCAACCAAGCCAACAACTTCGCTGTCTTTCACCTAGAAAGCATGCGCCCTGAAGGACCGATCGCAAACACAAACATTTGTGAACAGCAGCAAAGTACGCGTGTGATTATCGATCACCAAACCTGTTCACGATCGGATAGCGTCGGTCGCGTCCGAAGTAACGCGTCGAGACTTTCGGCCCGGGCGCCGACTGTCGGCGCTTATACTCCGCCGTGAACAACAGCCGCCGGACACGGTGGACCAGCGCTGCGTCGTGGCCGCGCCTGATCATTTCATCCACCCCGACGTCTTCTTCGGTCAGCCCAAAGAGGACTTTGTCGAGCTCGTCGTAAGGCGGCAGGCTGTCTTCGTCTTTTTGATCCTCACGAAGCTCCGCTGACGGAGGTTTGGTGATAATGACCTCAGGAATAACTTCGCCGTGGGGACCAAGGGCAAAGCTTGGCTTGTCTTCGTTCCGCCAGCGGCTGAGCGCGAAAACCGTGGTCTTATAGACGTCCTTCAACGGATTATATCCGCCGTTCATATCACCATAGAGCGTCGCGTAACCCACCGACATCTCCGACTTGTTGCCGGTGGTGAGCATCATCGAACCAAGCTTGTTGGACATGGCCATGACGATCGTTCCGCGAATGCGCGACTGAAGGTTCTCTTCGGTCACGTCGGGGTCACGACCCTCGAAAACGTGGGCCAGCATCGTCTGGCTGGCTTGGAAGGCTGGTTCAATATCCACGGTATCAAGACGAACGCCCAAAGCCTGCGCACAGGCCTCGGCATCGGTCATCGAGCCTGCGGAGGTATAGCGACTGGGCAAACGCACACAATGGACATTCTCCGGCCCCAGAGCATCCACGGCAATAGCGGCGACCAAAGCACTATCGATACCGCCCGAAAGGCCGATCACGGCCGATTGGAAACCCGACTTCTGGACGTAATCCCGCGTGCCGGTGACGAGAGCCTCATAAATGACCCGCTCCCCCGTCGACCACGGTTCCGCGGCGGTTGGCTGGGGCACGAGACGGTCGTTGTCGCGAAGAAATGCCACCGGCAGAGCACCCTGCTCAAACAGTGGCAATTGTCCGTACACCTGCCCCGCATCGACAACGAAACATCCGCCGTCGAAGACCAGTTCATCCTGTCCGCCGCACTGGTTGATGAACGCCAGCGGCAGGCCTGTCTCCTTGGATCGCGCATGGGCGTGGTAAAACCGCTCCTGGGAAACAGCGGTACGGAACGGCGAACCGTGCGGCACGACAAGGATCTCCGCGCCTTGTTCGGCTAGCGTCTGCGCCGGCTCGGGATACCACATATCCTCGCAGATCATGACGCCGAGGCGGGTACCGCGAAACGCAATGGGCGCAGGCGCAGGCCCTTGCTTGAACGTCCGCGGCTCGTCGAACGGACCGTAATTGGGTAGGCAGACCTTGCGCGCGACCCCAGTGATCGCTCCGCCATCGAGCATAATCGCAGCATTAAACGGACGGCGCCCAGGCGATTGATCGTCTGCCCACGGCGCGCCGATCAATAGACCCGGACCTCCGTCGGCGGTCGCCTCGGCCAAGCGATCCACTGCCTTTCGGCATGCCGCCGTGTAGGACCGGCGAAGAACCAAATCCTCTGGGGGGTATCCAGAAACCGACAGCTCGGGGCAGACAACGAGGTCAGCGTCTCCCGCTTCTGCGCGCGCCTTGAGAATAAGCTCCGTGTTGCCCTCAACATCACCAACGATGGGATTAAGCTGGGCAAGGACGATCTTCAGCGCATCAGTCACGGATCGCGTCCTCAACCAAGAGAGCCAGAGCCAAGGCGCGGCGCCCCGCCTGCCCCGGAACAATCGGCGCAGCACCGCGACGAACCGCAGCGATAAAGCTCTGTGTACCGAATGCTAGGGGGTCCTTGAGCGACGGAGGCAACGTGTCCGCAGAAAAGTCTGCCGCGACAGGGGTGCCCGTCGTGTTGGTCACCTGGCGCCCCAGAAAATCAAGCGTCACAGTCCCATCGTCGTAGTCGAGCGTGAGATCACGCAGCGGGGTCTCCTCCAGCCGGGAAGCCATAAGCCGCGCTTCGATGCCCCCAATCGCCAAGGTCACATCGACATAATCCGCATGCTCGGAGCGCTCGCGCCGCGCCTCTGCGGAGACCACGCGCGCGTTGTCCTGACCCGTCAGTTCGGCGAGCAGATCCAGATCATGGATCATCAGATCAAGCACCACCGAGACATCTCCGGCGCGGGGGCTGTATTTATTCAGGCGACGCGAGGTCACCACCTTCGGCGTATCGCGATCGAAGAGGCCGAACGCATCGGCGACATACCGCTCCTGGTGCCCCACTTGGATCACCACGCCCGCGTCCTTCGCTGCCGAGATCAGCGCATCAGCATCCGCCACGTCCATGGCAATTGGCTTCTCGACCAGGACGTGTTTGCCCGCGTTAATCGCGGCCTGTGCCAGGGGAGCATGGGTCGTCGCCGGGGTCGCTATCGTCAGGATGTCGACCTCTGATATGAACGCATCGAAATCGTCGAACGCCTGCGCCTGGTGCTCGGCAGCACGGTCCATGGCGCGGCCGAGATCCAGGTCGAAAATCCCGGTCAGACCAACGTCCTCTGCCTCAGCATATTTGTTCGCGTGGTAACCGCCGAAAACGCCCGCGCCAGCAACGCCTGCTCTCAGTCGCTCCACCATCGTCCGTTTGCCCTCTTCGCTATCTTCCAAGGCCCCCTCAATCCATGCTCGCGGTCCTTTAGGGAGACAACCCCTCGTGCTGCCGCAACGCAGACCTTGCCGCAAAATTGCCCCATTCTCTCCGGCACCGTGCCCCAATGCCCTGCGAGGCCAAGGCCAGAGAGCTGTGGAGGCAACATGCGGTTACCGTTCCAGGGGACGCGTTTGTGTGAGGACACTTGGGATGAGGCGATCTCGAGCCTCCGATTTGCCATGCGCGAACTGAGCATCCACCGGCGTCAGAACCCCTTTGCCAGGCCGCTCCCGTGCCCGCTCGGCGACCCACGACGGTCGGCTGAAATCCTCAAGATCTTCTAGTTTATCCGGTTTGCGCCCGGTCAAGGACACCTCCTGGTCTTTCGCTCAAAGTCCACCTCCGTTAGGCGTGGCGCCGAAGGAGGACCGAAGGTCATGGACGGAGATCCCCGCTTTCACCGCGCGAGCGAAGAGCCTGCGTCGGATTACACCATCCCCCAGGACTGGGACGCCTACACCGCCGACGAACACGGCGTCTGGGACACGCTCTACGCCCGTCTGGCGAAGGTTCTGCCAGGGCGCGCAGACGACGCCTTTCTAGACGGTCTGAAGGTCCTCGACCTCGGCAAAGGCGGCATCCCGCATTTCGAGCGGATGTCCGATGCGCTTGAGAAGCATACGGGCTGGCGTGTGGTGGCGGTCCCGGGGCTCGTGCCCGACGAGGTGTTCTTCGACCACCTGGCGAACAGGCGCTTTCCGGCGGGCAACTTCATCCGAAAACCGGATCAGCTCGACTATATTCAAGAGCCGGACGTCTTCCACGATGTCTTCGGCCACGTGCCGATGCTCTCCAACCCCGTCTTCGCCGATTACATGCAGGCGTACGGGCAGGGCGGCCTGAAGAGCTTAGACTCCGGCTGCCTCAAGAACCTCGCGGCGCTTTATTGGTACACGGTGGAGTTTGGACTGATCGCAAAGCCTGAGGGGATGCGGATCTATGGCGCGGGAATTGTCTCGTCGCCCGCGGAAAGCGCTTTCTCGCTTGAGGACAGCTCACCAAACCGCATCGGCTTCTCGGTAGAGCGCCTGCTGCGTACGGACTATCGTATCGACGATTTTCAGCAGACCTACTTCGTCATCGACAGCTACGAAGACTTGCTCGACCGGACGCTACGGACCGAGTTTGAACCGCTCTACAGCCAGCTTCACAGCGAAGAGTGCGCCGGTTCCTACCTTCACAGCCCAGCGGATATCCTCGAAACGGATCGCGTTTTCACCAACGGCACCCAAGCGTACGCGGAACAGGGCGGACGGTTCGCGACCGATTAACCGTCCCGTCCACGGACATTTATGCCGCTGACACCGCACCGAGCGTCGTTGGCGCATTCTCCTCCTTGCACGCACTAAGGGGCGGAAGGGTCAAAGCCAACGCCCGCGCCTCAACGCTTGATGGATAAGCGTGCAAGCCCGAACTGTGGAGCCGTAGCAATCGATCAGCATACACTAGGTTGTAGTTACAGCCCTGGCTCCTGCTGTTCGCATCATCGACACTGGGCTTGTAAATCTGGAAACAACGGTCATCGATGGGAAGCTCTTGGCCGTCGCGCGATCCCATCGCGATTGTCGGCGCGCCGTTGTGCACCGTATCAAACGCCTTCACTTGGGTGATCCCCGCCTCGTCAAAAAAGCGGAACATCGTAGTGAAAACCTGATAGAAATGATCCCGATCCGCGGTTACTCGCCACGGCGACAGCGCAGTCGTGTCCACATCAACGCGCGCATCTTGGGCGGCAGTGTGGACGACCTCGAGCACCTCAAACCGCGTTTTCTGGGTCGGCATGTGGGCGAAATCGGTCACCGCAAAACGCAGGCCATTCTCGACCGTACGGTGCACCACCTGGGCCGAGTCGCGGATAATCTCCGCATACTCCTTAACCGTTCCCGAACTGAGCGATTGCTCAGGACACTGCAGAAGCAGTTCGGCAAAGCCCTGAATGGAATTAAGCGGCGCACGCAATTGGTGACCCAGCATCGAAAGAACTTTATCGAGCTCCGCGTCACTCTGCTCTCGCTGGGTGTGGGCAAGCTTCAATTGCTCCTGCAGCGGAAGATCCGAAAGCAAAACAAGCCGCGTCTTCTCCAGCATCCGCGCTGCCGTATCCGCAAAACTCTGGAGGCGTTGTTTCTGTGCTGAGGAAAAGGCGGCGCGCGGTTTGCTATCAATAATGCAAAACGAACCGAGCGTAAAACCGTTCACCGAAATCGGCGCACCGGCATAAAAGCGAATATGCGGCGCCCCCGTCACCAGCGGGTTCGTGGCAAAGTGCGGGTCTTCCGTCGCGTTCAAGATCACAAACGGCTCACGCCCTAAGATCGTATGCGCACAAAAGGCCACGTCGCGCCCCGTTTCGCGATCGGGCAAGCCCATGCAGCTTTTGAAGAACTGCCGGTCGCGATCAAGCAACGAGACAAGCGCGATGGGCACGTCCCATTCGCTCGCCGCCGCTTGGATCAGCTCGTCGAGCTCAGCGATCGCCGAGTCATCGAGGAACCCGGACTCATCAAGGAACCGCTGCCGCCGTTCCTCGTTCATGGGAACAGGAAAGTTTGCCATGCCCGCAACTTAAGGCTGCAGGATTTGACAATCTGTGAACACGGCCACCCGTTTTGGTTGACGCCTAAGCAGCCTTCCGTTCACGGATCGACCGGAGCCCCTCGGCCAGCGTGAACGCCAGCTCCAACGCTTGGCTCGCGTTGAGGCGCGGATCGCAATGGGTGTGGTACCGCTCTGAAAGGTCAGTCTCTGAAATTGCCTGAAGGCCACCCAGGCACTCGGTCACGTCCTGGCCCGTCATCTCAAAATGCACGCCGCCGGGATACGCACCCTCGGCCCGGACAATCTCGAAGAACTGCTCCACCTCGCCCAGAACCGATGCAACCGGACGCGTCTTATAGCCGTTGTCCGCTTTGATCGTGTTGCCGTGCATCGGGTCCGAGGACCAGACGACCGCCCGCCCCTCCGCCGTGATCCGACGGACAAGGTTGGGCAAGTGACCCGCAATTTTGTCCTTGCCAAATCGGCTGATCAGAACGATCCGCCCCGCCTCATTATCAGGGCTCAGAATATCGAGAAGCTTGAGCAGTTCGTCCGGCTCGAGGCTCGGCCCGCACTTGATCCCAATCGGGTTTTTGATGCCGCGGCAGAACTCAACGTGGGCGCCGTCCGGCTGGCGCGTCCGGTCACCGATCCACACCATGTGACCCGACGTATCGTAGTAATCGCCGGAGGTGGAATCGACACGGGTCATCGCCTCTTCAAAGCCGAGCAGCAACGCCTCATGGCTCGTGTAGAATTCCACTTCGTTCAGCTGACGCGCGTTGAACCCGGTCAAACCACAGGCGTCCATAAACGCCATCGCGTCGGAGATCCGGTCGGCAATCTCCGTGTACCGCTCATTCTGCGGACCGCGGGCGAACTCCAGGTTCCACGTGTGCACGTTGCGCAGGGACGCATACCCCCCTTTCGCAAACGACCGGATCAGGTTCAGCGTCGCCGCGGACTGGCCATAGGCCTTGAGCAAGCGCTGCGGATCGGGAATGCGCGCTTCGGGCGTGAATTCCATACCGTTGATGTTGTCGCCGCGGTAGCTTGGCAGCGTCAAATCGCCGATCGTCTCCGTCGGGGAGGAGCGCGGCTTGCCAAACTGACCGGCGATGCGGCCGACCTTCACCACCGGCACAGCAGCGCCGTAGGTCAGCGCGACCGCCATCTGCAGCAGCACCCGGAACGTATCGCGGATGTTGTCAGCACCGAACTCTTTAAAGCTCTCGGCGCAGTCGCCGCCTTGCAACAGGAACGCCTCGCCGCGGCTCACCGCCGCCAAGCGCTCGCGCAAAGTCCGCACCTCACCGGCAAAGACCAGCGGCGGATAGCTCGCAAGCTCCGTCTCCACCGCTTGCAGCGCGGCGGGATCGGGATAATCGTCCGGGATGTGCTTAGCCGGACGCTCACGCCAGCTCGACGGATTCCACATAACTCAACTCCTGAAGCAACGACGCTAATGGACCAAGAAATGCCGCGCAACATTCATGCCGCACGTTCTCACCTGCCGGGGCAAGGTTTCCGCTGGGTTTCGTGCCGAGCGCGGACAGCGGAGTAGTCACAACGGTTGATGGTCAATCCACACTTCAGAAAATCGCCGATTGCGAACATGGGAGTGACGAACGACACCTCTTGACGGGGCGAAAAACGGATTTAGTGGAAAAGCCAGGGGCTTCAGAGACAATGTCTATTGTGCGTGCTCCGCAAACAGATGAAATCTCCTTTAGGTTAAGCTGCCGCAGGTCTGTTTGCTATTCTCACGCGCCTGAGCCACGCAGCACCGCTCATGCCCAAGACAAACAGACCAAACGCGCCTGGAACTGGGATTGGTGTGAGTTCAAAGACATAGGCGCTCCCGGCCCGAACGCCTTCAACTGTTGTTCCTCCGGCTCCGGCAAGCAGTGTATTCTCGAAGACGTAGACGCTGGCAAACCTGTCTAGGGACGCCGGATCTGGAGATGCAATCCGAGCAAGGAGTTCATAACTCTCGATATCGAAAATGTAGACTTCCCCGGTATCAGGAAGGCCGTTGTCGTCTTCAACATCGGTAATGATGGCATACCGATCATTGATCGCGACATCGTTGCCGAACCCGTCTGCGCCGCCGTCAAAAGGGTCTGTGAAGGCATGGAGCAAGGAACCTGAGTGCAAATCATAGAGCCATGCTCTCGGCTCATCTGGCGTTTGAGGGTTACGAGACTCAGCAACGGCGCCGCCGCCCACGAGCACTCGGCCGTCAGCGATTTTCAAGGTTCTTCCGAAGCGACCATTCTCTTGCCCCGCGGGATTATCGATTGTGTACAGAAGATCACCGGTACCTGCGTCGAATACATAAATTGAGCCTGCGTTCGTTCCCGAGTCACTGTTTCCCTGTGCTCCAACGACGGCAAAGTTTCCCTCGATATCGGTAGCAATCCCGAACTGATCGTTAGCATTGGGCTTAGGGTTGTTAAGGGTGTGAACGAGGGCACCGGTAGAACGGTCGAAAACAAACGCAGCTCCGGCATTAGAAGCACCAGCATCCGCCAAGTCTGATCCCACGATTACATGATTTTCGCTCAGGCTAACGTCGATTCCGAAGCGATCGGATGCCGAAGGGACTGGCGAGGACAAAGTCTTTTCAAGCGCGCCTGTCTGCAGATTGAATAAGTATACCTGTCCCGTATCCGGGCCATTTGTATCATCGAGGTATGCGGAAACCGCAAGAGTGTTACCCTCGACATCAATCCGATTTCCAAACCAGTCGCCACCATTCGGCGACGGGTTGGTCAGTGTTCGAACTAAGTCGCCAGTTTCCTTTGAGAAGATATGAACCACGCCACTGTCAGGTGCGCCTTGATCGTCGAACAAAGCGGCCACGACGTAGAAGTCTTCGTTCTGGGCGACATCGTTCCCGAAGTTGTCTTCGCTAGCAGGTGTTGGGTTCGATAGGGTTTGCGAGAAATCGACAGTCGCTGCAGATACCGGGGAGCATACCAAAAGTCCCCAGACGACTGCGACAGAACAAAGGGTCTTTGAAGTCATTTGGGTCTCTAGCTCCGATCAATGAATTCCAGGCACTCAGGATCTGACTTGTTGGAATCCCATAGGGCGAAGGTTAATCCAGCTCCTAGCACACAATCAATGCAGAGCGACTTTGATGAGCGGTGCTTCGTCACTTCGCGCCTATTGAGAAAAGAATTTCTTCTACCAAACGAACGTTTTTCGGACAGAACGCTGGGGCAAAGCTGAGACAACGCCAAAGGCGGCAGAGTGCGTTCCTAGAACTCATTCGGGAAACCGCCTTCCGAGGAGCGCGGGTCTTCTTGCGTTTTCGGAGAGGCGCGCTTTGGGATGCCAGTTGATGACCGCTCGGGTGTCGGCTTCGGTTCAATCGCCGTCGTTACAATCGCGCGTAAGCCTCAACATTTGGCCCCTTGACCGTACGATTAAATGTCGGTATCTCTCGACATATGGACACGAATAGCGCCCTCGCCGCCTTTGCGGCCCTCTCCCAAGAGACTCGGCTGGCGACCTTGAAGCGGCTGATCGTTGCTGGCCCTAAGGGGAGCCCTGCCGGGCAGCTGGCTGAGGCGCTGGAGGTTCCGCACAACACGCTCTCGACGCACCTGAAGGCGCTCGAAGCGGCCGGGCTTGTCGGGTCGGAACGCCAGGGGCGGCGGATCGTCTACCGCGCGCGCTACGAGACGCTGCGATCGCTGCTCGGCTATCTGATGGTCGATTGCTGCCGCGGCCTTCCCGAGATCGTGGGCGACCTGCCCGGCTGCGCTGATCCTGCTTGCCAACCCAGCGAAGGAGCCTCGCTATGAACCGGATCCACATTCATGTCGGTGTCGAAACCATCCCCGAAGCGATTACCTTTTACGCCACGCTCTTCGGCGCCGAACCGACGATGGTGAAAGATGACTATGCACGCTGGATGCTCGACGATCCGCGGGTCAATTTCGCCATTTCCGCCGGTGGCGGCGCGAAAGGGATCCGGCATTTGGGCCTTCAAAGTGATGCCATTTCGGACCTCACCGCACTGACGGAACGTCTCCAGCAACAAGGCTTCCCAACAGCGCAAGAGGACGACACCACGTGCTGCTACGCGCAATCGGACAAGACATGGGTCCGCGATCCGATTGGGGTGAACTGGGAGGCATTCGTCACCAGCGGCGCCGCCGACACCCTCCGTACACCAGCAGAAACCGCCTGCTGCGCCTGCTGATAAGCGATGACTCCGGTCTCCGGTTCGAACAAAGCGTGGGCTTGGCAATCATCAGGAGGCACCCACGATGACTGTTCACGCTTTCGCGGCACGGGAAGCAAAGGCACCACTCGAAGCATTTACCTATGAATTCGGCGAACTCGGCCATGACGAGGTCGAATTGCAGGTGGAAAGCTGCGGCATCTGCCACTCGGACATGTCGATGATCGACAACGAGTGGGGGCTGTCGCGCTACCCCCTCGTCCCGGGTCACGAAGTTGTCGGCAAAGTGGTCGCCACAGGTCCCGGTGTGAAAAAGCTCAAAGACGGTGATCGCGTTGGCCTCGGCTGGTTCGCCGACAGCTGCCAACAATGCCGTCCCTGCCTATCCGGCCACCACAATCTCTGCATCAGCAGCTCGGGCACCATCGTCGGCCGCCACGGCGGCTTCGCCGATAAAATCCGCGCCTCCGAGCTATGGTGCATCCCGATCCCCGACAGCGTCGATGCCGTGAGTGCGGGGCCACTGTTTTGCGGCGGAGCGACCGTATTCAATCCGCTGGTCCAATACGGCCTATCGCCTATGGACAGGATCGGCATTGTCGGGATTGGCGGGCTTGGCCACTTGGCGCTGCAGTTCGCGCGCGCCTGGGGCTGTGACGTCACCGCTTTCACCACGTCTGATGATAAGGCGCAGGAGGCCAAAGACCTCGGCGCACACCACGTCGCGAACACCCGCGATGCGAAGACCTTAAAAGGCCTGCGGGGGTCATTCGATTTGATCCTGAACACCACGGCTGCGGATCTTCCCTGGCCGGACTATATGGCTGCGCTGTGCCCGAAAGGCCGCTTTGTTACTGTTGGCGGCCTTGTGTCAGCGCCAGTCGCCGTGGGCGCCTTCGACCTGATCGCTGGTGAGCGACAGATGGGTGGCTCTAGTCTCGCGCCGCCGATCGTCATGAAACGGATGCTTGAGTTCTGCGGCCGGCACCAGATTGCCCCGGTGACCAACCTTTTCGCCATGGACCAATGCAACGATGGGCTCGAACACTTGCGCAGCGGCAAAGCCCGCTATCGCGTGGTCCTTACCCGGTAGCAGCTGTGGCCCTTAACGCGTCGTTGCTCCTGCGATAGCCTCGCGTCGAACGTGGTGCGGGGTTAAGAAAATGCGCTTTTTCATTGGCTTAGCTGCATGCCTGATAGCCAAAGCGTATGCTGCGCCTGAAGTCACCGTCAACCAAACCACCGCGAAGGTGTACTACACGCTCAACAGCACTTCCGTAGAGGATGCAAAACGAGACCTGTTCACAGCAGATAAGCCCATCCCGGCAGAGTTCACTGGCCAGACAGCGTACGAGGTAACGGGCGCAACATTTCGGCGAGGAAACCGATATTTAGCGGAAGACGGCTCGATCGTCGTGCCCCTCACGACAGTGAGCTTGGATATCTCTTACGAAATCACGATGCCGCGGTTTAGCAACCCGGTGGTCGCAAAGTGCTTCGAAAAATGGCTCGACCAGCTTTTTCAGCATGAGGAGATCCACATCCAGGTGACGGTTGATGCGGGCCTTCTCTATTTTAGGCGCAACCCCAACCTCACGATCGACAGCGTGGCCTGGACGACGGCAGCGGACGACAATGCCCGCAGGGCCCTCGAAGAGGAGGCTTTCAGAGAGGCCGTCAACGCCGCTTACGACGACATGGTTCGCGCGACTGACCAGCTCGACGAAGTCACGGAACACGGCGAACACGCCGCAGCGTATCTGCCCGATGATGATTGCGGTCTGTTCTGCTACGCGCAATTCGAGACGGTTGGGATGGCGTTTTCGACACGCTTTGCAACGTTCTCAGAGTTCGCCACGCCTGAGGGGCCCTTCACCCAGGTTCTTTACGGCGACGGGCTTCGCCGCGAGGAGGCCTTCGGCACGGTCGGCTGGCAAGGCAGCAAGAGCGCTGCGCCCACCACGATCCGCAACACCTGTAACGCGACGGCCAGTATGTCAGCGAACGAAGGGCGGGACTCCTTCGTCTTCAACCTCCCTCTCTGCCCGCCCAACAAGCCGCCATGGAAGAAAATGCCCAATCCCAGAACGGGATTCCCCGGCATCCGCTGCCCAGCCGTGCCCGGCCCAGCGACCCTTTCGGTCAAGCTCGATAAACATGGTTTCGTTGTCGGAATAATGGAGGGATACGGCATCCTCCTGAATGGCGACCCCAGCCAATGCGCGCGACATCGACCGTTCACGCTCCGCTTTCGCGCGGCACACCAACCCGGCTTTGGTCAGCTGTTCTCAGAGGGGGAGGTCCCTGGAGATGAGCGGCCCGAGGGCTTTGAGGATATGTTGGGAATGTCCGGCGGCCTCGGACAGAGCACGACCTGCAACTTCGAAGACGCCAACTAGGATTGGGGCAATCGCGCCACACTTGAGCACTTGCGTTGTTGAGCGGCTGTCTCAGGTCTTTACACATCCGCGACTCGCCGATACGTGCGCGGCAACCGAGCGCAGCCTCGATGTATTGAGGACAAAGTCAGTCGCTCGGTCGCTGTTTGGCGTCTTTCTTGCTGACGAGGCGGGTTGAGGCGCTGGTATTCAACCCGATCCGACCTGAAGCAAACGAAACGACTTCTATGCAGTTCGAAAACGACGTTCCGGAGACGGACGCCGACACCGCGCAAGCCGCGAGACCAGACGCAAACGCCGAAGCCTCCAGCGAGACCTCCGCTGAAGCGGACATCGTCCCGCACGATGCGCCTGTGACGATCAAGTTCGCTGACCTCGGCCTCGACGAGAAGCTGATGCGCGGGATTGTCGACGCTGGTTACGAAACGCCAACGCCGATCCAAGCCCAAGCGATCCCTGAGGCGCTAAAAGGCCGAGACGTTCTCGGGATCGCCCAAACGGGCACCGGCAAGACCGCCGCTTTCACGATCCCGATGATCCACCGCCTCGCCCGCGGCCGGGCCAAAGCGCGGATGCCGCGCACTTTGATCCTGGCGCCGACGCGGGAACTCGCGGCCCAGGTCTCCGAGAGCTTTGAGAAATACGGCAAGCACCACAAACTCTCGATGGCGCTGCTGATCGGCGGGGTGAGTTTCAAGGATCAAGAGATTGCCCTCACCCGCGGCGTCGATGTTTTGATCGCCACGCCTGGCCGTCTGCTCGACCATTTTGAACGCGGCAAGCTGCTGCTCACCGGCCTTGAAGTGATGGTCGTCGACGAAGCGGACCGGATGCTCGATATGGGCTTCATCCCGGACATCGAGCGGATCTTCAAACTGACACCGTTCACGCGGCAGACGCTGTTTTTCTCCGCGACGATGCCGCCGGAGATTACGCGGCTCACGAACCAATTCCTTTCAGCGCCCGCGCGGGTCGAGGTTTCCCGCCCTGCGCAGACGGCCGACACGATCACGCAAAAAATCGTCCGCCTGCCGAAGGATGACGACCGCCTCAAGCGCGCGTGCCTACGCAAGCTGATCGACGAAGCGGAGGGCCTGCAAAACGGGATCATCTTCTGCAACCGGAAGAAGAACGTCGATATCGTCGCCAAGAGCCTCCAAAAGCACGGTTACGATGCTCGGCCGATCCACGGTGATCTGGCGCAGTCGTTCCGTATGGAGACGTTGCAAAAGTTCCGCGATGGCGAGCTCAAGCTCCTGGTTGCGTCGGACGTTGCCGCACGGGGTCTCGACATTCCTGAAGTGAGCCACGTCTTCAACTTCGCGGTTCCGGTGAATTCGGACGACTACGTCCACCGTATTGGCCGGACCGGCCGCGCTGGGCGCAAGGGCACCGCGCTGATGATGGTCGCGCCGTCCGACGGAAAGTCTTACGACGCGGTCCTCAAAACCACGAACATGGACGGCATCGCCGAGCTCGACCTCGGCGACTTCTTTGCGTCGTACAAAGACGACCGAGAAGAACGCCCGCGCCGTGGACGTGGTGATCGCGACCGCTCGGAACGCGGCGAACGGTCAGAGCGCGGCGGGCGGGGGCGCGGACGGCGCCGCGATGATGTCCCCGCTATGCAGCACGCGGATGATGTCAAAGGCTTTGGTGATCACATCCCCGATTTCATGAAAGTGGCGTAGGGCACACCGAAAGAGGTGCATCATGCCCGCTGTGTATGAGCCGTATCGCCCTCAAAACGAACTTCAAGCGATCGTGCCTGGCATCTGGACAGCGGAAGGCCCGGCCGTTGGGTACCAAACAGCAGGCGTCAACCTACCGTGCCCCACGCGGATGACGGTGCTCGACATGGGCGGCGGGAACCTCTTGCTGCACTCGCCGATTGCTTTTGACGCAGCCCTCGCGAATGCGATTGCCGAGACCGGCAAGGTCGCAGCCATCGCTGCGCCGAACTCATTTCACTATCTTGGCGTTACCCCGTGGGCGGAGCATTTTGCGGACGCGGCCGTCTATGCCCCCGCCAAGCGGCCAAAAGCGGCAAAGCTCCCCGAGCGAACGATCGCTCTGATCGACGGTCGATTGAGCACAAATGTTGAAATCGTCATAGCCGATGGCGGGGCCTGGATGGAGGCCGCATTCTTCCACCGCCCATCCAAGACGCTGGTGCTGACCGACCTGGTCCAGAACTTTGAGACGAGCCGGGTCAACTCCTGGCTGGCCCGGGTGATGCTCCGTATTGGCGGCGCCGCGAGCAATCCGCCCAAAGCATCCATCGACATGCGGCTGGGCCCCATCTTGGGCGGACAGACAAAGCAACTGCGCCAGAGCTTCGACGAGATTATCGCGCTCGGGGCGGACCGCGTGCTCATCGCGCACGGCCCCCACCCGGAAGGCGATGTCACCACACTGCTCAAACACAGCTTTTCCTGGGCCTGAGCTCAGGAGATCCTACTCAATCAGCTTCCCGAACGGCGTCGAGGATGGTCTCGACCGCAGGCCGGTTGCGATAACTCTTCTGGTTGGTCGCCCAGTCTTCCTCAAAGAGCTTTCCTTCGACGACACCATTCTCATCGACGATCAAAACAACCGGATGCGGAATTCCATAAACCCGGCTGCCGGGCTGGTGGTTCTCGTTGAGGATGCCAAACGCCTTGATCAACGCGGATCCTTCGTCAGCGATGAAGGTCTCGTCGATCCGGTTCTTTTTCGCGAACGCCACCTGATCCGCTTCGTCGTCGTAGCTGACGAAAATGAGCGGACGCCCTTCCTCGTCAAACGCGTCTGACGCTTCGCCGAGGTCGATCACTTGTTTCTTACAGAACGGGCACCAGTCGACCGACCGCACGAAAACGATCGTCGCGCCCTCGTCTCCCATCGCGGCCTCAAATCGTTCCGCTTCCGGAATCGTCGAGCCTACGGCTGGGCCAAGGTCAGCGCCAAGCGCCAGAGTTGCAAGCAATGCCATGAACATAAAGGTACAATCCTATCTGTCTTCTCGCGCTCATTCGGAAGGCCAGCGACGAAAGTTACGCCTTCACCACCAGCTTTTTTACAAAAAAATCGACCAGTCCATCTGACGTATCGAACACCGGCCAGTCCGTTTGGTTGCGCAACCATGTCATTTGGCGTTTTGCGAAGCGGCGGGTTTCCTGCTTGGCGAGGTCAATAGCGTCCGTTTCGCTCAAATCACCACGCAAAACCGCAGCAAGCTCTGGGACGCCGAGCGCCTTCATGACCGGGAGGTCCGGGGGGAGGCCCCGCGCGAGCAGCCGCCGCACCTCATCAAACGCGCCGCTGTCGAGCATCATTTCGAAGCGCGCATCACATGCCGCGTAGAGCGTATCGCGATCGGGCAGGAGAACGGCCGGAATATAGAGAGCGTCCAACGCACGCTCCCGCGGCTTTTGCTGCCATTCCGACAGCGGTGTGTCCGAAACCTGCGCCACCGCCCAAGCCCGCACATGCCGTTGCCGATCGCTAGGATCCAAGCGCTGCATCGGAGGGTCACACTCAAGCACCGCCTCGCGAAAAGCCGCGGGATCCTCATCCCAAAGCGCGTTGCCGTGCGCCGTAAAGCTCCCCGGCACTTCGGGAACCGGCGACAGGCCATCGGTCAGTGCCTTGAGATAAAGCCCCGTTCCACCGCACAGGATGGGGATCGTCCCCTCGGCCCGCAGACCTTGTATGATCGGGGTCGAATCGGTAACGAAACGACCTGCCGAGTACCGCTCCGCACCGTCTACATGTCCATAGAGATGATGGGGCACCCGGCGCTGGTCCTCGGCCGAGGGTCGCGCGGTGAGAACGCGCAAGTCACGATAGACTTGCATACTGTCGGCATTGATCACCGCGCCACTTAACATACGTCCCAGGTGTGCCGCGGCCGATGACTTCCCTGAAGCTGTTGGTCCAGCAACGATCAGAACCGGGGTCTCTTGCGCAGGCATGGTCTCGGCTCTAGCTGACGGGAAACGGAGTACATGATGACCGACGCCGCCCACGATACGATTAAAGAGCAAATCGAGAGCAACGACGTGATGCTCTTTATGAAGGGCTCGCCGCAATTTCCGCAATGTGGATTTTCCGCAGCGGTCGTGCAGATCCTGAACTATCTCGGAGTCGAGTACGGCTCGCTCAATGTTCTCGAAAGCGACGACTTGCGCCAGGGAATCAAGAGTTTCTCCGACTGGCCGACCATCCCGCAATTGTACGTCAAAGGCGAATTCGTTGGCGGTTGCGACATCATCAAGGAGATGTTCGAGCAAGGGGAACTGAAGCCGATGCTCGCCGACAAGGGCGTCCTGCCCGCGGCGTAGAGCGCCCGCTCGCCTCAAGCTCCCGCAACGCTACTCTCTCGACAGCGAGACTCTGCTTGTCGAGGGAGGGCCAGCTCATGGGCGCGCCAATTGTTTTCTTTGATATTGCCGGGCCCGATGAACCCGCTCTGCGGGCATTTTATGCCAAGGTCTTTGATTGGCCGTGCGGAGAGCCCGGTACATTCGTCCCAGGCAACAGGCCCAATATCGACGCTGCCTTCCGGGAAGACCCCGCGGAACACCGGCTTTATCTCGGCGTGGCTGATGTAGCGTCCAGCCTCGACGCTGTGTCAGCAGCCGGCGGCAAGGTAGAGGTGCCGCGCTTCGAAGTTCCCGGTCAGGTTGTCCTAGGCCTGTTCCGCGACCCCGCAGGCAACCCGATGGGCCTTGTCGAGATGGTCGGCGACACCCCCCGCGTGCCCTAAGAAAAAGGCCGCTCGCGGAGGCGAACGGCCCTTCAAAATTCTTCGTGTGCAGGCCCGAGCCTACGACGCGTAATATTCGACGACGAGGTTCGGTTCCATCGTTGCAGCGTAAGGAACCTCGGCAAATTCCGGCACCCGAACAAAGGTGGCGGTCATTTTCTTGGGATCGACATCAACATAGTCAGGGATGTCGCGCTCGGGCAGCTGCAGAGCCTCCAGCACGAGGGCCATGTTCTTGGACTTTTCGCGGATTTCGATCACGTCGCCAGGACGGCAGCGGAACGAGGGAATGTTGGTCCGACGGCCGTTCACGAGAACGTGGCCGTGGTTGACGAATTGGCGCGCAGCAAAAACCGTAGGCACAAACTTAGCGCGGTAGACGAGGGCGTCGAGACGGCACTCCAGCAAGCCGATCAGGTTCTCCGCTGTGTTCCCCTTGCGGCGCGCAGCTTCGGTGTAGATCCGCGCGAACTGCTTCTCAGAGATGTTGCCGTAATAGCCCTTGAGCTTTTGCTTCGCCATCAGCTGTTGGCCGAAGTCCGAAAGCTTCCCGCCGCGGCGCTGGCCGTGCATCCCGGGCTTATAGTCCCGCTTGTTAATCGGTGATTTGGGGCGACCCCAGATGTTCTCGCCAACACGGCGATCAATTTTGTACTTGGCGGAGATCCGCTTGGACATTGTTCACTCTCTTTGCCCGATACCGGCGGCGCACCCCATGTGCGCAGCGATTGCAACGGCGGTTATCGAACGTCCCGTCTTGAAGATCGGGCGCGTAGCAGGTCACAAGGCGGGGTCAAGATCGGGAGAGGGCCATGCGGGTATTTCTAGGGACTGCCGCCAGCATCATTGCATTAGCGAGCTGTGCGGAACCAACACCATCGACAACGTCAGAGGTTGAGGAACGGCCCCAGCCCGCGCCGCGCGCGCAGATGACCCCCGCGCCCGACGCCGACACACTCCCCGATCGCCTCACCAACGAAGAGGTGTCGCCAGTGCAAGTCGTCGGCACCTACATGCGGCGCATCGAACTGCTCGATCAATCAGGGCCCAAACTGCAGTCGATCATCCTCGTGAACCCTGAAGCGGTGGCGATCGCCCGCCAGCTTGAGGACACCCAGTGGATCGAAGAGCCCTTGCTCTACGGCCTGCCGATTTTGGTGAAGGACAATATCGAAACGCTGGATATGCCGACAACGGCGGGCTCGCTTGCCTTGGCCGCCAACGACACAGGTCGCGATGCACCGGCGGTTGAGCGGCTGCGCGGTGAAGGGGCAATTATCCTTGGCAAGACCAACCTGTCGGAGTGGGCGAATTTCCGGTCGTCCGAATCGATCAGTGGTTGGTCGGGCGTCGGCGGGCTCACCCGCAATCCCCACGACCTCTCGCGCAACGCATGCGGATCATCGTCAGGCAGCGGCGCCGCCGTTGCCGCCGGTTTAGCATGGGCAGCCCTCGGTACAGAAACGAACGGTTCGGTGACGTGCCCCGCGGCGATGAATGGGATTGTCGGATTTAAACCCACCGTCGGCGCGATTTCCCGGCGCCACGTGGTGCCCATCTCCCCCAGCCAAGACACGATCGGACCAATGACGACCCGAGTCCGCCACGCGGCGATGCTGATGCAAGCCATGGTCGGCACCGATCCTGAGGACCCCGCCACCGCCGATGCGGACAGCAACAAAGCCGATTATATCGGCGCGCTGGACGGCGCTTCTTTAGACGGCGTCCGCCTCGGTGTGCTGCGCTTCGCTGAGTCAGGCGACCCGCGTGAGCGTGCGGTCTTCAACGAAGCCCTCAGGCGCGCAGAAGAAGCCGGCGCCATCCTCGTCGACATCGATGAATGGGGCGGGGACAGCCTGGGCGGCGCAGGTTTCACGGTGCTCAAGGCTGAATTCAAAGACAGCTTGAACACATACTTGGCCGACGCCGCGCCGGAGGTGACGAGCCGTACACTGACCGATGTCATCGCTTTCAACGATGAGACGCCGCGCGAACTCGCGCTATTTGGGCAAGATATCCTCGTCGACAGCGACGCAACAGAAGGCATGACGGGCACAGATTATTTAGAAGCCGTCGCCAAGGTGCAAAAAGCTACGCGGGAAGACGGTATCGATCGGTTGCTCGCCGAGAACAGCGTCGCGTTCCTCGTCGCGCCAAGCTTTGGCCCGACCTTCACCATCGACCTGATCCGCGGCGATATCATTGGCAATCGGGCAGGCGCTGGCTGGATTGCCGCCATCGCAGGCTATCCACACCTCACCGTCCCAATGGGCGATGTCAAAGGCCTGCCGCTGGGTCTGTCGATCATGGGCGGCCAGTGGCAGGATGCCGAAGTGCTCGCCGCAGGCCAGGCCTTCGAAGACATCTTGCCGCCGCGTCTTCTTCCTACATTTCGCGCTAATGCCCGCGCCGATACGATGATCAACGACGCCACCAAACCGAGCCGGTAAATATGTTTGATACGGACGACCTCGAAACCCCAAACTTCTTCCCCGCGACCCGCAACAACGCGCTCAAGCGAATGCAGGCCTTCTCGCCGCAGATGGGACGCGCCTACGCCGATCAACGGAACAGCGATTTTGGCCCGGACGATCGCTCGAACATTTCGTGTCTCTCCCCGTTTATCGCCCACCGTCTGCTGCTCGAAAGTGAAGCCGTTGCCTGTGCGCTCAGCGAGCACAGCGCCCACGAGGCTGAGAAGTTCACTCAGGAAGTCTACTGGCGGACCTATTTCAAAGGCTGGCTTGAGCTACGTCCGTCCGTTTGGCCGCGTTACAAAAAGGCCGTGCAGGGAGCAATAGACGGCCTCACCAGCGAGCGAAAACGGGCATATGAGCAGGCGATGGCGGGTGAGACCGAGATCGCTTGTTTCAACGCTTGGGCGAAGGAGCTCGTCGACACGGGTTATCTCCACAACCACGCGCGGATGTGGTTTGCGTCCATCTGGATCTTCACGCTTCGGTTGCCATGGGCGCTGGGTGCGGACTTTTTCTATCGGCACCTGCTCGACGGGGATGCGGCATCTAACACGTTGTCCTGGCGATGGGTTGCGGGCCTTCACACCCGCGGCAAAAACTACGTCGCCCGCGCTTCCAACATTCGTAAGTACACAGAAGGACGCTTTAACCCTGAGGGCCAGCTCGCCGTGGACCCCGCGCCGCTCGACGACGAATGGAACGGCAAAGCGGGCGGTGTTCCGGTGCTGGAGCCGCCTGAAAAGGGCAAGAAAACCATCCTTCTTCTGCATGAAGACGATTGCGGATGGGACTCGCTCGATCTGTCGGGACTGGAGCTTGTCGGGGTTGCCGGTATCACCGTGACGGACGATCGATCGCCATTTGGCGCCAGCGAACTCGCCAAACAGTTCGCGATTGAAGCGGTCGAAGATGCCCTGAACCGCGCCGATGACGGCCTGCCGGTGTCCGCGGTCAAGCTTGCGAGCACCTCGTCCCTGATCGACCTTGCCCAAGAGACGGGTGCGGAGCAAGTCGTTTATCCGTATGCCCCAGTCGGGCCGGTTCAAGATCGCCTCAACGCGTCCAAACCTGCATGGTCCGACGCCGGATTAACGGCGCGGGAAATCCTCCGCGACTACGACCGCGCGGCTTGGCCTTACTGCAACAAAGGATTTTTCGGCCTGAAAAGCAAAATTCCCGAGCTAATCCGCACGCTCTAGCAGATCACCTCAGCAAGCCGTCGACCAAGGCTGTGACCGCTCAACCAAGCGTGTTCGCAGTCTGGCCCGAGGTGCCAGTCACCGCACGTGGCCAGCCCATTGTCGAGATCGAGGCCAAAGGGGTTACCAACCGGTTTGATCACACGGGAGTAACGCCAGCGCTGCGCCGCCAAATAGGCCGGGTCCGGAAGATCATAACCAGCCTCTTCCGCAAGACGAAGCAGGGACAAAGCCGCCTCGTCCTTATCCATCTCCAAATGCTCCGTACTCCACGCTTGAGAGGCGTAGAAGACGAGGCGGGAACCGTCTTCCCTCCCCGGCCGCGCTGCTTGCGCAATCGCTTTCTCAAATGGCCCATCGCCCCAGGACTGATAGTCGGGAAATGCCGATGCAGGAGCCGGATCAAGCCCCACCATCAACGTCCATTGCGGGGCATAAATCACGGCGTTCGCCGTATCCTTCAAAGCGCCTTCCGGCAAGCGGTCCGCGGTTTGTGGAGCGGGCGCAGCGCACACCACGATATCTGCCTCAGCCACGGCTTGCCCGCCGACTGTATAGAGATCCCAAACGGCACCGCGCCGTTTGGGGGCCGCGATCTCTAGGCCAAACTCCGCACCCAGACGCTCCGCATCGTGACGAATGACAGAATTCATCGCGGGCGTCGCAACCCAAACGTCCTCGTCCCCCGCCCGCCAGGGCGCAACAATGCCCTCCGCCTCCCAAGCGGAAACTTGTTCGCGGAAGGCGAGATCCTGCGCGGAAAAAAAGGGCGCGCCATGGTCAAAGCGACCAACGGGCGATCGGCGGCTAGACAGCCGACCACCGGGGCCCCTGCCCTTGTCCGCGACGCGCACGTCGATCCCCGCGCGGCTTAAAACATCGGCGCAGGCGAGCCCCGCTAGACCGGCACCAATGATGAAAACCCGCTGAGCCGACATACCACTCTCCTTCACCACCACTTAAGTCAGGTCAGCGGCGAAGGAAGCCGATAGATCGAGTCGCTGCTTGCGCAGCGAATGAGGTTAGAATCGGTAGGAGTGGCGGAGGCGAAGGAGGAACAGCGGCGTGTTGCTCGGCTCCATTTCCACGTTCCAGATCCGATTGGCTCCGGACCGGGCCGAGAATTTACCCTCGTAAATCCCGTAACCGTCCGCTTCGAGGAGGATCCAAAGTTCAGCGCTGCCATCCGCGCCCGGCACCACCGTTTCGATCCGCAATTCGCCGTCGGAATAAGCCATCCGCGCACCGGAGTTGCGGAAGATGTTATACGTTGTGCCCGTTTCCTTGTTCCAGATCTTCCCAGCAAGGCGGCCACGACGGACCATCGTTTGCACGTCGTCTTTCAGACCATTCGGGAACTCGACCTTGATCCGAAGCTGATACTCCGTCGCGCTCCGCGTCGACTGCGCGGCGACCGCCAGCGATGCCGGAATAATCTGAGGCACCAGCGAAGCTTCCTCGCTTTCCGACGGCGCGCCGTCTCCGGGCGCAGGGGCATCCCCCTCAGCAGGCAGCATGCCGTCGAGCGTATCATCGCCACCTAAGAAGCCGCCATCTTCACCGTCATCGGAGAAATCGATGGTTTCTTCCATCATCATCAAGCTGTCTTCCATCGGCGCGATGAGCGGTGTGCCCAAATCAGAGGGCGCGAGCGTCACCAGCGTCGCAAGTGCACCAAACCCTTGGGTAAAGGCGCCTCGCGCCGTCACGGGCTGGAAGAACATCACGGTGCCAGCGCCGACCGCCATCAGCAGCAGCATAATGCCGTAGAGCGGGACCGTTTCGATACCGAGAAGAGTTGTGACATCAAGCACAGCGCGGTTGATGACATAGAGCGCTGAGGCTTCGCGGTGCTGGAACAGGTCGACAATCACTGCAACGCCGATGCCAATCGCAGCGGCAATCCCCAGGCCAATAATCTCGACGACTGGAATGTCGCGAGCGGCCGCTTCCATCTTTTTCTGCGCGTAAGGCATACCACGTTCCCCAAACCGTTAACGTGACCTTAACACAAACTTTCGCGCCGCAAAGCGCTTCGTTCGCTTGTCGGTCGTTACGTTTCGGGGAAGGGCTGCGGCTCAAGCCGGTGCCCACCAAGTCTCGCGAACAGGCGCTCTCGGCAGGTCAAGACGATCACCTGGGTGGCCTCAGCGACCTCGTGCAAAAGATCAAAGAGCCGCTCCACGCGGTCGTCATCGGCATAGGCAAAAACATCGTCGAGGATGAGCGGAACGGCGCCCCCGGTGTCCGCAGACAGCTTGGCGAAGGCGAACCGCGTCAGCAGCGCGATCTGCTCTTGGGTTCCCTGCGAAAGCTGGCTGGGGCTGAAGGTTCCCACCATACGTTCAAGCTCTTCGGTCGTCAGTTTGGCATCGAAACGAATTGAACCATCGCCGTAAAGGTAGCGGACCATGGGCGTCAGGTGCCGGGTGACCGGCGCGAGGGTCGCCTCGCGACGCTTGGCTTGTTCCGAGCGCACGGTGTCCAGGAGCAGATGCAACGCCGCGCGTTGGCGCTCGAGCCGCTCCGCGGTCTTGCTCGCTGCATCCCGTTTTTCAGCAGCGGCTTGGCGTTCCTCTTCAGCGCCCGCCCCGAGCAATGTTGACAATGTCGCCTGCGCCCGCGCGAGCTCCACTTCTGCATTCTGCCGCTCCTGACGACGCTGGTCGATGCTCTCTTTGATCCGCGCGGCCGCCTGGATTTTCGTCTTCGAAGCCGCGGCATCCGTGTTCAACCGCTCAAGCGTCAGGCGGGCAGCACCAATCTGATCACGGGCGCGCTCCACTTGGGCATGCAGGTCCTCGCGGGTGGCATGCCGCGTCTCGGCATCACCCAAGCGCGCGACAAGTGCATCGTGTTCAATCCGCGAGGCGGAGCGCTCGGCCTTTGCTTTCGCCTGCGCCTTTTCAACGGCGATCAAGGCTTCGCGCCGCTGTTTCAGCGCCTCCTCAGCGCGGATGACGGCACGGTCAGCCGCGTCGGGATCACCATTTTCTCCGCTCCTATCAGGCAGATCGGCGTGCTCCGCTTTAAGCGCATCAATCCCTTCCGGCGCGAGGCGTCGAAGCTCGCCGATCCGAGCCTCCAGCGAATCTTTGGCGCGGATACGGTCTTGTTCCGCCGCCAAAGCATCTTCGACGGTGTCGGCGTTGACGGATGCCAAAAGCGCGGCAATCTCTCGATGAGCGAGAGTGAGTGAGGCCGCGGCATCGCCCCGCCGCGGCGCAGAAATGCGGATTTCTGTATCACCAACCAAAAGATGGCCATCACCGGTAACGGCCGCTTCCTCCCCCGCCGCCAGCATTTGTCCGTCGAGAGAGACGTCGGCACCTGTTACCAACCGCACCAAGGGTGCATCCGCAGCGATTTGAGCCTCCGCTTCAAGCTGTTGGCGCTCCCATCGCTTGAACGCTTTTTGATCGAACGCTGGCGCCTGCGCTTTCTTGCGCAACTCTGCGATATCGTGAGCGATCGCTTCAGCAGCAGCGATCTGCCGAAGAACGAGGTTTTTCCGCACTGATGCATGGGCCGCTTTTGACTCAGCAGTCGCTTGAGCAAACGCCTTCTCCGCGGCCGCGTGCTGATCGATAGCCATACTATACCGCTGGCTCAAATCGGTATCCGTTTCGTCAGCCATACCAAGACGTTTAACGAGCGTATTCAGCGCGTTAAGGTCTGTCTCAAACCTTGTCAGCGCGGCTTTCTTATCGTCTAACTGCTCTTCGAGCCGACGCAGGTTCGCTTCGGTATGACCAAGCCTCTCCACGACTTGGCGGGCAGATGCAGCCTCGTCTTCCGCGCGTTGGAGATCGTCGACCAAGCGCCGCTCCTCGTCCGGTTCGGCAAGGCGCTTCAGCTTCCTGCCGAGGGTTTCGACTTGGTTGGACAGCTCGGCCGCTTCGCGAAGCTTGGCGTCGCTGTCGGCAATCTGCGTCTCCGCTTCGGCAATTGTTTCGTGCGCGTCCTTTAAAGCGCCGCGTGGTTTTCCGCGTTTGTCTTCGATCCGCGCCAGCGCCTCGGCGGCCTTCTCCTCAACGCGCCGCGTGTCGTCGCCGCCGACAATGTCCGTAACGGCGCTGCCGAGCATTCCTGAAAACGTTTTGACTTGCTCGTCCGAGAAATCGGGCGTCATCCCCTGCCCTTGCGCCAACCACAGCAAGCTCGGCGCGCCCGCTTCGGCGCGATCGGTTCCAAAAAGCTCCGTCAGCTTCAGTTCCGCATCGCTGCCTTTCAACACCGCTGGCAGCACGGCTGATGACAGCTCAGCCAGCGTTGCTTTCCTTCCAAAGGCAAAGCGCTTTCGCAGAAGAAACGATTTATCAGCAAGGGAAAACGCGACCTCGACGTAAGGATCTGCATCACTCCCCTGGGTCACCAACGTCTTCGCCCGTGCCGACCGGGCCGGAAGAAACAGCGCCGCTTTCAGCGCATCAAGGATCGTGCTTTTCCCGAACTCGTTGGGGCGCGCCAACACGTTGAGCCCTGGCGTCAAACCTTCGAGCTGAAGCCCGTCAGGCCCAAAACGCCGAACGTTCCGAAGACGCACGGCATCGACGCGGATCACGTCACTGGCGGGCATAAAGGTCGAGGAGATTGAGAGCGTCCAACGCCGCGGGATTGCCGCTTTCCTGCTGGGTCACCAAGGCCTGCGCCACATTGCGGAGCGCGCCCTCCCCCAGCAAATCCGCCAAGTCTTGCTCAGCGGTGACGACATCAAGAGCGTCGTCGGACCAAGCGAGATGCGCAAAGCTTTGGGCCTGCTCTGCGAGGAACGTCTCCCACGCACGCTTTTCCGAGAACCTTGCGTTGCCCGAGAGGCTGAGGTTCAGCAATGTTCGGTCATGGTCCACGCCGGTGGGCAAAACCGCGTCTAAGCTTGGTTCACTTTGCTGTTCCGGATGCAAAACGATATCGACTTTGAGCCAGTCAAAACCACCAACACGGATCGTCTCCGGCGCATCCGCATTCTCGGTATCCACCAAGAGCACTTGGCCCCGCTCGTTGTTCCGGAAGCTGTCTGGCTCCGGGGTTCCCGAATAAAACGCCCGCGGCCCGGCACGCTTGGTTCCATGCCAATCACCCAAAGCGAGGTAGGCTAGAGACGATCGGTCGGAGCGATCGCTTGGGATCAAAGCGCGCGGGTCGGGATCAGATCCAAACCCCTGAACGCTGCCGTGCGCGAGACCAATCAGAACCTCCGCTGAAACGTTTGGGCTCTCAAACCATGCCGTTAAATCGCGATTTGGGTGCTTCGATGTCCACGGCGCGGGGAGGATTGCCACCTCGTCCTCGACCATCACCGGCCTGGGCTCGAGCAGGGGGTGAACGTTGTTCGGGATCCCCATCTCACTTAGCCTCTGCCAAAGACTGTTGGGCCCTGAGGGGTCGTGGTTCCCCGGCAGCAGCCACCAATAGATGTCCTTGGCCTTGCTCAACCGATCGAGCGTCCGGCGCAGCACACGGTCGGCGGGCTGCACATGGTCGAACACATCGCCAGCGACCAACACGTGGGTCACACTTGCGGTGCGGGCGGTCTCAGCGATCCTGTCGATCACCGCATAGCGCTCTTCCTGCAGGCGAAATTTCGTTTCGTCCTCGAAATTGCCGAATGGCTTCCCTATTTGCCAGTCCGCCGTATGGATAAACCGAAAGCGCATCAGTTGGGCAGAGGATTGCGCTTTGCGTAGGTGGTGAAGAACGCGAGGAAGGCGGCATCAGGACGACGCGGCGCCTCTTTTCTTTCGGCCCACCGGCGCCATTCGTCGAGAACGGCGTACTTATCGTACCCCGGAAACAGCTTTGCCGCGCGTTCCAGCGCATGGGGTGACACATCGAGATCAGCTGGCGCGGCCGGAGCTGAAATCCTGGGCTGCTCGACAATGTCGACAGGCGGCTCAATGGTCACTTGCCGCCGCTCTGGACGCGCCCGTCCTTTTGGTCGGAACACGACCATGGGGTTTCGTTTTGATACCGTAACATTGAAACCGGACGCGTTAATCAAGCGCGCGCCGTCGGACTGGGGATCGTCGACGACGAAGAGATCGTATTCAGGGATCGGCTGTCGGCTTTCCACGTCACGCAGCGCTGCTTTGAACTTGGCCGGGCGATCCTCCGACCCGACTTTCTTCTGAAGTTTGCCAAGCCCAATGTGAAAGAAGCGCTGCTGCCCGCAATGAACCCGTGCCAACTCATAAAGCCGGCGTTCAATCGGAGACAATTGGAAGTAGTTGGAATCGTAGGTCAGGATCTTCTGGTCTTTGATGATCGCGCGATAGAGCCAGTCGCAGAGGCGCACCTTCACCCGGCTCAGCCGTTTGGTGCCATCCGCGTTCTTCGTGTAGCTCATCTTCGCTTCAGAAACCCAGGAGAAGAACCCGTCTTCGCCTTCGCCGCCCGCCTCGATGTTGGTTTTGATCTGGGTCCCTTGCAAACGTTCAAGCGCACCGTGAATGCGTTGATAGCTTCGGGCCGAACGGTTTCCGCCGATGACCCTAATGAAGTCGTGGGCGGTGAAACTGTACTCTTGGCTTGGGGTTTGTTGTCGTTTCATCTGCGAAACGAGTAAGCTCGCGATGTAGAGAAGGATCTCTTTGTCATAGATTGTCGCGACGCCCGTCTGGCTCGGACGCACTTCGATCGAGACGAAATCGTCGGCGTAGGTAATCGGCTGCATACGCCGGCCTTTGGAAAGCGCGAAGAAAGGGAACGCCATCACCGAGCGCTCACCCTTCACATGCCCGTGGAGGGGGCTGTCCAACTCAACAAGGCTCAATTGTTCTGACACAGCTACGCTCCTTAAGCGCCTCGACGCGCCATCCGATCACAGGCCATCAGAGAGTCCACGATTCGAGTTCGTGCAAACGGGGATTCATCCCCAATAGCACGAGGATTTCTCCCCGAAGCGCATCAGCGCACGGTCGGGAGGCCCTGGATTCCCTCGGTTTCGTCCTTTCGCGGACAATGGCCTGAGCATCATCGTGCTTTCAGGGACGTTTGCGTTCTATCGTCCGCGAAAGCACGAATCTGGCCGGGCGCGCTCTAGCGTCTCTTCGAATCGCGGGGGCACAGAGCCGCAGAAAACCCCTTTTCTTTCGGAAAACCGCAGCGGAGCTGCTGTTATTTGGATTATATGGTTATTAAATTAGAGGGAAACGAAGTCATTGAACAGAAACAGTAAAACAATGATTTTGAGCCCCGAAACCACGACTCTTTGTCCCTAATCACACGATGTCATAGGCCGTGAAAACACGACTGCTGGACCGCGAAACCACGAGCGCGATCCCGTGGCCTGCCCCGTGAAAACACGAACGTCTCCCACCGAGTGATGCGGGTGCTTGCATCTGCTGCGGAAATCGGCACTGTCCTCAAAATTCCGCCGCGAAGGAGATGAGTCGTGCAAAGCGACGATAATGAGCAACGCCACAGCGGCGCACGCGCCACGCTTTCATCGATAGGCCAATTGGTGACAACCGCCGACGGTATCCTCGATTCGATGCGCGGTATGGCCGAGGAACGTCTGGATGAGGCGGGGCCCCGGCGTTACCGCATGACGGAGGCAGCGCAGCTTGTGGGCCGCTCGGTCGACGCGATCCGGCGGGCGGAGGCAGCGGGCGATCTTCCCGCACCGCAACTGCGCAGCTCAGGACAGCGGGCGGGATACACCCTCGCCGATGTGAACCGCATGCGCGCCCATTTCGGCACCAGGCCGAGCCGCGATCCAGCCGATCCTCCCGTGGTCCTCGCCGTCCAGAACTTCAAAGGCGGCGTCGGTAAAAGCACGATTTCGGCGCACGCAGCGCAATACTTTGCCGAGCGCGGGTACCGTGTCTTGATCGTCGACACAGACAGCCAGGCATCGACAACCGCCTTGTTCGGTTTTAATCCAGACGCTGATATCGATACCGAAACGACATTGTTGCCGTATCTCATTGCCGATCGATCGGATGGCATCGGCTATGCCATCCGCCCCACCCGCTGGGATGGACTTGATCTCGTTCCGGCAAATCTCGGGCTCTATTCGGCAGAATACATTCTCTCCCAACAAGTGAAAGGCGACGTTGCCCGGTTGTCACGCTTAAAGGGGGGCCTGCTTGAGGCCGCTGCCTCTTATGACGTTGTGATTATCGACCCCCCGCCTGCGCTCGGGATGATATCCCTCTCGGTACTCCAGGCGGCGACGGCGATCCTGATACCAACCCCGCCGAATTCCATCGATTTCGCGTCGACTGCGGCGTATCTTGCGATGCTCGAAGAGGTGGTTGAGGCGCTCAACAACCAAACCCAGGAACCCGTAGCCTACAGTTTCGTGTCATTACTGGCGACAAAGGTTGTCGAGCAAAAAGGCGCCCATGAGGTGATGCGCGACGTGATGGGGCGCGCCTTCTCGGGTTCCATCTTGCCGACAGCGCTTTTGGATTCCGCTGAGTTCGATACGGCTTCGGTGGAGATGCGGACGGTTTTCGAAGCGAGCGGTGGACAGTCTCGGACGGCACGGCGGTGCCGCAACAACCTGCTTGCGGTGATGGGCGATCTGGAGGTGAAGATCCGTCAGACCTGGCCGTCACACCGCGCAAAGTTACGTCAGGAGGGAATCGCCTGAACGTGTACATGTGCACACACCGAGTTGAGCGTGCACGTGTGCACGCATGAGGAGAGAGGCCATGGCCCGCAAACGCGCACGAATTTTAGCCGATGCGATTAATGCGCGGCTTGAGTCGAACACCGATGAGACGCCGAAACCCCGCAGAGACTACGCCGCGGAGCGCGGAAGCCTCATCTCCGAAGCCTCCGAAGGTCGGCTCAAGAACGGAAAACTGCGGCTGGTAGACCCCGCGATCTGCAAAATGTGGAGCGGCCATAACCGCCTTTATGAGCTTCTTTCGCCAGAAAGCTGCGGCGATCTCATCAAATCGATCAAAGCTGTAGGCCGGCAGGAAATGCCCGCGATCGTCAGGCCACTACCACCCGGGGAACCCTATCAATTTGAGGTCATTTGCGGCGCGCGTCGCCATTTTGCCGTTTCGCATTTGCGCAATGCCGAACACCGAACCGATATTGAGTACCTCGTCGACATCCGCGAAATCAGTGACGAAGAAGCTTTCCGCCTTTCTGATCTCGAAAATCGCGAACGCGAGGATATTTCCGACTACGAACGCTCGCGCGATTACGGGCGCGCGCTGCTGGCTTATTACAATAACAACAGAGCCTTGATGGCCGAGCGGCTGGGCGTGGATCGCACGTGGCTCAGCCGCTATCTCCGCATCGGCGAACTCCCCCCTGAAATCATTGGCGCTTATACGGATGTCCGCGAAATCGGCATTCGCCATGCCGCTGAATTATCACCCCTTCTCGGCGGAGACCGCGACACCGCGATCCGGCAGGAGGCGGAAGCCATCACACGAGAAAAAAAGAGCGGGGCAGGGCTTCCGGCGCCAGCAATTTTGAAGCGGCTCAAAACAGCCGGCCTGAAAGCGCCCACGAAAACCGTTCAAGAGCGTCGCAATCCCGCGGGGAAACTTCTCGTCAGCGCGGAGTGGAAGCCGCGCACCGTCGTGCTCACTGTTCCGCGCGGCTCGCTCAACGACAAAGACGCTTTATTCGCCGCTTTGCGCGATCTCCTCGACTAACACGACTTCACTGTCGCGCCGCATCGAACGATCGAGCACCCGGTACGCCGCATCAAGCACCCGATCGATTTCATCCAGGGCCTTCTCATCGGTCGGCAGGATGATCGTGTTTTCAGGGACTGATTCGAAAGGCTGGGCATTTTCAGCGAGATAGATCAGCCAGCGCTGTCGCGAGGCCCGCTGACGGACAATGCCTAGGTCCTCAAGCTGCCGTAGAAGCCGCGCAGCCGCTTGGCGGGTGAGACCGAGCGCATCGACAAGATACCGCGGGGTCAGTGCGTGAATCGTCCCCAAAAGCACGACGGTCTCACGAAGCCGGCTGTCCGACCGTGAAGCGGGGAGCGCCTGGAGCCACCGCGCGTAGTCGCGCTCGAGCTGCTCGAGTCGCGCCAGGCCTTCGATGCAGCGCTCTGTCACCAAGCGGAAGAACGCCTCGCTCCATCGTGGTCCGGAGTCCTCCGGCGGTAGAGCAAGTGCAACGGAGGGAAGCGCCCAACCGGTCACCAGACCCATCCGAAGGGGCGCCTCGAGCGCTAAGTCGCCAGCGGGCATATCGCCCTCAGACATTGCCCGGAGTGCATTCGTGATATCAGGGATCGAAGCCGCCGGTGTCGTGGTCACGCGCGTACGCCACAGGCGAAGAGCTTGCCCCCAAAAACGCCGCGCAGCCGCTGTATTAATCGACGGATTGCTGTCGGTGAGCCCGGCGCTTAACGCCAGCAAGCTTTCGGCCCGCATCGGCTCAACCCCGCGTGAATACAGGGTTGCAACCACTTGCGCTGTCTCGTGATTGAGCCACAAAGCCCGGATCGGCGACCGTTCGACGGCGGCGGCAAGGCGCCCCAAAGCGAAGCCAGCACTGATGGAAGGTGCGGTTTCCGAAGAAGTCATGGAACCGTTAGTAAAGTGACCTGTTCCAGTCGTCGAGTGCTCAGTCGCGGTGCCGTTGGCAATCGCTGATTCGTGGTTTCAGGGATAACCCTTGCGTGACGCCTCCAGTTCACTCTTGCGCTGCAGCATAAACGGCGCACAACACCGACATGACCAAACCCGATCTCCGACCAGCGCAGCCATCGTTTTCGTCCGGTCCGTGTCCTAAGCGTCCGGGTTGGAGCGCGTCTTGTTTGAGCAGCCCGACGTTAGGGCGTTCGCACCGCTCGTCGATTGGGAAGGCGCGGCTCGCCGAAGCGATTGATCGGACGCGCGCCGTCCTTGAGGTGCCGGAAGACTATCGGATTGGCATCGTGCCGGCGTCCGATACAGGCGCCGTTGAGTTGGCGATGTGGAACCTTTTGGGCCCGCGTCCCGTGACCGTCGCCGCGTGGGAGAGTTTCGGCCTCGACTGGCTTAAGGATGTGACGGGCCAGCTCAAGCTTGAGACAACGACGCTTACGGCTGACTACGGCGCACTTCCTGATCTCAGCGGGGTGAGCAGCGAGCACGATGTCGTTTTCAATTGGAACGGGACGACGTCCGGCGTGCGGGTGCCTGATGCTGATTGGATTTCTAAAGCGCGTCGTGGTCTGACGATATGCGACGCCACCTCGGCCGCATTTGCGCAGCCTCTCGATTGGGAAAAGCTCGATGTCATAACGTTCAGTTGGCAGAAGGTTTTGGGCGGCGAGGCGCAGCACGGCGTTCTGGTCATGTCGCCGCGCGCCGTCCAACGGGTCGTCGACTATACGCCCCCTTGGCCGATGCCAAAGATCTTCCGCCTCAAGAAAGGCGATGGGATCAATGAAGGCATCTTCCGTGGTGAGACGATCAACACTCCGTCGATGCTTTGCGTCGAAGACTATCTCGACGCTCTCAATTGGGCGGAGCGCGTGGGCGGGCTTGATGGTTTGATCGGCCGCGCCAACGCAAACCTCCAAGCACTTGAGGCCTGGGCCGAAGGGCGGGATTGGATCGACTTTCTCGCTGCGCCGAATGTCCGTTCTAATACGTCCGTATGCCTCAAATTCACCGATAAGCGGCTGACCGAACGCCCTCAAGATGAGCAACAAGCGTTTATCAAGAAGATGACCGGATTGCTCGCCGATGAAGAGGTTGCGTATGATATCGCGGGGTATCGCGCTGCGCCACCGGGCCTGCGCATCTGGTGCGGTGCGACTGTTGAGACATCTGATATTGAAGCTCTAACCCCTTGGCTTGACTGGGCTTTCGACAAGACGATTGCTGCTCTTTAACCACAAAACGAGGATCTCCTTACGATGCCTAAGGTCGTCATTTCTGATAAATTAGGCGACGACGCCGTCCGCATTCTCGAGGCGAGGAAGGTCGACGTCCTGTTTGACCCAAGCCTTGGGAAAGATCCGTCTGCGTTGCAAAAAGCGCTTGCGGATGCTGACGGTCTCGCGATCCGCTCCGCAACAAAAATGAACGCGGAGATGATCGCGTCGGCGCCCCAACTCAAGGTCATCGGGCGCGCGGGGATCGGGGTCGACAACATCGACATCGATGCCGCGACCGCAGCCGGGATCGCGGTGATGAACACGCCGTTCGGCAATGCCGTCACCACCGCCGAGCACGCGATCGCGATGATGTTCGCCGTATCCCGGAATATTCCGCAAGCGGACTCATCGACCAAACTGGGTAAGTGGGAAAAGTCCAAGTTCATGGGACGCGAGCTTTTCGGCAAGACTTTGGGGCTTGTCGGGGCAGGGAATATCGGCGGGATTGTCGCCTCCCGCGCACAGGGCCTGAAGATGAAGGTAATCGCGTTCGATCCCTTCCTAAGTGAGGAGAAGGCGCGCGCGATCGGTGTCGAACTCGTTGAGATTGACGAGCTTTTGTCGCGCGCAGACTTCGTTTCCTTACATACGCCGCTTACGGATAAAACGCGCAACATCATCGGACGCAAGGCCTTGGAAAATATCCGACCCGGGGCATTTATCGTGAATTGTGCCCGCGGCGGTCTTGTTGACGAGGCCGCTTTGGCAGAGGCTTTGGACGATGGACGCGTCGCCGGGGCTGCGCTTGACGTGTTCGAAGTTGAGCCGGCCACGGACAATCCTCTTTTCGGCCGTGAAAATGTCGTGGTCACGCCGCATCTTGGTGCTTCAACGCAGGAGGCGCAGGAGAACGTCGCGGTGCAGATCGCTGAGCAGATTGCTGACTACCTCCTGACTGGCGCCGTCCAAAACGCGCTGAATATGGCGTCCGTGAGTGCCGAAGAGGCGCCGCGGCTAAGGCCGTTTATCGACCTCGGCGAAAAACTCGGCAGTCTCGCCGGGCAATTGTCCGAAGGCGCCATAACGGAGATTTCCGTGCGGTTCGCCGGGTCGATCAGTGAGCTGAAGGCCGGGCCGATTATGTCGGGCGTGGTCAGTGCTGCGCTGAAACCACAGTTGGCGACGGTCAACGCCGTCAACGCAACAGCGCTCGCCAAAGACCGAGGTATATCAATAAGCGAAGAAAAAACAGAGACATCTCCAAACTTCGACAGCACGCTGAGCGTCACAGTGAAGACGGCCACATCGTCTTTTTCCGTAACCGGAGCGATGTTCGGCGGGGAGCCACGGATTGTCCGGATCGGCGATGTCCGTCTTGAATCAAACATCGCGCCGTGCATGCTGTTCGTGGTCAACGAGGACAAACCAGGTTTCATTGGCGCCCTTGGTTCCGCGCTCAGCAAGATGTCGTTGAACGTGGCCACGTTCAACCTCGGTCGTCAAGAAGAGGGCGGCGACGCGATGGCGCTGCTCGCGCTCGATTGTTGTCTTGACGACCTGTCCGTAGACGGAATTCGCAAGCTCCGGCTGGTCAAACGTGCCGAAGCACTGAGGTTTTAAGGCAATGGCCACCCACGCCGTTCTTCTTCTTGGGCCGAGGGCGCCAGAAGCTTTGCGCATGGCGATGCGTAAGCTGAAGGTTCCGTTCAGGGATATGAGCGCGACGGCCGCCGAGGTGCACTTGGATGAAGAGCCGGCCCAGCGGGCGGCCGAGGCGTTGCGTGCGCAAGGCGGCTTTGATGTCGTCTGTATACCGCTCGAAAACCGCGAAAAGAAGATGCTTCTGGCCGATATGGACTCGACCATCGTCGCCGAAGAAACCCTCGATGAACTCGCGGATGCCTTTGGTTTTGGCGCGCAAGTCCGTAAAATCACTGACCTTTCGATGCGCGGCGAACTGAACTTTGACGAAGCGCTGCGCCGCCGCGTCGGTTTGCTGCATGGTGTTGAGATTACCGCAGCGGCGAACGCCATTCGTGCCCGTACACAGATCAACGAAGGCGCGGTGACACTCGTTCGGACGATGCGCGCGCGAGGCGCCCACACGGCGCTCGTCACCGGAGGCTTCGATGTGTTCGCAGGGCCCCTCGGTGAAGAGGTGGGCTTTCACGATGTCTACGCCAACAGGCTTCGTTCAGCCGACGGTGTGCTGACCGGAGAGGTGGCTGAGCCGATCCTCGGGCCCGCCGCGAAAGCAGAGCGCCTCAATGCTCTGTGTAAAGAGCATAATACTGCGCCCACGGATGTTATAGCTGTCGGTGACGGCGCCAACGACAAAGGAATGATCGAAGCGGCGGGCCTTGGCGTTGGCTACCGGCCCAAGCCCGTGCTCGCCAAAGTCTCGGATGTTGTCCTTGAACACGCGGATTTAACAGCGCTTTTATCGATCCAGGGCATTCCCGAAGTCGACTGGACCAAGCCGACCACGGTCGCGTTCTAAGACGGCAACGCGCCTAGGCCTTAAGCCCGATCTCCGCCAACCGTTCCGCGAGAAACGCGCCGCCGGTGATATCCGGCGCCTCAGTCCCGTCGCGAAATTGCGGGAAAACCGACAGCATCGCGTCCTGCCTCGGGTGCAAAAAGAACGGCATCGAGTAGCGCGAGACGTTCGGGCCGTCTGGGTTCACCACCCGGTGGGTCGTCGCGGGGATCGTGTTGTTGGTGATCCGCGCCAGCATATCGCCCGCGTCAGCGATGATGGCGTTGGGCGGCGCCTCGATCGCGCGCCATTCGCCTTCACGGTCGAGAAGTTCGAGACCTGCCGCAGAGGCCGACACGAGCAGCGTGATCAGGTTGATGTCCTCATGCGCGGCCGCCCGAACCGCGTCGGGGTCAGCTGTTTCGGCGATTGGTGGATAGTGCAGTAGGCGGAGGACCGAGTTCCCTCCGGAGGCCATATCGTCGAACGTGCCGCGCGGGACATCGAGCGGCCTGGTCAGCGCGCGCAGAAGATCCAAGCCAACGCGGTCGAGCTCACCGTACAGCCAGCCGATGGCCTCGCGGAAATGCGCCGGCTTTTCTGGCCAGACGTTGGGGAGAATGGCATCGCGGCCAACGTGCCAAAACTCCTTGAGATCAGGGACAGGGTTATCCTTCGCATTCTCCGTACCAAAGCGCGTATAGCCGCGCTGGCCGCTGGTGTCGGTGATGTAGGCCTCCTTCTCTGCGGTGGGCAGCGCGAAAAAGGCTTCAACGGCGTCATAAGAAGCCTGGAGCTGCGAAAGATCGACACCGTGGTCGACGAGGACAATGAAGCCGGTATCCGTCAGAGCACGGAAGAGCACGTCGGCATCAATGCCGTCGCGCAATGACAAAATGGGAACGATCGGTGCGTGAGCCATGGCCGCCACCTAGCAAAGGCACGATCCGGCGCAAACCCGCTGCGTCAGCGGAGCGCTTTATCCAATGCTGCGAGCAGCTTTTCCGTGCGTTTCTTGTTCACGCCCAAGTCCGAATAACCGACGCGGGAGCGAGAATAGACAGCAATCGTGCTGCCGCTTTCGATGGGGATCACCACGGCGTCGACGTCATCTTTAAAGCCAAACACGGGAACGGTCGCGACAAACCGGACGGCTCTTTCCGCGTCATCGGTGGCGATTTCCGAGAAGGCCCGCTCTGACTTGATGACCGTGAGAAGCGTCGCGAAGACTGCTTCGGGTGATTGCGCGAATTGCGGCGCTGGTGCGTCGGCGGTTGTGTTGCCGAGTAGATCGGTAGGGGCCACCAGAAATGTGTTGGGCGAGCTGGGGCGCTCCAGCGTTTGAAAATCGATGGGGTTAGTCATGGTTGTGGTCTCCACTTGCCGGTCACCGCTGGCGCATCCGGTGGCGAGAAGAACCGCGACCAGCATCGCTGCGCGCCGCGAAAGTGTGGGTCGGCCAAGGGGCATCACGTTCTCCCGAATAGGTTGGCCGTGTCTGGCACGAGCCCGCCGCGCGCGCTAGGTGGCACGCTGACCGCGCGAAATGCTGAAGGAACAGCCCATGAGCTTCGTCACCCACCTCGAATGCAGCATGACGGGAGAGCACTACCCCGCCGGTGAGCCGATTGGCCTCTCGAGCGCGGGGCGCCCGGTGATCGTGCGGTACGATCTGGACCGTGCGAAGGACACGTTGACGAAAGAGGTGCTCCGTGAGCGGACAGAAGGCTTTTGGCGCTACCGCGAGCTGCTTCCTGTTCAGCAGGCGGAGAACCGGGTGAGCCTTGGTGAGGTGATGACGCCGATCCTCCGGTTTGAACGGACGGAAAAACGTCTAGGGACGGAAGGCCAACTCTTGGTCAAGGACGAGGGGCGGCTTCCTACGGGCTCGTTCAAGGCGCGCGGTCTCGCCCTGGCCGTGTCCATGGCGAAGGAATTTGGCATCGCGCATATGGCGATGCCGACGAACGGCAACGCCGGCGCTGCGCTTGCCGCATATTGCGGGGCGGCGGGTATCCGCGCGACGGTCTTTTGCCCGGATGATACGCCCCAAGTGAACATCGACGAGATCGCTTTTCAGGGTGCGGATGTTTATCGGGTCAACGGCCTCATCAATGATTGCGGTAAGATTGTCGGTGCGGGGAAGGAATCCGTCGGCTGGTTCGACGTTTCGACCTTGAAAGAGCCCTACCGGATTGAGGGCAAGAAAACGATGGGGCTGGAGCTGGCTGAGCAGCTCGGGTGGGAGCTGCCGGATGTCATCTTCTACCCAACCGGCGGCGGGACGGGTCTGATCGGCATGTGGAAGGCGTTTGATGAGCTCGAACAGATGGGTTTCATCGGATCGCACCGTCCACGGATGGTTGCTGTCCAAGCCTCAGGCTGTGCGCCGATCGTGAAGGCTTTCGAGGAAGGCGAGGAGCATGCCCCGCTGTGGGAGAACGCTTGGACGGCCGCTGCGGGTATCCGCGTGCCGGTGGCGGTGGGCGATTTCCTGATCCTCCGTGCCGTGAGGGAATCAGGCGGCTTCGCCATCGCCGTGGATGAAGACGACATCTTTGCGTCGTGGACGGAGTTTTCGCAGGAAGAGGGCTTCCTCCTCTGCCCCGAAGGTGCCGCAACCTACGCCGCCTACAAACAGGCCTTGAGCGACGGCCGCGTAAAGCCACACGAACGCGCACTCCTCTTCAACTGCGCCACAGGCCTCAAATACCCGATGAAAGCCCCCGTACACGACCTCGACCGCAACCAACCGATCGACTACGGACAATTTGGGTAAACAAAAAAACGGCCTGGCTGAATTCCGCCGGGCCGTTTTTGGTGTTTTCTCTGCATGACGCTTAGCCTGCAAACGCCTTTTCGATCACGTATTCGGCGGGGGCGTTGTTGGAGCCCTCTTTGAGGCCGGCTTTGTCGAGGAGGGCGGCGGTGTCGGTGATCATCTCCATGGAGCCGCAGATCATCGCCCGGTCTGTTTCGGGGTCTAGCGGCGGCACGCCCAGTTTTTCAAACAGCTCGCCGCTTTCGATCAATGACGTGATGCGGCCCATTTGCGGGTAGTCTTCGCGGGTGCAGGACGTGAAGTGCTTCAGCTTGCCCGGCGCTTCTTCGCCGACCAGGGGGTCCTCGGCCAGGCCAGCAACGATTTCCCGCGAGTAGTCGAGCTCCGCCACATCGCGGCAGGTGTGGGTGACGATCACCTCTTCGAATTTCTCATAGGTCTCCGGCTCGCGCACCAAGCTGGCAAAAGGCGCGAAGCCCGTGCCGGTCGAGAACATATAAAGCCGCTTGCCCGGGGTCAGGGCATCAAGCACCAGGGTCCCCGTTGGCTTTTTACCGAGCAAAACGTCGTCACCGGGCTGGATCGACTGGAGTATGCTGGTCAGCGGGCCGTCAGGAACTTTGATCGAGTAGAACTCAACCTCTTCATCCCAAGCGGGGCTGGCGATCGAGTAGGCACGCAGAAGCGGCTTCCCGCTGTCCTGCATCAGACCCATCATAATGAACTCACCGGAGCGGAACCGGAACGCCGCCGGGCGCGTCAAGCGGAATTTGAACAGCCGATCGGTGTAGTGGTGAACCGACAGGACCTTTTCAACGGTCGCCAGCTTCGGGTTCACAGCAGGCTTGGGGGCAACAGCACTTTCGCTCACGGGCACGTCTTTCTTCATCGTTTGCTGCGGTGCACATAGTCATTCGCCGAGACGTTGGCCAGACTTGCACCACTTAAGATCAATTCTCAGATATCGTGCGGAACAGCGCGGTGGCCAGCCCTGATTTGTGCTTTCTGTTTTTCGTTGCAGTTCCCAATGGCGAGCTGATTGAGATGCTCACAGGGTGTTGAGCGCAGGTAAGGGTGGGGAGCACTGGCGTGAAATTCTTTGTGGTCGGTTTGCTGGTTCTGGCTGTGGTGCTCGTCGGCCTCGCGGTGCTGGAGAGCAGCACCCTCCAGCGGCAGGCGCGGGACCATCCGCCTCCGGGCATATTCGTGAACCTTGGCGATCGCGCGCTGCATACCCAATGCGCAGGCGACGCCGATGCGCCGCTTCTTCTTCTTGAGACGGGCGCGGGTGCAAGCTCCCTCGACTGGGCCAGTGTGATGCCTCTCCTGGCGCGCAACTTCCGGGTCTGCGCCTATGACCGCGCGGGGTTTGGCTGGAGCGAACGGGCGCCAGGCGCCCGCAGCTTTGACGCCATTGCGGCAGACTTCGACGCGTTTTGGGAGGCGGTGGCCCCGGGTCGCGATGCGATCCTTGTCGGACATTCGCTAGGCGGATTGTTCGTCCAAGGATATGCCCGCCGTTATCCCAATCGTGTGCGCTCTATCGTGATTGTCGACGGCCTCGAGCGTCAATTGGCCGGCGCGATGGTTGCGCAATCGGAAAGTCAGGTTCCCATCCTTCGCCTCGGCGCTGCTTTGTCCCGACTGGGTATTCCCCGGCGCCTTTCACTGGGCAAGGTACCCGCGAATGCACCGCAAGAGGTCCAAGATGCGATGCGCGCGCGGCTCTACCGTGCGGGATCAATCGCAACCGTCGCCGACGAAGCGGAAGCGCTCGGCGGCATGCTGGGTGAGATCGATGCTTTGCCGCCTCTGTCAGATGACCTCCCGGTCCTGGTGCTCGCGCGGTCGGCGCCGCGGGATGCGGAAGGCTTCGAAAAAGATTGGCAGGATGCCCAAGCGCGGCTTGGTCAGCTTACAGACCAAACCGAACTGACGATCTTACCTACCGAGGATCATCACCTCCAATTCGCAGCGCCCGAACAGGTCGCAGCCCAGATCACCGCGCATGCTCAAAGCGACGCCGTCCCATAGGCCCCCTTGGCAGCCCCGAAAAAACGTGGCCTACCAGGTCATCTAAACGCCTAAGCCGCAGAGGAGCTCGCCATGGCTGATGTCACCTTCAAAGACCGCGTCGCTATTGTAACTGGCGCGGGCGCAGGCCTTGGGCGGTCCCATGCTTTGGCGCTGGCGAAGCGCGGGGTGAAGGTTGTGGTCAACGACCTTGGCGGCACGGTTGCGGGCGAGGGCGGCTCGGTTGGCCCGGCGGAGGCTGTGGCGAACGAGATCCGCGACGGCGGCGGCGAGGCGATCGCGAACGGCGCGTCGGTGACGGATCCCGAGGGCGTCGCCGCGATGGTCGGTGAAGCGGTCGATGCGTTTGGTCACGTCGATATCCTCGTCAACAATGCCGGGGTGCTCCGTGATAAGAGCTTTTCAAAGATGTCCCTCGACGACTTCCGATTCGTTCTCGATGTGCACCTGATGGGCTCGGTCACCTGCACCAAGGCGGTATGGGACCACATGCGTGAGCGGCAGTACGGCCGGATCGTCATGACCTCCTCAAGCTCCGGCCTCTACGGCAACTTTGGCCAGTCGAACTACGGCGCGGCGAAGATGGGCCTCGTAGGGCTGATGAATGTTCTGCATATTGAAGGTATCCAAAAGGGCATCCACGTAAACACCCTGGCGCCGACAGCGGCGACACGGATGACCGAGGGGCTGATCCCTGAGCCAATGCTGAAGCTGATGACGCCGGAGAGCGTGACGGCCGCACTTCTGACGCTTGCGTGCGATGAGGCGCCCTCACGGCTGATCTTGGCCGCAGGCGCGGGCGGCTATGCAGCGACGCGGATTACGGAGACGGACGGTATTTCTCTGGCCCCTGATGATCAGTTGCCTGAGAATATCATGGCGCAGATGGAAGCTATCCTCAACGAAGATGGCGAGCAGATGCTCGAGGAGGGATCGGGGCAGACGATGAAGTTCCTCAACAAGGCAATGGCGCGCCAGGGCTGAGGAAGACTAAAAGTCTACCCCGACGCTGATCCGCGCGATGCCCATCGTCACGTTATCGCCCATTTCTCCGTATACGCCGCCTGACACGCGGATAATCCCCGTACGGTGGAAAAAGTCGACGCCAGCGTAGATCGATTGCTCGTCACGCTGTTGCTGGATTTCGAAGACATCGCCTTCGTTGAACCGGAATTGCGCTGTCAGCGGATCATCGTTCATCTCGGTTGAGACGCCAGCGCTAACCGCCAAAAGGGTGACAGCCTCGCCGCCAAATTGCCCGCGTGATGAGCCGATTTGATCGGTTTCAGCCTCACCGCGCCGCCAAGCCAGCGAAACGCCGGTATTGACGCGCATGCTCTCGTATTCCCGCTCCAGCGCGGAGAGTGCCAAGCTGTTGTCGGGGTTCTGCTCCGTATACTCATCTTCTGTCAGCGAGAGAAAGTCGAAGCTGATAGCCGGGATGATCTTAAAGGCGCCAGCGGGGAGGGCGTATTGTACCCGTCCGGATGCGGAGGTTTGCGAGCCGTCCCAGTCGCCTGAAAACTCACGGATAACGCCGTTCAGCTCGATATTCCGCTCGGACGTGCTCGATGTCGTTCCCACACCGCCGCGAACATCGAGTGAGAGGTTGCCCAATCGCTTCGCGGCGTACGCGTCGAAGTTCACCGAGGTCCGGTTGGACGGCAGGTCCGCCTCGCCAAACGTGTCGAACCGCGATGCGGAGAAGCTCACCGCGCCGCCAACCACGTCGAGGCCGAGAAGTGGTGTGTCCGCACCGAGAGCAATCATGATGCCGCCGCCGGAATAGCCGGTGGTTGTTTGGTCCGCGCTGCGGTCGAGATAGAAGAACTGTTCCTGGAACCAGATGCGTCCGACCTTTTCACGTCCTGCACCGACCAGGTTCGAGCGGTCAGAAATCAGTGTGCCGATGGAGCTGTTTTGCGCGCGGGCAGCGTTGAGCGACATGTCGAGAGGGTCGGGGAGCAATTGGCTGAACGCAGAGACGAACTCTTCTTCAGTGTTCAGACCAAAGATCGCTGTGGTCAGTTCATCATCGACGCTCAGCGCCGTCAGCGCAGGATCAAATGCGCCCTGCAATTCTGCCGCGAGGCCAACGTCGGTCGCGTCCCGGCGGCGACGGGTCAAGACCAGGGACGTCTCGGTCTCATCGCCGAAGGACAGGACCTCCTCGACCAAGAACGACCCATCGGTTTCCGTGTTCGCGTTCACCGCAGCGAGATCGATGTTGAAGGCGGCCGCGTCGATCAGTGTTGTCTCAATCGACCCGGCAAAGCCCGTGGCATACTCAAACGCCAGGCTTGACGAGCTGTCGATGGTCACCGTGCCAGACGATTGGATGCGCGCTGTGTCATCACTGTTTTCGTCGATCAGGAAGGACAGGTTGCCGCCATTCTGGACCGTTAGATCACTGATGAGCAGGGTCGTGGCGTTATCGACCTGGAGGCTTGAGGCATCGAGCAGTACACTGAGGTTCGCATCCCCGGTATACGTACCAGTCCACACCGCTCCGCCGCTCAGCTCGAGCCGATCGGCGCCTGTGCCGAAGTCGATCTGTGAAGACGCGTTGACGGCGTCAAAAATAACCGTGTCATCGCCTGCGCCCACCGTGATCGCGCCGACGAATACGGTGCCTTCGGACAATTCAAGCCGGTCGTTCCCGTCGCCGAGGTCGATGTCGCCTGTGATCGCGCCCGCGTTCGAAAGGAACGTATCGTCGCCCGTACCCGTCCGAACGTCGCCAACGATAAAGCCGAAGTTCGAGTTTGAGGCCGTGGTCCCGTCTGGGATCGTGTTGTTGATCACCACGCCGCTCGTGTTGGCGGAGAGGTCAATCGCTAGACCGTCGAACCCGTCGTCATCATCGGCTGTCGCAGAAATAATCCCTGTATTGACGATCGACGTCAGGGTGCCGGACAAGTCGCGCACGGCGAACGATGCGCCATCGGTGCTGGCCGCGCTGATCTGGTCATTGTTCGTAAGGGTGGGGAGTGAGGCGTCGGTGTCGATCACGAGGCCAAACGCAACTTCGCCTGCACCATTCGTTACACTGACAATATCGGAAGTGTTGAGCAGCGTTGGGGCGCTGGTCGTTCCCGCCAAGTTCAGCGCGATCGCCTGGGCCGTCTCGGCGTCAGCTTGGATAATCCCATCGTTGCGAATGCCCGACGTGAAGGTCGTGTCACGCAGCAACACGGTCTCCACATCAACAGTGTCGTACACACCATTCCCGGACAGCGCACCGCGGTTGATCAAGCTCCAGTCGCCGTAATCATCGGGAAGCAGGGGGTCATTGATCACGGTGCCGATGGAAACGCCGTCCAGCTGGAGAGCATTGCCGCCGCCTGCGATGGAAATTTGCGCCGCGCGGCCTTGTCCGGGTTCATTTTCCGCGTCGAAGGATCCGTCGTTGTTGAGGTCGACGACGCCGTCGATGAGAACCCCGCCCGCAACGTTGCCGCGAACCACCAGGCCATCCCCTGACGTTTGCGCGATCTGCTGCGCGTTGTTGTTGTTCTCGTCAGTGTCTTGGTCGGGTGTTGTGTCGGTGAACGCGGTCAAGGTCATTTGCCCGCCATAGGTGAGCTGCCCCCCGACGGCGCCCTCAATGACAATCCCGTCGGCGTCGACGCCATCGATGTCGAAAGCGCTGATCTCATTGAACGTGATGTCGCCCGAGACTCCTTGCAGGCTAATACCGGTCGCACCGTCGCCGAGCACCGTGACCCCGCCGCTTGAGACAAACGACCCGATCAAATCGCCGCCGAGGCGGATGCCGCCGCCCGTCGTATCCGTCTCGACGGTGATGTCGGCATCGCTTCCAAAGGTGAAGTCACCGGTGAGCGTCGCGCCATCTTCGCTCAAGATCCCCCAACGGTTCGCGGGGAAGGGGCCTAACGTTTCTGTGTCCGCGTCGAAGTCGCCTGAACTGTCGAGGGTGATGTCGCCCTCTTGGCTGTAGTTCAGGGTCCGCGGACCGCTGATCGTGACCCCTGCAATGTCCGCGACGTCGCCATCAACCACCACGGCGCCGTCAACGACCACCGTGTTGTCGCTGTCGATCACGATGGCGGCCTCGCCGTTCACCGTGACGGTCCCATCCGTTGTGACCGTGACGTTACCATCGGTTGAGGTGACCAAGGGCGTCGTCCGGTCGCTGTCCACGTTGGTGTCCTGGGCAAAGGCGACCCCGGTGTGGATAGTCAGGGCGATGAGGCTGCAGCTCATTGCGCGGTTCAGATGCGCCATATGTATTCGTCTCCTTGAGCCGAGGGCCAAGTCGGTTCGTTTCCCACCTATCGGAGCAACCCCAGACGGATGCCACCACCGGTGTTGAGTAACGGTACCGCGCCGCGGGCGCACCCATCTACCGTGTAGCCTTTCCTCGAATCAATGAACGCGATGACGATTGTTTGCATGCACATTTCCGCTCACCAGGCGTCAGGTGCGCGCACGGGTGTTGTGGAATTGCCGCACACGCGTTTTTCGTCACGACGGTGTTCTTCGCTTCGTTGACTTGTGCTTTGTTCTGATGAATACGGCCTCCGCGAACATAGGTTCCGCACGGAAGGTCAGCATTATGACGAAATGTCTAAATCTTGCACTGAGGCACACTCAGCACACGTAGTGCCCTGACCGGCCAATGCCGTCCCAGGGCTCATGATAATGAACCCAAGGGAGGCGGCGATGATTTCACCACCATTCCATCCTGGCGCGCCTTCGCATGCGCCGATCCGTACACAGCCTTTCGGTTGGTTGACCGAGCCGCTGGCCGCTGTTTTCGCGCTCCATCCTGAGCGTCTGCACGCTTGGCTCGCCGCACCGCGCGCGGAGTGGCACTTCGCGGGTATCGTCTTTGCACTGAACGCAGAGCCTTTGCGGTTTGAAGAGCTCGAAGCGATGATGTTCGTGCGCAAAAAGGCCGATATTCTGACTGCAGCCGCGCCCGATGCGCCGCAGGCGCTTTTAAAGATGCCGCGCAAGTTGCGCGGTGATCTGTGGCGTCCTGCAAGCTATCGCCGACTGGCCGCATTGCTGGACGAAGCCGCTGCGAGGCGGCTCCTGGTGCGCGCTAAGTCCGTCGATCGCCGAAAGCTCCTTGCCCTGAGCAAGGTGCCGTCATCCTGGCGTTCGCCAGAGGTGTTCCGACGGCTCAATAAGCCCGGCGATGCGGAGAAGGTCGTGTTTGCGGTGCGCCTCGTCGAGAGGATCCGGCCAGATCTGACCCGAGCCGCGATCCTCCGTTCACTGAGCCAAACGCCAGCGAAGCAATCGCTGGAGGCTTGGACCCGGAGGCATTTCCGTGCGGCCTCCTTTCCCGCTCCTCCGTGGGCGGGGACGGAGAAACTAAAACCGCTGTCGAGTTGGGATATGATCCAGTCGACGGCACTCTCGTTCCGGAACTGCATCAAGAACTATGTCCGGGAGATCCTTGAGGGCGGCGTCTACCTTTATCTTTATACGGAAGGAGGCGTCGATCAAGCGGTTGTTGAGTTCCTCCGCGTTGCGGATGACGTTTGGGCGATTGGTGAAATCAATGGCCCCGACAACAAACCGCTGACAGCTTCGCAGGAGGCTGCGGTGGTTTCTGAGGCGGCAGGCACTGCACTGAAACTCCCTGCCCAGAGCTCAATCTGGAGCTGGGCTGACCCCTCTTATTGAGGCGGGGCCAGCCCAGCCGCGGCGGTTTTAAACTCAGCTTGAGAGCGCTGTGGTCTTTGGGCGTCTGAAAGAGGACCACCAATGGCAGAAACCGCCTTAATCGCTCCGTCCCAACCGCTCGCGCCGCAAGCGCGAGGCCTTAAGCCTGCCTTAGGTCAGGACACTGACCGGGATGCGGATCGCGATGGATCGGATTTTGCCCAATTGCTCAGCGCAATTGAGACGGTGGCGTCGACGGCCGACCAAGTCGTCTCCGGCACCGAAGTCACTGCGCAAGCGGCATTTGTGACTAATACCCCGCCGGTCGCGCCAGGTCTTCGCGCAACAGGCTTGGCCACGAATGGTCTGCTTAACGAAGGCCGGCGGCTGACCCCGTTCAGCGAGATCCGCCCGCTGGTTCAGACAGAGCCACAGCCGCAAAAACGCGTCGGCGACGTGCGTGTCCCGAGCGATCTGGCGCAGAACAACGCTCCGCAGGGCGCGGAACGCGCCTTCCTGACCAGCCAGCAGCAACCGCTTTCGCCAGCCCAGGCCGCAGCCCTTGCCAACATCGAAGGCGTGGAAACAAACAGCAGGGCGCTCCAGCAAGACATCGCGTCGCTGAAGCCCGACAGCCAAATCGCTTCGACGCCGCGCATCGAGGCGGCGCTGGCCCAACAAGCCGCTCCGGAAACCTCAAACCCCGTGGTCCGCCAGGTTGCAACCAACCTTTCCTTTGTTGCGCGGGGGGAGATGGAACGCCTGCGGTTTGATCTGCACCCCGAAGAACTCGGGCGCGTTCAGATCCAGCTTCAAAGAACCGGAACCGTCACCCGCGTGACCGTCGTCACCGAGACGGCCCAAGCCTTCGAAGCGCTGAAGCAAGGCGCCCAGTCGCTCCAGCAGTCCCTCGCCGATGCTGGGTTCGATACCGATGACCTCCGGTTTCAAAGCGGCGAAGACCGCGGGGACGGGCGCCAGCGCCAAGCCGATGAGCGCCAAGACCGCGACGAGCGGGCCCGCCGAAGTGCTGACCTCAACGAAACCGAAGAGCGGACCCAGGTGGTGATCCGCCCCGCCGACCAACGCGACCGCGTCGTCTTTCTCTAGCCTCTGGAGCGTATTCCCATGACCAACATTCAGCCGATAGCCTCCAGCGCATCCGCATTGAACGCTCAAGAGCCAGCCACCAGCGACGTGGCGCGCCGTGCACTGACAGAAGACCTCGATACCTTCCTGACCCTGCTGACCAAGCAGCTCCAGAACCAAGACCCATTGCAACCGATGGACACCAACCAGTTCGTCGACCAGCTGACCCAGTTCTCCGAGCTCGAGCAGGGCGTTGAGCAAAGCCAAACGCTTGAAGAAATCGCGGCGTCCCTCGCGGGTGATGAGCGCCAGGCTGAGATCGCTTTCCTCGGCCGCGTGGTCGAAGCGGAAAACGAAACAATCGCGCTTCAAAACGGCCAGCCTGCGCGGTTCGCCTACGAGATTACGGCGCCCACGGAAGATGCAGAGATGCGGATCTTCGACCAAGGCGGAAATTTGGTCGCACGGTTCTCCGTCGAGGGCGATCTCGGCCGCTATGAGACCAGCTGGGATGGCCGCACGCAATTTGGCGGAACGGCCGCACCCGGTCTTTACCGGGCCCAGGTGGTGGCGCAGTCTGATTCCGACCAAGAGCGCCTCGCCGGTAGGACCTTGTCGACAGGACAAGTACGCGAGGTTCGGTTCGATGGCCGCACCACGCAACTGATCCTCGATCAAGGGCAAACGATCACGTCCGACGACGTGCGCCGCGTCGCTGTTCCCGCGGAGAACACCGCAGGCTAAAGCTGATACTTCAGCGTTTGCCGAAACGTTTTTGCGCCGAGCGCAATTCAGTTTTCTCGCCATACGGGTGGCGGATCTGCTGCGTTGTGAGTACGCCTGCCGCCTGGTTGGCGAACGCGTTTTGGCTGCACATCTCCCCCTCGTGTCGCCCCTAGCGTTCCCAGTCCGAGTTTTTTGAAATCGTTGCGCGCCTCCCCCTCAGCGTAGTCGATTTTTGTCTCGGAAGGCGGTCGGTGTGTCCCTCCCCCCTGACTAAACACCGACCGCCGCCTTCCCTTCCCAACGGTTGAAGAGCCTCCGCGTCCGTGACAGACGCCCCATGTGTCGTTCGGAGCAGGCTGCCATGCTGATTTCGCTATTCAGGCTCATTTCCCTGGTGCTCGCTTTTGCGGTTGGGCTCGCCCACGCGCAGACCGAGGGTATTGCGCCGCTTGCGGACGAAATCAGCACGCGTGCGGAGCGTCTCGCCGCGATTGAAGCGACTATCGCTGAAGGAACGACGGCGACAGAACTCTTGACGTTACGCGACGAGCTGCGGACGCTGCGGCGCGACGAGGAGGCGATCAGTACACGCCTGGTCGACGAGCGGAAACGGGTTCAGCAGTTGATCGAGCAACTCGGCGAAGCCCCTGCTGAAGGCGTCGAAGGACCAATCCTCGCGCAACAGAGGCGCGAGCTCAACGCCAGCTACGCGCAACTCGCTGACGCTGCTGTTCAGTCGGCAGATAATCTCAGCCTTTCGGTTCGATTGGCGGAAAGGATCGCATCGCAGCGACGGGATGCTTTTACCGGGCAACTGTTCGCGCGCGGACCAATCCTTTTGTCGGCTGAGCCGTGGCGTGTTGCGTCCCGGACCCTGGTCGACGACTGGGCCGCGGCGCGAGCGGGTGTCGGCGGTTGGCTGAGGAACGACGTCTTCCCGCAAGATCGTGTGGGCAGCCGCATAGCGCTGATCGCCGCCGTCGGTGCCGCGATTGCCGCAATCATCTTCCTCCGCCGCGAGATCCAGCGGCGCTTGACGCGGGTCACCGACCATTGGGAGCCGTTGCCGTCCCGCCGCGTTTTGGTTGCGGGCATTCGGACCGTCGTCTTCATAGTCTTCGGTCTGATCGCAGCGTTTTGTCTCTACGAAGCGTTGCGGTCCCAGAACGCTCTTCCAACAGACGCAGGGTCGTTCATTCGTGCCATGTGGCTCGGGCTTGCGATCTTGCTGTTCGCCCAGGGCGCAGCGCAGGGTTTCCTTGCTCCCGATGAGCCGCGTTGGCGCGTGACAAACCTGGACACCGGGCGTGTTTTGGTCATCAGGGCACTGACTCTCGGGGCGGCAACAACGCTTGTGACGGACCTCTTCATCCGCCGAGGCGCGGAACTCCTCGGCGATTCGCCATCCCTCGCGTTCGTTCAGAAAGGGATCTCCGCAATCGTTCTGGCAGTGATCTTGCTGCTCATCGCACGCTCGTCTTTGTGGCGCACAGCAGCCTCACCGGATCCGGAGCCAGCCGAGGATCCCGATACAGCCGATGCCTCTGAAGCGCCTGAAAACGCACTGAAACCAAAGACTGATCTGTGGGTGCTGCTCCGCAGGGCCGCGCGGTTCGCGTCTGGCCTAAGTATTGTCGCTGCGCTCGCCGGGTTCGTGGAATTTGCCCACTTCATCATGGTACGGAGTTTCATTTTCCTGGCTCTGATCACCTGTTTCCTCTTCCTCCGCGCGGCCCTCCGTGAGGGCGTACGGTTTATCGACGCCCGGTTTTCTTCGGAAAGCGTGTCAGGAGAGTCAGGCGACGTTGAAGCGAATGATGAGCGCCTCCTTTTCTATTGGACAGGCGTCATCATCGATGTGCTTGCGTTTTTGATCTTTGTACCGCCCGTCCTGGTGTTATCAGGGGCCGCTTGGGGTGATGTGCGCGGTTGGGTTCTCGATGCGGTCTTTGGTTTCCGTATTGGTCAGTTCGACGTCAGCATCGCAAAGTTCATTGCTGCGGGCGCAACGGTCGCGGCCTTGCTCTGGCTCACGGGATTGGTGCGGAAGGGGCTCGAAAATTCCGTATTCCCCAAATCACGGCTCGATGAAGGCGTCCAGAACTCCCTCAAAACCCTCGTTGGCTATGTCGGTTTGATCGTCGCCGTCGCCGCGGGGGTCGGCGCGCTAGGTGTTGACTTATCGAGCCTTGCGATCATCGCCGGTGCGCTGTCTGTGGGGATTGGTTTTGGGCTTCAGTCCATCGTCAACAATTTCGTCAGCGGACTGATCCTCCTGTTCGAGCGGCCCATCAAAGTCGGCGATTGGATCGTCACAGCGTCGGGGGAGGGGATCGTCAAAAAGATCTCGGTACGGTCAACAGAGATTGAGACCTTTGACCGCTCGTCGATCATCGTGCCAAACGGCGAACTGATATCGTCCTCGGTCACGAACTGGACGCACAAGAACAAAACCGGCCGGGTGGTTGTCGCTGTTGGTGCATCCTACAACAGCAAAGCGGAGCACGTGATATCCGTGCTCCAGGACATCGCCAACACGTCTCCGGACCTGTTGCCGTTCCCAGCACCGACCGTTGTTTTCGAAAATTTCGGCGATTCGAGCCTCGACTTCAGCGTACGCGGATTTGTCAAAGATGTCGGAACAAGTCTTGGTGCGCGGACACGGCTCAGGGTCGCCATTCACGACCGGTTCCGCGAGGAGGGGATCGAAATACCCTTCCCGCAGAGAGACTTACACGTTGTGGACTGGCCAGGCGACAGCGAGCGAGAGACCGATCGTCAGGTCACCAACGGTGAGGATCCGGCGCCGCTAAAGACCGTCACCAGCTAAACAAGACCGCTCGCTGATTAATTATCGTCCGTATAGCTCGCAGCCGCACGAGCGCGCGCATCGTCGCGCATTTGGTCCAACGCCGCGCGGTCGTAATAGACCCCGCTGGCGATCACGGCTTCCGGATTTTGCAGCACCGAAAGATCCGCTTCAGGATCACCGCCGACTAGGATCAGGTCGGCACGAAGCCCTTTCGCCACCTGCCCGAAGGTTTCCTCCTGCCCAAGAAACTGCGCAGCCTCGCGCGTCGCGAGCGACAGGATCGCCTCGTTGGGAAGGCCTGCCTCGCTAAACGTTTCAATTTCTCCGTGTAGGGAGAAGCCTGCAACAACGAAAGGGTTTGGTGTGTCCGTTCCAATCAGCAACGGTGCATTGGCGTCGTAAAGCGCCTTCACGAACGCCAGCTGTTTCTCTTTCGCAGCGGCAATCAATTCCGTCGTCGCTGTTGCCTGGGTCCGCTCGGCGCTTTGCATCCACCATTCCTTCAGCCCCTGCGGCACGAACTGCCCACGCTCAGAGGCAAAGTACGCATCCGGATCAAGCGCTGCAGCGTAGCGGTTGATGGTCACCTCAAACGTCACCGAGTTTGCGACACCCGCCTCCGCGAAACTCTTGGCCAGCGCAGCCATTTTGCTGTTATCCGCGGCTGCCCATGTTTCGAGGTAATTGTAATCGTCAGGTTGCGCATAATCGTCAGGGACAAGAAGGTCTTGAACGTTATTCAGGTGTTCAAGGCTATCCACTCCCAGGGCGATCACCTCGTCGACGGTCATGTCGAGCGGCGTATGCGCGTACACCTGCATATCGGCAGCTTTCGCCTCTTCAACGGCGGCGACGAAAATCTCTTCGGTCAGTTTTTCGTACAGCTTCACCGCGGTGAAGCCAGCGGCCTTCTGTGCACGGACGGCACCGCGCGCCATCTCCGGGCTGGTGACGACCAGGCTGCCCTCGCCCCAAATCGGCTCTGGCCCGTCCATAAGGGGCCCTGGGGTGTAAACTCGCGGGCCAGGATAGTTTTGATACTTGGCCCCTTCGTCCAAACGCACAGTTTGATTGGTGCCCCAGAGGTTCCGGACGGTTGTGATCCCGTTGATGAGATAAAGAGGACCTTCCTCCTGGCTAAAGTGGTGCACGTGCATGTCCACCAGGCCGGGCATCAGAACCAATCCGTCCGCGTCGATCACCCTGGCATCGTCAGGCGCCTTCAGCCTTGATCCGACCGCGACGATGATCCCGTCATCAATGAGAACGCGCCCCCGCCCCGCTGGAGTGCCGTCCATCGCCAGGATGTCGGCGCCCTTGATGAAAATCGGCTGGTCTCCGGAAGCCGGGTCCTCTGCAACCGCAATAGGCGCTGCCGTTTCGTTGGTGTCAGGCGTTGCCGCAACGACGGTCGCGACCTCATCGTCGCTCTTACCAAGTAGAATCTCAAAATCAGAGCAAGCACTTAGCGTAAGAGCGCTCGTCCCAATTAAGGCCAGCAATGCGCGTTTCATCGGCAACGTCCTCCACCCTCGGGAAGAAGTGTAGGCAATCGCGGGAACGTGACAAGTTACCAGGTCAGGGCGGGCAAATGGCTTCGCTAGGCCGCCTTATAGTGTCATCGAGCGCTTGCCCGTTCTGTACACGTAGTTAATCACCTCAGCGACGGCCTTGAAGAACTGTGCGGGGATCGGCTGGCCTTCTTCAAGACCAGCATGGAGCACGCGGGCGAGGGGCGGGTTCTCGATGACGGGGACGTTGTGCTGCTCCGCCACTTCGCGCATTTTCAAAGCGATCAGATTACGTCCTTTTGCCAGACAAACCGGCGCGTCGCTCTCGGCGGGGACATAGCGCAACGCAACGGCGTAGTGGGTCGGGTTCATGATTAGAACCGTCGCGTTGGGGACCTCTTGCAAGGTCGCTTTACGCGCCTGGCTGCGCCGGATTTCCGCCAGACGTTGTTTGATCTGCGGGTCACCCTCAGTCTGCTTGAACTCGTCCTTGACCTCTTGCTTGGTCATCCGTTGCTTCTTGCGCCAATCCATCCGTTTCCAGATGACATCAATAACGGTCACGAGGATCATGGTGATCAGCACGGCTGACAGCAGGCGAATGACCATCCCTTGCATGCGCTCGGGGACCGCGTTCAGGTCATAGCTCGCCATCGCGGTGAAGTTGTCGAGTTCGTCGACGGTAAACCACACCACGACTGCGGTCACGACGGCGACTTTCACCAAGTTCTTCGCCAGCTCCACGAGGCTGTCTTGGCTGAAAATGCGCTTCAGCCCTTTGATTGGGTTGAGACGCTCCGCCTTCGGCTTAATTCGATCGGTCGCGAAAATGAGGGCGTCTTGCCCGAACGCCGCCAGCAGAGCTGCCCCGGCAAACGCCAGGAAAAGCGGCGACATTGCCGCAAAGATCTTCATGAACAGCGAGCCGAGCGCTGCCACGACATCGTACTGGCTCGTATCGACCGGAATGTCGTGGGCCGTTGCGACAAACGGTGAGGCCGCTGCCGAAATCGTCCGTACAAGGGGCTGTGCTGCAAAGGTCAGGAGCAAGATCGACGCAAGCATCGACGCCAACGTCCCCACTTCCCGAGAGACCGGAACGTCGCCTTTCTTGCGGGCGTCCGCGATCTTCTTCGGGGAGGGTTCTTCTGTCTTCTGACTTTCGTCTGGCTGCTCGCTCACGGCCCCTCCGTCACAAGAAAGGCGCGGTCAGCCACGCGCTAAAAGCCGCGCGGAACGCGGCGAGCACGGGGCCTATCGCATAGGCGAGAACATAGATGCCACCTAAAATGGAGATCGGCATCGCGACGAAATAGAGGGGCAGGCTGGCTAGCATCCGGTTGATCAGGCCGACGCCCAAGTTAAAAATGACCGACAACAGAATAAATGGCGCAGCCATCTGGATGCCGAGAGCGAACACGCCAGCGAAGACTTTGACCATCGCGTTTGCGGCGTCACCCATGTTCGGGAAGCCGCCGAGTGGGATCACGAAATAGCTGACCGCCATCGCGTCGATCATCAGGTAATGAAGCCCACTGACGAAGATGAAGAGGATTGCTCCGACGACGAACCACGCGCCAAGGATCGAGCTGGCCTCCATGAGCTGCGCGCCGCTTGCAAAGATGTTGGAAAGCGACGTCAGTTGGGAAGTGAGCTGGCCCGCAATCTGCGGCGCGGCTAGGAACAGCCGCATCGCACCGCCAAAAATCAACCCAGCGATAATCTCAGCGAGCATGGCATAGAGAACGTCAGAAAAGCCATCCAGCGGCGGCATAATCGACCGTACCGTGATCGATATGACGACGGTCAATGCGAATGCGATCCCGAGCCGAATTTGCGGCGTGACGTAGCTCTCGCCAATGCCGGGCATCAGCATACAGATCGTCCCGATCCGCGCAAACGTCAGCAGCAGGACGGTAGCGAGGTCCGAGGCACCGCTGAGCGGGATCTCAACCATGCTACGCTCGCGCCCTCTGGTGTTTCTCAAAGTGCGGACCGCAGGCGCGCACCAATCGTTCTCGATCGCCCTCCAGCAAGTAGTCAGCAGAGGTGAGCAAGGCCTTAAGCTTCGCACGCGTACATTGCCGCTTCGCCCAACGCTCGCGTTGATGAGGGAGCGGGGCGTCGGATGCCACGGCGTGCCGGATAATCATATCGACCACAGCAACGGCGCGGGCATAAACCTCATTACCGAAACTGATAAGCTCAGCGTCCCGAGGCAGCGCGAAGCGATCGACGAGGACGATTGGTCCGTCATCAATCCGCGCGGTCATTTCGTGTGCTGTCACACCAAACGTCGGCGATTGCTCAAAGATCGCGAAACTCAAACCATGCGCACCCGGATAATCAGGGCTCCCCGGATGAACGTTGTAAGGCGTTGGCCCGAGCCGGTTGAGGATATCCTCCGAGACGATCACGTCGGTCAGAAAGCTGATAAGGCGGGTCTTTTCAGTGTTGTAGCGCGTCGCAAAGTCGAGGCTTGATGCGCTTGCGACCCACTGCGTTTCGACCTCAGGCGCGAGCGCAGAGACGTGTTGGCGGAAGGCGTCGCCCTCCGCTTCGCCGCAGAGAAAAATGATGCGGCGCGGCGCGGTCACGCGATTTGATCCACCGTTTTGATCGCCACGGAGCTGTGCAGCTCGTTATGCGAAATGATGGGAAGATGCGGCGCTGCACGTTCCAGCAGTGAACGGACGAAAGGACGCGCTTCGGCCGAGCACAGAACAACGGGCGGTGTGTCTTCGTCCTTGTACTTCTGAACAACGTTGCGGGCGGCGGTGATGAACTCTTGAACCTGCGCGGGCGGCATCGCAAAGACTCGCTCTCCGCCCGGATCGCCTTGTAGGCTTTCGGAGAACGATCGCTCCCACCGGCCCGCCATCGCGATGACCGCGACAAACCCGTCGGCACCCTGAACAGCCGTTGAAATCTGTTTCGACAACCGCTGGCGAACATGCTCGATGATCGCGTTAGGGCTGCGGGTCCACCCGGTCGCTTCTGCGACGCCTTCAAGGATCGAGGGCAGGTTTCGGATCGAGACCCGTTCCGCAAGCAAGCCCTGCAAGACGCGCTGCAAGCCCACCTGGCTGAGCTGCCCCGGCACAATGTCCGCATGCAGCTTCCGATATTCCGGCTCAAGAGTATCGATCAACTTCTGCATCGCGGAGTAGGTCAGCAGGCTCGGCAAGTGATCTTTGATCGTTTCCGACAAGTGGGTGATCAGTACGCTGTCGGCGCTGACGACCGTATAGCCGCGCCCTTCTGCTTCCTCGGCTTGGCTGTCGGCGACCCATCGCGCGGGCATGTCGAAGCTCGGATCGCGGGTCGGTTCGCCCGGCAAATCGACGTCGCCGCCTGCTGGGTCGATGGCCATCACGCAGCCAGGGCGGACGGTCCCTTTCGCCACTTCCACGTCCTGGATCGACACGCGATACTCATCAGGCGGAACATAAAGGTTGTCTTTGATCCGAACGGGCGGCAGCAGGAAACCAAATTCGGAAGCAAAACGACGCCTAAGAGACTTGACCTTCGCCGGTAGGCCGCGCTCCGGATTCGAAATCATCGTCAGCAGCCGTGAACCGACCTCGAGCTGCAGATCCTCGATCTTGAGGCTTTCCTCAGCCGGAATTTCCCGCGGCGCGACCGTCGTTTCCTGCTGAGCCGCAACCTTCGCGGCTTCTTTTTTCTTCTGTGTCGGGATTAAGACTCCCGCTACCGCGACGAAGGCGGCCATCCCCACGAAGGGCAGAAATGGTAGTCCGGGTACGAACCCCATGACCACCATCATGCCCGCAACCATCAACAGCGCCTTGGGATACTCACCCAGCTGCGCAAGGACAGCTTTGTCTGCCGAACCAACGTTGCGGCCCTTCGTGACGAGGAGACCGGCCGCGAGAGAGATGACAAGCGCCGGGATCTGCGAAGCGAGGCCGTCGCCAATCGTCAGTGTCGTGTACGAACTTGCGGCATCGCCCATGGTGATACCCATCTGGGCAACACCAACAATCATCCCGCCGATAATATTGATGAAGACGATGATCATCCCGGCCATGGCATCGCCGCGGACAAACTTCGACGCACCGTCCATGGAGCCGAAGAATGCACTCTCGTCTTCAAGGTTTTTCCGCCGGTCGCGCGCCTCTTTTTCGTCGATCAAGCCGGCCGAAAGGTCCGCGTCGATGGCCATCTGCTTGCCGGGGATCGCATCGAGGGTGAACCGTGCGCCAACTTCTGCGATCCGCGTCGCACCCTTGGTGATGACAATGAAGTTGATGATCACCAGAATCGCAAAAACGATCAGACCAATGACGTAGTTACCGCCAACCATCAGCTGACTGAAGCCGTAAATAACCCCGCCTGCAGCGTCTGTCCCAGTGTGCCCCTCGGCAAGAATCAGGCGTGTCGAAGCGATATTGAGCGCTAATCTGAGGATCGTCGCGATCAGCAGGACCGTCGGGAAGCTGCTGAAATCAAGCGGTTTTTCGATCCACAGCGCAACCATCAGAATAAGGATCGAGAACGCCAACGAGAACGTCAGTCCAAGGTCCAATGCCCAGGCCGGAAGGGGAACAAAGAGGACAACCAAGATCCCCAAAACGCCTATCGCGAAGACGACATCGCGGTTCGTATCATTGCCAAGCAGGCGTAGCGCTGCGTCCACGTTAATCGTTCCTCACGCGCATGGGGCTGGCTTCTGCCTCGCCCAACAGTTTGATGCTCTCAACGTTGGTTAAAGCGCGGCTTGATTAATGAGGCTTTACTCTCAGTTTCTGCGAGCCTCGTGAAGCACATCAAGCGACTGACGCAGTGAAGATCCTCCGGACGTCCCCCGAATGAATTCGTGCGAGCTCTGAACCTCCGTCTCATCGTCCCAGTAAAGACGATTGGTTTCGAGTTTGGCGAAGCTCTCAAGCGACTGCGCAAACGCCTCTAATCGGGAAGGAGGCGTACGGATGGTGAAATCCGTGAGCTGATACTCAGTGATTTCGGGTAGCGCAAAGCCGCGATTGTTCATCCGAAAGCGGAGGCCGACATCGTCGTAGGGAAGAAATGGCGGAGAGTGCATACACTTCCGACCGATGACCTCGATCAGAAAATAGTGCGCAAAGCGAACCCCGGGCGTTTCTGAACCATGCTCTAAGGCCCTGATTCTCTAAGTGTCTTCGTAACACGCTGTCTTGATTTTCCCAGCGATCTCAACGAGCGCGCAGGGGGATGTGTAGAACGTTTGACAACCCATGGCGTAGTTGTTGCCAGCAAGAAAGACGATGTGGAGACAGTGCGGTTCTTCATAAAGAAACCGCGTCAGCTGAATAAAGCTCAAAATAAGGACGACGTCGAACCGTCGTTAAGCAGCATCGCTGGCGTTGTTCTCTGGCGCTCGGTGTGTCAACCGGCGCTCTTTCAGCGCCGTTCGGCGATCAGCCACCGCGGACGATTTTATCGCCAACGAGTGCGGCGTACTTGGAAATCTGCTGAAAACTCATCGGTAGGCAGAGCACAATCGTCAAAAAGATAGCGGCAAACTTCGGCACAAAAGTGAGCGTCATTTCTTGCACCTGAGTCAGCGCCTGAAAAAGTGCAATGCTCAAACCCGTCAGTGTACCAGCTATCAGCGGCGGACCACAGATCACCATCGCCGTGATAAACCCTTCACGGATGATCTGGATGACGTCCGCCTCGCTCATTTAAATCGGCATCCGCATTATTTCCTGATACGCATCAATGGCTTTGTTCCGTATCGCAAGTGCAGTTTCCACCGCGAGCTCAGCCTTGACCGTCGCTTCAACCACCTCTTGCAGGGACGCGTCGCCGTGCATCGCTGACATGGTCATTTGCTCCGAGGCTTGAACAGTTTCGATCTGCTTCATCGCGGTTGCCTTCAACGTATCCCCAAAACTCACCGTCGGCGTGTCTTGAGTAAAAGCCGTCTGTGCAGGATCCATACGGACCTTCTGCCCAGCCGTTGACGCTGCGATAGCGGTAAGAGCCTCAATCATTCGTTAACGCCCCTTTACCCTTCGAGCAACGCGATGGTGGACATCGCCATGCCGCGCGCTTGTTCGATCATGTTCAAGTTTGCGTCGTAGGACCGCGTCGCTTCCCGCATGTCCGTCATTTCCATGAGCGGATTGACGTTTGGCACCTTCACGTAACCCTTAGCATCAGCCGCCGGATGACTGGGGTCGTAACTCAGCGAAAAATCGCCGGGATCAACGCCGATCTTCTTGATACCGACGACATCCGCCCCGAGGACTTTGTCGAATTCCGATTGAAAAACAATAGTTTTCCGACGATACGGATCCGCGCCTGGCGCTGAGCCAAGCGAGTTGGCGTTTGCGATGTTCTCCGAAACCATGCGCACACGAACCGACTGAGCCTGAAGGCCAGACGATGCAATTTTCATTGTTGCTGCAATTGCGTCCATTAGTCGATCCCTTAGGTCCGTGTACTCAGCGTCGCTTTGAGCATCGTCACATGCTTTTTCATCAGCTGCGCAGCAAGCTCATACTCGCGCTGATTATCTGCAGCGTCGATCATCTCTTCTTCGAGGGTCACTTGGTTCCCGGACGGAGCAACTTCCCACCCTTCGTGGTGCGTATCCTCACGAAAATCCGTGTTGCCCAGGTTGGCGACCATGTGCCGTCCATGGGTGGCCAGCATCCCCGCTGGGCGCACAGTCTTCAGCGCTTCTGAAAAAGGCTTCAAATCCTTCGCCTCGTAGCCGGGCGTATCGGCATGGGCGACGTTTTGAGCAATCAGCGACTGGCGTACACCGATGTACTCCATCTTCTGGCTGACTGTCTGAAAGAGGCTGATGCCGTCGATCATAAGGCGGGTTTACTCCTCACACGTCGTTGCGTTCCACCAGCGATGCCTTAAACCTGCATAAAAGATTTCCTCGCCAGGTTGACGGCGCCCTTCAGAAGGAGAGCGATATGAGCGCGAAAGATCCCGCAATCCGAGCCTTGGACGAGGCTGCGAGCCGCCTACGCGGTTTACCCGGCCCTGTTTGGGAGGGCGAGATTGCGTCCGCACTCGGAATGGTTCTCAAAGTTCGCGGCTTATCCGGCGTGCTTTCGGCAGGCGATCTGTGTACGGTGGAGCGTCGCGGGATGCCGGCTCTTCAATGCCAAGTCGTCGGTGTTGAGCGAGAGGAAAGCCTTCTGATGAGCTTCGCTGATACCGAGGGCGTGGCTTCCGGTGCTCGGGTCACCTTTCCAGAAAAGCGTTTTAGAATAAGGGTTTCAGACGGTTGGATGGGCCGCGTCATCGGTCCCATGGCGCAACCTATCGATGGAAAGGGGCCGCTGCCGGAAGGTCCATTTGCGACGCCGCTTAAGGGCACGCCGCCTCCGGCATTCGCCCGGCGAAGGGTTGGCGCGATGCTGGATACAGGCGTTCGGGCGATCGATTCGTTTACCCCGATATGCCGTGGACAGAGGATGGGGATCTTCGCCGGCTCTGGCGTGGGTAAATCGACGCTGCTTTCTATGCTCGCACGGTCCAGCGCCGCCGATGTAAACGTCATTGGACTGATCGGTGAGCGTGGCCGCGAGGTTCAAGAGTTTTTGCAACGGGACCTTGGTGAGGAGGGGTTGAAGCGTTCGATTGTCGTCGTCGCGACATCCGATGAAAGTCCGCTGGCTCGAAGGCAGGCTGCGTACCTTACGATGGCCGTGGCGGAAGACCAAAGAAAACGGGGACGCCATGTTTTCTGTATGATGGATTCGGTAACTCGGTTCGCACACGCCCTACGTGAGATCGGGTTGGCGATTGGTGAGCCACCGTCCGCACGCGGATTTCCTCCGTCGGTGTTTGGCGAGCTTGCGCATTTGCTCGAGCGCTCCGGACCCGGAATGGGTGAACAGGGCGATATAACGCTCGCCGCGACGGTGTTGGTCGATGGTGATGACCATGAGGATCCGATCGCCGACGCGACTCGTGGGATCTTAGACGGCCACCTCGTTCTCTCGCGACAGATTGCGCATCGTGGCCGCTTCCCCGCCATCGATATTCCCGGTTCTGTGTCGCGGCTGACGCCCGATTGCTACAAGACGCCCGACGATGGAAACGTGGCGAGCGACGCAAGGCGACTTTTGTCTGTATTCGAAGAGAAGCGCGATGTGATCTCAATCGGCCTTTATAAACAAGGGTCTGACCCCGAGTGCGATCTTGCGATCCAAAAGGTTCCCGCGATCGAAGCTTTCGCCCATCAAGATCGACACGAAACAACGCCTGCTGACGAAGCGATGGCGAGCCTCCACGAAATCATCACGGGTCGTCGGCCTGCGGCGAACGAGCCGACTCCGGATATCGATCGAGCAGACGAAATACAGCAGCCGGAAAATCTGCCTACCCCAACCGCTGCGGCATAGATGGCGTATCATCCGTCGGTAGACGCTCTATGGAAGAGATATCGCGCAAATAACCCAAATGCGCCCGAGGATCCTCCTGCGGTCTTTCATTTTTGCGATAACGAAGCAGACGCAAATGCGTGTGCGGAGCTTGTCCGGCTGGGAATCAAACGCGCTACCGCGCCGTGTTTGCCAGAATTACAGCTGGCGAGCGAGCCTGTGCCGCAAGTTGGCGATCTCGCCGTCATTACGCAATGGTCGGGCCACGCCATCGCGATCATTCGGACTTCCGCCGTGGACATCAAACGCTTTGCCGATGTCGATTCCGTCTTCGCTGAGCGGGAAGGTGAGGGTGATAAATCACTGGAATGCTGGAGAAAAGCACACGAGGAGTATTACAAGCGTGTGCTTTCGGGAACTGAATATCAGTTCTCTGACGACCTTATGATCGCTTGCGAGAGCTTTGAAACGGTGATGTGCGCTTAGAAAAGCGTCGCACCCAATGTCGCGGGATCAATCGACACAATCCCGTTCCCCGCTCCAGCATCGAGGGTCGGATCAATCCCAAACAGAGTCAGCGTGTTCGAAACAAGTCCGGGTGCACCGTTTCGAATATCATAGAGTAATGTGAACCGCTGGATGAATTTTTGCCGCTCGACCGGATCTTGGAAGTCCTCAATGTCCATGCGCGATTCAAGAATCTGAACCAATCGATCGGGATTGGTCTGTTGCATCGCGTCGGGGAAATCGAATGCGGTGAACACCACTTCCCGGAGTGCGCGATCACCAAGAATAGAGAACCAACTCGTGATTTCTGGCCCTTTGCGGTCGAAATAGGCCGCCAGCCGCACACCAATGTTCGTTTCACCCGCGTTCGATTCAAGGCTCACGCGTTTGAACTGGTCAACAAGCTTTTGGACAAAGTTCGGGTTACGGACGTTCCGACCACCGACTTCTGCAAAACCGAGGTCACCTGCGAGCGTACGAAACTTCTGATCGACAAGTGTGTTGGCAAGTGCGTCGGGATCTTCAACGCCTTCGTCGATAACTTTTCTGATCAGGGCACGGAACGGAATCTGGCTCTCAAGATCATAGGCACGCAGAACAAAACGATAGAGGCGCTCGTCATCAAGCAACTCCTCAGCAGACGAGATCGTCGCGATGTTCTCGGTGAAGTAAGCAATTTCGCGCTCTTCATTCGGCTGGAGCGTTGCACCTCTTCGGGAGCTCGCTGCCTGAATGTCACGCGCCTCTAGGCGGAGCCTTTCGTTCTGGTAGCGGTTGACTACCGCGTCGACAAACTCCGTGTTCCGAACATTTTGATCGCCAACTTCATTGAAGGCAAAGCCCTGCGCGAAAACGCGAAAACGGCTGTCAATCAAGGAGTTCGCGGGAGCATCGACTTTAACCTGGCCGGCAAAAGGGTTATATCCACCAGCGTCTAAAGCGTTCGCGATGAGCTGTTCGTTACCAATTTGATCGTTCAGACTATAGGTCTGCAAGGCGAAGCGGAACAGGCGTTCGTTCCGTACAAGCTCTTCTCCTGAGGTGATCGTTTTGATCGTATCCTCAAAGTACTGAACTTCGTCGTTAACCGCTTGGGTCACCGTTTCAAAAGTGAGCCTATAGCGCGAGGAAATGGACGCGATGCGGATGTCAATCTCGGGGCCCGAGACGTTGTCTTCGCCAAACCAAAAGGCACGCGCGAGATCGTTGATATTGTTGGGACGCGCATTTCCGCGAACAAACGGGTCAAAAATGCCCTCGTTCAGTACCGAGACAATCAGCTCACGGTTATCAATCTGATCGGTGAGGCCAAAAGCCGTGACAGCATATTGGTACAGCCGATTGTCGCGTGCCAGCTCAGTTCCCGAGCTGACTTTGCCAATGTTTGCCCGAAAGTATTCCGTCTCACGAGCAATATCGCCATTAGGATCGATTGTATCGGTGGACCGCGGTTCAATCGGGCGGCCAAACGTTCGTTCGAAGGTCAGGTAGGACAGATATGTAGACGTCATTTCGCTCTCCGTCCCGTTCGTCCGCCTACGCGGGAACAGCCTCGCGTCCGTGCGCGCCCATACGCTCGGCCACTGCGGCGTGGAACGCTTGGCTTTCTGCTTCTAATTCTTGTGGGACTTCCGAGGAGCCCGCTTGTTCTGGACGCGGAGGAAGTTCAAGCAGGGGGTGAAGCTTGACCAGCGCCTTATAGAAATCTCGGACATGCACCATGTCGATCGCCTGGAGGAGCGTTGCGCGCTCGTCATCACTTTCCATGTGCGTGAACACATAGGCGCCGAGTTTCGAAGCGTGGCGCAGCATGGCGTCGTCACATCCGGAGATCAGCAGCATTTGGACAGTGAAATAGAGCCGGCGGATCGGTGTCTTCGCGTCCTCAGGTTGAAGAACATACTTCCCACGGAGTACTTGTCCGAAGCTTGACACGGTAATCGTATTGCGGCGATCGCCGTTCGTCAGAACACATCCATTAACGATGATGCGCTCATTGGGGCGGAGGCGGAGGCGAAGTCCCATAGTCTCAACTCGCGGTTTCAACGAGCTCCGGCTCAGGATTTAATCCTGCCAGGCCCTTGATAATATTTCTATTTATCTCAAGAAGAGGATCCATGGTCTTCTCGCCAGCGATGACGTGCGGCGTGTGCCGATCAACGAAGAGAGCCAACGAGATAATGCCAGCTTTGAGTTGATCTGGAAGCGGATTGTCTTTGTAGGCACAATCAAACATCAGCTCACCCCAGAGTTTCTGGTTGCGGCTCAATGCGTCTAATGCAGGCCCAGAGAGCGGGAAAGTCTGCTCGCGTGATGCGCGTTCAAGCTCGCCAGTAATCTGTAAAAAGACCTTCCGTTCGATCTCACGAGGCTCTTCCGTCTCAGTGATCGTCTGTTTATAGGCCTGTTTCGCCCGTGCCCTACCGTACATAGACCGTTCTCGTCCTTACTTCTTGGTGGTTCTACCAAAGAAAGATGGTGTCCGGATTAAATCCGGACACCGATAGTGATTTCCGGATTACCGGAAGAGGCTCAGCAGGGTCTGCGGGCGCTGGTTAGCGATCGAGAGGGCCTGTGTTGCGAGCTGTTCTTGGACCTGGAAGCTCTGCAGGCGGCTGGACTCTTCGGTGAGGTCCGCTTCTGTCAGGGCTGCAACGCCGAGCTCGAGGCTGTCCGTCAGA
>JBCDHW010000012.1:0-92098 GCA_038749595.1 Pseudomonadota bacterium
CAATATCCCCCGCCATGAGCTGGGCTTGTTCGTACATTTCTTTTGGGGAGGCTTGGTCTTGGTAGATGTCGGGGAGGGTCATGGTTTGGACCCGGAGGGCGTTCCTTGCGCCGAGGAGGCCTTCGGCGGTGAGGAAGTGGAGGACGAAGGCGCCGAAGCCGCCGACGGAGCCCTCTTCGATCGTCAAAAGCACTTCGTGCTCGCTGGCGAGGCGGCGGATCAGGTCCTCGTCCAGAGGCTTGGCGAAGCGGGCATCGGCGACGGTGGTCGAGAGGCCCTTAGCGCCCAGCATCTCTGCGGCTTTCAGGCATTCGCCCAGGCGCCCGCCAAAGTTGAGGAGGCAGACCGAGGTGCCCTCTTGCAGCACCCGGCCCTTGCCGATTTCCAGCACCGGCACGTCGTCTGGCGCGTACATATCGACGCCCAGGCCCTCGCCGCGGGGGAAGCGGAAGGCGATCGGATGCTCGTCGTAAAGGGCGGCGGTCTTGGTCATCGCTTGCAGCTCCGCCTCGTCGCCGCAGGCCATCAGCACCATGTTGGGCAGGCAGCCGAGATAGGCCGTATCAAACGCCCCCGCATGGGTGGCGCCGTCGTTCCCCACGAGCCCCGCCCGGTCCATGGCAAAGCGGACGGGCAGGTTTTGCAGCGCCACATCGTGCACCACGCTATCGTAAGCGCGCTGCAGGAACGTCGAGTAGAGCGCTGCAAACGGCACCATGCCCTCGGCCGCCAGGCCAGCGGCGAAGGTCACCGCGTGCTGCTCAGCGATCCCCACATCGAAGGTGCGATCAGGGAATTCTTTCATGAACTTATCGATGCCGGTGCCCGAAGGCATGGCGGCGGTGATGCCCACCACCTTGTCGTTGGCTTTCGCCTCTTCGATCAGCTGGCCCGCAAAAACGCTGGTGTACGAAGGCGCATTGGAGGTCTTCTTGACCTCCTCGCCGGAGACCACATCGAACTTGGAGACAGCGTGGAGCTTGTCGCCCTTGTCCACAGCCATCTGATAACCCTTACCTTTTTGGGTGACCACATGGACCAGGACGGGGCCGTCGGTGATGTCTTTGACGTTCTCGAGCACCGGCAACAGGTGATCGAGATTGTGCCCATCGATGGGGCCGACATAGTAGAAGCCGAGCTCTTCAAACAGCGTCCCGCCGGTCACCAGGCCCCGGCCATATTCCTCGGCCTTGGCGGCTAAGTTCCTGACCCGCTTGGGCATTTTCTTGGAGAGCTGTTTGGCCAGATTGCGAAAGCCCTGGTAGCTGCCCGAGCTTGCGGCCCGCGCGAGATACGCCGACATCGCCCCCACCGGCGGGGCGATCGACATGTCGTTGTCGTTGAGGATCACCGTCAGCTGGCTCGCCCGGTCGCCGGCATTGTTCATCGCCTCATAGGCCATACCGGCCGACATCGAGCCGTCGCCGATCACCGCAATGACCCGCCGGGCCTCTTGCTCCGCGCGCTCTTTATCCGCTTCGCCCTTGAGGTCCCGGGCCACGGCCATGCCCAGCGCGGCGGAGATCGACGTCGCCGCATGGGCCGCGCCGAACGGGTCATATTCGCTCTCCGAGCGCTTGGTGAAGCCCGAAAGACCATCCTTTTGGCGCAGCGTCCGAATGCGATCCCGCCGCCCGGTCAACACCTTATGGGGATAACATTGATGCCCCACATCAAAGATCAACCGATCGCGAGGCGTATCAAAAACATAGTGGATCGCCGCCGTCAGCTCCACCACCCCAAGCCCAGAGCCCAAATGCCCCCCCGTATGCGAAACCGCATCAACAACCTCCAACCGCAACTCATCACAAAACTGACGAAGCTCTGCTGCTCGAAGCGTTTTGAGGTCGTCTGGGGTGCGCACGCGATCAAGCAAAGGGGTGGAAACTGTCATCACTCAGGCCCTGTTTAGCGGAACGTATTATGTTCTGTCGGCAATCCGTCGCGCCCACCGCATTGAGATTACCTTTCGGACAGAAACGCGTGCTTGGGGATAATGGTTCCGTGATTTAAGTCGGATCTTGAGCGTTTTCTGAAGGAGGTGCGGGATGGCGCATCCGCTGAGCGGTGCGCGGGCTAGCGTTCTGCGCCGGGTGCTGGCTGAGGCTGGTCCCGTTGACCGCGGAAAGTTGTTGCCGATTTTGGGCTCCATCGTCGGCCGCGGCGCGATCACCGCTTATGAAGATCGCTTGGCCTCGAAGCTCCGCCCGAGAGACGATCTGGAGCCCCCGATTTTTATTCTTGGCCATTGGCGGTCAGGGACGACGCATCTTTATAACGTCATGAGCCTTGGCGACTTCGCCTACGTGCCGCCGGTTTCCGTTGGTCTCCCTGCGGAGACCTTGACCCTGGCACGGTGGCTCAAGCCGTTTTTGGAAAAGCAGCTCCCTGATCATCGGTATATTGATAATATTCCTGTCACGCCAAACTCGCCTCAAGAGGATGAGATTGGGTTGGCTAATCTCTCACCACTGAGTTTCTACCATGGCATCTATTTCCCCCAGCGGTTTGATTGGTTCGTGGACCGAGGGCTCTTTTTCGACAACGCTTCGCCTGCTGATGTTCAGGAGTGGGAGGATGCGTTCGTTCTTTTTTTAAGGAAGCTTGATCATGTGTTCGGTGGGCGCCGACTTCTGATCAAAAATCCGGTGTACACGGCGCGAACGGATCAATTGTTGAAGCTGTTTCCTGGGGCGAAGATTATTCACATTCACCGCGATCCCTTTGATGTCTTTCCGTCGATGCAGAACTTTTATGCCAAGCTTTTCCCGGTGATGGCGCTGCAGCCTTATGATGGTGTGGACGTTGATGGAGCCATTCTGCGGATTTATGATCGGATGATGGCTCAGTTTACTGAGCAAACGATCGGGTTAGGCGCGCCTGATTATGTTGAAGTGCCGTACACGGCGCTGAACAGTGATCCTCTTGGTACGATCAAATTGATTTATGAAACGCTTGAAATCGAGGGTTATTCGGCGGCTGACCCGAGTTTCTCGTCGTACCTTCAGAGCGTTGAGGGATATGAGAAAAACCGGTTCCGTAAGGCCAGCGATTGGACTGAGCGTGTGGCGGACGCCTGGGCACCCTGGCTTGATCGCTGGGGTTATGAGCGTCCGGTATGAGACGCTGTGTGTTGGCGATTTTTCTCGTCGCGGCATGTGGTGGGTCGGATTTGGGCGAAGCGCGGTTTTCTAATGAGCAGTGCCGGAATGTCGAGCTTTACGACGTAGACACAGGCGATCTTGTTGTGGGTGCGGAGGATATCGCGCTAGTCGAGATGGGTTGGGCTTTTTGGGTTTCTGCGTATGATCGGCTTACTGATCAGCCCGGCGGTGTCTATCTTGTTGGCGTTAGCGATCTCACTGACCGCTCCGTAATCGCCAAAAATGTCCTGCCAGGCACTAAACCGCATGGTATTCATTCGCGCGAGGACGGAGAGGTTATAGCGATCGTGCGCTCTGATAATCCAGGCGATGCAAACCTGATCGCTTGGTCAGGTACGCCGTTCTTTGAGTTAAGTCGCGTTGACGGGGAATGGGTCGAGGGTCCGCCACAGTATGTTCAAGAATTGTCTTCGGGAGGGAACTGCTCACTAAACGATTTGGTGCAGCGAAGTTGGACAGAAGAACTATCGAACGACCGCATCCGGACTCACGTTGAGACGTACGCTACCGTCGATCGTGAGAACTGCACCGGCGCCGCAATCGAGCGTATCCTTGGTACTAAATCCGGGCGAGTGATTGAGCTTACGACAAGGGCGCCAACTGTTCTTGATGGCCTCGACTTGCCGAACGGCATTGCGTTTTGGGGCGATGACACTTGGGTCGCTGAGATGCGTGCCAAGCGGTTGATAGCTCTCGACGGAGAGCGGACGATCGATCTCCCCGGAGCGCCGGACAATCTCAACGCTTCTGACGAAGGCATCGTTGCGGCGTTGCAGCCTTCGCTTTGGCGGTTTGGGCTTTATCGCTACGGGTATACGGATCGTGCGCCGACGCGGATTGTTTTGGTTGATCCGGAGACGGAGGCTATCGAGCTCTTGTTTGAGGATCCGAACGGGCGTCTTTTGTCCGGGGCAACAGCGGCGGTTTTGAGGGACGAGATGATGATCGCGAGTTCGGTGCGCGGAGAGGCACTGCTCGTTTGCGAGGACGGCGGGTGAGCCGCCGGGTTCTCGTTACCGGCAGCGCGGGATTTTTAGGACGCCATCTGTGCCGTATGCTGATGGAGCGTGGTGAGACGCCCATCGGGCTGGATGTTGAGACGGATCCCGACGCTCCGTTCATGCAGGTGGTGGGCTCGGTCAACGACCCTCAGGCGTGGAAGACGGCGCGGGAGGTCGATGCGGTTGTTCACGGTGCTGCGCTTACGGATCTTTGGCGCTCTGATCCGGATACGTACGATGAGGTGAACCGCGGAGGCGCGGTGATGGCGGCGCGGTATGCCAAGGCACATGCCCTGCCACTGGTGATTGTCAGTTCGTATACTGTATTACTACCAAACGACCGTCTTGATGAGCGGCAAGTGACAGGCCGCGAAGAGGTGGATCCGGATAAACTGATCGGCCCCTACGCCAAGGCGAAGCGACGCGGCGAGCTGGAAGCCTTGGATGCCTATCCAGCGGCCCGTGTTGTCCGGCCGAGCGCCTTGATTGGTCCTGGTGATCCCGGCCCGACCCCGCCGATGCGTATGCTGCGTGATTTGGTGTCGGGTCAGTTGCCTGGCGTGATGGCCGGGCGGATCAACGTCGTTGATGTCCGTGACGTTGCTGAAGGAACCCTCACGGCGCTCGATAAGGGGTCAGATGGCGGCGCCTACCTTCTGTCGGGTACGGATCTTTCTTTAAAACAGTTTGCCCAACAGGTCGCACAAGCAGCTGGTGCGCGGGCGCCGATGCTGGAAGTACCTGTTCCCCTCGCGCGTCTTGCGGCACGCCTTGACCATTGGCAGGCGGAGCAATTTCAGAAGCCCGTGACGGCCCCGCGCGACGGCGTTGAACTCGCGGCGCTGCCTGTGACTTTTGATGCGCGCTTCGCCCAAGAAAAGCTTCGATTTACAGCGCGTTCTCTAGAGCACACCATCGCCGATGCTGTTGCTGATGTGAAGGCGCGTTCTTCTTAGTACGACCGCCCCTTCCACACGTTGCCTTTGCCGCGCCAGTGCCGCCACGCCGAGAGCCATGTCAGCCATCCGTATACAGTTGCAGCGAAAGGCAGCATGAAAGCTTCCCGGCGGGATTTCCCGTAGCGCCCGAGCGTGGGGGCGTAGGACACGATCATCAACGCCCACGCGGCAAGCCCGAGCCAGAAGGCCCGAGGGTCATTGTGCAGGGGTCCGCCAAGTACGGCAGCGGGCGGCACGAGATAAACGAGGCCAAGACCGAACAGGGTACCGAGGAGAAGCCCAGCATTGTGGCGCAGCTGGGCGAACGCTGTGCGCGCCACCATCAGCTCCATCGCCTTATACGTACTGTTGTCACGGAGGCTGATCGCTTCGGCGAAGGGAGAGGAGAGGAAAAGGCCGATCGCAGTGCCCGGGGCGTGCGCTTTGATTTTCTGCGCGAGCGTGCAGTCGTCAATCAGTGCACCGCGGAGCGCGCCGATACCGCCGATCGCATCCAGAGCATCTTTCCGTACAAGGACGACGCCTCCTGCCGCGCCAGCGACTGCGCTGGATCGTTTGTTGATCAGCGGGAACGGATAGAGCTTTTGGAAGAAATAGATAAACGCGGGGACGAGCGTTCCGCCCCAAAATTGCGAGGCATCGAGCTGGGCCATGATCGAGACCAGGGCGAGGTCTTTGCGCTCTGCGGCAGCGACAAGCTTTCGGGTAAGGTCAGGCGCAACAACAATGTCCGCGTCGGTCAACAGGATGTACTCCGGCGGAGAAGCCATGCCCTCCGCGTGTTCAAGTCCAGCGTTCAGTGCCCAGAGCTTGCCTGTCCATCCTTCGGCCAGGGGCGGGACGTTGATGGCCTCTGCCGGGAAAGCGCCCTCCGCCGCAGTCGCCTCCGCAGTTGTGCCGTCGGAGGAGGCATCGTCAGAAACCACGATGCGTAGGTCGCCGGGGTAGTCGCACCCGCGGTGGGCGGCGACAACGCGCCTGATCGATGCTGCTTCGTCGCGTGCCGGAATAATGACGGTCACGCTGGGCCAGCGTGACGGCGGTTCCGCAGCCGGAAGAACCTGATCGGCTTTCCAAAACCCGCCGCGGAAGAAGACCAAAATGATCCAAGTGATCAGCGACAGTCCTGCTAAAACAGCCATGGGCATCCTCTCACTGGACCGGGGTGCTGGCCCTATCTACAGTCAAACACTGTGAAGGGTACCTTGTGCGCGCGCGCAGGCGGAGAGCAACGATGTCAGTGGCGTACCGCGATGAGGACGTTGAGTTCTCTTCGGGAAAAGGTTCGGGAGATGAAAACTTTCCCGTGGGCTCCTTTTTGATTGCGCCGCCACTGCGTCCCCACGTGAAAGCCTACTACGATTTCGCCCGGGCGGCGGATGATATCGGGGACGAACCATCGCTCTCAGCCGAAGAGAAAATTCGACGGCTTGATGCCTATCGCGCGGTGTTGATGGGTGACGCAGAGGGCTTAACCCGCCCGTCAATCTTACGTCGTTCGCTTATCGAAATGAATATACCATTGGAGCGGGGCTCCGATCTTTTGAGCGCGTTTAGCCAAGACGCCGTGCAACGTCGTTATCGCTCACTCCTCGAGCTGCTCGATTATTGCCGGCGCTCCGCCAACCCCGTGGGGCAGTTTTTGCTCGATCTCCACGGAGAGGACCGCGCCCTGTTCACCGCGTCGAACGCGCTTTGCACGTCGCTGCAGATCCTCAACCATTTGCAAGACGCGGGCGATGACCTGCGCACTCTAGATCGCAGTTACCTCCCGCAGGATTGGTTGCTCGAGGAGGATGCGCGCGTCGAGGATGTCCTGGCTGATCAGGCCTCGCCGGGTCTGCGCCGGGTGATGAACCGTCTCCTGGCTGTATGCGCTGACTTGAACAAAGAGGCGGAGCGCCTGGTCTACGGGCTGAAAAGCCGCCGCCTCGCGGCCGAGAGCGCGGTTATTGTCCGCCTTGCGCATCGCTTGACCGAACGGCTGCTCAAGGATGACCCGATCGCGGGTCGGGTTGCGTTGACCAAAGCGGATTTTCTCGCCGCAGGCGCGGGCGGCGTGTTCGCAGCAGCGTTCAGTAAGCGGAGGGCTGCATGACGGAGAACCTCGCTGACCTTTACCCCAAGGTCCACGCTGGAACGGACAGCGCCGCGTTGGTGACGGCGATCACGAAACAGTCGGGCACGAGTTTTGGCGCTGGGATGCGCATTCTGCCGGCGACGCGGCGCGCTGGCATGCATGCCGTGTACGCCTTTTGCCGGTTGGTGGATGACATTGCCGATGGTCCGTGGTCTGCGGCCGATAAGCACCATGCGTTGGATGCTTGGCGCGATGAGGTCGCGGCCATTTACCGGAAGGCGCCGCAGTCGAGCGTTGGCGAGGCGCTCCTCCCCCACATTGCACAGTTTGACCTTCCGCAGGCGGAGTTTCTCGCGCTGATCGACGGAATGGCGATGGACGCTGATGGACCGATTATAGCGCCCCGCCGTTCGGTGCTGTCGCTCTATACACGGCGGGTCGCGGGCACGGTGGGCGCCCTCTCGATCCGTGTCTTCGGTGCTTGGCAAGGCGAAGAGAGCGATCGCTTCGCCCTGGCGCTTGGCGACGCCCTCCAGCTCACCAACATCATTCGCGACGTTGAAGAAGACGCCGCAATCGGTCGGCTTTATCTGCCTCAGGAGCTTTTGGCCGATAACGGCCTCCGCGAAGCTTCCCCGACAGAAGTTGCTGCATCGGACCGCCTGCCAAGGATCAGGGAGGCGCTGGGGAATGAGGCCAAGGCGCTCTATGATGAGGCGCGGGCGCTGGCGCCCCTCCATCGGCGTAAGCCGTTACGGGCTGCACTGATGATGATGGGTGCCTACGAGGGATATCTTGAGCGCATTGAAGCGCTGGGGTGGCAGCTTGATCCTGAAAAACCCTTGATGCCGAAGTGGATGAAGCTGACGCGGGGCTTGCGCTATGCCGCGTTCGGACCGGGATCGCCGGAAGGGCCGCATTCGTGACGGGTACGGTGCATATTATTGGTGCGGGGCTCGCGGGATTGTCGACAGCCTTGAACCTTCTCGATCAGGGCGTGCAGGTGCGCGTCTACGAAGGATCAGGGCAGGCGGGTGGCCGATGCCGGTCCTATCACGACAGCCGCCTCGACCGGACGATCGACAACGGCAACCACCTGGTTCTTTCAGGGAATACTTCGGTGAAAGCCTATCGCGGGTTGGCCCAGGCTGATCCGGACACGATGGTCACTGCGCCCGAGGCGACGTTTCCATTTGTTGATCTTCAGACGGACGAACGTTGGACCGTCCGGATGAACGATGGCCCGATCCCGTGGTGGCCTTTGGTGAAGAATAGGCGGCCTGCGGGGGTTGGTCTCGGATCGATGATCCGTGCGGGACGTATTCTGACGGCCGGGCGATCGGATACAATTACAGATGTGTGCGGATCGTCGGGGAAAGTGCGCGATCGGTTCTGGGAGCCGATGGCGATGGCGGTGGTCAACCTGCCGCCGCAACGTGCGTCCGCTCAAGTTATGCGGGCCACTGCGCTTGAGGCTTGGCGCGATGGCCGTCTCGCGCGGCCGATGTTTGCGCCGCGAGGCCTTGGCGCGGCTCTGGTCGATCCCGCTTTGACCAAGCTTGAGGCATCGGGGTGCCCTGTCCAATTTGGCCAAGTGCTGCGGAGTGTGGATCAGCGCGACGGACGGATTACGACCCTGCGGTTTGCGAAGGAGGATGTTCCAATCGGCGAGGGTGACCGGGTTGTGCTTGCCGTCCCCGCGCACCGCCTTGCGGGAATTTTGCCGGATATCGACGTGCCTACAGAAACGTCATCGATCTTAAACGCGCATTTCTTGCTTTCGGATCCGACAATCCTAGAGGGAAAACCACCACTTCTTGGGGTGGTGGGAAGCCTGACCCAGTGGTTTTTTTTGAAAGGCGATATCGTCAGTCTGACGATCAGCGCGGCGGAATATGTCGAGGGCAGCGATGCCCAAGAAGACGCTCTGCTTGAGCGGTTATGGGCAGAGACCGTCAGCGCGCTTGATTTGCCAGCCGGGGCTGCATTTTCTGCCGCTCGGCTGGTTCGGGAGAAGCGTGCAACTTTTCTCCAAACGCCCGAGAATATTGCCAAAAGGCCTGCGCAGGTGACACGCCTCACGAATTTATTCCTCGCTGGGGACTATGTGGACACGGGACTTCCCGCTACGATCGAAAGCGCAGTCCGGTCGGGTGAAAGGGCCGCGCGTTTGGCGGCTTGATGGAGGGACGTTGGGGATGAAACACGGGACGAACGCTGCCCTTCCAGATCGCTCGAATGCGCTTGTTGAGGAGCAGGCTGAGCGCTTGTTTGGCATGCAAAAGGACGACGGGCACATCGTCTTTGAACTCGAAGCTGATGTAACAATTCCCTCCGAGTACGTTCTTCTTCTCCGCTTTCTCGGCGAGGCCAATGCCGAGGAGGAGGCGGGCATTCGCCGGTATCTTTTGGCACAGCAAAAAGAGAATGGTTCGTGGCCGTTGTTTACCGGCGGGGCGGGAGACCTTTCGGCGACGGTGAAAGCGTATTGGGCTCTGAAGATCTGTGGCGAGCCAATCGACAGTGAAGCGATGGTGCGTGCACGGACTTGGGTGCTGGGGAACGGTGGTGCGGCGCGCGCGAATGTCTTTACACGGTATACTTTAGCACTGTTTGGTCATATTCCGTGGACGGGGTGCCCGTCGATGCCGGTCGAGGTGATGAACCTCCCGCGCTGGTTCCCGTTCCACACGTCGAAAATTGCCTACTGGTCACGCACGGTGATGATCCCGTTGTTGGTGCTCTTTGCCCGTAAGGCTTGCGCCGACGATCGGAGCACCACGCTTGATGAGCTGTTCATTGTCCCGCCGTTTGAAGAGAAGAAGTGGCAGACCAACCCGAATGGCACCGCGGTGGGCCAGGTCTTTCTCGCCTTGGATAAAGTCCTCCACGCAATTGAGCCAAAGGTTCCGCAAAAGCTCCGTGAACCCGCTATTCGGCAGGCTGAGCAATTCGTTGTGCGGCACCTGAATGGCGAAGATGGTCTTGGTGCGATTTATCCAGCGATGGCCAATTCGGTGATGATGATGCACGCGCTTGGCTACACGGCGGATAACCCGCATATGCAAATCGCCCGCCGGTCAATTGATTTGCTGAAAGTGTGGCGCGGTGACCAGCTCTATTTGCAGCCGTGCGTGTCGCCCGTTTGGGATACCGCACTATCCGCACACGCCCTTCTTGAGGCAGGTGAGACCCAAGACCCGCGCCTTGAGGCGATGTTGGACTGGTTGAAGGACAAGCAGATCCTCGACCATCGCGGTGATTGGACCGCGCGACGCCCCAATGTCCGGCCCGGCGGATGGGCGTTTCAGTACGAGAACCCAGACTATCCGGATGTGGATGATACCGCTGTCGTCGCAATGGCGATGCACCGGCAGGGAAATCCTAAGTATAAGGAAAATATTGACCGCGCCTGCGAGTGGATTGTCGGTATGCAGTCATCCTCAGGCGGCTGGGGTGCGTTCGAGCCCGAGAACGAGCACTTCTACCTCAACGCGATCCCGTTCGCTGACCACGGTGCTTTGCTTGATCCGCCCACGGTGGATGTCACTGCGCGATGTGTCGGATGTCTGGCGCAGGTCGACCCTGATCGCTATGCCGCTGCCATCGAGAGTGGCCTCAATTATTTGAAGCGCGAGCAGGAGCCGAATGGCTCTTGGTTCGGGCGCTGGGGTGCCAATTACGTGTACGGAACGTGGTCGGTGCTGGTTTGTCTGGAGCAGGCCGGTGTCGATATGCGCGAGCCTTGGGTGCGCAGCGCGGCGCAGTGGCTTAAAACCCAACAACGCCAGGACGGCGGCTGGGGCGAGGGCTTGGAGAGTTATGCGGAACCCGGCCGCGGCGACGACATTCCGTCCACGGCATCACAAACAGCGTGGGCGCTCATGGGGCTGATGGCAGCCGGCGATGTCCATTCCGATGAGGTCAAACGGGGTGTTCGTTATCTCCAGGATGCGCCGCGCGAAGACTCTGGCGCGCGCTGGGTGGAGAAACACTACACCGGTACAGGGTTCCCAAAGGTTTTCTATCTCAAATACCATGGCTATGCTGCATTTTTCCCGCTCTGGGCCACAGCCCGCTACGAGCGCATGGCCACGGCGAATGACCCGCGGCAAGGCTGGGGTATGTGAAGCTCGGTATTGTTTGTGGTCTGAAGTCTGAGCGCGCTGTCCTTTCCGGGGTCGATGCACAGTTTTTCATATCGGGCGCGAACGCTCAGCGGGCACGCGAGGGCGCGGCCATGCTCGTCTCTTCGGGGATTGAAGCGTTGGTTTCGTTCGGTATTTCCGGTGCTGTGCGTCCCGGCCTTGAGCCGGGAACATTGCTCCTACCCGACACGATCATGAACGATGACGGCGAGTGTTTTCAAACCTCAGAGCTGCCAGGAGTGGGTGTTCCGGATCCTGCATTCGGCTCGGATGCCTTGATCACGTCAGCCGCCGCGAAGGCGCAACTTTCCGCCCATTGGGGCGTCGCGTCCGTCGATATGGAAAGCCACGCCGTTGCAGATGCCGCTCGGGCAGCGCGCCTACCGCTCTACGTCTTACGGGCGATCGCCGATACCGCGGAGCAGAGCTTGCCCCCGTCGGCCCAAGGCGCGGTTCGCCCCGACGGCTCCATCAACACGCTGAAGACCTTGATCGGCCTGTTCCGCCGCCCGCAGGACCTGGCGAAACTGATGACCTTAGGGCGTCAGTCCGCGGCGGGTCATGAAGCTCTGCGCCGCGAAGGCCGCCGCTTGATTGAAGAGCTCGCAGAGCGATAGGTCACCTCCAACAAAGGAGACCCCATGACCGATATCCCTGCAACGATGCGTAAGATGACGAGTACGGCGAAAGCCGACGGAACGCTCGAAGTGCGCCTCAGCGAAGTCCCCGTTCCGCAGCCTGGCCCAGGCCAGCTGTTGGTCAAAGTGGAGGCTGCGCCGATCAATCCCTCAGACCTCGCGCTGCTCATCAGCCTCGCCGACGTCAGCAAAGCGACTGTATCGGGTACGGATGAACTTCCCGTGGTGACGATGCCGATCCCCGAGTTCGCGCAACCGATGATGAAAGGGCGGCTCGACAAGCCGATGCCCGTCGGGAACGAAGGCGCGGGCCTTGTTGTTGCCGCAGGCGATGACGCGGGCAAGACGATGATCGGCAGACGGATTGCTGCGGCTGGCGGTGAGATGTTTGCAGAATATCACGTGGTCCCTGCGGCGATGTCGATGCCACTCGCCGATGACGCGACTGCGCGCGACGGTGCCTCGAGTTTTGTTAATCCGATGACGGCGCTTTCGATGACGGAGGTCATGAAACGGGACGGGTCGAAGGGCTTGATCCACACGGCGGCGGCGTCAAATCTCGGCCAAATGTTGCAGCGGATTTGTAAGGCCGACGGCATCCCGCTCATCAACATTGTGCGGAAGCCGGAGCAGCAAGCGATCCTCAATGATCTGGGTGCTGCGTATACATTCAACAGCTCGGACGAGAATTTCATGGCCGCGTTGGTTGGTGCGTGTTCAGAGACGGGCGCAACGATCGCGTTCGACGCGATTGGCGGCGGTGCGCTTGCTGGCCAGCTGGTGACCGCGATGGAGATGGCGGCTGCGGCGAAGATGTCCGAGTACAGCCGTTATGGGTCGGACACTTATAAGCATGTCTACATTTATGGCCGCTTGGACCTGTCGCCCACCATCCTGCCGCCGTCCGTGGGGATGGCTTGGGGTGTCGGAGGGTTCTTGTTGCCGCACTTCTTGGCGAGTGTTGGCAATGAAGTTCGTATGAAGATGGTCGGGCGGGTGATGTCTGAGCTGAAGACGACGTTTGCTAGTCATTACACGGCGGAACTCAGCCTCGCTGATGCCCTCAAACCTGAAAACATCCTTGCCTACAACGCCCGCAAGACTGGGGAGAAGTACCTGATCACCCCGGCGCGGTGACCGGAAAGCACGGCGTGCAAACACTGCGTCCGCACCTCTAGCCCGGCGCCTCAATGAAGGCGCCGGTTCAGAAGTCGGCGACGAAACCTTCGGGATTGCCTTCAAAAAACTGTTGTTCGCCGTCCTCATCCGTCTCGCCGATGGGCCATTCGCCTGGTCCCGCGACTTCTGCCAGCACATAGGTTCGGCCGCTGAGGGTGAACGACAAGTCTCCCGGCTCTGGCTCAATCTCGATGCCGATATTGACATGATCCGCATACGTTAAGAACACGACGCTGCGCCCCACATTAGAGGAGCGCAGCAGCGCCGCAGCCAAGACGCTCTTGCTATCGCAGTCGCCATAATTCCGTGTCAGGACTTTTCGCGGGGGTAGAAAGCCCGTCTGCGGAGGAACCCGGTAGGGGATGTTCTGGACAAAGTTGACAATGGCTTCCGCACGCTCGCGTTCGTTGCCCTTGAACCGTTTTGTGATCGTGCCAAACGCGCGCCCGCGCTCGGTGGCGCGAAGAATGCGCGGCAAATCGAGCTGGCAAACATTGTCCCGGCACCGCCGGAACTGAAGCTCTTCGAGGCGGGTACTGACGAACGCGAGGGCTTCGTCGAGTTCGTCTTCGCGGTAGGGCCCAGAGACGCGAAAGCCGCCGTTTCGCCGGAACGATAGACCGTAATCGTCGCCGAGGGTTTCGATCAAATCACGCCGCACCTGCGCTTGCAAAAGCGGGTCGTTGAGATCGCTGCCTAAGAAACGAAAGACCTCGTCATCGTCAGCGTACGCGCCGGGTGAAAAGGCAAGGTGAAGCGCGCCGACGGCGACAAAAAGGATGGATCTCAAGGAACAATCCCCTGGCAGCTGAAATGGCTGTCTACAGATTATCGATCAGCGTGGTGGCCGATTTGCTCTGAGCACGCCGTGGTTTTGGCTTGGCATTCTTGAGTTCGACCTCAAGCTCAGCCATTTTTGCATCAACAATCTCTTGGTGCACATCGATCGCTGGGCGCGTGGAGCGCAAATCAAGCTCTGGCGCCATGGGGCCTTCCGTCTTGATGCCATTCATCACGATAGGGAGCATTTTCCACGGCTTCGAAAACGCAGTATCCGCCGCTGTTGGCTCATAGCCGCAGTGCGCCATGCAGTCGTTACACTTCTCGTAGGCGCCGGTTCCGTAGCTGTCCCAGTCGGTCTCCTCCATCAGCTCTTGGAACGTATCAACGTGGCCTTCGCCGATGAGGTAGCAGGGCTTTTGCCAGCCGAACACGTTGTAGGTCGGCATGCCCCACGGAGTACACTTCATCTCTTGGTTACCAGCGAGGAAATCGAGGAACAGGTCTGAATGGGCCAAGGTCCACTTCGAACCGCGGTCGTCGCGGATCTTGAACAGCTGGCGGAAATATTTCTTCGTTTTCTGGCGGTTGAGAAAGCTCTCCTGGTCCGGCGCACGCTCGTACGCGAAGCCGGGCGAGATCGACACATTCACCTCAAGCTCAGCTGCGAAGTCGAGGTAGTCCGCAAGCTCCTCGACATCATAACCGTCAAAGATGGTGGCGTTCACGTTGACCTGAAAGCCGCGCTCTTGCGCAGCTTTGATCCCCTTTACCGCCTTTTGGAACACCCCTTCCTGGCAGACAGCTTCATCGTGGGTTTTCTCGAGGCCATCGAGGTGGACCGAGAAGAACAGGAATGGGCTTGGCTCAAACAGGTCGAGTTTCTTTTCGAGGAGGAGGGCATTGGTACACAGGCTGACGAACTTTTTCCGCTCGACCAGGCCCCGCACAATTTCGCCGATCTCCTTATGGATCAGCGGCTCACCGCCGGGAATAGCGACCATGGGAGCGCCGCATTCTTCGGCAGCTTTCCAGCACTGCTCGGGTGTCAGGCGCTGGTTCAAAATGGGCTTAGGATAGTCGATCTTGCCGCAGCCCGCGCAGGCCAAATTACACCGGAACAGCGGCTCTAGCATCAGAACCAGAGGATACCGTTTGCGCCCGAGCAGTTTCTGCTTGGCGATATAGGCGGCAACAGCGGCCTGTTGGCGGACGGGTACGGGCATGTGGTGCGGCTCCGTTTCAGGCCTAAAATTGCTTTTAAATTAGGCGGCTGTCGTCGTCTTTTCTCGCACTTGAGCAAGTGCAGGCGGCAATTTGAAGTGAACATTTTCGTCAACGCCGTCGAGGGGCCGTTCTGTGACGTCAAACCATTCGCCCAAGCGCTCAACGACCTGTCGGACCAGCTCCTCTGGAGCGGATGCCCCGGCGGAGATGCCTACGGTGTCGGCCGCTACGAACCACACCGGGTCGAGCGCATCAGCATTTTCGACAAGAAACGATGGCAGCCCCTTTTGCTCGCCCAGATCCCTTAATCGATTTGAATTCGAGCTGTTCTTCGAACCAACGATGAGGATCATATCGGCGTGATCGGCGAGATCATCGACAGCGTTTTGGCGGTTCTGCGTCGCGTAGCAAATATCCCGGGTATCGGGCCCGACGATGTTGGGGAAGCGCGCCTTTAGGGCCTCGATAACACCGCGAGTATCATTTAAACTCAGGGTCGTTTGGGTAACGAAAGAAACCTTTTCGGGATCGGTGACGTCGAGATTCTCTACGTCTTCCTCAGTTCCGACGACATGCACAGTGCCGTCGATCTGTCCCAAGGTTCCGGTGACCTCCGGATGGCCAAGGTGGCCGATGAGAATGACATCATAGCCCTTAGCCGCATACCGACGGCCTTCCTTATGGACCTTATTCACCAGCGGGCAGGTCGCATCGAGGACATCGAGCTTGCGGCCGGCCGCAGCCTCCTCAACCCGGCGTGCCACGCCGTGGGCAGAGTAAATCGCCACCGCGCCGATAGGGATGTCATCGACCTCCTCGACGAACCGCGCACCCTTCGCGCGAAGCGACTCAACCACATGTTTGTTATGCACAATTTCATGCCGGACGTAGACCGGAGCGCCATATTTCTCGAGGGCGAGCTCGACGATATCGATAGCCCGCTCCACCCCTGCGCAGAAGCCACGCGGGGTCGCAAGAACCAGATCAAGTCGACGACGTGTCATCTGTCTCTCCCCATGCCATGACCTGCGAACACGCGCCGACCATTTGAACGCATCATTCAAAATTCTTCGGCAAGACGCAACGTTCGTTACAGAAGCTGCGCTGCAAGTGTTCTTAACCCCTCGTTAGGGTCTCTCTCGCGCCGCTTGTTAAAACTGTTGCCGCGCGCTGGCCTCAGGTTAGGGTAGCGCGCCGAAGAACGCCGCCAAGGTGTCACCGGAGACAGCGGAGGACCTATGAGCACGACGCAAACCACCGAGCATCCCTCGTCCATGTCGACCGAAGAGCGGCAGATCCGCAATGATTTAGCCGCAGCGTACAGGCTTGTGGCCCGTTTCGGGTGGGACGATCTCGTCTTCACCCATATTTCGGCGCGGGTACCCGGACCCGATCACCACTTTCTGATTAACCCCTACGGCCTCTTGTTCGAGGAAATTACGGCGTCGAGCCTCGTAAAAGTCGACATGAACGGCTTCAAAATCGACGATAGCCCCTACGAGGTGAACCCAGCGGGCTTCACGATCCATTCCGCGGTGCATATGGCGCGGGAAGACGCCGGTTGTGTGATGCACCTACACACAGTCGATGGAACCGCCGTCTCGACCCATGCTGAGGGCCTCCTACCGCTCAACCAGACGGCCCAGCTGATCCTCTCTGATCTTTCTTACCATGACTATGAAGGGGTCGCGATGGATCACGATGAGCGACCGCGGCTTCAGAACGATCTTGGCGCCAGCAGTACGATGCTGCTCCGCAACCACGGCACCCTGACGATTGGCATGACCGTCGCCCAGGCCTTCACGCGGATGTATTTCTTAGAGCGCGCGTGCTCGATGCAAGTGGCGACGTTTGCGGGCAATCGAGAACTCTACCCGATCGCAGAGGATGTGATGGAGAAGAACGCGGGGATCGCGAAGGCCGGTTTGGTGATGACGGCCGACGCGTTGGTCTGGCCCGCGCTGATCCGGAAGCTCGACCGGGAAGCTCCTGACTACAAGGACTGACGCTCGCTTGTCTTTTGCGAGCCGCGGCGCATCGACCGGAATCGATGGCGCGTCGTTGACTTTCTCTCCGGCGTCGTCCACCGGGCGATCGTGCTCTGATCAACGGGTTCGGCAGCGTGAAATGCGGCAACGGATGTTCCGATGCCTCTCCACCCAAAGGCACTGACCATCCACCAAACGCCCTTGTTCACGCGGGTCGTTCTTGTTCCTCCGGGCTGAAGATCCGGGAGCGGAACGCCGCGCCGATGGGTGCTGGTCTCTCCGCTTATTCACGACACTTGCGAGATTCATTGACCTCATTCGATACGCTTGGCCTGCATGACAAAGTCCTGAAAGCTGTGGCCCACGCTGGCTACGACACGCCATCACCGATCCAGGCTCAGGCGATACCGTCGCTTCTCTGTGGCCGCGATCTTCTCGGGATCGCCCAGACGGGGACCGGCAAGACGGCCGCCTTTACCCTTCCGACCATCGACAAAATGCTCCGTACCCCGCGGAAGAAGTCGCTGAAGTCCGTCCGCGTTCTCGTCCTTGCGCCGACGCGGGAGCTCGCGCTGCAGATCAACAAGAGCTTCCGGACCTATGGCCGACCTGCCCGGACGTGGGTGGAAGTGGCGGTTGGCGGCGTCAAGATTGGGCCGCAGATCCGTGCACTGAAGAGCGGGACGGATGTGCTGGTGGCAACACCGGGAAGGCTTGTCGACCTGATGAGCCAGAACGCCGTCCATTTCGATGACCTCGACACACTGATCCTCGATGAAGCCGACCACATGCTGGATCTTGGCTTCGCGCGCGACCTTCGGAAGATCGTGGCTGCAGTCCCGGACCAGCGCCAGACAATGTTGTTCTCCGCGACGATGCCGAAGACCATCGCGCACCTCGCGCAGGACTATCTGTTTGATCCTGTGACCGTATCGGTGACGCCGGAAAGCACAACTGCCGAGCGGGTAAGGCAAGGCGTGCTGCACGTCAACAAACCAAGCAAGCCCGCGGTGTTGGCGGCTCTGCTGAAGGACCCGTCTATCGACAAGGTTCTTGTCTTTGCACGGACAAAGCATGGCGCAGACGCGGTTGTCCGTCAGCTGAGCAAGGCGAAGATCGAGGCGAAGGCTATCCACGGCAACAAGTCGCAAGCCCAGCGCGTGCGGGCTCTTGAAGCTTTCCGGTCGGGCGATTGTCCGGTTTTGGTCGCGACTGATATCGCGGCCCGCGGGATCGATGTTCCTGGCGTGACCCATGTGGTCAATTACGAAATGCCGAACGTGCCTGAACAGTACGTGCACAGAATTGGCCGTACGGCGCGGGCAGGCCGAGAGGGCGTTGCGGTGTCTCTGGTGGCGGAGGATGAGCTCTATTATCTTCGCGACATCGAGAAAGTCACCCGTACACAGATTTCCGTGCTCGATGCGCCTGAAGGACTGGGTGATCGGCTTTATCCGACCCCTGATCGAAACACTAGGCCGCCGAAGCCGAAAGGACCAGTCCGCGGCGGGCGGCCAGCACAGCAGCGCGCAAAGCCCGCGCAGCAGGCACGTCAAGCGCAGCAACCCACAGCCGGGCCGCGCAAGAAAGTGCGGAAGAATAAGGGGAAACGGCGCCAGGCCGCAGCGTAGCAGCGGCCGCTAAAACTGTTCGAAGAACTGCTTCAGCTTCATCTGAAGCCCACCGCGCTTCTCTTTCCTGTCGAGCTCTTCCTGGCTCGTCAGGAAGGTGACTTGGACAACGAAGCGCTCACCCGCAAACGGCGGATGGCCATGCCAGCTCGTCTCTGAGCGCGCGAAGGCGAAGACGTTTCCCGCCAACGGTTCAACTTCCTCGGCGTAGTCGTCCATATCCTGATCACCGTTCAGTGCACGGATGGCGCCACCCTCTTCTTTGTCCCAAGTCTCGTTGAGATAGACGAGCATGGTGCAGATTTTTGAGAGGCTATCGTTGTGGATCCGACCGTCACCGATTTTCGATAGACGCCGGACTGTGATCATCCGCGGTTTATCGCGGAGGTCGAGATTGAGCTTGTCTGAAAGAACGTCAGCTAACTCAGGAGACTGAAGATCCGTAATCAGTGCATCAAATGCGCCGTCACTATCAAGTTTTGAAAGCGGTAAGTACCCGGTCTTCTCAATTTTCGGGTAATCCCGCCGTATATCGGCGGCTTGCGCTGATGTCAGGGCACCCTCGGCCACAATATACGTAAACGGATCAGTGCGCGTACGTGCGTCGCGCAGAGCGTTGAAATCAAGCATGGTGCGGCTCCCCCTCAGTGTTCTGATGCCGTGCTTCACTCTCGACGCGCAGGTGACGCTCGTACAGTTTCACGTCCTTCAGCCACCGCCCGTAGGCGATTGTGAAGGAGAAGGCAAAGCCGTAAACCCCTTTTCGAAAGAGGCCCTTAAAGAGATAGCGTTTGAGAAAATAGATCGGGAAAGCGAAGACAATCCTCAGTGCCAAGAAGGATTTAGACTTAAGACCGACGCCTGCGGCGCGCCGGCTCATATTCCGTTCTTGCTTTTTCACAAGGTCGCCAATGTCGGAGAACATATAGTGCAGCATCACACCGGGTAGGCGGGGGCTTGTCTTTTTCGAGGCTTCTAATTGGTCCCACGCGGGATGGTCCGGGATGCGGATACGACGCCGGTCGTAAAATTTGTTTTTGACGATGTTGTCGACGTTCCACCACGGCTCAAGAAACGGGACCGCGTGGACCTGGAAGAGGCCGTAGACGGGCTCTGACGGTTCGGCACCGTCTTTAAACAGAGCTTTGATCCCGTCGGCAAGCTCAGGCTGGATCACTTCGTCCGCATCAAGATCAAGTAGCCAATCGTAGGTACAAAGATCTTCTGCAGCACGCTTTTGTCCGCCATTCCCGCGCCAGTCGACGTGGTGGACGATGGCGCCTGCTTCGCGCGCGATCTCTTGCGTACCGTCGGTGGAGCCTGAGTCGACGACGATCACTTCCCGCGCGGCGAGTCGCGCTGCGCCCACAACGTCGGCGATGCGGCGTGCTTCATTCTTCGTACGAATGTAGCAGGAAACGGGCGGCAAATCGGTCATCTCTGCCGTTTTGCAAACGAAGGGCACGCCCGCAAGCTAAGCCTTCACGCAGAGGACGCCTTATCTGTCTCGCTGCTGTCCGCCGACGCGAGACCGCAGTGCTTTGACAAGGTCTCGATGAGCGCTGTGCGGCTGATCGGCTTGGCAACGTGGGCGTCGACGCCGGCCTCTAGGCTCTCCTCCACATGCTCGCGCATGGCATTGGCCGTCAGGGCGATGATCGGCGTCCGGGCGGCCAGCTCGCCGGCCTCGCCTGCCCGGATGCGGCGGGTTGCCTCAAGGCCATCCATGACGGGCATCCTCAGGTCCATCAGGACAGCGTCAAACGTATCGCCCGCGATCAGTTCGAGCGCCTCCTGACCATTTTCGGCCATCGTCAAACGGATGCCGAGCGGTTTACAAATGGCCTGAAGCACGCGGCGGTTCACCTCGAGATCCTCGGCAACAAGGATATGGAGTTGCGCCATTGTTTCCGCATCGAGTTGACCCGCACCCGTCTCAATACGCGGCTCCGGTTCGTAAGCCCGCTTCTGATCGCTGAGTGAGCGAATGATCAGTGTAAAAGTTGCGCCGGCCCCGGGGATCGAGGAGACGGTTAAATCGCCGCCGAGCAGGTTGGCCAATTCTCGCGAAATCGCCAAACCGAGGCCTGTCCCGCCAAAGCGGCGGGTCGTTGACATCTCCGCCTGCTCGAACTTGTTGAAGATCGTCGCCTGGAGGTCTTCGGGGATCCCCGGACCTGTATCGGTCACAGAAATCTCGATAACGTCTACGGACAATTGGCGCGCTTTGACTGTTACAATACCGGCATCGGTGAACTTGATCGCATTCGAGACGAGATTGGAGAGGATCTGCCGTAAGCGTAGCGGATCTGTTGTGAACTCGCGTGCTTCGATGCCGCTTGTGTCAGGCTCAAGCGCCAGACCCTTGGTGGTTGCGGTTTCGGAGTAGAGCCCGCACACCTCTTCGATCAATTCCTGCGGCGCAACCGGTAGCGGTTCAAGCTGGAGCTTCCCTGCCTCGATTTTCGAGATGTCGAGGATGTCGTCAATCAAAGCCAGAAGCGCCTTGCCCGAGCGCGACATCACGCCCAAAAAGTCTTGCTGCTCTGCGTCAAGATCCGTGCGTGCCAACGCTTCAGCCATGCCCATGACGCCGTTCATTGGTGTACGGATTTCATGGCTCATCGTTGCCAGGAAGGCGGTTTTCGCGTTGTTCGCGGTCTCTGCTTCTTGCTTCGCGGACTCAAATTCAGCCGTGCGCTCGGCGACCCGTTGTTCTAGCGTTTCAACCAATCCACTGACCCGCTTGTCGCGTTTGATCAGCGCCATACCGAGGCGCCCGATCTCGTCTTCCCGCAAAGCGAGATCTTTGAGACCCTCAGCCTGCGGAATGTCCTTGTCCGCTTCATCGGCGAGCGCTTGCAGAGGTTGCGCAACAAGCCTCAGCACCAGGTAGCCGATGATGAGCAGCAGGAGGATCGCGGTTAGACCCGTCGCAGACGCGGCGAGGATCGCGGTTCCTGCGGCGGCGCCGGCGATAACGCTGTTCGGTTGAACGGCCACGAGGTACCAGTTCGGTCCGTCGATCCTGCGGAAGGCGACGGTGGTGTCCATCGTTGGGTGTTTGAACGAGCCCGATTCGCCGACCAGCTTACCGCGAAAAGCTGCAACGCCCTCTGCGTCGGTCAGTGCGGCGATGTCGTCGGGATGCCCGCCTGCGCGAAGGTCCCGGTGGGCCAGAAGCCCTTGCTCAAGACTAACCAGCATGTAGCGGTGTTTGGCTGAGGCCTTCGTCTGCACCGTTGCGTTGATCCAGCCGGTTATTGGCAGGGTGGTGCCGAACGAGCCGATTTGCTCGCCGTTCTCGTCATCGATGGGGATCTGACAGCTCGATGTGAGCGAAGCGGTCTTGGCATCGCGATCGTAAACCATCCCGTCCAGCTGCCCGCAGATCATCGCGCGGTCTGGGTTGACGTCTTTCCTGGCGAGGCTCGCGACCTGGTGCGTGCTGAAGTCGAAATCGCCTGGCAAATCATAACGATAGGGCCGCAGTCTATTCTCTCGGTCAGGCGCGAAGACGACAATGTCGCCCGCCATCGTAAAGAACCAAAAGCTATCCATCTGGCCCTTCAACGCTGGGCCAAATGTGCTGACGACCTCATAGCCCGCCATGAGGTTGAGGATGCGCTCCTCGGCCATGACGGTTGACGAGGGGATGAGCGCGCCCATCCCGAAAACGTTGCGACCGCGGGCGTCAATAGTGCCATCGAAAAGGCCGTCAATACTTCGGCGGCTGCCGTCGCCGAACGGAGGGAAAGCTTCCACGAATACAGGCAGCGCCCGATCGATGGTCATGGTCGAGCGTGTGCGCTGGAACGCAGCGACGCTCTGCTGGAGCGCGGCCCCGAAGTCTTCGAAGTCGCCCATCTGCTCGGTGGCACGTTCATTGGTGCGGTCGATCATTCGCGCCAGCCTGTAGGCGCTCACCTCTTTGTAGGTGATGCCGTAGGCGACCGCGGTGACCGCAACCAAAATCGCGACAGAGGCGAGCCCCGCCACGGTGATCACGCGCCCAATAAGAGATCGATTAATCCGCACGCCAGCTACCCCGCTCCGTTCGAACGCTAGCGGCTTTAACTTTTTATCAGCTAGCGACTGGCGTTAAAATTTTATCAGTCGCTTTGATCGCGGCGATTTATGCAGGTTCTTCAACCTCGGCATCTTCTTCCTCTTCATCGTCCCAGCCCATGCGACCCCGGGCGTCGGCGATCAGTGCTTCGGCTGTGTCGGGCTTGATGCGGAATTTCTCGAGCATGCCTTCGTAGTGCTTTTTCTCGCCGTCGACGCGCTCGGTCCAGCCGGTCAGGTCGTCAGCGACGCAGCCGGCGAGATCTTCGACCGACTTCACGCCTTCTTCGGCGAGGGCGATGATCATCTTGAGGTCGAGATAGTCAAACGTCAGCATATCGTCGTCGACACCCATTTCGATCCGCTTGGCGTCGAGTTCCTGGCGCTCTTTCTCGAGGTATTCTTGCGCGCGGGCTTGAAGCTCTTCAGCCGTTTCGTCGTCGAAGCCTTCGATCAGCGCGATCTCGTTGAGCTCGACGTAGGCGATTTCTTCGACCCGGGCGAACCCTTCCGCAACGAGGAGGTTGGCGATCATGTCGTCCACATCGAGGACTTCCATAAACAGCGCCGAACGTTCCGCATACTCCTTCTGGCGCTTCTCGCTTTCTTCTTCCTCGGTCATGATGTCGATCTCAAAGCCGGTCACCTGGCTCGCGAGGCGGACGTTTTGGCCGCGACGACCGATCGCGAGGGAGAGCTGCTCGTCGGGGACGACCACTTCGATCCGCTCCAGCTCTTCATCGAGGACGACCTTGGCGACCTCAGCGGGCGCCAGGGCGTTGACCACGAACGTGGCAGTGTCTTCCGACCACGGAACAATGTCGATCTTTTCGCCGGCCAGCTCACCAACCACGGCTTGCACGCGGCTGCCGCGCATACCGACGCAGGCGCCGACAGGATCGATCGAGCTGTCGTTGGAGTGCACGCCGATCTTTGCGCGGCTGCCAGGGTCGCGGGCGACGGCCTTGATCTCGATAACGCCGTCGTAGACCTCGGGCACTTCTTGCTCGAACAGCTTGGCCATGAATTGCGGATGGTTGCGGGACAAGAAAATCTGCGGACCACGCTGTTCTCGGCGGACGTCGGCGATGTAGGCGCGCACGCGGTCGCCTTGGCGCAGCGGCTCGCGTGGTATCTGTTGGTCGCGCCGGATGATCGCCTCGCCTTTGCCTAAGTCAACAATAACGTGGCCATATTCCAGGCGCTTGATGATGCCGGAAATGATTTCTCCGACGCGGTCTTTATAGTCGTCGTACTGATTATCGCGCTCTGCGTCGCGCATCCGCTGGGTGATCGTCTGCTTCGCCGACAGGGCAGCAACCCGGCCAAAGTCAACGGGCGGCAGGGGATCGGAGAGGAAGTCGCCGACTTCCGCCTCGGGGTTTTGGCGCTGGGCGGCTTTCAGACTGATCTCTGTACTGTCGTTTTCGACTTCTTCGACGACTTCCATCAAGCGCCATAGGCGCTGCTCGCCGGTCTTCGGATCAATCTCGACACGGACATTCGTCTCTTGTCCGTACCGAGACTTTGCAGCGCGGCTCAGCGCATCCTCCATCGCCTCAATGACGATGTCCATGTCGATGGACTTCTCCATCGCCACAGCACGGGCGATCTGCATCAATTCAAGTTTATTGGCTGTTACGGCCATGGGTTATTCTCCTGAGGGCGCGGGCGTAACCGCGGCTTTGTTCTTGATGCTGTCTAAATTTGAGAGGCCGGCACACCATTCGCGCCAGGCAATTTGATTGGCTGACGGATTGTCTTTGTACGTGCCCTGCTGTTCGGTGGAACAGAAACAGGTCTCTGCATCTTCGTCCCAAACTCCGCCGTAATCGATGCAATCATACTGAGACGCGAATTCCTGGATTTCGTCACCCCAGCCGCAAGCCGATAGAGCGACCGTCATCCCGGCCGCAGCGCAGCGGAGTGCCGGGACCCATGGACTGGCCAGTCCCACATGCGAAACCGTTCGTCCCCGGGTCCCGCACAAGCCTTTGGCTTTCTGGGATGACGGGGTGAGGAGCGGGCGTATCATCATCCCACCTTGTTGCGGCGGGCGCCGTCTTCGTTGTCGCTCCACTCGGCGTCACCCTCTTTGAGGGCGGCTTTCGAGCGGCGGAGGCTTTCGGAGATGAGTTCGTCGCTCATCACCAGCTTGGCGGTGTGGATCAGGTCGAAGGGGATGAGCGCGGTGTCGTCCTCGCCCTCGATGTCAAAGAGGACGTTGTCATCCTCGATCCCGGCGAGGGTGCCCTTGAACCGCTTTTGGTCTTCCACGGCTTGGCTCAATTCGATTTTGGCCTCGAAACCATCCCAGCGACCAAAGTCCTTGAGCCGGGTCAGGGGGCGGTCGATCCCTGGCGAGGAGACCTCCAGCACATACTCCCCCTCGATCGGATCGGTCTCTTCAAGCACCGGGTTCAGCGCCCGCGAGAGCGTGGCGCAGTCCTCGGCGGACATCGTGCCGTCCGGGCGCTCGGCCATGATCTGAAGCGTTTTCGTGTTCGAGCCGGTCATGCGCACGCGCACCAACTCGAACCCCGCCGCTTCGATGGCGGGGGTGAGAAGCTGCTCCAATCGCTCGTCGTAAACGCGCATAGCCGGACCCTGGTACGAAAAAAGCGGCCCCGCGGGGCCGCTTTCGATGGTTTCGAAAGATGTTTGGGTGAGATAGGGCAGCGCGGGCGGCGTGTCACCCCCTTTCGCCATTGTCAGAGAGAGCCCTTCCATGACCCACGTCACGGTCCTCATCGTGAATTATAAGGTCGCTGACCTGGTGCTCGACAATCTGCCGAACCTGACGGCGGAGAAGCAGGGCGTGGATGCGCTCGACATTGTGATCGTTGAGAACGGCTCACCGGGCGATGACGCGCGGATTTTGCGCGAGGGGATCGAGGCGCAGGGCGCAGGCGAGCGGTGTACGCTGATCGTTTCAGAGACAAACGGCGGGTTCGCGTCGGGTAACAATATCGGCTTCCGCGCGATTGCCGAACGTGAGGCGCAGCCGGACCATGTGGTCCTCGTTAATCCGGACACGCGGTTTTATGACGGGACGCTGCGCGCGCTGGTGGACACAGCAGAAGCGCATCCCAAAGCCGGCGGTTTGGGCGGCCGGGCGCTCGCCGAAGATGGCACGCCGCGGGGGTGCGCCTATACCTTTCCGACTTTCGCGCGTGAGGCTTCGAGGCTACCGCTGCTCTATAATCTGTTCCCGGAGCATGTGCGCAACGTCAATGTCCAGGTCGATGACACGAACCCGACCCCTTGTGATTGGGTGTCAGGCTCGTGTTTTCTCATCACCCGCGCGGCACGCGATGCCGTTCCTCTGTTTGATGACGATTATTTTTTGTACTTTGAGGAGACGGATTATTGTCGCCGCTTGAAAGAAGCGGGCTTTGAAATCCTGCACGTGCCGAATGCTCGTTACGTTCATATCAAAGGTGTGTCGACGGGCATCAAAGATGCGCAGGCTGAAGTTGGTCCGCTTCCGGACTATTGGTACAATTCCTGGCGACGCTATTTCGTGAAAAACCATGGGCGCGGTTATGCAATCGTCACAGGACTGACGAAAATCCTCGCACTCTGGCTGAACCGTGTCCGCGGCCGCCCGCCCGCACCGGGGACGGCGACAGAGGCAGGTCTCATGCGGCTTTGCGTCATGCCAACGATTAAGGGGACAAAGCTGTGATCACGCCGGACTTTTGCATTATCGGTGGGATGAAATGCGGCACCACCACGTTGGCCTATCAGTTGGGTTTGCAGGAGGGCGTGTTCATCACCGACCCCAAGGAACCCAACTTCTTCTCCGACGAAGAGAATTGGGCCAAGGGCATCACGTGGTATACGTCTCTTTTTGAGGCCGCTCCCGAGGGCGCGCTTCTTGGTGAGGCGAGCACGCACTACACGAAATGGCCCGTCCACCCCGATGCGCCGCGGCGGTTTGCCGATTATGCTCCTGATGCGAAGCTTATCTATATGGTGCGGGATCCGGTGGCGCGAGCGCTCTCCCACCTGCGCCACGCCTGGACCCAGAGAGAGATGACGGGCGACCTTGAGACGGCGGCGCGGGAGATGGAGATCCTTTGGCGTTACGGGCTCTATGACAAGCAGCTCCAGAATTGGCTAGATCTCTATACAGAGGAACAGGTCCTGGTCGTTGCGCTCGAACGGCTGAACCGTCGGCCACAGGAAGAGTTTGCGCGCGTCCTTGAATTTCTGGGTACAGAGGGATCTTGGATCGACGCCGTTGACGATCAAAATCAGGGGGCGGATCGTAGCCGAAAGCTTCCCCTCCACGGCCTGCTGGTTGACAGCCCCGTCGCGACGGCCCTGCGCCGCGCGCTCGTCCCAAAATGGGTACGGACGAAAATTCGTGAAGGCCGCCAAATGAAGAGCCTTGAGGTTTCCGATGAGGCCAAGGCGATGATCGCCGACCACGTTCGCGATGACACGGAACGGTTCGGCAAGCGGTTTGGCATTGACGGGCTGAGCCCCGAGAATTTTTCAGAGCGCGTGCTGGAAAAGCAGCTTAATTTCGCCGGAAAACCAAATAGGTAACCTTCCGGCCTGCGCGCTCCCCTTTGGCGGCGTACCGAGTTTTCGGCCAGTCGTCGGGCCGTTCTCGCCAATCGTCAGCAGACGTTGCAGTCCAGTCTAGCGCACCCCCGGTCCGCTGGAACATCTGCCAATGCATCAGGGTCCAGCGGATGTAATCGTCAATGTCTGAGCTGATCCTCAGTTCACCACCCGGCTTGAGGAGGCGTTGCGCTTCGCCGAGAAAGACTTGGCTGACCATCCGCCGTTTATGATGCCGCCGCTTCGGCCAAGGGTCGGGCTGGAGAAGAAACAGCCGGTCGAGAGAGCTATTGGGGAGCGCATCAAGGCAAGGCCGCGCGTCACCCTCTAGTATACGGACGTTCTTGAGCTCATCATTGTCAACCGCGGAAAGCAGTTTCGCCACACCGTTGATAAACGGCTCAGCACCGAAGCAAAGGGCATCCGGATTGTGCTTCGCATGCCAAGCCAAATGCTCCCCGCCGCCAAAACCAATTTCAAAGAAAACGGGTCCTTGATGGCTCGCCAAGAGCGCAGCGATGTCATCAGAAGAGAACGTCAGGTTAGGGAGTAAAGTGTCGACGAGGCGCTGTTGTCGTGGTTTCAGTGGTTTGTCTTGGCGCCTCCCAAAGAGACGTCCATCGGCGCGTTCACGACGTGGATTGGGTTGGTCTGGTGAGCCTTGGTCCATGGCGAGGCGCTACCGGCAAAAATCCGCCCAAGCAATGTCAGGATTTGCGTAGCGGCTTCGCATGCGCGGGGCGTGGTGCCCCGCGCCGGGACGCTTAAAACGCGCCTTTCAGGGCGTCGACCAGGTCTGTTTTTTCCCAGGAGAAGCCGCCGTCGGAGTCGGGCGCATGGCCGAAATGTCCGTAGGCTGCGGTCCGTTCGTAGATCGGTTTGTTCAAGCCGAGGTGCGTGCGGATCCCTCGCGGGCTGAGGTTCATGACTTCCATCAGCACACGCTCCATCTTCTCTTCGGACACCTCACCTGTCCCGAAGAAATCGACGTAGAGCGACAGAGGCTTGGCCACGCCAATGGCATAGCTGACTTGGATCAGGCACTTCTTTGCAAGCCCCGCCGCGACAACGTTCTTGGCGAGATACCGGCTGGCATACGCCGCGGAGCGGTCGACCTTCGTCGGGTCTTTACCAGAGAATGCACCGCCGCCGTGGGGCGCCGCACCGCCGTAGGTATCAACGATGATCTTCCGACCGGTGAGGCCCGCGTCGCCGTCGGGTCCGCCGATGACGAATTGGCCCGTTGGATTGACGTAGAATTCTTCCTCGGGCGGCATCCATCCTTCGGGGAGCACTTGCTCAACGTAGGGCCTGACGACGGCACGAACGTCGGCTTGGCTGAGGCCCGCAACGTGCTGGGTTGAGACGACTACGGACGATGTCCCCGTGGGGCGACCATTTTCGTAGCGTACCGTGACCTGGCTTTTCGCGTCGGGCAGCAGGCTTGCCTCTTTCCCAGCGTGCCGGGCATCCGCGAGTGCTTTCACGATCGCGTGGGAATACGCGATCGGCGCGGGCATCAGGTGTTCCGTTTCGTCGGTGGCATAGCCGAACATAATGCCCTGGTCGCCGGCGCCTTCATCCTTGTCGTCGCCGGCATCGACCCCCATCGCGATTTCGGTCGATTGTCCGTGAACATGGCAAGCAATATCAGCGTTTTGCCAGTGGAACCCGTCCTGCTCGTAGCCGATCTCTTTGATCGCTTGGCGCGCCGTTTCGATCAGGGCTTCGGAAGGGATCGGCGTTTCTGTGCGTGTTTCGCCCGCGAGAACCACGCGGTTGGTCGTGGTCAGGGTCTCAACAGCGACCCGCGCTTCGGGTTCTTGCCGGAGATGCAGGTCGACGATTGCGTCGGAAATCCTGTCTGAGACCTTATCGGGGTGGCCCTCGGATACGCTTTCGGAAGTGAAATGATAGTCTTGGCGGCTCACGGGCTACCCCTTCGTGGCGATATAAGGAAATCCTTATGTCTACCAAAGGGTCGGAGGGCAAGGGGCAACCACTGCTGTGGTTACCTCCCGTCTATTCGGCGTCTTGCATCGCGATCAGCGACGCATTTCCGCCAGCGGCCGCCGTGTTTGTTGAGATCACACGCTCTTCGGCAAACCGCAGCAGATAGTGCGGCCCCCCTGCCTTCGGCCCGGTGCCGGACAATCCCATGCCGCCAAACGGTTGGCTGCCGACAATCGCGCCGATCTGGTTCCGGTTGACGTAGACGTTTCCCGCGGGCGCTCTCTCCGCCAAGCTTTTAGCGACGTCGGTGATGCGGGTATGGAGGCCGAACGTTAGTCCGTAGCCGGTCGAACGGATCTCTTCGAGAACGGTGTCGATCTCACCAGCGGCGAAGCGTTTGACGTGGAGGATTGGCCCGAAGAATTCCTCCGTTAGCACCTCGTCTTTCGCCAACTCAAAAATATGCGGTGCAAGGAAGGTTCCTTCGCTCGGCGCTTCACCTTTCCACCGCATACCCTCCCGGCTTGCGGCATAAGACGCGAGTTTGTCTTTGGCCTCAGCGTCAATGATGGGGCCTATGTCGGTTGTCGGGTCGGCGGGATCGCCGAGCTTCATCGTCTTCGCGCGACCCTCGATCATCCGGATCATGGTGTCGGCGACGTCGTCTTGGACATAAAGAACGCGGAGTGCTGAACAGCGCTGGCCGGCGGATTGAAACGCCGAGGCGACGACGTCGTCGGTCACTTGCTCGGGCAGTGCTGTCGCGTCGACGATCATCGCGTTGACGCCGCCGGTTTCAGCGATCAGCGGCAGGATCGCGCCAGGTTTCTCCGCCAACTGACGTTGGATCCTCTTGGCCGTTTCGGTTGATCCCGTGAAGACGACGCCAGCGATCGCCGGATGATCGAGCATCGCCTTGCCGATGCGTCCATCGCCGAGCAACAGCTGGACAGCGCTCTCTGGTATACCGGCTTCATGCAGGATCTTGACCGCTTCTGAAGCGATCAACGGTGTTTGCTCCGCAGTCTTCGCAACCACGGTATTGCCTGCGGCGAGTGCAGCGGTGACTTGTCCAAGGAAGATCGCCAGGGGGAAGTTCCACGGCGCAATGGCGGCAAAGACTCCGCGGCCCTCCAGGCGGAGTTGGTTATCTTCACCAACGGGGCCGGGTAACGGTTGGGGTACGAACAATCGGCGTGCCTCTGCGGCGTAGAAGCGACAGAAGTCCACCGCTTCCCGAATCTCCGCGATGCCGTCTTCGAGATTTTTCCCGGCCTCTTTAGCCAGGATCGCCATCAAGCGGTCACGGTTCACTTCGAGGAGGTCCGCCGCGCGTTCGAGTGCGCAGGCTCGCGCCTCGATGGGCGTTTCGTTCCAGGCGGTGAAACCTTTCGCAGCCGCATCAACTGCGGCGGCCGCCACGCTTTCGTCTGCCTCAAGAAGGATGGCGACCGTCTCGCCGTTGACGGGGCTCGTCAGTGCACGTTCTGTTGGTCCAGCGGCCTCTTTGCCGTCGATCAGCGACGCGAGCTTTGGCGCACCGAGCGCAGTGGTGCGCATGCCTTGCACGAGGGTGCTTAGCGCCGAACTGTCCCCAAACGCGAGGCCAGCAGAGTTTCTGCGGGTTCCGAAGATGTCCAGTGGCCTCTGGATCGAGCTGTGCCGATAGCCGCCTAGTCGCCGGAGACGGGCGCGCGGCTGCTCGAGCAGTTTGTCGTCGGAGACGGTTTCGTCATGCACCTGCGCAACGAAGGAGCTGTTCGCGCCGTTTTCAAGCAGCCTACGGACCAAATAAGCGAGAAGGTCACGATGCCCACCGACGGGCGCATAGATTCTACACGGATATTTCTCGACGCCCCGGTCGGTGGGGATGCCTTCGTCGGTGATTTGCTCGTAGAGGCTCTCGCCCATGCCGTGCAGGCGTTGGAACTCAAAGTCCTTGGGCGAGCCGGCCTCGTGCGCCATCTCGATGATCGTCGCGGCCGTCAGGGCGTTGTGTGTGGCGAACTGCGGATAAAGACGCGGCGCGACCTCAAGCAGTTTGGCCGCGCATGCGATATAGGAGAGGTCGGTCGAAGCTTTCCGTGTAAAGACGGGAAAATCGAGAATGCCGGCCTGCTGAGCAAGCTTGATTTCCGTGTCCCAGTAGGCGCCTTTGACGAGCCGGACCATCATCCGCCCTTTCTGCGCCTCGGCGAGATCGGCCGCCCACGTGCACACGCCCATCGCGCGCTTTTGGTAGGCCTGCACAGCGAGGCCGAAACCATCCCATCCGCGCAAAGAATCGTCTGTGTAAACACGATTGATGATGTCGAGCGACATTTCCAGGCGCTCAGCTTCCTCTGCATCCACGGTGAGGTTGAGGTCATGCTGTTTGGCCGCGCGGGCGAGTTCGAGCAATTTCGGCGCGAGATCGGCGACTGCCTCATCCCAGTGGCGCGGGTGATAATTTGGGTTGAGTGCTGATAATTTGACCGAGATCCCACGCTGCATCGGCACCTGGGCACTCGCGCTCTCCTTGCCGATGGCTGCGATCGCATCGTGGTAAGCGGTCAAATAGCGGTCGGCATCGTGCAAAGTCCGCGCGCCTTCACCGAGCATGTCGTACGATGTGCGGTACCCATTCTTTTCCGGTCCGCGCGCGCGTTTCATCGCTTCTTCGATGGTTTGCCCAAGGACGAATTGGTGACCGAGATACCCCATCGCTTGGCGAACGCCCATCCGCACGGTCGGCGTGCCCAATCGTTTGACGAGGCCTTGCAGCGTGTTTTGAGGTGTCTCGCCGGGGCGGATGACGCGGTTCGTAAGGCCAAGCCCCCAAGCCGCCGCGGCGACGAACATTGAGTCCGACTTTTTGTCTTGATGGACCCAATCACCGGCGGAGATTTTGTCTTCGATGAGATGATCTTGCGTTTTCGCGTCGGGCACGCGGAGCAGCGCTTCCGCCATGACCATCAGCGCCAGACCCTCTTTGGTCGAAAGGCCGTACTCGCGAAGGAATGCGTCAAGATTAGCACCGCCGCGGGTCCGGTGGCGGATCCCCTCGATCATATGGCTGGCAAGGCGCGCGGCGTTGTCGTGGACACGGTCAGCCGCCTCGCCGATGACCATCAGGCGCGGCACGACCACTTCGTCGGCCTCAGCATAAGGTTCGGTAAAGCCAAGCTTTTGTGGATGGGTCTCGATCACAACACACTCCCCATGGAAACGCTCTTGGCGCTTCCCTAGGAGCTTTGATCAAGCCTGTCTCGCCTTGTGATCCGCGCCTTTTTTGCTCAGGCGCCTTCGGCCTCGTCGCCGAGGGTCTTCACCAGATCGAGGACTCGGCGGCGGACTTGGTAGTCTTTGATCTTAGCGAAGGCCCGGCAGAGCTGCATCCCTTCCGGCGTCGAAAGGGTCGCGAGGAAGTCAGCTTTTTCGTCCTTTTCAGGTCCGCCCAGATTGCGCTGCGTTTCCGCAAATCCGATCAGCGTCTCCGGTCCGTCGCCGTAGTCGTCGTAGAAAAATTGGACCGGAACGGTGAGGATGCGCGCGATCTCGTAGAGGCGGCTCGCGCCGATACGGTTGACGCCCTTTTCGTACTTTTGAACCTGCTGGAAGGTCAGGCCCAGTTCCTCACCCAGCTTATCCTGGCTGATTCCCTGCATCATACGACGCAAGCGAACGCGACTTCCCACATGCACATCGATAGGATGTGGTGCTCTCTTATTCTCAACTTGTACCATGAATCTACGTGTCCCGGCGCGCCTTTACGCGCCTTGGTTGCCCTTTTCGCGTATTCCTTGCAGTGCTTCGCGTGTTGCTAGCAACGTGATAAAACCTAACATTGCATAAAAGATCAAGTCACCAGTTTGCGAGTGGAAAGTCCTATCGCGTGCCGGCGGGAGGGCGGCCGTGATCACGCCGGGTTTGTAGAGGGGGAGACGGTGGAGAATGCGGCCGTCCGCATCGATTAGCGCGGAGATCCCCGTGTTGGCCGACCGCGCGAGCGGCAGTCCCGTTTCCACGGCCCGCATCCGCGCAATATCGAGGTGCTGCATCGGCCCCGCCCGGTCGCCGAACCACGCGTCGTTGGTAATCACCACCAGCCAGTCGGGCCGCTCGCGACGGGGGAACAAACCGCCGGGAAAGACATCCTCATAGCAGATCAGCGGTGAGAATGACGCCGCCCCGGCGTTCACCCGAACGGGTCCGTTGCCAGGGATGAAGCCGCGCCCGCCTGTTGGGCTGAGGCTCTCGATGTTCAGTGCTTCGAACACTTGGTAGAACGGAAGCGTCTCACCGAACGGCACGAGCCTGTGCTTGTCATACACCGTATGCTGAGGAGCATTCTCGCCTGCTGGTCCGTAGACGAAGAGGGTGTTGGCATATCCTTCGGGTACGGAACGGATGGAGCCTGTGATCAGCCATGCCTCGTCAGGAAGCTCTGTTCCCAGATAAATGCCGAGGTCCGGGATCCGGTCGATAAACGGATAGGCGTTTTCCGGCCATAGTGCATAGATCGACCCTTCGGCGCTGCTTTGGTTCGCCGCGCGCGCCGTCATCTCAAGGCTGCGCAGCAGCGCTTGGTTTGTTTTGGATGGGTCGAGCTTATCCTTTTGCGCAACGTTCGGCTGGATAATGATGACGTGGGCATCGCCGCGAGGTTCGGCTTGAAAGGTGCCGAGACGAAGGGCGCTGTAGGTTCCTAAAATCGCGGTCAAGCCGACGACCAGCGCGAGGACACGCCCGCTCCTCTCAGGTGTGAGAATAGCCATCGCTGGCGTCACAGCCATCAGTGTAATGACCGTTCCGTACCCGTAAGGCCCGAGAATGGCGAGAGGTTGAAGGCTGAAGGTGCTGAAGGCAGCCACTTGCGCGTGGAGGTTCCACGGAAATCCGGACAAGACATGCCCCCGCAACCACTCCGCCGCGCCGAGGAAAGCGACGAGCGGAAGCAGTTTCACGAGCCCACGGGCAGGAAAACGGAGCCGGAAGGCGACATGGCTTAGTCCGGCTAGGCCAAAAAACAGACCAAGAAACAAGTAGAAAAGCGGAAGGATGATGGGGATCATCCAGGCAAATTGATCCGCCTGCACCAGAAATGCGTTGCCAAGCCAGAACATCGTCATCGCGAAGAAGCCCGCCCCGTAGGCCGTGCCGATGAAAAACGCCGTACGCCTCGGTTTGGGCGACGCGAAGCTTCCTTCTAGTAAAAGGGCGAGGCCTGATAGGCCAACGAAGAGCAAAAGTGGGATACGCGTCGGTGCGAAGGCAAGTCCCGCGCTCACGCCAAAACCAGTGGCGGCTAAATAGGCCCGCCAACCCATCAGCGAGGAAATCTGCTGTATGCTGTTTATAAACTGCGCAGCGCGGTTCACAGGGCGCTATCGCCCTCGTCGCTGCTTTGCGCGGTGGCGAGTTTGATCAAGACACGTCGGACAACGCGCGGGTCCGCTTCGGCAATCTCGAACTCGTGACCATCAGGATGCGGAATAACCTCACCGCGGAGAGGGACACGGCCAGCCAAGCTGAAGACGAGTCCACCGAGCGTATCAGCTTCTTCGTCGGGGAGGCGAAGATCACGGTCAAGCTGTTCCGCAAGCGTCTGAAGCTCGATCCGCGCATCAGCATCCCACCGGCCGCCTTGCGTCTGGCGCAGGCCCATCTGCTCGGCCTCATCATGCTCGTCGCGAATGTCGCCAACAATTTCCTCGATCACGTCTTCAATCGTCACCAACCCGTCGGTGCCGCCAAACTCGTCAATGACCAGCGCCATGTGGATCTGTTGCGCCTGCATACGGAGGAGCAACTCAGCGACGGGCATCGAAGGCGGCGCAAAAAGCAGCTTACGGACGATCCCAGCGATCGGTTGATCGTCGTCACTCCACCCATCTTTGGCGATGATGTCGACCACGTCTTTGATATGCACAAAGCCCAGGGGATCATCCAAGTCGCTTCGGTACACGGGCAGCCGCGAGTGCCCAGCATCGGCAAAGCAGGTCAACAGCTCGCGGAGCGGCGTTTCCATCTCGACGGCGTTGATGTCGGCGCGGGGAATGGCGACATCGCCGACGCGTATCCCTTCCAGCGAAACAACCCGATCGATCATCGCCTTTTCTGAGGCTGAAAGATCCCGGCCGTTACCGTTCCCGTCGCTAATTTGGGTGATTTCCGTCTCGGCCGCGCGCCGTCGAAACAGGCCAGAAAGGCTAAATCCCCGCCGGTTTGAGGGCTCGGAACGGACTTGAGAGGAGGGTATGGCTTCCGGCTGTTCCGGAGCGAAAGGTGTCTTCGGCGCTGCCACCGCAGCGAACTTGGACGGCTCAGAGCCGTCGGGCATGGTCGTCTCCACTTATCAATCAGGCAGGTCGCCGTAGGGATCGGCAATGCCCATGTGCCTGAGGATGGTCCGCTCGAGACTTTCCATCGTCTCGGCCTCACCGTCTTCTATATGATCATACCCTAAGAGATGTAAAAGGCCATGAACAAGCAAATGTGCCGCATGGTCATGAAAAGAGATGCCTTTTTCGGACGCCTCGCGTGTGCACATCTCTAATGCCAGCGCCAAGTCCCCGAGTGGCTGCGCTTCTTCGGGTAGGCCTGGCATCGGCTCGGCGGGGAAGGACAGCACGTTGGTCGGCTTGTCCTTGCCGCGCCACTCCGCGTTGAGGGCGCGAACCGTCTCGTCGTCGGTGAACAGCGCAGTCACCGAGCGGTCGAGTGCGGGGTCCGCATGCAGGTCCTTCACGGCTTCAAGGCATCGATTCGCAAGAGTTTCGGGCGAGAAAGCGGTCCAGCCCGGATCCTCGATCATGCATTCAATGCCCACGCCGAATTAGCCGGCGAGCATCGCTTCGGTGACAGACCAAAGTCGCTCAGCGTCCTCGTCCGAGCAGGCCCAGCGGCGCACGCCGAAGATGCCCTTGTCGTCGTCGGGCGCGGGGGCGGCGATGTTGCAATCCTCGCAGTAAACGCCCCCCTTGCCATCGAGCATCGTGCTTACCGCCGCCCAAAGGGTCGTCGCCGTACCTTGCGCGGGGGTTTTGAAGAAGGCTTTGATCGCATCGGGCATTGAGCCGTCCTCGGCGAGCCAGCCGCGCTCGACTTGTTCCTCAAGCGTCAGATGCCGCTGGAGGTCGGTCATAATCCCGCCCGGGTGGACGGAGAACGCTTCGAGGCTGTCGTGCAGCTTCGTCAGGTGCCGAGCGAAGAGCGCGTTCGCTGTCTTCGATTGTCCGTAGGCCACCCATTTCTGATAGTCACTGCTTTCGAAGTGGACGTCGTCCCAGATGATCGGCGTGATCCGGTGGGCGAGGGACGATAAGGCAACGACGCGTGGCTTCGTTGCTTTCAGAAGCGCCGGCATCAGGCCTTGGGTGAGAACAAAATGGCCGAGGTGATTGACCGCAAACTGACCTTCCCAATTGTTGCCAATGCGGCTGAGCGGCGAGGCCATCACTCCGGCGTTGTTGATCAACAGATCCACCGGTTTGCCGTCGGCCATTATAGAGTCCGCAAACGCTTTCGCGCTTGAGACGTCGGCCAGGTCGAGCGTTCCGATGGTTGTATTGGGAACATCGGCGAGGGCAGCCTCAGCTTTTTCTTTTGAGCGCGCAGGGATAATGACCGACGCCCCGCGGCTGACGAAGGCTTTCGTCGCCTCAAGGCCGATGCCGGAATAGCCGCCGGTTAGGACAACGCGCTTTCCTGAGAGGTCGGCGTCACCCATGACGGTGTCGGGTTCAGGTTTCCGGCCCCAAGGGACCTCTAGCGGGATTTGGTCAGTCATTAGGCACCGTTCCGGGTTGCGTCGCGTTTATCATAGGCCCGGACGATTTCACCGACCAGCCTGTGGCGCACCACATCGTCGCCGGTGAAGCGCGTCACCGAGACCCCATCAATATTCGTCAGGAGGCTGAGTGCATCAGCGAGGCCGGACTGGCGCGGATCGGGAAGGTCAGTCTGCGAAGGATCGCCGGTTATGACCATGCGCGAGTTTTCGCCGAGGCGGGTGAGGAACATTTTCATTTGCGCGATCGTCGCGTTTTGCGCTTCGTCCAGGATCACCGCCGAACGTGTCAACGTCCGCCCACGCATGAACGCAAGGGGCGCGATCTCTATTTCCTTTGCTGCGATCTTACGGTCGACGTAGTCAGTGTGCAGAACGTCGTAGAGAGCGTCATACAAGGGGCGAAGATAGGGATCCATCTTCTCCTTCTCGTCGCCGGGCAGGAAGCCGATGCGCTCGCCTGCCTCCACCGCTGGGCGCGAGAGGATGACGCGCTCGACCTGGCCAGAGACCAGCATCGACGCGGCGTTGGCGACCGCGAGGTAGGTCTTGCCGGTGCCCGCGGGGCCGACGCCAAAGACGAGCTCATCACTGCCGAGCTGGCCTAGAAACGTTCCTTGTGATGCAGAACGCGGTGCGATCGTCCGTTTAGGGAGGACCAGCGCGGTACCGCTCACCTCACGCTTGGTGCGCGCCGGGGTCGGCGAACGTTCGATACGCAGCAGGCCCTCAACATCAGCGAGGCTCACGCCTTGGCCGTTTTCGAGACGAATATAGAGCTGTTCGAGAACCGCCTTGGCCTGCATCCGCGCGTGATCACCGCCCGTCAGCGTGATCTCGTTGCCCCTTGGGTCGAGCCGTACACCGAGCGCATTTTCGACGAGGGCGAGGTGGGCATCCGTTGGGCCACAAAGATCACGCAGCAGTGCGGCATCGTCGAAGACGAGAGTTTGATCGCCGCTCAAGCCAGAACCCCGCACAAACTGTTCGGCCCAACTTCGGCGATCCTTACGGGGACAATCTGTCCAAGCAGGGATTGATCAGCCAAAACGTGTACAGATTGAAGGTAGGGCGATTTGCCTACAAGCTGCCCATCCATACGGCCGGGCTTCTCGAACAGGACCGGCAGTGTACGGCCTTCTTGCTTGCGATCAAACGCGCGGCGCTGCTCGTTGAGTAACGCTTGCAAGCGCTGAAGCCGTTCGTTTTTCACGTCCTCGGCCACTTGTTTCGCCATGGTTGCACCGGGTGTGCCGGGGCGACGCGAATACTTAAAGCTAAAGCAGCTCGCGTAGTTGACCTCCCGCACTAGGGCCATCGTGTCTTCGAATGCTGCGTCGTCTTCGCCTGGGAAGCCGACGATCATGTCCCCTGAAATGGCAATGTCGGGACGTGCCGCGCGCACCGCTTCGATCTGGCGAATGTAGCTTTCCGCCGTGTGCGCACGGTTCATAGCCTTCAGGACACGGTCACTTCCCGCCTGCACAGGAAGGTGAAGATACGGCATGAGCTTCGGCTCTTCGGCGAACGCGGCGATGAGGCCATCATCCATGTCCTTCGGATGCGATGTTGTGAAACGGATCCGCTCAAGCCCATCAATTCGCGCAAGGTGGCGACACAATTCGCCAAGACCCCAACGGTTCGCGGTCGAACCGGCGGGCGGCGCCCCGTGCCAGGCGTTGACGTTCTGGCCAAGCAACGTGACCTCGCGGACGCCCTGCACCACGAGACTTCGGACCTCAGCCGTAATTTGATCAGTGTCGCGACTAACCTCCGCGCCGCGGGTGTACGGAACGACGCAGAACGTACAGAACTTATCGCACCCTTCTTGGACGGTCACGAAAGCCGAATAGCCCTCGGCCTTACGTCCCTCGGCCAGTGCATCGAACTTCTCGTTGACGTCGAAGTCCGTGAACAGGCGTTCGCCCGTCTGCCGTGCCGTTTTTGCGATGATTTCGGGGAGTTTGTGATAGCTCTGCGGGCCGATGACAAAGTCGATCTGCGGCGCGCGGCTGCGCATCTCGGCGCCTTCGGCCTGGGCAACACAGCCCGCCACGGCAATCGTCCCGCCGCGGCTCTTCACTTCTTTCAGGCGGCCAAGCTCCGAGTACACCTTTTCGGCCGCTTTCTCGCGGATGTGGCAGGTGTTGAGGATGACAAGGTCAGCATCCTCCGGCGCCTCGGTGGTTTCGTAGCCGAGGGGTTTCAAAAGGCCAGTCATGCGTTGGCTGTCGTAGACGTTCATCTGACAGCCCCACGTTTTCACGTGGACGCGCTTTTTCGGCAGGGTGCGTTCTGTTGTGCTCACCGGCGCGGCATAGCTCAAGGCCCGGCGGATGTCATGCGGCGGATGGGCTGCGCAGCCATTTCCCGACGACCGTCGCGCCCACGATCAAGAGCGCAGCGATCAGGATCGACGTCGTCAGAGAGGCGCGACCTTCATTCACCACAACAACGGCGAAGAGGCCCCAGAGGATCGGCCCGGTATAGGCGAAGGCCGCCAGGCGAAGGGCCAAGAGGAAAGCGATCGCTCCCCAAATGCAGACGATCAACAGCGCGCCATCCGTTTCGTTACCGAAAAGAGGCCACATACCGGTCTTCTGGAGCGCCGCAGACAGACCGGCAGGTGACGCGACGGTGATCCATCCGCCAAGCGCCAGCATGAATCCGTAGGCCACCCGATTGGCGTTGGTCGGCTCCAGCTCCGCGCGCCCTGCGGCGCCAGACCACACCGCGAAGACGAGGACCCATTCGAGGATCAGGAAGTTGACCAACCCTGGCCCGATGGTCGGCTGGTCCAACGCCCAAGCTGCGTTGCCGAGGAACGCGAGGATGGCCAACGACCCGACCCGATGCGCAACGGGATTGTTGGGCCGAAACGCATGCCACAGCGCCACATAGATCCCGCCGATAAAAAGCGGCAGCCAGATCGCGAAGGCATACCCTTTCGGAACAAGGATCGTCCTGAATTGCTCAGCTGTTTCACCGATGGACCCCTCGACACCGAAGAGCGCAGGGAATGACGACGCTGCGATTTGCAGCAGCGCAGCCGCAACTAGAAGAACAGAGCGAACAATATGCATACGGCCATCCCCGGTAGGGCCTCGTAATCAACCGCCGCGTTTGGGCGCGCTCAGTGGATATACCTTCACGGCTGGTTACAGGTCCATCGTTTTACGTTTGCCGCCAAGCACGTTATCGCCAGGGCCATCGATTGTGAGGACCTGTGCAAGACCAAACCCCGCCAAATGAGACGCAGCCTGATGCGGAGGAGCCATCTGCTCCCGCCGATCTCGATCAAGCGATCCAAGAGGAGTTGAATGACGCAGCCGCGCCGCCGGAAGACGCGTCCGCCCTGGCAGAGCTCGTCGACACCGACGCGTTACGCGAGCTTTTGGCGCAGGCGATCATTTGGAGCCGTACGGAGCTTCTGTCGTGGAACTCAGCGATCCAGCTGGGTTTGGTTTTTGGTGCGCTTGTGCCCGCGGTTATGTTTGGACCGCGGCTGAAGACCTTCATCCAGCGAAATCTCAAAAAGCGTATGCCACAGGGGGTGCTCCAACGCGCCTGCGATGCGGTGGCGACACTGGCGACCCCCATCGCGGCGTTCCTGGCGCTGACCTTGTTCAACGCCATTCTCGCCGATGGGATGGGGCGCGGCTCCCACTTCATCGATGCTGCGCAGTCTCTCCTGGCTGCGTGGATCATCGTCCGATTGGTGACCTTGGCGATCCGATCGCCGTTTTGGTCGAAGGTTGCCTTCTACGTCGTATGGCCCGTTGCGGTGCTCGACAGTTTCGGGATTCTGGGCGGGGTCTTCCAGTGGATGCGCGATGTCAGCCTAGTGATCTCTCCGGAGAGTGCCACGTCACCTGAGGTCGCGTTGACGCTGTACGATGTCCTCCGTGCCGGGATCATCTTCGGGATCTTCATGCAACTTGCCGGGTTGTTCTCATCAGTGATCGTGGGACAAGTTCAGCAGACAGATGAGATCAATCCCTCACTCAAGGCGCTGATCGCGAAGGTGATCAACTTCGTGATGCCGGTGATCGCGTTGATCCTCGCGCTGCAACTGATCGGGTTTAATCTCGCGAGCCTTGCAATTTTCTCCGGTGCGATCGGCCTGGGGATCGGCCTTGGGCTTCAAAAGATCATCGGCAACTTCCTCGCGGGGTTCACATTGCTTGCGGACCGTTCGATCAAGCCAGGAGATACGATCCAAGTCGAGGATACGTTTGGCTGGGTCACAGAAATGAAGTCGCGCTACGTATCCATCCGTACACGCGATGGAACGGAGCACCTCATCCCCAACTCAACGTTTATCGAGGAGGGCGTTGTGAACTGGTCCCACCGTGACCAGCTGGTGCGCGTTCACGCGCCCTTTGGTGTCGCATACGGAACAAAAGATCTCCATCGTGTCCAACAGCTTGCGATTGAGGCCGCGCAAACCACCGAGCGTGTGCAGAAGTCGAAGGTTCCCGTCTGTAATCTGATGGAATTCGGCGATAACTCGGTCAATTTCGACCTTCGCTTTTGGATTACCGACCCGCCGAATGGCATTTCAAATGTCCGGTCAGAGGTTTTGATGAAAATCTGGGACGCGTTCCAGGCCGAAGGCATTGAGATCCCATTCCCGCAGCGGGATCTGCATATTCGGTCCTCTGATATTCCGTTAACGGTCCAAAATGGACATGCGCTCGAGGTCGGCTAGCCTCGTTGCTGAAATGCTTCCGCTTCTGCACGTAAGGCGGCCATGGCGCGTCGAAACGGGTAAGGCCCCGTACTGATCCGACGCACGCCAAGCGCCGCGATTGCTGTGATGTCCGGTGGATTATCGGCCGTCATAATATTGAGCGGGAGCGTGGTTGCGGCGGCGAGCTGCTTAATAAGGTCAGGATTTGCGAGGCCTGGGGCGAAGAATCCGCTGGCGCCGGCACGAGCATAGGCCTCACCGCGGCGCCGGGCTTCGGCGACTAGTTGCGGGTGCGCGCGCTCGTCGGGCTCGCGCAGAAAGACATCCGTACGCGCATTGATGAAAAGCGGAATGCCTTTCTCTTCCGCCGCAGATCGCACGGTTTTGATCCGCCTAACCTGCTCTTCGCATGGTCGCAGTTCGTTTTCTGTCAGCAGACGGTCTTCGATGTTGATACCGACAGCGCCCGTCTGAATGACGGCGAAGATGTTGGCGCCGAGTGAATCGAGACTGTCCGCATACCCAGTTTCTATATCGATCGAGACTGGGCACTGGACGGCCTTGCACATTGCCGCGCTGATGATCAAAAGCGTCGCGAACGGAATGTCTTCTCCGTCGGAATATCCGTTTGCTTCGGCAATGCTCGCGCTTCCCGTTGCGACGGCGGGAGCACCGGCAGCCGCGACAGCTGACGCGGTGCCCGCATCCCAGATATTGGTCAGAACAAGGGGATGCCCTTGCTGGTGGAGGGCACCAAACGCTTCTGCCTTGGATTTTTGGTCAGCCATTTCAACTTCCGCTCTCGTTTTGTCGGAACGAAAGCAGACCGGCCTGGAACTTAGCGCCGCAAATCGGGCGGCGCTGTCTTTTTATCCGTGCACTTCGTCGACGGGGGCGGCGACTTTCCCGTTATGCAGTGCGTTTGCTGCCGAGGATTTCGGCGGCGGCAGTGCTTCGTCAATCGCCAACCGATATCCGCCACTCTCCGTAAGCAGAAGAGCGTTTTCGCCGGGACGCGGCTCGATCTTCTGACGCAGCCGATAGACATGGGTCTCAAGCGTGTGCGTGGTCACGCCAGAATTATAGCCCCAGACCTCGTTGAGGAGCGTATCGCGGCTAACCGGACGCCCGCCCGCACGGTAGAGATACTTCAGGATCGAGCTCTCCTTCTCGGTCAGCTTAATCCGGCGGTCGTCATCGTCGACCAGCATCTTGACGGCGGGCTTGAACGCGTACGGACCAATCTTGAAGATGGCGTCCTCTGACTGTTCGTGGCTGCGCATATGGGCGCGTAACCGAGCCAGCAGCACGGCAAACTTGAACGGCTTCGTGACGTAATCATTGGCCCCTGAATCGAGTCCATTGATTTCGTCGTCATCGCTATCCCGAGCGGTCAACATCACGACAGGCGATTTGAAACCCGTCTCGCGAAGCTTTCGGCAGAGATCTCGTCCGTCCATATCGGGGAGCCCGATATCAAGGAGAACAAGATCGATGTGTTGCTCATCGGAAAGGCGTTCGAGCGCCATTTGACCGGTGCGGGCCACACTGACGTGGAATTCGCTATGGGCAGCGAATTGTTCAACCAGCACACGAGCCAGAAGCTCGTTGTCTTCTACGAGGAGCACTTTTGCGGCTCTCGACATTTTTTTACCTCTGCGGTCTCGCCCCGTTGAGAGGGCGGATTGGCCGAGCACTCTTCTACCAAAGTGCAGGGCTGGAACGGCAACGTACTTGCCTCCATCGCCCCACTCGGACGGAGGATACGACAGTCTTGCCCAGGGCAGGATAGGAACGAGACGCTTCACTCATTTCGTCTCTTAAGCTGCTCTGATCACAAGGCCTTGATTTGCTAACCCATGGTGAGGGCAAATCGTTCCCAAGGAAACGCAGGATTTCACTATTTAGTGCTATTTCCGGCAGTTCGAGCCTGAGTAGGTGAATAAATTCGCTCAACCACGTGGGCCAAAGATACCGCTGCCAACACGAACGTGTGTTGCGCCGAGACTGACGGCGGCCTCGTAGTCGCCTGACATGCCCATGCTTAACGAAGAAAGTCCTGCATTTTCAGCAAGTTTTGCCAAAAGAGCGAAATGCGGCGCTGGCGTGTCGCCGACGGGAGGAATGGCCATCAATCCTCTCACATCGAGTCCGAATTCACCGCGGCACTTTTTTACAAAATCCAGGGTTTCGCCGGGGGTGATCCCAGCTTTTTGCGGCTCTTCTCCAGTATTCACCTGGACGAACACTGGCAGGTGTCGTCCTTGCCGATCCATTTGTGTGGCCAGCGCGGCTGCGATTTTCGGGCGATCAACGGTTTCGATGACGTCGAATAAAGCAACAGCATCGGCCGCTTTGTTCGATTGAAGGGCCCCAATGAGATGCAGCTCGACATCGGAGTAGCGTTCTTTGAGGCCTGGCCATTTTTGCTGGCTCTCCTGCACGCGATTTTCGCCAAAAACGCGATGGCCGCCCTCAAGCAGCGGCGTGATGGCGTCGCTGTCGAAGGTTTTTGACACGGCGATGAGTGTCACGTCGCTGGGCGCGCGATCGGCCTCGATTGCAGCATTGGCAATGCGTGCGAGAACATCGTTTCGGTTGCGGATCAACGTCTCATTGTTCATGGATCCGCCGTGGCAGACTTTGCATCCCGTGTCATTGCGTTGAACCGCGCCGCCTGGTCGTTGCGCCGGGCAGGCCCGCGCCCATGTACGCTACCGTTCGCTTTGGCGCTGTTTTCCGATGCGCAGCGGCTGCCTCCGCTCGAGGAGTTGGTGGAGCAGTTGCCGCGTGACACCGACCCCGTTGCCATCGTTTTCAGGCATGATCACCTACCCGAGGATCAACGTTTGGCCGTGGCCGGGCGGGTTTGCGAGGCGGTCCAAGCGCGGGGGCACCTCTTTATTATGGCGCGCGCTTCGCTCAGCGGCGCCGATGGGCACCACGCGGTCCCGGTTGGCTCGGGCATCCGAACAACGCCCGTGCATAATGAGGAGGAGATCGCAGCGGCGACCCTGGCAGGCGCCGACGCTATGTTTCTGTCGCCCGTCAACGGGACGGCCAGTCACCCGGCCCAACCTCCGCTCGGAAGGTCGCGCGCAGTGGCATTGGCGCAGGCGGCGAGGCTCCCCGTGTTTGCCTTGGGCGGGATGCATGAAGCAACGGCCGCGGTTTTAGAAGGCACGCCGTTTCAGGGCTTTGGAGCGATCGACGCGTTTCGCGTTTGAGCTTAAGCGGTCAACGTTAGAACCGGATCGAGCTTTCGATCATCACCGCCGTGGTGTCCTCATCGCCGCCGAGAACGTCGGGCTTGTCGCTATCAACAAATTGCGCAGCCGCGCCCAGCGTCACGCCCCGCCCAATCACGTAGGCGATCCCCGCCTGGGCCGTTTGGGTTCGCCGATCGAGCGCAAAGGGCAGAGTGACGTTCACCGCGGGGCCGATCAGGAGGCTCGCATCGCGCTCAGCGTCCGCTTGGCCGTAACCGAGCATCATCTTCCAGTCGCCCGCCGTGTAGGTCACCCCAGCGTCAAAAGCGAGGTAATCACTCGGCCCGCCGGCAGCATTTTCGTCAATGCCCGTATTGGTCGACTTCACCGAGCCGCCAAAGGTGAGATCGCCGTAAGCGAGGTTCAGGCCGAGCGCCAACGCTTCGTAATCGTCGAGGAGGCTGTCCTCGACCATGCCCGCGACCTGCTCCTCTTCTGCGTGAACAAAGCTCGCGCCGAGACCGAACACCAGGCGATCACGCCCCAACCGGACGCCGTGTTGGTAGTAGAGCGCGGCTTCTGAGACGTCGCGCCACCGTTGGTCCTGAAGAACAGCGTTTCCGTTCGGATCCAAAACGAACGTTCCATTGGTTGCCTGTTGGCATCCTTGCTGACCGCAAGTATCCAGTTCGGGCGCGTAGGATACGCCCATTTGAACGTTGCCGATGATCCCGCCCAAGAACCCGGACGGCGGCATATAGGTGACCTTCGGAGCAACGCCCGAGAAATCGTTGACCGTGTTGACGTCATTCAATCGCGTTGGGTCCGCGCGCCAGTCATTCACACCGAGGGCGCGGAAAATCGTCGGCGACGTCACGGCCAGCTGCGAGGCAACGCCTTCTTGGGCGCCGACGGACAGACTGCCAAAACCGCCGCGGGCGAAGATGTAGGATCGGTCGATGAAGACGTCGCTACCCTGGGCTCCCACGCCGCGGCTCCCGCCGAGGGTGAGTGACGAGTAGCGGCCACCTGCTGCGCGGCGATCGAAGCGGTCTCCGTCGAGCCGCAAGCCGCCCGAAACACCGAGTTCGACCCCGGGAATGACGAGTGTGCTTCCCGTGACCCGGAGACGACCGTCGACGTCCGCTTCTCCGGACCCGTCCGCAAGCCCCGACGTGACAACCAAATCGCCTTCAACAACAATAGGTTCGTCCTGCGCCCAAGCGCTGGACGCAGCTGTTAAGGCAGCGATGGCAACTAAACCACGCAAGTCGGGGTCTCCAATTCACGTTTCCCTTGAAGCATTAGGTAGGAATTAGGAAGAGCTCCCGCCCCCATAAAATGGTTAACCGCATGAAATTGCGGACGGGTGAGGCATCGGTGCAACCATCAATCGCGTAAGGGGATTGAAACGCGCTGGAGCGATGCTAGCTAGCGGTACGCGAAGGAAAGCTGCTGCATGCGTTCGGAAACAAAACGTTTGGTCAAAATTTTTGGGACAGCAGCGGTCGCCGCTGTTCTTGCCGCCTGCGCGAATACGGGCTCATCCGGTGGAATTGGCGCAACCAATGCGACCCAGAACATGTCATCGGTCAACCGCTACCTCTGGAAGGCGTCGCTTGAGACCATCGATTTCATGCCCATCGATGACGTCGACCCCGTCGCTGGGGTGATTATCACAGACTGGTATGCGTCGAGCTCCGCGCCGAACGAGCGCTTTCGGGCCAACGTGTTGATCCTCGATTCGATGCTTCGTGCCGATGCGCTTCGGGTTCGGGTGTTCAAGCAGGTGCAGAGCCCGACTGGCGGTTGGATGGATGCCCCGGTCAATCCCAACACCGCGCGCGAAGTCGAGAACGCGATCCTCACCCGGGCGCGGGAGCTCCGGCTCAATTCCCTCGGCTAGCCGCCGCTTTTCTTCTCCCCTGTTTACCCTAAGCTGAAAGCGCAGCATGAGACCTCGTGCGCGTAAGTTTCTCTCAAAGGTAAAGACACCGAATGGCCAAGTACGCATTCCGAGCAGCGGAGTCCAAATGGCAGAAGCGTTGGGATGACGAAGGCTGCTTCGCTGCGGACCAGGATCCCTCGAAGCCGAAATACTACGTGCTCGAGATGTTTCCGTATCCGTCGGGGAAGATCCACATTGGCCACGTGCGCAACTATGCCATGGGCGATGTGATCGCGCGCTTCAAACGGGCGCAGGGTTTCGATGTGCTCCACCCGATGGGCTGGGACGCCTTTGGTCTGCCTGCGGAGAATGCGGCGCGCGACAATGGCGGCCACCCGCGCGATTGGACCTACGGCAACATCGAGGTGATGCGCGGGCAATTGAAGCGCATGGGCCTAGCGATCGACTGGTCGCGCGAGTTCGCCACCTGCGACCCTGAATACTACGTGCACCAACAAAGGATGTTCCTGGAGTTCTGGAAGAAGGGCTTTGTTGAGCGGCGCGAGAGCCTGGTGAACTGGGACCCCGTCGAGATGACGGTGCTGGCCAACGAGCAGGTGATCGACGGCAAAGGCTGGCGCTCCGGCGCGCCGGTTGAGCGCAAGTCGATGTCGACATGGTTTTTTAAGATTACGGAGCGTGCGGAGGATCTTCTTGCCGCTTTGGACGACGGGCGCCTCGCCGGTTGGCCTGAGCATGTCAAAGAGATGCAGCGCAACTGGATCGGCCGGTCCGAGGGGCTGAAGATGGCCTTCCCGCTCAAGGGCGATGACCTGCCCGAGGGGATCGATGATCTGCCGATCTACACCACCCGTCCGGACACGCTCTATGGCGCGTCGTTCCTTGGCGTTGCGCCGGATCATCCGCTCGCGAAGCATTTCGCTGACAAAGACCCGGCAGTCGCTGATTTCGTGGCGGAGTGCCAGGCGTTGGGGACGTCTGAGGCGGATATTGAGAAGGCGGAGAAGAGGGGCATTGCCCTTCCTGTGACGGGACGTCATCCGTTCACGAATGAAGAGCTACCGGTCTACATCGCGAACTTTATCCTGATGCAGTACGGAACGGGCGCGATCTTCGCTTGTCCGGCCCATGACCAACGCGACCTTGATTTTGCTCGGAAATATGGTCTGGCGGTTAAGCCAGTTATCGCGCCGAGAGAGGGCCATGAGACGGATCTCAAGGCTGGCGATTTCAAAAGTTGCGATACGGATGATGGTCGGACGGTTGCCTATACGGGCCCGGGCACGATGGTCCATTCAGGACCCTTTGACGGGATGCCTACGGATGAGGCCTTACCTGCGGCGATCGCGAAGATTGAAGAGCTTGGCCAAGGTGCGGGGACCACGAACTATCGCCTGCGCGATTGGGGCCTGACGCGGCAGCGTTACTGGGGCTGCCCTGTTCCCGTCGTGCTGTGTGAGCAGTGCGGCGCGGTGCCGGTACCAGAAGATCAGCTTCCGGTGCAATTGCCGGACATCGGCCCGGAAGAGTTTAAGACCCCCGGCAACCCGCTTGATCGAGCGTGTGCTGATGAGTGGCGGAACTGCACATGTCCGCAATGCGGCGGTCCCGCAGTGCGCGATACCGATACGATGGATACCTTTGTCGACAGCTCCTGGTACTTCGCGCGGTTTGCTTCGCAGCCGGACGATAAGCCGGTGGACACTGCCCAGGCCGATGCGTGGCTGCCCGTCCAGCAATATATCGGCGGGATCGAGCACGCGATCCTCCACCTCCTCTACGCCCGCTACTTCATGCGCAACATGAAAGAATGTGGGTACACGGACGTCGATGAACCGTTCACGAACCTTTTCACCCAAGGCATGGTGACCCATGCGACTTTCAAGGACGCCGAAGGCAATTGGTTGTTCCCTGAGCAAGTGGAGCTGAAGGGGAACACCGCGACCGCAATCGATGGTAACGCGCCGGTATCAATCGGCGCCATCGAGAAGATGTCGAAGTCGAAGAAGAACGTCGTCTCGCCGGAAAAGATAGCTGACGCGTACGGAGCAGATGCCGCGCGGTTCTTCATGCTGTCTGACAGCCCGCCCGAGCGGGACGTGGAGTGGACCGAGAGCGGCGTCGAAGGCGCTTGGCGTTTCGCCAACCGCGTCTACGAGGCCGTGGCCAAAGGCGAGGGACTGCTCGCGGCAAGTGCTCCGATGCCGGACAATCTGTCTGAGGATCTTCTCGCGCTCCGCAAGGCGACGCACAAGACGATCGACGGTGTCACCGGCGACATCGAGAACTTCCGCTTTAACAAAGCGATAGCACGGCTCTATGAATTCCTCGGTGCCCTGAAGGGTGTCAAAACTGAGGGCGACGCTGCGCCTGTCGCGGCGGAGGCCTTCCGTACCCTGACGCAGCTCACTGCACCGTTCATGCCGCACTTGGCGGAGGAGTGCTGGGAGCTCCTCGGCGGTGAGGGACTTTGCTGTAACGCCGCTTGGCCAAAGGCGGACGAAGCGTTACTCGAAGACGACGTCATCACCATGCCAATCCAGGTCAACGGTAAGCGCCGCGGTGAGATTAAAGTCGCGCCTGATCTGCCTAAGGACGAAGTCGAGGCCGCTGCTTTGGCTGACGCGGATGTTGCCCGCTTTCTCGCCGATAAGACCATCCGTAAGGTGATTGTCGTGCCTGGGCGAATTGTGAACGTGGTGGCCGGATGATTCGGTTTCTGCTTGTCAGTGCGCTGCTCTTCGTAAGCGGATGCGGCTTCAAGCCGCTCTATGCAACGAATACGGAGGACAGCCTTGGCGGCTCCCTGGAGCAGGTCGCCCTTGGCCCTATCCGTGGGTCCGTCGCTCCGCGGGATGTCATGCGCGAGACACTTTCTGAGCGGTTTTCCACCGGCGAGGGTGACGAGCGCTACCTGATTTCTGTGGACCTCCGGGACGTCACGCGTGCGGTGTCGGTGACCATCGACAGCAACGCCCGCCGGTTTAATTATCAGCTGACGGCGACGATCAACTATCTTGATCGCGAGACGGACGAGACGCGCCGCCAGACGCTTCAAACCGTTGTTTCCTTTGCTGTGACGCCTAGTCAGTATGCGACCCTTATCGGCCAAGAAGACGCAACCAGGCGCGCGGTGATCGACCTTACACGGAAGATCGAGACGGATGCTGCGCTCTATGTTCAAGGGCGCGCTCCCGCTGAGGCCCGCGGAAGCATTTTCAGCGGTGACAGCCAGCGCGATCCGATTGGCAACATTGAGAGGCGGGAAGAGGAAGAGGCCCGCGAGGCGGCGCGCGAAGCGGCTGAGCAACAAACTCCGCCTGCGGAAGGCCAGCCTGATTGATGGCGGCGCTGAAGGGCAGAGACATCGAGCGATTCCTCGGCGCTCCGGATGAGAATGTCGTCTGTGCTCTGATTTATGGTCCCGAGCAGGGGTTGGTGCATGAGCGCGCGATCCGTGCGGCTAAAGCCGTGACGGAGGATCTCGCCGACCCATGGCGGGTCACCAACCTGTCGGACCAAGATGCGGCGGACGCGGCCAAATTGACTGATGAGGCAGCGGCGCAGAGCTTTCTTGGCGGGCGCCGGGTCGTCCGTGTACGGGCAGCCGGTACGGGCGCGGGTCAAGCGGTCGCGTCGTTGCTCAAGGCCGCCGACGCAGGCACCCTCCACGCTGCGGCGTTGGTGGTGATCGAAGCAGGTGATCTCAAAAAGTCCTCGGCACTTCGGAAGGCCTGCGAGAGCTCAGCGAGTGCGGTTGCGATCCCGTGCTATGCGGAGGGGCCGCGGGAAACGATGGCGGCCATCCGAAAGCAGTGTACTGATGAAGGGCTAGCGCTTTCTGCTGAGGCGGCGGAGCTTCTGGCGTCGGCGCTGGGTGACGATCGCGGTTTGCTGCGCCAGGAAGTTGAGAAGCTCATCCTCTATAAGGGACCGGCTGCGGTGCGCGATGGCCCAGATGAGATCACGCCCGATGACGTGCGTGCGTGTTTGGTGGATGCGCCCCATGACGACAGCTTCGCGGTTTCGTCGCTTGCGCTTTCGGGGCAGCGGGCGGAACTCTCGGCGGCGCTGGCTGAGGCCGAGGCGTCGGGCACGAGTGTCATTGCTCTCCTCCGCCTCACCCAGAACCGGATCCTTCGGCTGATGCCCGCCGCGCAAGCGATGGCCCAGGGGCAAGGCGCGGGTGCGGCGATGAAAGCAATCCGCCCGCCGGTCTTTTTCAAGGAACAAGACGCCGTCGCCGCGCAATTGAAGAAGTGGCCTCTGCCGCGGTTGGAGCGGGCGGCTGCGGCGATCTACGATGCTGAACAGGCGTGCAAGAAGACGGGCGCGCCGGCCCAGGCGATCGCCGAGCGGGTGCTCCTCCGGCTGGCGGTTGAGGCGAGCCGGTGACCTGGCGCGCAGGCGTGATCACCCTTTATCCCGACGCATTCCCGGGTCCGCTTGGCGTTGGCGTGCTCGGTCGGGCCCAGCGTGATGGCCTCTGGTCGCTCGAGACCCTGAACCCGCGCGATGTGGCTGAGGACAAGCACCACACGGTGGATGACACCCCCGCGGGCGGGGGGCCGGGTATGGTGATGCGGGCCGATGTTCTGGCGCGAACCATTGACCAGATGGAGGCTGTTCCGGGCCCGAAACTTCTCCTCAGCCCCCGGGGGCGGCCGTTTAAGCAAGCTGACGCCCACCGGCTTGTTGAAGGCCCGGGCGCGCTCTTCATCTGCGGCCGCTTCGAAGGAGTGGACCAGCGGGTGATCGATGCCCGGGAACTCGAAGAGGTCTCGATCGGCGACTACGTCCTCGCGGGCGGCGAGGTGGCGGCGATGGCCATGATCGAAGCTTGCGTTCGCCTGGTCCCCGGTGTACTCGGCGCGCTCGCCTCCAAGGACGACGAGAGTTTCGAGAATGGTCTTCTCGAATATCCGCAGTTCACGAGGCCTCGGGAGTTTGAAGGGCGGCCCATCCCGGATGTGCTGCTCTCTGGCGACCACAAGAAAATTGCCCAGTGGCGTGAGGAGCAATCTCTCGCGCTGACGCGTGCGCGACGACCGGACTTGCTTGATCCTTCGGGGACGACGGCGCGGTCCAATCCGCCGAATAACGAGACGGACGAGACATGAACATTATCCAGCAGCTCGAAGCCGAGCACGCAAAAGAACTCAAACCCGAAGTCCCTGAATTCGCTCCCGGCGACACGGTCCGTGTCCAGGTGAAGGTGAAAGAGGGCCAGCGCGAGCGTCTGCAGGCCTATGAAGGCGTTTGCATTGCCCGCTCCGGCGGCGGCCTCAACGAAAGCTTCACGGTGCGGAAGATCAGCTTCGGCGTAGGCGTTGAGCGGGTGTTCCCGATCTATTCGCCACTGGTTGAGGCCATCGAAGTGGTTCGCCGCGGTAAAGTGCGCCGCGCCAAGCTTTACTACCTTCGCGGTCGCCAAGGGAAGTCGGCGCGCATCGCAGAAAAGGTCGACACCAAGCGCCAGGCCCAGGCCGCTGAAAAGAAGGCAAAGTCTAAGAAGGCGAGCTAAGCCTCTAGAAATCCAACGTATCAATACCCACATAAAGAGCTCAGTCGTTGATCGGCTGAGCTTTTTTTATTTTTGAAGGGGGATTTGATATGCAACAGCGTACATTTTCAGGCGTTATTATCGGAACATTCTGTGCTTGGGCAGTCGTCGGCTTACTTGCCCTCGTCTTGTTATGGCGCCCACTTGTTGGGCCCTGGGCCCAAGAGCGTGAGGGTTTGGCCAACTTGAGGCAGGCTGAGCAGGAGCGGCGGATCTTGGTGGAGCAAGCGCAAGCGGAGAAAGATGCCGCAGCGGCGCGGGCGGAAGCCATTGGAATTGTTGGTAAAGCTGCGCAGGACTTCCCCGAGTATCGGGAGCAGGAGTTCATCGGCGCCTTCGCTGAAGCGCTCACCGCCTGTCAGGGCGTGCAAGTGATCTACGTCCCCACCGAGGGAAATATCCCCGTGCTCGAAGCGACGCGGATGCGCCCATAACGTTGCGCTGAGCGACACTTTGATACCGAAAGCCCGGGCTCAGCGTCCGGGCTTTTGCTTGTTCCCGCCTATATTCCTGTTCCAAAAGAGGGAGGATTTATGGCGCGGATCGTTGGACTTGGCGGGGTTTTCTACAAAACGTCGGACCCCAAGGCGCGCAAGGGATGGTACGTCAAGCATCTGGGCATCAGCCCCGGGCAGGGTTTCGATGGGGTCGAAATGCGCTGGCGCCGGCCGGATAACCCCGACCATCAAGAGATGTCGCTGGTTTCGTTTTTTGATCCTGACTCAGATTATCTGGGTAAGGCCGGTCAACCGTTCATGGTCAATTTTGTCGTCGAGGATATTGAAGGCATGGTCGCCAAGCTGAAGGCCGAGGGCTGCGACGTTGATGAAAAGATCGTCGATGAAGGCTACGGCAAGTTCGCGTGGGTTACTGATCCCGATGGTGTACGGATTGAAATCTGGGAGCCTGCCGGACCGATGCCCAATATCGGCGAGATGCCCAGCGGCGACTGAGCGTCCCTGGCGCAGCGTTGAACACCACTGGGGCGTGCCCCAGGGCGCGGTCACTCCGATGCTGCTGTTTGCTCAGCGGCACGGAAACCACTGGGCGTGTTCGCCGCCATCCAGGTGAAGGCTGCGTATACCGCAACGTTCTGCGCCATGGCGTCGGGATCAATCTTGTCGAACGTATCGTCGGCTGTGTGATGAAGATCGAAGTAATCCCAGCCATTCTGGCGGAGGGTCACGACCGGGACACCCAGCGCGCGCAGCGGTGAGACATCGGGCCCACCAGACGCTTGGTTGTTGCCAAGCGCGACACCCGCGGGGTGGAGTATACGGATCATTTCGCGCCCCAAGCCGACTTTGTCGGCGCCAAACCGGGTGTCCATCTTCCAGATCCGCGCTGCGCCGAAATCGCTTTCGGCTGCCATCACGTGCTTATCGAGTTCGTCCCGATGCTGTTGCGCATAAGCCCGTGCACCGAGCAACCCAACTTCCTCCGATCCCCAATAGACCAAACGGATTGTACGGAGCGGCTTTTCGCCAGTCTTTTTAATATGTTCGAGGATCAGTTTCGCGGCGCCGGTCGTAATGCCAATGCCCGCTCCGTCATCAATGGCTCCTGTCCCGAGGTCCCAGCTGTCCAGGTGGCCTCCAATCACGACAATTTCGTCCGTTTGCCCCGGAATTTCCCCGATGACGTTTCCGCTCGTCACTTCAGACTTCGTTTTAACCGCCATATCGAGCGTCACTGTCACGGGTCCGCGCTCAAGCGCTCTGCCGAGTTGCTCCGCATCCGGAAAAGATAACGCCGCGGTCGGGATGGGCGTGACACTGTCGAGGTAGCGCATGTTTCCTGTGTGCGGAAAGCGATGACGGTCTGTTCCCACCGATCGAATGAGTGCTGCAGCAGCGCCGCGCTTGGCCCCTTCATTGGCAGCGCCAGAGCGCTTGCGCACCGCGACGCCGTAGCCTGACCCGTCTTGGGTGCGGGTCATTCCCTCGTCGACGAAGACGATCTTACCTTTCAGCGTGTCGTCCATCGGCGCTTCGATCAGATCGTCGAGTGTCTCAAATCGGACGACCTGCCCAGAGACACCGCCTTCACCCGTGCCCACCGAATTGCCTAGCGCTGTGATCTGCAACTCTTGCGGATAGGGTTTGGTGATGGCGGCGTACTCATAGGTACGCTCCCAGTACGGCATTGCGAAGGTCTCGGTACGGACGTTCGACAAGCCCATCTCGCGCATCTTCGCTTCGCCCCATGTCCGCGCCCTTGCCTCGGCTTCAGATCCGCCAAGCCGCGCCCCCACTTCGGTGGTGAGGTCCTCAGTCACCTGATATCCGACCCGATCGGTCATGCCTTGGCGCAGGAGTGCGTCAGCGGTCTCCTTGACCTCGTCAGGGATGGTTGGCGCTTGAGCGAGAGCAACCGACGCAGCGGCGGCGATGAGAAGTGTCGTCATTGTGTTGAGTTGGTCTCCGCGGGCTCCGTCTCAACACTCTTGAGGAACGCAAGGCTGTCGGCAAGCACGCTGCCGCGGCTGGTTAGGCCGATCGCGACGATGATCTCGATGTGATCCGTATCGGTGTAGAGGATGCTCTCGCCGCGCACGCCCACTTCGGTGAGGAGGCGCGCCATTTCTGTCGCGTTTTTCGGGCTGACTACGTCATCGTCCGTGCCATGCACGAACAGCATTGGCGGAGCATTCGCCGTGACGCGATTGATGGGCTGCGTCGCTTCGAGGTCCGGTGCAGCACCAAACGCAGCTTTTGTGACGCGGCTGTCGAGAGGCAGGAAGCTGTAGGGTCCTGCCAAACCGACGACGCCGTCGATGATCGACGTTGAACGACCCTCGGCCTCAAGAAATTCCGGCGCGAGAGCGACCTGCACCGCGTTGTAGGCGCCAGCCGAGTGGCCGATGAGGAACAGTTGATCTGGGTCGCCATCGAAGGCCGGTGCCTCGGCATGGAGGAACGCCACCGCCTTGGCCACGTCTGCCATGAAGTCCCGGTAGGTATGCTCTGGCGCGAGGCGATAATTGATCACCGCCGTGAGGTAGCCCTCCGAAGCGAAACGGCGGCCGAGCCATGGATAGTCCTCTTTCCGCCCTTTCTCCCACGATCCGCCGTGCACGAAGATCAAAAGTGGGTGGGGACCGGGCGTGGTCGGGGTGTAGAGATCGAGCTTTTGTCGGGGGAGGGTGCCGTAGGCGATGTCTTCTGTCCTTTCCCATGTCCCGGCAAGCGAGGGTGTGGCGACGTTGAGCAGCTGGGGGCCGGAGCATGCCGATAGGGCGAAGAGGGCAATTAGGATGAGAGCGCGCATGGGGTGAGCGTGGCTGACCCAGCGCCGGGGTCAAGCGCCCGTGTCCCGCCGATTTGACGCAAGGGTAACCTTCCTCCAGCAAAACTGGGCGCAGTACGATGCGAGGATAGACCATGGACCAGAAGATTTTCTGTCTTGGGTTTCAAAAGACCGGAACGAATTCTGTCACCGCGGCTTTGAAAGTCCTCGGCTATACCCGAGTTGCTGGGTATCTCCCGTTTCGCGATTTGGCGAGCGACCCCGCTGTCACCTGGGCCACGATTGAAGAGCGCGCTGAGGAATTGGCGCGGGACAACGAGGTCTTTCAAGACACCCCGTGGCCATTGCTCTACGAGAAGTTCGATACGCTTTATCCGGATGCGAAGTTTATTCTGATGATCCGTGAGCCCCATTCCTGGGTCGAGAGCTGCGTTGGCGACTTTGCCGATCATGAAAACTACGTACACAAACTGATTTATGGCGTTCCGTATCCCCTTGGACACGAGGACATCTGGCGCGAACGGTACGAGAAGCACAACGCCGATGTTCAGGCCTATTTTGAGGGGCGTCCGGATAAGCTGTTGGTGATCACAACGGGGGAAGCTGCGTGGGAGCCACTTTGCGCGTTCCTTGGTCAAGAGGTCCCCGACTTGCCCTGGCCACGCGCGAACACCCGCGCTCAAAAGAAGCGGCTGATGTTTTGGGCCAGGATGCGTGACCGCCTACGGAACGTTTTCGGCGCGGCTGCTTAAGCGAAGAACGCTTCGCGCGGCGTCTTCCAGATTTCTAAGTTTCCGGCGATGGGGTGGTAGAATGCTTCACGCGTGTTGGACGCGCCGAGCTTAGCGGCGACGCGTTGTGATCCGACATTGCTCGGTTCGATGACGTGGATGAGGTGCGCGAGATCAGGGTGCCGCTCAAGGGTCCATCGTCCGGCAGCTTTCGCGGCTTCGACGGCGTAGCCGCGTCGGCCGCGGCGGGGATGGATGGTCCACCCGACTTCCAGTCCTGGCCAACCCTCGGGTTGCCACGGCCCCACGCGGCCAACGAGGGTTCCCGTTGACCGCTCAACCACCGCCATGAACGAAAACCCTACGAGGTCCCAGTGACCCTCGACCATCGCAATGTGGCGCCCCGCCTCTTCTCGCGATGCGGGGCCGGGGCCCAAGAAAGCTTCCACGTTGGGTTGGTTGAACAATTCTCGGTAGGTGGCCACATCGTGAAGAGTGAACCGCCTGAGATAAAGCCGCTCCGTTTGCAGGACAATGGCGCCGGGAGCGGGCTTGGTCATGCGAGGCTCGGCTCGATGCGCTTACAGGCTTCGACGAGGTCTTCGACCGCTGCGACCGAGTGGTCGAACATCTGCTTCTCTTCCTCGGTGAAGTTGATCTCAAGGATCCGCTCAGCGCCCTCGTCACCGATAACGATCGGCACACCGACATAGCGGTCCTTCACGCCGAACTCACCATTCAGGTAAGCCGCACACGGAACGACCACCTTTTTGTCCTTGAGATAGCTCTCCGCCATCTGGATCGCCGACGCGGCTGGGGCGTAGTAGGCGGAGCCGGTCTTCAGTAGACCAACGATCTCGCCGCCGCCCTTACGGGTGCGGTCAACGATCGCGTCGAGCTTTTCTTGTGTGGTCCAACCGAGCTGCACCATGTCCGGCAGCGAGACGCCCGCGACGGTGGAGTAACGCAAACTTGGGACCATCGTGTCGCCGTGGCCGCCTAGGACGAAGGCCGTAACGCTCTCGACACTGACGTTGAACTCTTCCGCCAGGAACATGCGGAAGCGCGAGCTGTCAAGGATGCCCGCCATGCCGACGACTTTGCTCGTGGGCAGGCCCGAGAATTTCTGCAGGGCCCAGACCATCGCATCGAGCGGGTTGGTGATGCAGATGACAAAGGCGTTCGGCGCGTGCTTGGCGATGCCTTCACCGACGGACTTCATCACCTTCAAGTTGATCTCGACGAGGTCGTCGCGGCTCATCCCCGGCTTGCGCGGTACCCCGGCGGTGACGATGCAGACGTCGGCGCCTGCGATATCGGCGTAGTCCTGGGTGCCTTTCAGGCGGCAGTCGTAACCGTCGACCGGCGCGGACTGGGCGATATCGAGACCCTTACCTTCTGGGATTCCCTCAGCAATGTCGAACAGGATGACATCGCCAAGCTCCTTCTGCGCCGCGATGTGAGCGAGCGTCCCGCCGATCATACCTGATCCGATGAGGGCGATTTTTTTGCGGGCCATGGAGTGTCTCCTTCAACTACTCAAAACTGGTGGCCGCGCTCTAGGCGCCTTAGCGCTGCGCTGCAATGACAGGTGACGGTAGCGTTTGGTCGGAGTAGGGCGACCGAGGTGGTTAAGTTCCTACGTCTCTTCGCGCTTCTCGCGCTGGTGCACCCGGCCCTGACCGGCGGCATGCTGCATGTCGACGTTGGGGGGCCAACGGTCGTTGTCACCGTTTGCAGTGAGCACGGCACCTACGAGATGCCCCTCGATTTTGGCGATGTCCCGCAGGATGAGGGTTCTTTCTCGTGCGGCGACTGCGTCTTGGCCGTTGCCTCAGTTTCAGAGCTACCGCGGCTGATCGAACCTGTGCCGACGGGGAGAGACCGCTTCGGTGCCGTGCCGCCGGACGATCACCGCTTCATTCCCTATGCTTGGCGCGCGCCGCCGCTTCGGGGGCCGCCATCCTTCGTTTGAGATCCTCTTCCGTGATCTGATACCAAACGAAGGACTTCCTCGATGAAGACAACGCTCTTTGGCGGCCTTGCGCTCGCCACCGCTCTCTCGCCTGTTTTTATGACCCAAGCGGTCGCCTTTGATGGCCCCCACGCCGCTGACCATGCGCCGATCGGCGTGATGGCCGACCACCGCCACGCCAAGGGCGAGTTTATGGTCAGCTATCGCTTTATGCGCATGGACATGGACGGGAACCGCGACGGAACCGACAGCCTGTCGCCCGAAACGATCGTCACGACCGTGCCGAACCGCTTTTTCGGAAACCCGATGCAGCCGCCGACCCTCCGCGTGGTGCCGCTCAACATGACCATGGACATGCACATGGTCGGCGCCATGTACGGGTTGACCGATCGCATCACGCTGATGGCGATGGGCTCCTACCTCACCAGCTCGATGGACCACGTTACCTTCCATGGCGGCATGGGGACTACGGTGCTCGGCAACTTCGAGACCGAGACCGCGGGCTTCGGCGATACGACGGTGATGGCGATCGTCGGCCTCGACAATGGCGCGGACGAGGCGCTGCAGGTCAACGTCAACCTCGGCTTCAGCTTACCTACGGGGTCCATCACGGAGACGGACCAGATCTTGACCCCCATGGGCGGAACGCCGAGCCCACGGCTGCCCTATCCGATGCAACTTGGTTCGGGCACGGTCGATTTCAGACCTGGCCTCACCTATCGCGATCGCGAGGGAAAAATCTCCTGGGGCGGACAAATGTCAGCGATCGTGCGCTTGGGTGAAAACGATGAAGGTTACGCGCTGGGTGACCGGCTCGAAGCGACCGGTTGGCTCGGATTTTCGCCTAGCCACGCGGTCACGGGTTCGCTCCGCCTGCGTGCCATGACCCAGGGCGCGATTGACGGGCAAGACCCGGCGATTGTGGCACCGGTGCAGACGGCTGACCCGGACAATCTCGGCGGCGAGACTGTAGAGATCCTCTTTGGTCTGAACTTAGCGGGTCAAGAGGACTGGCGCCGTGGCCATCGCCTGGCCGCGGAGGTTGGCTTGCCGCTCTATCGTGATCTGAACGGTCCCCAGCTGGAGACCGATCTGACATTCACCTTGGGATGGCAAAAAGCCTGGTAGGTTGAGGGGGAACGGTCGCGGGCCGTGGAGCCCTGCCACCATGGCCCGCGATTGTCGTTCCGCTACTCCGCCGGCGCTTCGCTCGAGTCGCCAGCTTCCTTGGCCGCTGCGTCACGCGCTTTGAAATACTCGCGCGTCATCGTGAAGACGACGGGGCTGAGAATGATCAAGGCCACCAGGTTCGGCGCAGCCATCATGCCGGTCAGTGTATCGGCCACCAGCCAGACGAGTTCGATGATGTTGGTGATGTCGTCCTTGAACGCAACCAGAGACGCGCCGCCGAACACCACCGCGATCCAGCTGAGCCGGAAAGGAAAAATCGCTTTCTCTGAGAACAGAAAAGCGCAGCACCGCTCGCCGTAATAGGACCAACCAAGGATCGTCGTGAAGGCGAAGATCACGAGGCTGATCGAAACGATATGCTCGCCCACGCCCGTCAGCGTCGCATCGAACGCCGCGGCGGTGAGGGGAACAGCGATCAAGCATTGCTCGGGCCGATCGTTCTCCAGGAACTGGCTGAGCGTTTCAGCGGTAGGCTGACAAACATCAGCGACAACGCCCGAGGTCAGAATGACCAGCGCCGTCAACGTACAGATGATCAGTGTGTCAATGATCGTCCCGAGCATGGCGACGATGCCTTGGTTGACCGGGTCTTTGTTCTTGGCCGCGGCGTGCGCGATAGGCGCAGACCCTTGTCCCGCTTCGTTGGAGAAAATCCCGCGGGCGACCCCGCGTTGCATCGCCAGCATGAGGAGCCCGATAGAAATCCCAGTTCCTGCGCTATCCAAACCAAATGCGCCGCGGAAAATCGCGCCAAATGCCGCTGGAACCGCGCTAATGTTCAGTGCAATGACGATCAAACCGGCAATAAGGTAGGTCGCCGCCATAAACGGTACGAGTTTCGATGCAACACCTGCGATCCGTTTGACACCGCCGAGGATCACAGCAGCCGCCGCGGCCGAGAGGACGGCGGCGGTCACGAACGGATTGATCCCGTAAGCGGCGTTCAGCCCATCGGCAATCGAGTTCGACTGCACCATCGCGCCGGTGCCCCAGGCGCCGAAGATCCCGAACGTAGCGAACAAACCCGCGAGCCAGATCCACTTCTGGCCCATGCCGTTTTTGATGTAGTACATTGGCCCACCGACATGGTTGCCATTGGCGTCGGTTTCGCGGAACCGCAAGGCGAGCAGGCCTTCGGAGTATTTCGTCGCTGTACCGACGATTGCGGTCATCCACATCCAGAAGACGGCGCCAGGCCCACCGATTGCAATCGCCGCAGCGACGCCGCCAATGTTCCCGGTCCCGATGGTCGACGACAGTGCGGTCATGAGCGCACCAAACGGAGAAACTTCGCCGTCTGACTGGCCGGTCCGTTTCCGGAAGAGCTCAGAAAACGCAAAGCCCAGCTTCCGCACCGGCAGAAACTTGAGGCTCACGGTCAGGTAGAGACCCGTTCCCAGCAGCAGCGCCAGCATTGGGATGCCCCAAACGATGTCGTTCAACTGCGCGATGATCTGTTCGAAGTTCATCCGGGCCGCTCTCCTCAGAATTCCTGGCTCAAAGCGACGGACGCTAGGGGCGGCGCTTGCGCTTGTCTAGAATATGTCGGTGGCAGGAGAAACGGCCCGTGAAAATCGCTTTCGAGCACTTATCTGCTATAGATCGCGGTCTGGGGTGAAGGGTGTTGTGGCTTATGCGTTGGTTGGGGGAGCTGTTTAGGCGGCACCGGACATACACTGTGTTGATGGTCTGGTTCGCGATTGCGACGCCGATGTTCGCCGTGTTGATGGCCTTCGACGCGCGCCAGGTGGATGGCGCGAACGTTTGGCTCAAGTCCGTCAAGTTCGGTGGTTCTTTTGTCACCTACTATTTCGCATTGGCGTTTTTCGCTAGGTGGATGCCGCCGGGCTCGAAGGACCGGTTCTGGCAGCGTGCCGCGGTCGTCGCGATGGTCATCGCGATTGTCTATGAATTCGTCTGGCTGACGGCAGCCGGCTATCTCGGCATCCGCTCCCACTACAATTACGACGGCGGCCTGTTCACGATCCTCTACCCGGTAGCGGGGTTGATGGCGCTGATCCTTGTGCTCGGTGCGTTGGCGATGGGGACCGCGATCTTGCGGGGCAAACACGATGCTCCGAACCCGGCCATGGCCGCCGCGATCGGTTGGGGGCTCGTGTTGGTGTTTATTCTCACGCCGATTGTTGGCTTTCCGCTATCGAATGGTCCGACAAACCTTGGTGGTTCCTTCAACGGTTATGGCGAGGGCCTGTTCGGATGGCGCGTGCCGGGAGGTGATCTGCGTGCGGCGCATTTCCTGGCCACCCATGCGCTTCATGTCGTGCCGTTGGTCGCCTTTCTGCCGACCCGCATTTTCAAGGATGCGCTTGGGATCTGGCTCGTCCGGCTGATTGCCTTAGGGTATGCAGCGGTCGTGTTGGTCCTCGCGATCAACGTTGTCCGTGGACAAGACCTCCCCGCCATCCTGCGGATGCCAACTTAAGCGGCGGTGTTCGGGGTGTCGTGTTCGCAGACATGCTCTTCGCGAAGATAGTCCTCGCTGCGCATCTCGAAGAGACGGCTGGCGGTGCGCTCAAACTCGAAGGCGAGTTTCCCCTCCGGGTACAGAGCATCCGGCTCCGCTGCCGCTGAGCAAATCAGCTTACAGCGGTGATCATAAAGAGCATCGATCAGGGTGCGGAACCTACTCGCCGCGTCAGCATTCTCTGGGCTGAGCAGCGGAATGTCATCGAGGAATAGAGTGGAGTAGAACTTGGCGAGAGCCAGATAGTCAGAAGAACCAAGGGGTTGGTCGCAGAAATGGGCGAAGCTGCCCCGCCCGATCGGTCCCATCGCCTTGGGGATCGTCAGTTCACGACCAGCGACGGTGATCACGGCTTTGTCGACAGCCCCGCCCTGGGTCTGCGCGGTGAAGGCCGCGTCCATCGCCGCGGTGCTCTCTCCGCCTAAAGGTGAGAAATAGAGGCCATGCTTTTGCAGTCCGGAGAGCCTGTAGTCCTCGGCTGCTTGCAAATGGTGCAGGTCGAGCGTTTCGGAAATCAGCGCGATGAACGGTAGAAAGAGCTCACGATTGATGCCGTCCTTATAAAGATCAGTTGGATGCCGGTTCGATGTCACAACGAGGGTGCCGCCGCGCTCAAAATAGTGCTCGAAAAGGCGACCAACGAGCATCGCGTCGGCGATATCTGTGATTTGCATTTCATCAAGGCACAAAAGTTCAGCACGCTGAAAAGCGGCTTTGGCGGCGTGGGGAATGGGATCGTCAAGACCAAAGCGCCGCGCCCGGGCGGGGTCTTTGCGCCGTTCGCCGTCCGTCATCTTGCGCCATCCCGCGATGAAGGCGTGCATCTCCTCCATGAAGGCATGATAGTGCAGGCGGCGCGTGGGTAAGTCGGGCGCCGACCGCGCAAACATATCCATCAGGAGCGTTTTTCCCGCCCCGACCCCGCCGTAGAGATAAAGCCCGCCAGCATCGCGGGGCGCTTGCCAGGGCAAATGACGCGGTTTTTCATTGCGCAGACGATCTTCAAGCGCGCCCAAAGCCTCGGCTGCCGCACCCTGGGCGGGATCAGGCCGCAGGCTACCTTCAGCCAGCATCGTCTGGTAATTCTGCAGCGTCTGCGCCATGGCTACCTCGGATAGGGATGGCGAGTATGGCTGACAACGGTTCGGTTTCAATTGACGACGTCCGCGCGGCGCAACGGCGCATCGCCGATCATATCGTCCGCACGCCGCTCCTTCAGGCTGATGCTTTGGATGAGCGCGCGGGCGGCGCGGTCTTTTGCAAGGCTGAGTGTTTGCAAGGCACGGGTTCGTTCAAGCTGCGCGGGGCGATGAACCATGTCCTCTCGCTGCGCGAGGACCAAAAGCCAGGTGGTGTTGTCGCCTATTCTTCGGGTAACCACGCCCAAGGTGTGGCGCGGGCGGCAAAGCGCGCAGGCGTCCCCGCAGCGATCGTGATGCCATCCGATGCGCCTCTTGCGAAACGTCAGCGGACCGCGCGCGACGGTGCCGAGGTGATCCTCTACGACCGTGTCCGGGAGAGCCGCGAGGAGATTGGCGCGCGCCTAGCCGAAGAGCGCGGCGCTGTTCTGATCCCTCCGTTTGATCATCCGCTCACTGTTGCGGGCCAGGGGACCGCCGGGTTGGAAATCGTCGAGGATATGGCGCAACCGATCGATCAATTGGTGATTTGCGGAGGAGGCGGCGGTCTCGCCGCGGGCATCACCCTCGCTGTACGTGACCAGCATCCGCATGCGGAAATTTATGTGGTGGAGCCGGAAGGCTTTGACGACACCGGGCGATCTCTGGCGTCAGGGTCGATCCAGCGGAACGATCAGTTGACGGGCTCCATCTGCGATGCCTTGCTCTCGCCGACACCAGGCGTGCTGCCGTTCGCGATCCTTTCCGATGCTGGGGCACGCGGAGTCACGGTTTCCGATGACGAGGCGTTGTCCGCGATGGCCTTCGCGATGCATGAGCTGAAGGTGGTGCTGGAGCCGGGCGGCGCCGTGGCTTTGGCGGCGGTTCTCTCGGGTAAAGTGGAGACCCGCGGCAAGGTTACCGTGCTCACGCTGTCTGGCGGCAACGCCGACAACGCTATGATAAACCGCGCACTTTCGCTCTAGGCTGTGGTCAGGCTTGTTTGAGACGTGGCCTGACGAAGAGGCGATCTTCAAAGGCCACGGCAAGGCACGACGCGACAACAATCAGTGCACCGACGTAAAGCCGCCAATGGGGTTGCTCCCCAAACAAAAACCACCCGAACGCAACGCTTGCGGGGAGGGCCAGGTATTCGAAAGGCGCCAGACGCTGCGCCTCCGCTCCGCGATACGCCATGCTCATTAGCCACCACACCGTGAACGCGACGCATCCAAGCAGCGCCGTCGCTGCAATGTTCTCTAGGCTGATGAAAAACGGTGGCGGGGTGGCGGTGAAAACCGGGGAGACGATGACGAAGCCGATCAAATACGCCATCGGCATGACGTTACCAAACATCGTCAGGGTTTCCGTGTCTTCGCTCCGTGTACGTAATCTCAGCAGCACGAGCGTGACCGCGTAGCCGAGGGCCGCGGCCAATGCGGCCAGCGTTCCCAGGGTTCGGTTCCCGTCCTCCGGCGCCCCCAGGCCAGAGGCCGAGAGCGCGAATGCCGCGCCCGCGAAACCGACACCAGCTGCAATGACCGAAACGGCGCTGATGCGTTCGCCGAGGATGAGCTTTGCAATTGGCGGCACCATCAGCGCTGAGGTGAACCCCAAAGCCGTCGCCTCGGCGAGGGCGATTTGGGTGATCGACCAGAAAAAGGTTGTCGCCGTGGTCACCTGAATAGCGCCCCGAACAGCGTGGAAGCGAAAAGCCTCGGCCTTGGGAAAAGGGCGCTTACGGAGGATAAAGATCGTCAGTCCGATGACGGAACCAAAGATAAAGCGCCACATCGTAAGAGAAACGACCGCGACGTCTAAAGCGACAACCTTCACGATCGCATCGAGAAGGGTACCCAGAGCCACGGCGAGGGTCACAATGAAGAAGGGCGAGCGCATTGCTCGGCGCCTAGCGCGCGAGCGATGCGAGAGCGAACAGTTTTAGATGCGAGAGGTCTTAGGCGACCTTTTGGCCCGACCGTTCAACCAGCATCTGCTTGATTTCCGCGATGGCTTTCGCCGGGTTCAAGCCCTTCGGGCAAACCTGCACGCAGTTCATAATCGTGTGGCAGCGGTAAAGTTTGAACGTGTCGTCGAGGGCCGCGAGACGCTCTTCCGTCTTGTCGTCTCGGCTATCGACAATCCAACGGTGCGCTTGGAGAAGCGCAGCCGGGCCGAGATACTCGTCCTGGCCTTGTTTGTTGCCATTCCACCAATAGGACGGGCACGAGGTCGAGCATGATGCACACAGGATGCACTCGTAGAGGCCGTCGAGCTTTTCCCGGTCCTCGGGCGTCTGATGGTGCTCTTTCTCGGGGTCTTTTTCAGCCTGCAGGAACGGCTGGATCGACGCGTGCTGTTCGTAGAATTTCGACAGGTCGGTGACCAGGTCCTTCACCACCGGCATATGCGGCAGCGGGTAGACGTTGATATCGCCCTTGCCGAGCTCGTCGAGGCCCGTTGTACACGCCAACCCATTCTTACCGTTGATGTTGAACGCGCATGAACCGCAAACGCCTTCGCGGCATGACCGGCGGAAGGAAATCGTCGGATCGAGCTCGGACTTAATCTTGATGACGAGGTCGAGCACCATCGAGATGCCGGTCGTGTCGACTTCGAAGCTATCGACCCGCGGGTTTTCGCCGTCTGCGGGATCGTAGCGATAGATATTGACGGTGCGGAGTTTGGCGTCCTTGGCGACCTTACCCGCTTTGACCACCCGGCCCTTGCCTGTGATCTTAGAATTGCGGGGGAGGGTGAGTTCGACCATGGGACCTGCTTACTCCAGACAAAACGCTCGTCGTGAGCAAAAGCTACGGCTTTTGCGTTGCCTCTGCAATTGGCGAATCATCGCGGTGTCAGCCGGCAATGCTTTCGTCGTAAGTGGCTTTGATGAGGGCCTCGTAAATGGCTTCAGGGCCCATGGTGCTGTCGACCGTGGCGATCGTCATTTGCGTGTCGGGATCGATCAGAAAGAGGCGCCCCGTGTATATTCCGTCTGCGAAATGATCCCGGATTGCTTGGCCGACGCCCTGGGTTTCTGCTTCGGAGAAAAAGGCTCCTTGGTCCTTTTTGGTATAGTCCAGGGTGACGAAGGTGATGTTTTCGAACGCCCTGCGTTCCCGCACGGCCTCTATTCTGGGATCAAGCGTCCGGCAGCTTGGGCACCAACTCGCGTAACTTAGGGCAGCGACAATGGGTCGGCTCCCTTCGCTCAGCTCCGGAAGGGTGAGGTCGTCGAAGTTCTCCTGGCTGCAGGCGGCTAGGAGAAGTGTCATCGCAAGCAAAATTTGGCGCACGGCAGGGCCCTCCTAGCTGGTGTTCGTCAAAAGCGCTGCCGCGGTTACCCGCGACGCGCAATCACCCGCATCCCTGGCTTCGGATGGAGCGGAAGCCTGTGCTTTGCAAAGCCGCGCTCGCTCAAAAGCGCAGCCATTCCGGCCTTTGTGAACAGGTTGATGTGTTCAGGCGGCTTGACCGAATGCCAATTGAGAAGCGGTTGCGCCCGCTTTTCATGCCCGCAGTCTGGCGTGGTGAGAAACAAAACGCCTCCGGGCACTAAAAGCCGGTGGCAATGGTCAAGAAACGCGGCCGGGTCCGGCACGTGCTCAATCACTTCGGCGCCGTAGAGGATTTCAAAGCATCCTTCTTGCGGGATTGCGTCGAGTTCCCCTTGGATAAAGCTGACTTTGGGGAACATCGCTTGCCCCTTCTCAATCGCGTCAGTGTCGATCTCCAACGCATGGGGTTCAAAACCCATCCGCCGTGCCGCTTCAGCCGCCGTGCCGATGGAGGCGCCAATCTCGAGGAAGCGGCGCTTACCCCCGCCTTTGCGCCGCGGGGCGAGGAAGGTGAGCAGCAACAGCCGCTTTTGCGCGCGGGTGATCTTCTTCTTCGCCTTGGCCACGAAGCCATCGGTCATGTGATAGTGGCTGTAGAACTGCGCGAGTTGCTCCGTGTCCGGGATATGGCTCATCCCCACGGAGGCGCACTGCGTGCACTGCATCAGATCCGGAGCATCTGCGGCAACACCGCAGGCGCGCCCCGCCTCAAGCCGCATCGGTCCATCATCGCGGTGGGCCAGCGACGCCTCCCAATCCTCCCACGTCGCCACCAAGGTGCGCTCGTGGTGGCCGCAAAGCGGGCAATACGCTTGCGGTGTGGGCATGAATGATCCTTCCGACGTTCGCGCGAGGTGAGGGATGCGCCGCACGTTTGTGCGACCCCTCAATACGTCTCTCGGTGTCGCTGATTTCGGCACCCGTTTGCAAGATTGCTTGGCTGTGCGGGGCCTGCGATTACCTCGACCCGGCTTAGTCGTCCTTGCGAGGGCGCACCCTAATGGTTGTGCCCAGCGGTTCGATCCGCATGCGCCATCCGCCGAACCGACCTTTGGTCACTTTTACGGTCTTCATTTTGCCGACCCGGCGTTCGGAAAGCTCGCGATCTGAGCTCAACTGCCGCCAGACCTGCCCGTCCTTAAGGGTGATGACCGCCTCGCCGTACGGGGCAAATCGGACGGATTGGATTTCGCCGGTAAAGGTGGACGGGATCGACGCGCGTTGCGACTTTCCTTTGTCAGCGCGCTTGTTGGCTTCAGCGAGAGCGGCCTCGGCTTCGCGAGCGCGGCGCTCGGCTTCCGCAGCGCGCCGCTGCGCAGCTGCGAGGGCATTGTTTTGCGCCGTCGCTAAGCGCTGTGCTTCAGCATTGCGGGCGGATCGCGCGGCGCGTTCGCGGGCTCTTACGAGAACTGGGTCATCTTTCGCCGCCGCGTCAAAGCACGCCAGTCGATCTCGGACGCCTTGGATAGACGCGCATGCCCGATAGCTATCCGCCGGCTCTGCAACAGCGCTGGTCAGCAAGGTTCCCAAAGCAAGTAACAACACAGCCAATCTCCCCGGCACACCTCTTTTGAGAGGATAACGTAAAAGCCATCCCCTTCAAAGCGCGCAGCGGGCGATACCCCGACGGTTGCGCCGTCAGTATACCCGCTTTTTCGGTTCGATGTAGCTGATCTCGTTCGAGAGGGTCCAAGTGTGCACAGGACGATAGTCGATGTCGCTCTCGCCGTTCTCGAACCAGGCGATGGTGTGCTTCATCCACTTCTCGTCGTCGCGGTCCGGGAAGTCTTCCCGGGCATGAGCGCCGCGGCTCTCTTCACGGTTGGCGGCGCTGTCGATCGTGACCACAGCTTGCGCGATGAGGTTGTCATACTCCAGCGCTTCGACGAGGTCGGTGTTCCAGACCATCGTGCGGTCCTGGACCGAGATATCGGAGCCGCCTTGGAAGACCGTGCGGATCTTGCCCTGGCCCTCGCGCAAGACATCGCCAGTCCGGAAGACCGCGGCGTTGTTTTGCATGACCTTTTGCATCTCAAGGCGCAGCTCTGCCGTGCCCGTTGAACCTTTCGCGTAACGAAAGTGCTCCAGGCGATCGAGCGCTTTCTCTCCGGCCCCGTTTTTGAACTCTGGGATCGGTTCGTTCGGATCGAGAACTTCAGCACACCGAAGGCCTGCGGCGCGGCCAAAGACGACGAGGTCGATCAGGCTGTTCGAGCCGAGGCGGTTTGCACCGTGCACGGACACGCAGGCGGCTTCGCCGATCGCCATCAGGCCAGGGACCACCGTATCGGCGTTGCCGTCGACCTTGGTGAGCACTTCGCCGTGATAGTTCGTCGGTATACCGCCCATATTGTAGTGGACGGTTGGGATAACCGGGATCGGCTCTTTCGTAACGTCGACGCCTGCAAAGATCTTCGCCGATTCCGAGATGCCGGGTAAACGCTCGGCCAGAGTCTCCGCGGGAATGTGGTTGAGGTGGAGGAAGATATGATCCTTGTTCGGACCAACGCCGCGGCCATCGCGGATTTCCATCGTCATCGAACGGCTGACAACATCGCGGGATGCAAGATCCTTCGCGGACGGCGCATAGCGCTCCATGAACCGCTCACCTTCGGAGTTGGTGAGGTAGCCGCCTTCGCCCCGAGCGCCTTCGGTAATCAAAACGCCTGCGCCGTAGATACCGGAAGGGTGGAACTGCACGAACTCCATGTCTTGCAGCGGCAACCCTGCGCGAAGGACCATGGCGTTGCCGTCGCCGGTGCAGGTATGGGCTGAGGTGGCTGAGAAGTAGGCGCGGCCGTAGCCGCCTGTGGCGAGGATCACCGTCTTGGCGCGGAAGCGGTGGATTGTTCCGTCCGCCAGGTTCCAGGTCATCACGCCGCGGCAGGCGCCGTCTTCCATGATCAGGTCAAGGGCGAAGTACTCAATGAAGAACTCAGCCTGCTGACGAACCGCTTGACCGTAAAGCGTGTGAAGGATCGCATGGCCGGTCCGGTCGGCAGCGGCGCAGGTGCGCTGCACCGGGCCTTCGCCATAATTCTTTGTCATCCCGCCAAAGGCGCGCTGGTAGATCTTACCTTCTTCCGTGCGCGAGAAAGGCACGCCCCAGTGCTCAAGTTCGTAAACCGCAGCGGGCGCATGCTTGCAAAGATATTCGATGGAGTCTTGGTCGCCGAGCCAGTCTGACCCTTTGACGGTGTCGTACATGTGCCAGCGCCAGTCATCCTCGCCCATATTGCCCAGCGATGCGGAGATCCCGCCCTGCGCGGCGACTGTGTGAGAGCGCGTCGGAAACACCTTGGTGACGCAGGCAGTCTTCAGACCAGCCTCAGCGGCACCCAAGGTTGCGCGGAGGCCAGCGCCGCCAGCGCCAATCACCACGACATCATAAGCGTGATCGACAATCTCATAGGAACGGGAGGGCATCGTTGCGGACATGGCGGGAAAAGCCTCTTTGAATACGCTAGTGGATGAGAGTGATCGCGATCACAGAGAAGACGCCCGCCACGCCGAGAAAAAGGGCATAAGCGGAGTTGGCGAGATGGGTGAGCGAGCGCGTGGTCTTTTTGTGGAGGTAATCGTCGATCACGTCGCCAATGCCGATCGACATGTGAAGCGGGACGGCCAGAAACCATGCAACCAGGGCTGCAGCCACCCAAGGGTTGGCGACCCAGGCCAGCATTTCATCGCGTGTCGATCCGGCGTGCAAAATCACCGCAACCACCAGAAAGACGGTGAGCGGAACCTGCAACAGCGCTGTGAAGCGCTGGCGGATAAAGTGTTTGGTTGCGTGGCTCGCCATCAGTTCGTGCCCGTTGCGGTGAAGGCCGCCCAAAAAATGATCCCGGTGAGAACCGGCGAAACTGCGTAGGCCACCCAGGCCGTTTTCCGCGCCTGGAACTTACCCAAGCCCTGTCCCGAGTCCGCGAACATGTACCGAAGCCCATTAGCGAGGTGGAACATGACCGACATTGTGAAGCCAAACAGCGCAATGAGACCAAGGGGCGACGCGAGAAATCCTTGAACAATGTTGAACGCTTCGTCCGAAATCGCTGCCGATCCGATCCATGCTGTGAGGACCAACATGCCGATCGCGTTACCCACCCCCGTAATCCGGTGGGTGATCGACGCCGCCATCGTCACGGTGAATTTCCACACTTGCAGGTGTGGAGACATCGGCGTGTTTTTGCCGGGGTAGAACTGGACGGTGCGGACGCTGTCAGACATACGAAACTCCCATATTCGGTACTCCATGCCTCAAGTGAAGGCAAAGCGGCAAGACCGCACGGCTGCTGGATTTTCGCACCTGCGAACGCCTCGCAGTCGCCTCGATTGAAAGCCTAACACCGAGACTTTGCGAGGAGCCTAAATCCACCTCGGTCAGGACACTTTGACAGAGGGGCAACGGCGCCGGAAACCTCGACGTTGGGCTATAGTGGCCCGCGATTGAGCACGCGGACGAGGAGTGGGGTCGTGAACCCATTTGAGGAGATGTTTGACGAGCCGCCCCAGGAACGAAACACGCTGGGGGTCCTCGATGGCTCGCTGACCGTGCTCGGCGTTGCGCTTCTGGGGCTTGTGCCCACGCTCTTGGCCTCAGTTTTCTGGCCTCGGGCACTCGCGCCGATGGTGCGGCAGTCGCATCCTCGCGGCTTATCCGGTATTTTCATCGCGCCGGGAGCGTTTTTCGTCCTCTCCATGATCGCCGTGACGATTACCGTCTCTCGGCTGGTGCCCGAGTCCGGCGGAATGCTGATCCAGCTGGGCTCCGACCTGGGCTCAGCCACAGAGGCCGGTGAGATTTGGAGGGTAGCCTCCACCATGCTGCCGCTTTTCGTGCTGGCGGTGGTGATCGGCGGCCTCACGCATCTCGGTGCAAAGCTGACCCGGTGGGAGGATTGGCCGCTTGATGCATCGATACGCGGAGGTTTTTACGCCGTGGTCGGACTGTCGGTTTGGATGATGGCGCTGGAGGTTCTGACGGCATCCTTGGCGCAGCATCCCATCAGTTGGCTGCGCGAAGCGGTAGCGATGTCAGGGTTGGCCGTCGCCGTGGTGTGGGTGCTGTTCGGACTGACGAACAGGTCAGGGGCATGTGCACTGCGCCGGATCGCCGGCCTTGTGATCCCATCTGCGGGCTTAACCACTGCGGCATCCTACGCCTTTTCGCTCGGCTGAGCGCCTCAGGAAGGTTTGAAGTCGGGAAGCTCCGCCTCTTCCGGCGCTATGCAGGTCGGGGCGTCAGTCGTTCTCGGATCCGTTCGGTAGCAAAACGGTCGTTCTTTGCCAAAGGTTTCGAACCATATCCCTGCGGCTGAGCGAAATGCAAACCGGCCCTCCTCCGTCAACTTGGGATCGTCACGCAGGGTGCCAATGGCGGTCAAGAGCTGGCCAAGGCGGACGCGGGCGGCCACCAGTTCTTGATCGGAGCGCAGGGTGTGCTTCTTGCCCTCACGGTCTTGGACGAAGACGCGCTGGGCATTCTTAAACCCCGTGAAGGCCTCGGCGATCTCGCGCTCCACCGACGGATCTGCGCGCAGGTGATCAGCGGATGCGCGATAATACCAAGCGCGGGAGCGGGCGTAGCGATCGGCGGAATCGACCCCGCGGCCCGCCTTGGCCTCGTCGGTCTCAAAGGCGAACATCACATTGGCATCGGCCTCCGCGCGGGTGGTCATGGCGATCTGAAACAGTGCCTGACGATAGGACGTGCGCAAATCCTCACGCATGGCCTCTGTCAGATTTTCCGTATCGAACGCTTCGGCGAGGCGAACGGCCAGTTCGCGGAGGGTCCCAACCGCGCCTGGCTGCGGTGTCTCTGTCCCGGCCAGGTGCATCGCATGAAGCCGTGTGCTGAGCATTAAGGCGAACGTCGGTTGACCTGCCGCACCCAGATCAATCGTGTCGGCAAAGGCCATATCGCGGCGGTCCATTGGAACTGGCGGCAAAGATCTGATGACTGATGAACCTTCGGCCAGAGATAGGGTAAACACCGCGTCTTCCGGCACTTTAACCAGGGTGACGTCACCTCGGAGGCGCAGTGTTTCTTTTGCCGCCGGGTATTGCGCTGCCAGTTCGGGGTCGATGAAGAGCCGCGGATTGGTGTCTCGTCGCTCACCGCACCCATGCAGTAAACTCGCCGCTATGATCAGTAAGCTGAAGAGACGCACACCGAATACTCCCCCAATTGGTGCCGCTAAGCCGCCGCCTCTTTCGCGCGGCGCTTGCGCATGTGCGGCTCGAGCTCTTTCTTCCTGAGGCGGACGGTTTTTGGCGTCACCTCAACGAGCTCGTCGTCACCGATGTAGCTGATCGCCTCCTCAAGCGAGAGACGGCGGGGCGGGGTCAGACGCACTGCGTCGTCCTTCCCAGCAGCCCTGATGTTGGTCAGCTGTTTCGCCTTGAGTGGGTTCACGTCGAGGTCATCGGGCTTGGCGTTCTCACCGATGATCATGCCCTTGTAGACCTTTTCGCCCGGCCCAATGAACAGCACGCCGCGTTCTTCGAGGTTCCACAACGCATACGGAACACTATCGCCGTCGCCGTTGGAGATCAGCGCACCCTGGCGGCGTGCTTCAATCGTTCCTTTGAACGGCGCGTGCTCAAGATAGGCACGGTTGATCACGCCAGACCCTCGTGTATCCGTAAGGAATTCAGAGTGATAGCCGATCAGAGCGCGGGCTGGTGAGTGGAGGATGATCCGCGTCTTTCCGCCTCCGGACGGTTTCATCTCAACCAGTTCGGCCTTGCGTTGGGTCAACTTCTCGATCACCGCGCCGGTATGTTCATCATCAACGTCGATGGTGACTTCTTCGATCGGCTCAAGGAGCGCGCCCGCATCGTCGCGGCGCGTCACCACCTGCGGGCGTGAGACCGCCAGCTCAAATCCCTCGCGGCGCATGTTTTCGAGCAGCACGCCGAGTTGAAGCTCGCCGCGGCCAGCCACTTCGTAGGCGTCGCCGCCTTCGGTCTCGGTCACTTGGATCGCGACGTCGCCTTCAGCCTGGCGGAAGAGACGTTCACGGATCACCCGGCTCTGAACTTTGTCGCCTTCGCGACCCGCTAACGGGCTATCGTTAGGGGCAACACGGATGGATAGCGTCGGCGGATCAATCGGCTGCGCCGGCAGCGCTTCGCTGACCGTCAGGTCGCATAGCGTGTCAGCGACAGACGCTTTCTGAAAACCGGCAAGAGCGACAATATCGCCGGGCCCCGCTTCGTCGACCGGCTGGCGCGCCAGCCCGCGGAACGCCAGCACCTTGGTGAGGCGGACGCGCTCAATTTCAGAGCCATCCGCAGACAGAGCTTTTAGCGTCATCCCGGGCTTCACGATCCCCGCTGTGACCCGACCCGTCAAAATGCGCCCGAGAAAACTGTCCGCTTCGAGGGTGGTCGCGAGCATCTCGAACGGTTTGCTGTCAGCATCGTCTGCGACGGGAGGCGGCGGGACGTGCGCGATGATCCGTTCAAAGAGGGGTTTGAGATTCTCCCTGCTGCCTTCAAGCTCTTCGGATGCCCAGCCGTCGCGGCCCGAAGCGTAGAGCACCGGGAAATCGAGCTGCTCATCACTCGCTCCGAGCGCCGCGAAGAGATCGAACGCGGCATCGAGGGCTGCGTCAGGCTCGGCTTGCGGCCTGTCCACCTTGTTGAGGCAAACAATCGGTTTGAGGCCGAGCGCCAGAGCCTTCGACAGCACAAATTTCGTCTGCGGCATCGGTCCCTCGGCCGCGTCGATCAGGAGCACGCAGCCGTCGACCATCGAGAGGATCCGTTCGACCTCGCCGCCAAAGTCAGCGTGGCCTGGCGTGTCGACGATGTTCACGCGAACGTTATCGCCGCCCTCAGACCACAGGACGCTTGTGCACTTCGCCAGGATGGTAATTCCGCGCTCGCGCTCGATGTCGCCTGAGTCCATGGCGCGTTCGGCCATTTCCTGGTGCGCTTGGACCGTGCCGGATTGTCGAAGCATTTCATCGACAAGCGTGGTTTTGCCGTGGTCGACGTGCGCGATGATCGCGATGTTGCGGAGCTGATTTGTCATGCCGGGCGCCGTGCCGCCTTTTTGTGCGGTGCGCAAGGCGGGTGTGGGCATGGGCCGCGAGAGGCGGCTTCAGCGCGGCATGAAGCCTTCACGTTGCAAAAAGAGGATCGTTTCCGTCATGAACCGCGGCTCAACGGTGTCCACTTTGAAGTACGTACCGCCCCCGGGGAGCTCTACGATCTGATCGCCATGCTCGAGGCTGTGCCCCCGATTGGGTAGCACCACCACGTTAAGTGACGGAGAGCTGGAGAACGCACGGTCGAGTGCCGCCGCGTTATCGTCCAGCGGGACGATCCCATCCTCGGCGCCAAAGACTGCCAGATAGGGCGTGTCCCGCAGATCTTGCAGCACCGGGCCGGGATCGAACCGGAACTTCTTGAGATACAGGGTCGAAACATCTGCTTCGGTCTGCGGGAGGTCATCAGGGCCAAACATGAGTGTGTACCAACCTTCCCGTTCCGCCTGGGCCCGAATGGCGATCAGCCGTTCGAGCACCCGCGGATCCGCGGTGTCCTGATCAGTGATGAGGGCGACCGCCTCCTCAGCAAGAGCGATTTGCTCGTCAGTGGCGCCGACGCGCTCACCGTATGTTCGGGCTGATGCCATTTGCTGTGTACGGATCGACGTCGCTGGACCGATCCACGTGATGAGGAAAGCGGGTTTGTTCAGTCCGCGGCGGGTCAGCGCTTTCTCGGCCAGCGCTTGAGCGGTCCAGGCGCCTGCTGATGTGCCGCGGTAGCCTATCCGCCGCCGATCGATGTTCCTATGCCGCTGGAGAAAGCGTTGGGCCGCTTCCGCGTCGGCCACGGTTTGCGCGTGGGTTGCGGCTGAACAGTCGCCGCTGCTTTCGCCTGCGCCGCGTTTGTCAAAGGTCAGGGCCGCCATCCCGCGCGCTGCGTAGACGCGGGCTTCGCCGACTGACCGGCGACCGCATCCTCGGCCGTGGAGGAGAATGATAGCCGCCGCCTTTTCCGGTGCGTTCGGTATCGTCAGTGTGCCCGCAATGCGGGTTCCATCGTCGCTGGTGAACGTCACCTCCTCTTCGCGCCAATCGGGGCGCGGCGGCGGGGGCAAAGGCTTGAGGTGCACGCCGATTGATCCGTCCGGTGTCGCGATCGCGCCAACCAGCTGGCCGTAGAGTGGGTCCAGCGTCAGAACGGCATCGCCGCCGTAAAGGTCCGCGATCACGATGCCGGTCTCGGTTTTTGTCACCGGTGACGGTTCGATGGCGTACCAAATCCATTCGCTGATCACCGGGTGGGCGCGAAAACCCTCCGCGGTTTCTTCAATCGTGACCGCGATCCCTAACGGGCTGCCTTCGATCGTCAGCGCCCCTTCCCAATAGCCGGCGATCGGCTGTTCACGCGGCACGTCCGCTTCAGCCAGGAACAGCGCGGCGAGAGATGCGATAAGGACCAGCACGGATGGAGTTTGGGTTGCTCTAAGCTTTGGTCAAGCCTGCGGCGCAACGCGCTAAGCTGTACGGACCGGTAGTTTGTCGGCTACCAGCAGGCGCATGGCGAAACTCTATTTCACGTACAGCGCGATGAACGCGGGCAAGTCGGCGATTTTGCTGCAAGCGGCACACAATTATCGCGAGCGCGGCATGACCGCGATGCTCTGGACGTCGGGTAACGCCGCGACTGATCCGGGTGCGACCATGGGAACAATCGAGTCGCGGATTGGGCTGCAGGCTGAGGCGCACCTTTTTCATCCCGACACTGATGTTTATGCGGCGGTGAAACAAGAGCGCGCTGAGCGCGGTACCGACGCCATTTTCTTCGATGAGGCACAATTTTTAACGAGCGTGCAAGTCTGGCAGCTGGCGAAGGTCTGCGATGATCTGGGCTTGCCGACTTTGTGCTATGGTCTGCGTACCGATTTTCAGGGTCAGTTGTTTGAAGGGTCGGCAACTTTGTTGGCAATCGCTGACGATCTGCGTGAAGCACGGACAATCTGCCATTGCGGCCGGAAGGCGACCATGAACCTGCGCAGGGACACTTCCGGCGAGGCGGTGCGCGAAGGTGAGCAGGTCGGGATCACAAAGTCAGATTACGTCCCACTCTGCCGCAAGCATTTTCGCGAGAGCTTGGGCATCTGAGCCCTAGGGAACGAAAGAGCGCGGGGGGCTGCTTGACCGCGCTTCGCCGAAGCACCAGTTCGCAGCAATGGAACAGTTTCCGATAGCGGATGCGATTGCTTTGGCGGTTGCTCCAATCTTCCTTCTCGCCGGTATCGGCGGCCTGCTGAATGTGATGACGGCGCGGCTTGGACGTGTTGTCGATCGCGCGCGTTTTATTGAAGGCGCTTTTGAAGCTGGCGTCGGGGACGATGTTCAACGACGCTACCGTGAGGAGTTAAAAGCGCTAAGTGCACGGACGATTTCTGCTAACCGTGCGATTTACGCGACGACCAGCTCAGCGCTGTTGGTCTGCATCGTGGTAGCACTTCTTTTCCTTCAGCAACTCACGCCCCTCGACGTGGTGCTCGCCGTTGAAGTGATGTTTGTCGCGACGATGGGGCTCTTGATCCTTGGGCTCGGCTTTTTCCTGCACGAGATTTCTGTGGCCACCCGCTCGCTCAAGGTGCGGACGGATCTTTGATCCACCGTCAGGGGGCGGTTAGGGTTCACCGAGCGACCGAACAGTGGGGGCGTCATGCGGATCGACGATTATGAGAGGTCAGACAATATCGACGACCGGCGCGGGCAAGGTGGCGGGCGGCGCATGGGTGGCGGCAGCTCCATGCTGTTGGTTTATTTGGCGCAATTTGTCCTTAGCCGATTTGGCGTTGGCGGATTGGTCGTCCTTGGCGGCGGCTTTTTTCTCCTCTCCAGTCTCGGACTGAACCCGCTGACCCTCTCGGGCGGGGGTGGCCAGTCGGCCTCTGGTCCGATCGACCGCAGCTATGACCAGCTCATCGGCGCAACACTCCGGTCGACGGAGCAAGTGTTTGCCGAGGTCTTCGCCGAACAAGGGCTTGGCCGTTATCCCGAGCCAACCCTCGTCTTGTTTCAATACGGGGTGCAGACCGAGGGATGCGGTTTTGCGCAATCGGCCGTTGGTCCCTTTTACTGTCCTGCTGACCGGCAAGTGTACATCGACACGACCTTTTTCGACGACCTATCCCGGCGCTTCGGCGCTCCGGGCGACTTTGCCCAGGCCTACGTGATTGCGCATGAGGTCGGTCATCATATCCAGACAGTCACCGGCGTGAGTGGGGAAGTGCGGCGGCTTCAGGCGCAAGCGAGCTCTGCGGCGGAGCGGAACGGCTATTCGGTGCGTCTCGAACTCATGGCGGACTGTCTCGCGGGCGTCTGGGCTGGCCGAACGTCCATCCCGCTTGATCGCGGCGACATCCAAGAAGCCGTCGTTGCAGCGCAGGCGATCGGGGACGACACGCTCCAGCGCCGAAGCTCTGGCAAGGTCATGCCCGACAGCTTCACCCACGGCACGAGTGAGCAGCGTCAGCGATGGTTCTCGTTGGGCTACCGTCAACGCGATATCAGCGCGTGCGATACCCTCAGCGCCCAACGTCTCTAGGCCGCATTTGCGTGAACTCGTTAAGCGCTTGTAAACCGCAAGGTACAGAAATTTAGGACGAAATTCACCTCCATGCCGCATCTTTCCCGTTGGGAAGGGGATTGGTGAGCATGCAGGGCCCCGCGCGCTATCTTTTCAGCAAAAGCTGCGCAATACCCGCAGCGATGATGCTGTCGTCGTTGTTCATCGGCGGAGTCGCCGACGCGCAACGCGCCGGAGCGCAGTCGGTTGCTGACATCGCTGCCTTTGTGCAGTGGCCCGACGCCGCTGAGTATGGCCTGAGTTTTCGCCTCTGCTTGCGCGATGACGATCCGGCCTTCGGTCAGTTCATGAGCCAACCTGACATGACGATACAGGGAAAGCCGCTGACCGTGCACGCGATCGCTCCGGAAGCGTTCGGCGAGCGGCCGTGTCACCTGGCCTATTTCTCGCCCGGCTACGCCGATGCCGCCATCATTGAACGCCTCAAGAGGAAACCGGTGCTGACCATCTCACCGGAGAACGGGTTCGCAGCGCGCGGCGGTTTGGTCGAGCTCAACAATGACGGCGGCAGGACCGTCTTGGTCATGGACCGTGCCGCGATCCTCAGCCATCCGTTGGCTTTTAAGGCACAGCTGCTCGCCATTTCGCACCAGGCAGGTGAATGATGTTCGTCTTCATCAAACGCCTCCCGATCTATTGGAAAATCACAAGCGCGATCGTTGCCACGACGGTCTTTGTACTGATGGCCAGTTATGCTGGTTTCGTGGTCCTCGAGACGCAGTCGTTCCGACAAGAATTGCTGGCCGACCGGCAAGGCTTTGCAGAGGTGACGGCTCAAAACGTGGCTGCCGCACTGGTCTTCGACGACAAACCCTCGATCGAGCGCAACCTTGAAAGCCTCCAAGGCGTGTCCGACATTGAGGCAGCGTTTGTGGTTGATCTCGATGGCACCGTCCGTGGACGGTATATCAGCACGTCAATGCCGCTCGACATCAGCCGCGAGCCCGTTGCTCTCCCGATCGACCGTACTCTTGGTGCGTCGCTGAAGGGTGCCTTCGCGATCCAGACACCTGTTGTCGCTGATGGGAAAACAATCGGTGCACTGCAGGTTCGTGTTTCGAGCGAGCGGTTGCAAAACCGGATTGCCCGCTATCAGCGTCTGGCACTGATCGTCCTGTTGTTTGCGCTGGCGATCAGTTGGCTGCTTGCACGATCGGTGGCGGCGCTCATCTCGGTGCCGATTGCCAGCCTTAACGAGGCGATGACACATGTTCGCGGCGAGCGCGACTACGCGCGCCGGGTTGACCTCGATGCCGAGGATGAGCTGGGCGCGTTGGCGGACAGCTTCAACGCGATGCTCACCGAAGTTGCCCAGCGCGACGCAACGCTCGAAGAAACCGTCCGTGAGCGTACAGAACAACTGTTCTTGTCGACCGAAAAGGCAAAGGCGGCAAGTCGAGCGAAGTCAGAATTCTTGGCCAACATGAGCCATGAAATCCGTACACCCATGAACGGGATGCTTGGGATGACCGAGCTCCTGTTGAAGACGGAGTTGACGTCGCGGCAGCGCGATCTCGCCAACGTTCTGATGTCGTCAGGCGCGAGCCTCGTGACAATCATCAACGATATCCTCGACTTCTCAAAGATTGAGGCGGGCAAGTTCAAGCTTGTCGACGCGCCCTTCAACTTGCGTGAAGCGATTGACGATGTCGTCTCGTTGGTCGCTGGAACGACGGAGGAAAAAGGCCTGGAGTTGGTCGTCCGCTACCAACCCGACCTTCCCGAGGCCTTTGTTGGCGACGGCGGGCGCATCCGTCAGGTGATCACCAATCTCGTGGGCAACGCCGTCAAGTTCACTGACGATGGAAGTGTACGGATTGATATCACCGGCCAGGTCCGTCAAGGCCGTGCCCGCGTTAATATCGCAGTCACTGATACGGGCATCGGGATCTCAGCTGACAAGCTGTCCAGGATCTTCGAAAAGTTTGAGCAGGCTGATGGCTCATCGGCGCGACGTTACGAGGGGACGGGCCTCGGCCTGTCGATCTCCCGGTCCATCGTGGAGCTGGCGGGGGGTACACTGAACGCCAAGAGTAGCGAGGGTGAGGGCTCAACGTTCTTCTTCGAGCTGCGGATGCCGACAGCGAAGCTCGATATGGAAGTCAACCTGCCGTCGAATGCCATGGAAGGCCTCAGCGTGCTGGTCGTCGACGGCAAGGACCAAACCCGCGAAGTGCTCGAAGAGCTCGTCTCCTCTTGGGGCGCGCGCGTGGATGCCGTCTCCGACGGTGGACGGGCACTGAAGGCGATGGCGCGGGAGCCGCGACCGGATATCGTGATCGCAGACTTTGACCTTGCTGATATGGACGGCGATCAGCTCTGTGCACGGATGCGCGAGGACGAACTTCTCGCCGACAAACCTCTGGTGATCATGGCGTCGCCGTCTCAGATCGGCGAACACGTTCGCGACAATGGTCGGACCGCCTTTGTCTCGAAGCCGTATCGGATCGAACCTCTTGTTCGCGCCGTGAGCGAGGCGATGGTCTCCGCAGGTGTTGAGCAGACCCGTAACCTCCAAGACGCCGGGCGCCTCGACGAGTCCGGAAAAGTGCCGCAAGCGAAACCCGAAGAACCAGAGACGATCAGCAATCCAACCGGCGAGGAGGTCCGTATCCTGATCGCTGAGGATAATCGCGTGAACCAGCTTGTGGTGACCAACATGATTGCCGGTCTCGGCTTCGAGCTTGAGATCGCCGAGAATGGCCGGATCGCCGTTGAGAAGTTCAAAGAAAACCGCCCAGACTTGATCATCATGGATGTCTCGATGCCGGAGATGGACGGTTTGGAGGCCACCAAGGCTATTCGCGCCTACGAGCGTGATCATGAATTCGGCCGTGTACCAATCATTGCTGCGACCGCGCACGCGATGGAAGAGGACCGCAAGCGCTGCCGCAACGCCGGGATGGACGATTACATCGCCAAGCCGCTGCGCCAGGACGCGATCCTCGGCAAGATCCGGAAGTGGCTGTCGGAGGACGTTGCCGCGTAAGCTTCCTGCCTTAACCCGCCCTTGGGTTTCGCTGTGTCATCCCGTATCTGTTGCCCAGACGACGACGCATTGACCCGGCCGGAGCCCAGAAATAGTGAGCAAATCTCGTGATTTGACCGAAGGCTCCGTCTCGGGGCACTTGGTGCGGCTCGGCCTGCCCACGATCATCGCCGTCGCTGGCATTCTCTCCGTGAGCATGGCGGACGCCTACTTTTTAGGCCAGCTCGGCACCGATGAGCTGGCGGCCATTTCCTTCACGTTCCCTGTTCTTATGGTGGTCGCGAGCTTGGGGATCGGCATGGCGGCCGGTGCTGCATCTGTCGTCAGCCGCGCAATCGGGCGCGGTGGTCAGGCCAACATCAACCGGCTCGCGACCGACAGTCTGCTGATCGCGTTCATCGTGTCCACCGTCGTGGCGATCGTCGGTTGGCTGACGGTTCGGCCGTTCTTCGCGATGCTCGGTGCGGATGGTGCCGTACTTGATCTTGTTACGGGCTATATGCGGCTGTGGTATCTTGGGGCGCCGCTTTTGGCCGTCCCCATGGTTGCGGCGGGTTTAATTCGGGCCAACGGCGATGCCGTCGCGCCGAGCGTCGCGATGTTGATCGGCTCACTCCTCAACGTCGCGCTCGACGCGATTTTGATATTTGGCTGGGGACCTATTCCTGAGCTTGGCATCCTCGGCGCCGGTTGGGCACAGATCTTTGCACGGATCTTCTCAGCCTCGGTGACCGTCGCAATTGTCGTCTTTCGTGAACGCTTGATCACCTGGTGCTTACCGACAGCCGTCGAATTCACGCGTTCCCTAGGCAGCATCGCGCGGGTCGGCGTCCCCGCCACGTTCAGCAATATGATCAACCCGATTTCCGTCAGCGTCGTCACCGCGATCCTGGCCACCACCTACGGAAAAGAGGCGGTCGCAGCCTTTGGCGTCGCGACGCGGGTCGAGGCGTTCACGACGATCCCGATGCTCGCGCTATCGAGCGCCATCGGTCCAGTGGCTGGCCAGAATTGGGGCCGCGATCGCCGTGACCGCACCCGCCGTGCGATGCGCGACACGTTTTGGTTCGTCATCCTGTGCGGTTTGATCCTCGGCGGGAGCTTCTTCATGTTCGGCGACGTCTTCGTGGCTTTCTTCACGTCGGACAGTGTCGTTGAGAACCTGGCCGTCAGTTATCTGACGTTTGTCGGGATCACCTTGGGCGGCTACGGCGTCGTGATCACGGCGAGTGCCGCCCTGAACGCGATTGATAAAGCGATCGTCGGCTTACTGATTACTGTACTGAGGAGCTTTGTGCTCTATGTGCCCCTAGCTGTCGCGGCCGTGATGATCGGGCCGCCTTGGCTGGTCTTCGCAGGCATTGCTCTCGCCAACGTGCTGTCTGGCGCAGTCTCGGGCGTTCTCGCGTTCAGAATGGCGCAGGACGTACGCAAGCCAGCCGCCGAAGGGTTAGCCGCCGAGGTTGGATAGGATGCTCGCCGCGTCGTAGCTCTCCGGTTCGTCGGGGCGTTCACCCTTGAACATAACGACCTCGAGGCGCGCCGTCGTCCGTTCTGAACCTCCGCCCAGCGGAACGCTCACGCCGACCCCAACGCCGCCGCGACGCCCGCCTGTACCGCCGCCAATGCCGACCGACGAATTCGAGCGGGAACGTTCGCGTTGAAGATCCCGGCTGACCACCTTGAAGTAGTCAAATCCGTTGCTCTTGGTGAGCTCAGCCGCCCTCCGGAGGGCGCCATTCTCCGCCGCCGACGGGTTCGAGGCCTTGTAAGTGACACGGAACCGTCCCGCCTCAATAGCTTGTTCACTATAGCCAAATCCGTCTCCAGAGGCGGGGCCATAAGCGCTCGTCGAGGCGCAGGCTGCGAGAAAGGCGAGGCAAAGCGGTAGGAGGACAATACGGTTCATGCCCCTTGGTTACGGGCAAAAGCAGGATGCGCCAAGAGACCTCGCTGCACTTCGCCGGGAGGCGCGTCTAACGGCTGCGCGAGACCGCCCAGTCGCATGCAAACCTCCCCCTTGCAATAAAGAGCACCTTGGGCTTTACCCCGCCTCCCTGGAGAGGTGCCGGAGTGGTCGAACGGGGCGGTCTCGAAAACCGTTGTGCGGACAACCGTACCGAGGGTTCGAATCCCTCTCTCTCCGCCATAGGAAACGGAATTTTTATTCGATATCAGCTTGTTGCTTGATTGCCGAGCTAGCGGTTACCGTATTTGTTACCTTGTTAGGGACGACGCTACCTTTGCTCCAGTCTGGAGTATTTTTCTTCAGGCAGTATCTAGGATAGTCTCGCAGCCCTTGAGACACTGTGAAGCTTGTGTTTCATCGCGTGGTTGAATCTCAAGCAGGGCTTTGGTGATCGTCAAACGGCCGAGGGCGTTAGCGTGGGTGAGATGACGGTAATCAAGCGAAGTGTGACGGTGTCGCCGTTTTCTATGGCGACTTTGCCATTGCCTGCGTTGCTGGCCAACGCGGGCACAATCCGATCATCAATGCTGTATGTTGTGGTCACCTTCGGCGGTTCGGCGCGTAATTTCTCGATGTAGTATTGAAAAGCCCGCGTGAACGTCACGCCGTTTTCCGGGCTGATTTTCTCTGACAGCGTATAGCGACCCGGCGCGATGCTTCCGCGATCTGAACCATCCGCATTCTTCTTCCGTGATCTAATTGTGTTCGTGACTTCGATGGTTACACTCTTGAGTGTGTTCTCACGCCTCGCTTGGCCACCGACCGGAGGCGCGAGTTGAAAATCAACAAATCGCACGCCTCGGTCCGATGTAACGCCTTTCGCTTTGTTGAGAACATCAACAACACTGGGGTTGCCGGCAAAAGGCTCGCCCGTGAGATCAATTTCAGCTCCGAACTGAGCGCCAACGATGTTTAGGATGACTTTCACTGCATTCTCCACAATACCAATCTAAAAATCAGACCAGACGTCGACTTGCGGATAAACCAGTCATTGCGCCTGATACGAGCAATCTATGCCGGGACAATTGAGCGGCAAATATTTGTCATGAAACTGTCGTGACATAATCAAGTGACGTCGGATCAGAGCCGAAATTCGTCATGATGAATTGTCTGCACTGAGCCTGATTTCCTTAAAGTCACTATGACGATAAAGAGATTTTAATAACAACGGCGATAGTAAATTCCTATCGCCTTACCGGAGTCCTGTATTTCCCAAGCCAGCACTGACTGCAGAATGAGCGGTTAGTGCGTATACTTATAAGTCAAGGGTTGAATAGCAGCGGATTTCGAGGGCACGCGGGCCAAAGCGCAGGTCTTCAGAGTTGTCTATGTCACGAACCCTTTTCTCCGTACTCGTCTCTTCTGTTTTCGGGCTGAGCAGTGCCTTGTCGGCAACGCTCTCGACAGCTGACTTTGCTCGCCCCGCTGGTGTCTCTTCAGAGGGCGAAAGCAGTTTCTGGGGGCCCGATACTGCCAGCGGTCTGGCGGGTGCGATGTTCGCGAGCGCGTTGGGGACAAGCGGCGACGAAAGCTTCTCCTGGCAATTTGAACCCGAGCCGCCGCTGGAGGACTTGGTCCCTGAGACCGATGAACGGTCGAACTTCCAGTCGGCTGAGCCGGTTGTTGAGTGGGAGAAGCGGCAACAGGTCGAAACGCGGCTCCAAGCGCTTGGGCCTGATCTTTTTGGCGACGGTATTGATCCGCACACGGGTGCTGTGTCGTTTGAGCAAACGGACGTCGTCATTCCGGGGAACTTCGCGCTTGAGGTTGCGGTGCGTCGGAAGCGTTCCCAGGGCTTGATCTATCACCCCGATGAAAAGGTGGAGTTTGGGGATTGGGAGATTGCGGTCCCTCGGATTGCCGTGGATCACGCCCACGACCATCCTTGGACCGGGAGTCGGTGCAGCCAACCCTTCGCGCAATCGTTCCCGACGGTAACCCTGGGGCACTCCGGGTTTTCGGGGCCTGTGGTGGTCACCACGGCCTTTGGGGCAGAAGACTATTCGAGCGGCGTGATGATGGAGATCCCGGGAGCGGGCGCGCAGCAGGTGCTCGAAAGCCCCAACGGAAGCGTTTGGCCGGACGCTCAAAGCTCTCAACAAGATCCGGCGTCCCATGTGACGACCCAGGGTTGGTATCTCTCCTGTGGTTCTGCCACTGGCCAAGACGATTGGTTTGTCGCCCACGCGCCAAACGGTGACACTTATACGTTCGACCGGGTCATCGTCCGCAAGGGCGTCCCCTTGGGAACCTTCGGCGGCACCAATGTTTTGGAACGTGACCGTACGATCCTTGCGGCGACGAAAGTCACCGACGTCCACGGGAACTGGGTCGATTACGTCTACGATTCATCGGACAGGTTAACCCGGATCCATGCCAGTGATGGGCGCGAGATTACCCTCGCCTATAGCGGACCATCGGAGCTGATTAGCAGCGTCACGGCGAACAACCGGACGTGGACTTATACGTACGGCAACAAGAGCGTTGGCAACCAGTACTCGCCGGTGAGTGGTAACACCTCAGAGCTCAAGAAAGTGACGTTGCCGGACAATCGCGAGTGGCAGTTCGACTTGGCTGACCTCGATTTTCGGCCAGGGCCGTCAACACTAGCGGCTTGCTCGCTCCCGACACAGACCGTCTCAGCTGTGCATCCCAGTGGTGCCGCTTTGGAGCTTGATCTGGCAGAGCGACGGCATCGCCAAAGCAACGCCGCGTTGGCCCGTGAAGCGACCACGTGCTTGTACGAAGATATCGACACCAGCGAGCCGCTTCTCCCTCCCCTGACCAGCGTGACAACGTTTAAGTCGTTCTCGGTAATCAAAAAGAAGCTCAGCGGTGCGGGATTAGATACTCCGCTGGAGTGGGCGTATGCGTATGAACAGGACATCAACGGTTCAATTGGCCAAGGGACCTTTTGCTCCGACACCGCGCAATCACCAACCGACTGCACCAACTGGACGAAGGTGACGGACCCTGAGGGGAACCTGACGACCTACTACCACCTCTGGAACGCAGAGCCGCTTGGCGGGAAGCTGGTCTATAAAACCATAGCAGAATCCGATACCGCACCTCCACTGCAAACCGAGACAATGACTTACGTCTTGGAGGGCATCTACGGCGCGACCTACGCGCGATCGGGGCCCTCAAGCCAAACCATCGCCGCCCCGGCGCGGATGACACAGTCCAAGATCCAACGCGGTTCGGATACGTATACGACGGACTATATGTACAACAGTGTCTTCGCCGGTTCGCAGGCCGCGAGCTACAGTTGGGGGCAACCGATATCGGTGACGCGGTCGTCGAACGTGGCAACGGTGTCCCGGACGACTGAAACAACGTATAAGGATTTAAGGAACAAGTGGATCTTGGCGCTTCCTGAGCGTATCGACGAGCAGCAAAAGATTGTCCACGAATTGACGTATGACGGTGTGGGCAATCTCACCGTGCATCAGCGTTTCGAGCAGCCCTACAGAACATTCAGTTACAACGTAGACGGAACATTGGCGTTGGCGAAAGATGCCTTGAACCGGAAGGTGACGCTTAGCGGTTACAAACGCGGCCTGCCGCAAAATCTTGTCCAAGCCGATGGGAGCACCGACAGCCGAACGCTCTCCCGCGTCGTCGACGACAACGGCTGGATCATGTCGTCTACCGATGCCGTCAACAAAACCGTTGCGTATACCTACAATCCTGTCGGCTGGCTGGCGAGTATCACCCCACAAAATGGATGGTCGCCAACAACGATCACCTATCCAACAAACTCGTCCTTCCAGAGTGCGTTCCAACAGAAAGCCGTGCGCGATGATCGGGAGGATGTGACGTGGTATGATGTGTTCCATCGCCACACGCTCACGCGGCACAAGGATCTCTCGGACAGCAGCACAGAGTATTACACGCGCACGACCTATGATGGTTTGAGCCGACCTGATTACGAGATGGCGCCAAGTTCGGGGAGCGCCGGGTACGCAACGTCAAATTTTGGCGTGACCACCACCTACGATGCGCTTGGCCGTGTGACGGAGACTCGTGAGAACGTTTATCCGTATGCGACAACTAAATACGAGTATAAGCCGGGCAACATCACAAGAGTGACCGATCCAGAAGGGAACGTGACGGTCACGATACGGACGGGTTATGGATCACCCGACGACGGCGAAGTCATCCGCCTCGAGCAGTGGGAGGGCAATAAGGCGAAGCTGCTCTCCTACACGACGATGACCTACGACGCCTGGGGCAACATGCTGACCGCGCGCCAGCAGGGCAATGCGAACGGGTATTCAGCCGACTTCAAGCAGCACTACTCTTATAACAACAAGCTCGAGCTTTGCAGGCACCACACGCGGGAGCAAAAAAGCACGCTTTTTGAGTACGACGCTGCTGGGCAGTTGATTGCTGAAAAGCGCGGAATGAACGACGCCTATATCGGCTGCGCTTCGTTGCCGAGCGATAAGACGCGCTTTGAATATGATGATTTAGGGCGTTTGGAGCGGGTCAACTATCCTGGCACGACGCCCGATGTGTGGCACACCTACGATGCCAACGGTAACGTGTTGACCACCCGCCGCGGGACGGGTTCTGACGCAATCCTTTGGACGTATACGTATGACTACGCCGGGGACCAGGATTACCTGAAGACCGAAACACTCACCATCGACAACCGGTCCTATGCGCTGGCCTACGGGCACGACAACTTGGGCCACGTCACGAGTATGACTTATCCAAGCATCACCCACCCCACCGGCCGAGTGGTGACCACGGATCCTAACGCGCTCGGCCAAGCGACGGAGGCGCGACAGGGACAGACGAGCTATGCCTCAAATATTAGCTACCATCCGAACGGGATGGTGGCTTCAATGGACCTCGGAAACAGTCGGTTCTTTGACCAAGCCCTAAACGCCCGCCAGCTCCCAAGCCGTCGCCATTTCTGGACGGGCTTTGACAAGCGCTACACCTACGACGCGCGTGGCCGCATGATCACCTCAGACGATCTCAACAATACCCGCGACGAGGCTTACGCCTACGACGGGCTGGGCCGGTTGACGCAAGCCGATGGGCCTTGGGGGACCGTCGCCTACGAATATGATCCGGTGAACAACCTCCGTACCAAAACATTCTCGACGGGCGGCTCTGGCGGCAGCGGTTATCGTACGGTTGAGCTCGACTACGACAACCAAAACCGCCTGGAGCAATTCAGGGACACGGACGAAGCCAATGTTTGGCAGGGGTTGTTGTATGATGGCCGCGGCAACATCATCGACAGCGGCCTTCAAGCCCACGGCGGTATGGAGTTCACCTACGACGCGGCCAACCAACCGGTGACCAACACCGGCAAACCGCTCCTCAGGCGGACGTTGGTGCCAGACACATTTGATGAGGGGCCGGGCCAGTACAAAAAATGGCTTGGCGGGGTCCCAAGTGTTGGTCCGAACACCGATTTTACAGTCAGCGGCGGCATTGCCTCGCTCTCGCTGACGAACCCTCAATCCAAGTACATTAATCCGCGTACGGTTATCACTGCGGAAGAAGGAAAGACTTACCAAATCACCTTTGATGTGCGTGTTGTTGGCAGCGCGACGGCTCCTGGCGGTGAGGTTGGCGTTGGGTTCCGACGTCTCAATCCTGACTACACTGCGACAAACACGACTGACGCGGTGCGTACACTGATTGACGTTACGCCCGGTGACCCGTGGGCCACCCACACTTTGCAATATACCGCGACGTCAGCAGACGGTCTCCTGCGACCGATGCTCTACCGGCGGTCAGTACTGACCGGGCCGGGCACCATCGAGTTCCGCAACTTCGTGGTCGAAGAGGTAACGCATAAGAACATCAACGGCACCTACACCTACGACGGCAACATGAAGCGGGTGAAGCAGGTGATTGATGGGGTGACGATTTACTCCGTCTACAACCGGGCGGGTCAGCTGATCCACCGGGACAATGTGACGACGGGTGAGGAGACGGATTATATCTCTGCGGCGGGGATGAGCATTGCGCGGGTCACCAACGGGACGGTGACTACTCTCTACACCGATCATCTGGGTACGCCGATTGTGGGGGCTGATGCCCAAGGCGCGGTGCTTTGGCGGCAAAGCCATACGCCCTACGGCGAGGACTGGTCCGCGGCCACGGCCAACGACAACCAGAACGCCTTCACCGGCCACGTCCGCGATAGCGCCACCGGCCTCACCTACATGCAAGCCAGGTTCTACGACCCCGCCCTAGGCAGGTTCCTCAGCACCGACCCCGTGCAGTTCGCGGTGGACCGCCCGGACATGTTCAACCGGTATGGGTATGCCGCAAACGATCCGGTGAACATGATCGACCCGGATGGAAATAACGTTCGCGCGATATTTTCCATCGCCGCAAGGATGAATCAAAGCTTTAAAGACGGACGGGTTCCTGTCATTCCTACACCTGCTCCTGTTCCTAACGGCGTCGGAGGGGCGTTAGATGAACATGTTTGGGATCAAATCCGGAATGACAGGGTTGACCCTGGGACCGGGACCCTTCCCGACGATTTTTTCGATCGCAAGGCGCCCGACCAGAGAACGCCTGCAGGCGGAGAGACAATCGGACACGGGAGATACAATCCGAGGACTGGAGAATACGAACAGTCTGACGTCACTTACGACGAGTATGGCCGACAAAAGTCGCGGACGGATCATACTGATCACGGTTATCCTGACGATCATACTGATCCACATACCCATGACCGTGAGTATGGGCCAGGCTACGGACCAAAGGGCAAGGAGACTCGCAGTGACAAACAAGAACCAGAGCGGGATCCCGAAAGCGAAGACTGATCATGATCGATGAGCGAGATATCTTTGACCTTTTGATTACTTCTCAGAACAATCTGAGACCTTCAGCAGCACGGTTATGGGACGCGATCAACATCCATCCAGAAGCATGGGAGTTTACTGACAGTGGTCGCAGTGAAAAGAGATTTTGGGTTGTTGCGATTCTCGGTCGTTCGGCGGTTTGGTATAATCACATTGAAGAAGGCTACGTTCTTACTCCTTTCTCCAAATGGGAGAAATTAGAGCGGTACGAAGATGCCGCAATGCCTCTAGAATATGTCATCGAGCAACTCCTCCGTAACATTGAGGGCGAACAGAAGTACTCGCCTTAAAGATCGTCAGGTCCCATCTCCCTCCGACGGCCCAGCGGTCAGCTTGTGCCTCATCTCACACGACGCACAGGTGCCTGTTGGTCTGAAGCCCTACGAAAACAGTGGTTTAAACCAAAATCCGGGGTTCTGTCATCTTTGGGTCACTGCGGTGACGGTTGGTGTTCTGGGCGAGTCTTTATGCGGGGCAGCGTGTCACAGTTTCGGTGAAAAGCGTCACGGCGAAAGCACCAGATCGGCCATCACGGGAACTTGATAACCCGCCGCTTACTCCGTCTACAACCGGGCGGGTCAGCTGATGCACCGGGACAATGTGACGACGGGTGAGGAGACGGACTATATCTCTGCGGCGGGGATGAGCATTGCGCGGGTCACCAACGGGACGGTGACTACTCTCTACACCTATCATCTGGGTACGCCGATTGTGGGGGCTGATGCGCAGGGCGCGGTGCTTTGGCGGCAAAGCCATACGCCCTACGGTGAGGACTGGTCCGCGGCCACAGCCAACGACAACCAGAGCGCCTTCACCGGCCACGTCCGCGACAGCGCCACCGGCCTCACCACCATGCAAGCCGTTGGTCGCTGACCGCGCCCAACCCACGACCCCGCCCTAGGCAGGTTCCTCAGCACCGACCCCGTGCAGTTCACACCAGGCCGGCCCGACATGTTCAACCGCTACGCCTACGTCGCCAACGATCCGGTGAATGCGATTGACCCTAACGGCCGGGAGACTCTCTTCATAGGCGGTGCAGGACGGCAGGGTGCTTATCTCGAAGATTTTAGGCGCGCATTTACCGAAGCCGGTATCAAAGACGTGGATGTCACCGTCAATCCGCAGAGCACTGCAAGACTTGCTATAGACGTTCTGTCGGTGACTAGCTTGAATGATGCGGAGTACGCTGCACGACTCGATAGCCTTGGCATTGGTAGGGAACTTGCTGCCAGATCGAATGCAGCACGAGCAAATGGCGATCAGTTTAATCTCGGTGGATATTCGTTGGGTGCTGCTGCGGCAGCATCCGGGGCGTTAGCTACTGCGAACAACGGAGGCGTCGTAGATAATCTCATACTGGTAGGCGCGCCGATAAACGCTGACTTGCTTGCTGCGGTAAGCAACAATCCCAACATTCTGAACGTTATCATAGTCGACCTTGCGTCACAGGGTGATCCTATTTCGGCTGGGATGAGCGATGCTGGTATTGCTGGAACCCTTCCCACTTTGTTTGGGCAGATGCAGGACAACAGTGGCCTTTTTTACTTCAGCGGGGATAATGCTGAAGGGGCGAGGCGGCGTGACGAACTCGCGCGCGAGTTAGTCGACCAAGGGGTGAAATAATGAGGGAAAAATCAGCGTCTGCTCTGTTTTGGCTCGGTTTTTTATGGCTAATTCTGGTCGTTGGCTGGACGTCCTACTTAAACATCGAATGGCTTTCTGATGGGCGATATTCTGTGCTTGCTCCGATTATGATTGGCTTATACGGCGCGCCTTCAGCGCTACTCGTGATCGTGTCGCAGTTGCTCCAGTTTGAATGGAAAAGGGTCCTCCTTTATTTTGCTTTTATCGCTTTAATAGTGGTTGCACTCATATATCTTGACGTAGACCACAGTGGCTTTGGCTAGGTCACCGACTCATAAAGCGGATACAGATGCGTGATGCTGCGAGTTTGACGAGGGCGAGATAGTTGTCGTCGTGTTTTTCGTATCGTGTGGCGACGGCTCTGAAGTGTTTGAGCTTGCAGAAGAACCGCTCGACGACG
>JBCDHW010000013.1:0-77512 GCA_038749595.1 Pseudomonadota bacterium
AACGTGTTCCCGGTGGCGCAAAAAGCACCGATCGCGCGTCTCCCCTCTCACAAAGGACGCTGCGAGTCATTTTCACTTGTTACGAAAACGCCATTGCGGAAAGGCGCTTCGGCGCGCATCTCAGGTTGCATTTGGTTGCACGAAATGGCACTATCGGCGCGAAGGGATGGAGAAATGACCGCGACCGATTTCTCAGAAAAGCTGAAAATCGTGCTGAAGGCTCTTGTCGTCAGCCGCACCGGTCTCGCCTCAGGCCTGAACGTGGACAAATCGCTCGTCGGGCGATGGGCGTCGGGCGCCGTACGCCCCTCGGAGCACAACCTCGCGAACATCACCCGGTACGTCGCCGAGCGGATCCCTGGCTTCACGCTGTTCGATTGGGACCGCGAAATCAATGATTTCCGCACACTCTTCGGCGCTACAGCACCCGAGAGCATGCAGTCGATCACCGACTGGATCCCCGCGAGCTTCCTGGAAGAGGCGAACCGAACATCCGCGAAACGCGGCGCAAACTATTGCGGCCTTTGGAAGTCGACGCGGGCCTCCTACGACCTGCCCGGCCGGTTCATTCACGACATTTGCATCATCCAACAAAGCAAGGACGGACGCCTAAGATTTCGCGTTGGCGTGGAGGGCGTGCGCTACGAAGGTTGGTCTCTCCTCCTCCAGCACCAAGTGTTTTCCGTCGCCTTCGACCAGGACTCGGGGACGATGATGTTCTCGATCTTCAACGGCGTCGCACGGCAGAAACCGCAGATCGTCGACGGCCTCAACCTCGCAACCTTGCGAGATGCCGGCGGATCGCCCGCTGCGTCGGCCAGTGTTTTGGAGAGGATATCTGACCTTACCGGCGATGACGAAGCCGATGACGCTCTGTTCGAAAAGGCAATCGCGGAACTCAGCCCCCTCGCACCCGAGGGGTCGGTCGATGATGTGATCGCAGCGCACCTGCTCCGAACCGTGCAGGGGGAAGAGGCAGGGATCCTCCGGCTGCTGTTCGGCGAGTCGATCGCGCGGGGCGCTACCGTCGGCGAAATCGCGTCCGCGATCCGGTCTTGAGGCGGGCTGCCAAGCAAAGCCGCTTAGAACGCGCCGCTCACGAAAAAATTAGACCCGCCTTCACCAAGTATGTTTATACTCAATGGCGATGTCACACTTCATAGATCGCCGCCTGAACCCCAAGGGGAAGTCGCTGGGCAACCGCCAGCGCTTTTTTCGTCGTGCCAAGGGCCAGATCAAAGACGCGGTGAACAAATCGCTGCGCGACCGCTCGGTCAAAGAGCTTGAGCAATCGGGTAAGATATCGATCCCGGCCAAGTCGACAGCGGAGCCGCGGTTTCGCCTCGACGGCAGCTCGGGCCAACGCCAGCATGTGCATCCCGGGAACAAAGAGTTCACCTCGGGCGATCGCCTGCGCAAACCGCCCCAAGGCGGCGGCAAGGGCGGCAAAGACGCGAGCGATTCGGGGGACGGCGAGGACAATTTCAGCTTCACCCTGACCCAGGAAGAGTTCCTCGACATCTTCTTTGAGGACCTTGAGCTCCCCAACCTGATCAAGACGTCGCTCAAAGAGATGACGGCGTGGAAGTGGCGCCGGGCCGGGGTGACGGTGTCGGGCGCGCCGACCAACCTCAACCTCATCCGTACGATGAAGAACGCCCATGGGCGCAGGCTCGCGCTGAAACGTCCGTCGACGGCGGAAGTGAATGAGCTGAAAGAACGCCTCTTCAACCTGGAACGGATTGCTCAGCCCAATGAGGAACAGCGGGCGGAGATGAAAGCGGTCCTCACCCGACTCGAAGAGCTTGAGGCGCGCCGCCGCTGGGCGCCCTATATCGACCCGCTGGATGTGCGCTACAACGCCTTCGCGCCCCAACCGATCCCGACGACAGCCGCGGTGATGTTCTGCCTGATGGACGTCTCCGGCTCGATGGGCGAGCGGGAGAAGGATCTCGCCAAGCGGTTCTACATGCTGCTCTACCTCTTCCTGCAAAAGCGGTACGAAAAGGTGGAGGTCGTCTTTATTCGGCATACGCACCATGCCGAAGAGGTTGACGAAGAGACCTTCTTCTACTCACGCCAATCGGGCGGCACGATCGTCAGCACGGCGATTGAGGTGATGCAGCAGATCCAGCGCGAACGTTTCCCCACGGACGATTGGAACATCTACGTGGCGCAAGCCTCAGACGGCTACACCCAGTCGGGCGATGCCCAGCGCTGCGTTCAGCTCCTCAACGAGGAAGTGCTGCCGATCCTTCAGTACTACGCCTATATCGAGATCCTCGACGAGCGCGAGATGGATGTCTTCAGCGACCCCGATGCCGGGGCTGAGCTGTGGCGGGCCTACCGCTCGATCACCGACGACCGCTTCGCCCAAACCCGCATCGCCCACCCGCGCGACATCTTCCCGGTCTTCCGTGAGCTGTTCTCAAAGGAGAAGAAGGGCCAAGCGGCGTGAGCTTCAGTGACGTCGCTGTGTTCTTGGCGGCGTCGGCCTTCGGTCTCACTGCCTCCTACTTCAGCGTCGGCGCGATTGTCGCTTGGTCCGCCGATCGGTCAGCACGACAAGGTAGCGCCGCCCAGCGAGCCATCCACCGCCTTGGGACGTTAGCCCTGTTGGCGCTTGTAGTTATACTGATCATTCCATTTATCGTCGCCTGCATCGTCCTTCGGTTTTGGGGCACGTCAGAGGACTATCCGCACGCGGCTGCGGTCTCACTGCTGGCGACCCCTGTCGTGGGATTAATTGGAACGGTGCTTCGGCGCCGGAAGGACTGGACCACACTTATGCTTAGGAACGCGACCGAATGGTAAGGGCGTGTCGCCAGGCACCAGCTGCTCCCCCCTTTTGCGGCCTCGCTCAGCTCTGCTAAGCCCTTAGTTGCGCACCGACATCGCCGCTGCGCTAAAGTGGGAAGGAACTGTTCGCCATGCTTACAACACTTGTCGCCGTGCTGTCTCTGGCCGCATCAGAAATCGGTACGATGAAGGATGGCGTGATCCATGTGGACGCTTCCGAAGCTGCTGAGCTGCTGAAGGAGCGGGATGACATCCAAATCTTGGACGTCCGTACACGGCGGGAATTTAACGCTGAACGGATTGAGGGCGCAGCGCAGATCAACTACTACGCGCCGAACTTTAAAAGCCAAGTGATCAAACTCCCCCGCGATGTGCCCTATCTCGTCCACTGCCGATCGGGTAATCGCTCGGGCCGGGCCGTCCGCATTCTGAAGGACGCAGGCATCGACGAGATCTACCACCTCGACGGCGGGATCTTAGGCTGGAAAGCTGCGTCACTGCCTGTTGTCACGGGCGCCCCGGGCGACGAATAAACCTGCGGGTCAAGCAGATGGCGCGAAGTAGGCACCGGTTGGGAGTGTACGGAGCGTTTTTTTGTCCCAATGCGAGCGCGGCGTTTTGCCAAGGCATGCATAGTGGCTCACCAGGCTCTTCCGTGTACGGCTACGATCCTCGATCGGGCCACCGCCATGGACCAGGTCGCCGTGCCAGAAGAGGACGTCGCCAGCCTCGGCGTGGAAACGGATCGGCGCAATGCCCGCCTCCGCGCACAGGTCTTCGAGATGCCGAACGTACGCGGAATAGTCGCCTGCGAAGTCATCCTTGAGCCGCTTTTTCTCCAACCGATGCGAACCAGGCCAGACGATCAAGGCGCCATTGCCATCGTCGGCAGCCTCCAGCGCAACCCAAGAGGCAATGAGCGTCTCCCGGTCATAGGGCCCGGCGGCACGGGGGCTGACGAGGTACTTATCCGAATGGGCCGCCTGCTGGCTTGAGTGCGAATAGGTCAGGGTTTGGATGCAGGTCGGCACCCCGCCAATCGCCTCTTTGAGGAACGCAGCGACGGTTTTGTGCAGCATCAGTTCAGCCGTCAGGGCGACCTGAGCTTCGATATCGATGATCCGATCGGGATTGCCCTGCCCCGTCCAAAGCGGACCAAACGGTACGGCGCGCTCGGCGTTCCGCACCGGCGCACCTCGCGTGACCACCCGCAAATCAGGGTCCTCGGCGAGGCTGCGTTCAACGTCCTCCCAAAACCGTGAGCAGAGATCCGCCGAAATGGCCCCGCGCAGGACGGCATATCCGTCCTCGCGATAACGTGTGATCGCCTCGGAAACCTCCGCAGAAGGCCGCGCCCCAAAGGCACGGCGCAGGCTGTCGAGCATCGACCGCTCCCTAGATGAACAAACCGCGCATAGCCCAAGGCGGAATGTGTGGTAAATGTTTAGGAGTAGCGCTGCATAATCCCAGCAAAACCGCTCGTTGCAGAGCCAGGAGATAACCCCATGAGCGCATCGCCAAAATCTGAATTGCTCTACGATGATGGTGCTTGGACGTTTGCCGATTTGCAGCGCGCGCTTGATGCAATCGAGGACATTGCTCTGAACGATCTTGGTCTGAACATTTACGAGAACCAGATCGAGATCATCACGTCAGAGCAGATGCTCGATTCCTACAGCTCCCACGGCATGCCGCTGATGTATCGGCATTGGTCCTTCGGCAAGGCGTTTGCGCGGGACAGCATGAACTACCAGAAGGGTTATTCAGGCCTCGCGTACGAGATCGTTATCAATTCTGATCCGTGTATCGCCTATCTCATGGAGGAGAACTCCATGACGATGCAGGCGCTGGTGATGGCGCACGCGTGCTATGGGCACAACCACTTCTTCAAGAACAACTACCTCTTCCGTCAGTGGACGGATGCTTCGGCCATTCTCTCCTATCTCGACTTCGCCAAGAAATATATTTCTCGGTGTGAGGATGAATATGGCTGGGAGGAGGTGGAGCAAACGCTCGACGCGGCCCATGCGCTGCAGGACCAAGGCGTCTTTCGATACAACCGTCCTCCGAAACTGTCGCAGACGGAGCAAAAAGAGAAGGTGATGGCGCGGCTCGAGCATGAGCGCGAGAACTTCAACGACCTGTGGCGCACGCTTCCTCAGCGTGAGGAGGATCCCGAGAGTGCCGAAGCGCGCCTTGGCGAAGTGCGGAACATCAAGCTCCCCGAGGAGAATATTCTCTACTTCGTGGAGAAGGCTTCGCCGTCCCTGCGGCCCTGGCAGCGGGAAATCATCCGTATCGTGCGGAACGTCTCGCAGTACTTCTATCCACAGAAGCAAACCAAGGTGATGAACGAGGGCTGCGCCACATTTGTGCACCACTATATCATGAATGAGCTCCACGCTCGGGGTCAGATTTCTGACGGTGCGGTGCTGGAGTTCCTCCACTCCCACAGCTCGGTTGTCTTCCAACCCGACTTCGATGATCGCCGGTATTCAGGTATCAATCCGTATGCGCTTGGTTTTGCGATGATGGAAGATATCGTCCGTATCTGTACGGATCCCACCGATGAGGACCGCGAGTGGTTCCCCGGCCTCGCAGGCAAAGGCGACTGGCGCGAGGAGCTGAAGTTCGCCTGGGCCAACTTCCGGGACGAAAGCTTTATCCAGCAATATCTATCACCGAAAGTGATCCGCGACTTCCGCCTGTTCGCCCTCGACGATGATGGTCGAAAGCCGTACTACCGGGTCGAAGCGATCCACGACGAAATGGGGTATATCAAGGCGCGCGATGCGTTAGCGACGATGTATGATCTCGGCATGCACGAACCCAACCTTCAAGTCGTCGGCACCGACCTTGAGGGAGACCGTACACTGAAGATCCGGCATACGGTGTACAAGGATCGTGTCCTCGACCCCAAAACCAAAGACGCGGTGATGAACCACCTCAAGTACCTCTGGGGCTACGACGTGGAGCTAACGCAGGATAAGGCCGAGGGGTGAACTCTTCGAGGAGTTAAAAAATCATCGCGCCGACGAGCGATTTAAATCCTCCAAACCTCAGATTCAGTCAAACGAATTTATAGCGCCTCTTACAAGACTTGCTACTAAGATCAGCACTCTAATTCGATTACGTTGTTAGGCATGCGCTGGGCTTGACTTAAGGCTTGTTTTGTGGATGACAGTATCAACTCAAATTCATCTATCGATAATGGCAAAGAAATTTGTTGCCTAGGCTTTTTGTATTCCTGTAATTCTACGGAGATCGAGGTACTCACAAGGTCGTCAGTTGTTAGATCACAAGTGTCGTTGTACATCTCAACGAGGATCGGTTGCGCGAGTATTGTCAGAGGTGTATCCGGAAAAACGGAAAACGTCCCAGTCATTAGTATCGTCTGGACCGATCTTTGCGCGTCTTCTGTCTCAAAATTTATCTGTATGCGGTCGATGATTGCACTTCGATTGCCCTCATTGAAAACAGAAAATGAAAGAGTCGCCTGCTGCGACCCTACATACATCACCTCGGTCTTTGAATACTTTTTTTGCGTAACACTAGAGACTGTTTGAACGGCAACAGTAGAGACCGAAACGAAGGCAACAAGCAATGCCAATAGAGTATTTGATAGATTAAGCTTTCTCCGCCAATCTTGAAAAGAGGAGCAGTGGTGACATCTTAGAGCATTTGCGTGAATCGACTGAAAGCAATGGATGCAAAGCTTTAGCTTCTCGTTAGCCGATCTGCTGACTTCCACACCGTCTAGAACTTCTTCACCCATAAGCGACCATTGCTTTCAGTTCGAATACGCATATAAGTAGGGCAAGTCGTCATCAACCAAGTTTTCCAGCAGTGTTGCTACCGCGCGGCGGCAATTCGCTCATCCGCGGTGACCAGTGCGCCGGAGAATTTCAGCGTCACTTTGTTACCGACCAGGCCTCGGAATTCGGTCATGTCGAAGTCGCGGCGGTTGAGGATGATCTCGCCGGAGAAGCCGACCGCATCAATCGGACACGGATCATTCACATCACAGTTAAGGCGGATCGAAAACTCGGCCGGTTTGGTGATGCCCTTCACAGTGATCTGCCCAGCGATGGTGCCGGTGCCTTCACCGTCCCACCCATCGAGAGAGCCCGCGAAGACCGCCTGCGGATGATTTTCGACGTCGAACCAAGCGGGGCTTTTGACGACGTTTTCGTACCAATCGCTGTTGAAGGTGACGCTGTCGAGATCGACGGTCGCCTCAACGCTGATCTTATCTTCGGCCGCCTTTTCCACCACGACGCTGCCGTCGAACCCGGCGAAGCTGCCCTTCACGGAGGGGAAGCCGAGGGGTTTGACCGAGAAATTGAGGTCGGCGTCCTCGGGCTGGATCACGTAAGTTTGGGTGGGCAAAGCGCGGAGCGCCTCGACCGTGAGCGAATTTGCCGGAGGCGGCGCCACCACAGAGCTACAGGCCGATGCAACGATCGCTGCGAGCCAAATGGGCCGTTTCATGAATTGCTTGAGCACGCCGACACCTCCTCCAACCCCTGTTGCCCCAAGGGTTGCTCGTTCGCGGCGCGCTTGGGTGGCGCCTTTGGCTCTCTAGAGCCGAGCGGGACCGCAAACTGCGATGGCTGAGCTCGGGAGCGGTTTATAGCGTCTCATAATCGCGCAGTGATGCCAAATGTCATTTTATTCGGTCAGGAGGACAGAATGTCACCACCCTTGGGAGCCGGGACCTCCCTTGATCGGTCCGGTGATGCGGCTGGTGACCCATCCTGCATAGAAGCCGCCGGGCTGGGGCGTGGCGCGTTCGTCGCCAACCCAGGCTTCGTCGACGCGGCTGGCGTAGAACGCGATCCAGCCTGCGATCCGGCTGAAGCCGCGGCCGAGGTCATCGAGCGGGTCGGGGTAGAGGAAGGCGGCGTCCGCGCTGGTGGCCTCGCCAACGACCAGATCGAGGTAATGCGCCTCGCCCTTCCACTCGCAAAAGCTGCTCTGGCCAGTGGGTTTCAGCCAATCGAGGCGCACGTCTTCCGGCGGAAAGAAATAAACCGGCGCGCCGGCGGTTTCGACGATGCGTAAGCCATGCTCGGTCCGCGCGACCTCTTCACCAGCAAAGACGATCCGAAGCGGGCCTTCGGCATCGCGGACCTCGGGTGGGCGCGGATAGTCCCAGACGCTCTCTTGGCCGGGGCCAGGAGCGACGATGTTGCTCGGCCGCTTCGCCTTTGCCCAGGACGTGCGATGGGCCTGAAGCTGCTTCACAAATCGCGGGTCGTCGGGGAGATCAGCCATGACCTACGGGCTCCAATGAATGTCCTAGGCACGGTGCGCGCACCCTGGTCAGGGCGCAAGACGAACGAACGTCCCACCGTACCAATTTCCCGTCGGACGGTCGTCGGCATCGTATTGGCGTGAGACCATTTCGTAGGTGTCGGGATCGCGCCATTCATACGTGTAGAGACGATAGGTCCCCTCGGGCTCGTCTGTGAACTGAACACGGAGGCGGAGGTTGCCAGCGTCATCGATGGTCCCCGCACCTGTGCCGAGACGGCTCGTGCCGAAATGCGAAAGGTGGCGCAGGCCTGCGCTTTTGTCATAGGCCCAGAGGATGTGGCCCTTGAGCCCGCCCGCATCGACGACGCAGAGCACGGTTTGATCCGTATTCACCTTATCGCAGACGGTGATGTGGTTGGGGATCGTGAGGGTCTGGAGGGTTTTGGTATCCCAAACCTGCTGGAAGGTGTCGTCCTTCAACGTCCAAGTGCCGTAGAATTGCGCGAACGGCGGGGAAGCCTCCTCAGCTGCGCTAGCGAGCGCAAGCGAGAGCCAGAGGGACAGAACCGACAACACAACCACAGGACACACGCTCCACAAGCCCATCGAGAGCTTTGCAGCTCCGGTCGCAAACGCAAGCGACGTTTGTCGCATCGTGGGACCGGTGACGCGGTGCCAGGAGAGTTGGGAGCGCCGGACGAGCTGAGCGCAACACAAACGCACTCAAACAGGCCAACGGCCGGTAGTGCAGAAACAGATGCCCGGTAGCGCAAAATCGCCGCGCTCAAATAGGCCGAAAGGCCGGTAGCGCCACGGAGATGCACTCAAACAGGCCGGAAGGCCGATAGTGCCAAAAAAATGCCGGGGTTCTGTTGCCAGGCCCCCGGCGGCCCCGCCTAGCCTTGATAAGAGACTAGGGCTTTAAAGCGGTTTACCCGCGCTGCGTTACGCAGCGAGAGCGAAACCTTCATCATAGTTGTCATTTGCAACTAGTTTAAATGGTCCAATAACGGAGACCATCCGGACGAAAGCAGAACCTTTACACGTCTGTCGATGCTATTTCGGCCCCGCCGAAAGACTTGCGAATTCTTCCTCAAGTCCTTGGGTGGAGCCGCCGGGTACCGCCCCCGGGTCCAGTCCGCTTATTACGAGCGCCTTTTATCGCCATATCTGCCGAGGCAGCCTCTCGTACATAGGCCCAAAGCCTTACGAATTGAAGGCCTCGCAGCAGGTTTGGATAACAGGCGCTTATGCCCGCCGCGTTCCGCCGAGGCGACAGGCGAACTAGCCGCCGAATTTGGGGAAAATCCGGCCGGTGCGTGCGCAGTAGAAATCGTACTCTTCGCCGAACTGCTCGCGCATCATCGCCTCTTCGTAAGGCACGCGGACGAAGTACATGAGGGTGAAGGCGGCAAGACCCGACCAGCCGGCGATCCAGTTCTGCAGAAACAGAGGCTGCAAGCCGAACAGGAGGAAGATCGCGAGATACATGGGGTGACGGATGCGCGCGTAGACACCCCGCGTGGTCAGGTTGTGGCCTTCGCGGAGCTCTGTGGTCACACTCCAATTGTCACCGAGGTCAGCGTGGCTTCGCCAGAAAAGCCAAAGCGCAAACACAAGCGCCACCCCTCCCGCGGCCGAAGCCCAGACGGGAACGCTATAGTTGGCAAAGCTGAAAATACCGAAGGCCAGGTGCGCAATGGGGAGCGGACCGCCGAGAACGGCGACCAAACCGAGCAGAAGCCGCTCCGTGCCTTGGGCGCTTTGCTTCATCGAGACATTTTCGCTCGTCCGCTTTGAATAAGGCGCGCGGATGAACGTGATACCCAGCTGGGTGGCGAGCCAGAGCAGCGAGGGCCAACCATTGGTCGGGAGCCGCCATATCACCGCGGCCACCACAACGAGCAGGAGGATCGTTCCGAAAACGCGTTGCATGGCGAGCTCCCTTTAATGTCGACACCTTGCACTATTTGCGAATGACTCGCAACAACTGATCGCAGCGCGCTCAGGTGTAAAAGTTAAAGACCGCTCCAGCGAAGAATCGTCCATGTTCCGCACATGCGCGCGTATCATGATCTTCTCGAGCGGGTTCTGGCTGACGGCATCACCCGCGACGACCGAACCGGCACGGGCACCAAGAGTGTCTTCGGCCACCAAATGCGGTTTGACCTCAGCGAGGGCTTTCCGCTGCTCACCACAAAACGGGTCCACCGTAAGTCGGTGATCCATGAGCTCCTCTGGTTCCTCCGTGGTGAGACGAATGTGCGATCGCTGCAAGAAGCGGGCGTCAGCATTTGGGATGAGTGGGCCGACGAGAACGGTGAGCTTGGCCCCGTCTACGGCGCGCAGTGGCGGTCTTGGCCGGACTATGACGGCGGCACCGTCGATCAGATTGGCAAGGTGCAGGACGCGCTGCGCACGAACGCGCACTCGCGCCGGCATGTGGTGAGTGCCTGGAACCCTGCGCTGGTTGACGATATGGCGCTTCCGCCGTGCCACTGCCTTTTCCAGTTTTACGTCGCGGACGGACGGTTATCCTGCCAACTTTATCAGCGTTCGGCGGATATTTTCCTCGGGGTCCCGTTCAATATCGCATCCTATGCTCTGCTAACCCATATGCTGGCCCAAGCCACGGGGCTGGGTGTCGGGGACTTTGTTCATACGCTCGGCGACGCGCACCTCTACCTCAACCACATTGAGCAGGCCGAACTCCAGTTGACGCGAGCTGAGCGTCCTCTGCCGCTCTTGAAGCTGAACCCCGATGTCCAGGATGTCCTCGACTTTCAGTATGAGGACATTGACGTCGTGGGCTATGATCCGCACCCGGCGATCAAAGCGCCGATCGCCGTATGAGCGCGGCACCGATCGCTCTTGTGGTGGCTCGGGCGCAGAACGGGATCATCGGGAAGGACGGTGACCTGCCGTGGAAAATGCGCTCGGACCTCAAGTGGTTCAAAAGCGTGACGATCGGTAAGCCCGTCATTATGGGGCGGAAGACGTATGAGAGCATTGGCAAGGCCCTCCCTGAACGGACGAATATTGTCATTACACGGAGCAACGACTTTCGGCCGACCGATGCGCTGGTCTGTGAGAGCATCGGCGCGGCCATGATGGCAGCGCGAAAGGACATCCTCGACAACGAGGCGGATGAGATCTGCATCATCGGTGGCGGGACGATTTACGAACAGACGTTCCGTCTTGCCGACAAGCTTTACCTCACCACAATCGAAGCGGACGTTGATGGGGATACGTCCTTCCCGCCGCTTGATGAAGCGGAGTGGGATATCGAACTCAGCAAACGGATTAAGCCGTCAGAGCGCGACGACTATCCCGCCCGGCTGGAAATTTGGACCCGGCGCGACGTCTGACTACTGGCTCGGGATAAGGTGCAACCTAGTCTGGCGGCCATCCATATAACGCACTGAAGTGCCATCAAAAAATGCGTCTTCTTCTGCTTTGAAGACGACATCCTGGCCGCCCCACTCGGGCACGCTGGCGACGTTATTCAACTCGATTGCCCACGCTGTCATCGGACGCAGCGGAAGAAATCCACTCGGGTGCTCTGTGGACTGATCGTCCCACCAGCCGATGCCGCTGCCCGCACCATGGCCATGGTATCCGATGCCGTGGCTATAATATGTCGGACGCAGACCATCAGCACGCGCCGCATCGAGAGCGCAGCCAAGGACCGCATTGCTCGACACGCCCACTTCGAAACAAGACGTCAAGTGATCGGTCGCTCGGTTCATCGCCGCGATACCCGTTTTCAGACCCTGCGGTGCGTCGGTCTCGCCGGGCGTCAGAATATAGGCGTGCTGCTGCGTGTCGGTGTTCATTCCCAAATAGGTCACGCCGAAATCCACATGCACCAGATCTCCCGGTCGGATGACCTGCTCTTCGCCTAACGTTGCTGGCCAATTGTCGGCAACTCCCAACTCCTGGCGTTGGACACTGACCGAGGGATGAAACCATGTCCCAAGCCCGAGGGCCGTCAAGCGATCGCGCATCCACCATTCGACGTCCTCGGTCGTTGTTTCTCCCGGCGTGATCACCTGCCGAGAGAAGGCCGTCTCGATGATGTCATGGGCAATACGGACAATGCCAGGGAACACGGCCATTTCCGAGGCTGATCGCGTTTGAAGCCAGTTGATTGCCAACCGCTCACCGCTGACAACCCGCCGCCGGTACCGGCGCGGCAATGCAGCCATAAACTCTTTGTGCTGCCGATAGGCCATACCATCGGCGAGACCGAAGAGCGACGATGTATTGATGGCGATCTTTGCGGGATCGTGCTCGGCAATGAGCTCTGCAAGGCGGGCCCATTGATCCGGTTGTGTCTCAGGATCCCAAGCCGAAGGGAAGAGCGTTCCTACGGGATAGCGGGCGACAGCATAGCGTGCGACGCCGGTTTCCGTTCGTGCAAAGAGCAAGATGGTCCGCCTACGGGCGTTAAGCCACGTCGCGGGCAGCATCGTCTTGACGACGGGATCCTCGTTGTACTCCCGCGCGATCAAGACCCAAAGATCGATTTCGGCCTCGTCCATCAGCTGCGGCATCAGGTTATCGAGACGCTCCTCAAGCCAAGCATCGCGCACGGCTGCGCGTTCTTTCATCGGCAGGATCTCGGCTCGGTCCGCGCGCGCACCGGTGGTTGCGGGCTGCGCCCCAGCGGTCCCGGCGGCGGAAAATAGCGCTACGCACAATAAAAGAGCTATACGGATCATTGGGGCGTCCTCTCGAGACATATCACGTGGCTTTCATGCCAGACTGAGCGGCGGGCGGCACCCGGTGGTGGTGAAGATTTCTGCTTCCAACAGCCAGCCGCCGCCCTCTTGGCGCCACTTTGCAGTGTAGTCGCCGCGCACATCGCTGCCGTCCGCGCGCTCGGGCTTGCCGATCCAGGTGCCGAGCTCGGTGGCCAACGGTTCGACGGGTGAAGGGAGAACGCAGTGCGGTGTGCGGCTGAAAACCAGCCGCTCGGCTGATTGAAATCCATCGCGCCAGATGGCGAGCTGGGCGTCGCGCCCGACGATGGCGCCGCTATCGGAGCCGGTCACCAGAACGACATCCGAACTGAGCAGCCGTTTGATCGGCCCGGTCTTTTTCTCGCGGATGGCGTCGTTGAAGGCCGCGCGCCGCGCAACGATCGGATGGTCGAGATTGGCCGGAAAGCCGCTTTTGATCGCTGAAGAAACGAGCGTGTCGATCATGGTCTACTCTCCAAAGCGGCTGGTCGGGCGCAGCTTAGGCGCGGCCTAGGCGCGCAATTTGAAGCCTCCCAGCGGCTGCCTCAACGCCAGACATCGGGAATTGGCAGGACAAAAGCGATCAAACGGCTTGAGCAGAGCGCCTAGCGTCCGCTACCAAAATCGGGATGGAATTTCTGACCACCCGCGACTGGGCCAACCCTGTCCTCGGCGCGCTCACGACGCTGAGCCAAGCGACGATTTTGCTGCTCAGCGTGCTGGTGAGCCTGGCGTTTTTGTTGCTGTTCGATCGCAAGGTCTGGGCGGCCGTGCAGATGCGCAAAGGGCCGAACGTGGTGGGCGCCTTTGGGTTGCTCCAGTCCTTCGCCGACTTCATCAAGTTCGCCCTCAAGGAAATCGTGATCCCAGACGGCGCGGATAAATCCGTCTTCTTGATCGCGCCGATGCTGAGCTTTGTGCTCGCCGTCATTTCCTGGGCTGTTATTCCGGTGGGCCAAGGGCTGGTGGTCGCCGACATCAACGTCGGCATTCTGTATCTGTTCGCGGTCAGCTCACTCGGCGTTTACGGCATTATCATGGGCGGCTGGGCGTCGAACTCGAAGTACCCGTTTCTCGGCGCGCTCCGCTCAGCAGCGCAGATGGTCAGTTATGAGGTCTCTCTCGGTTTCATCATCATCTCGGTGCTGCTGCTCGTTGGGTCGATGAACCTCAGCGATATCGTGATGAGCCAGGACCGGGGGCTTGGCCTTCTCAACTGGCACGTCCTGCCGTTGTTCCCGCTCTTCGTGATGTTCTTCATCTCGGCGCTTGCCGAGACCAACCGGCCGCCCTTTGATTTGCCCGAAGCGGAGTCCGAGCTCGTGGCAGGCTACCAAGTGGAGTACAGCTCGACGCCGTATCTTCTGTTCATGATCGGCGAGTACATGAACATCGTCCTGATGTGCTCGATGACCGTCATATTGTTTCTAGGCGGATGGCTTTCGCCTTTTGGGGATTTCGCAGGCCTCAACACGCCTGCGCTGGGGCCGCTATGGTTCATCGTCAAAGTGGTCTTCATCTTCTTCCTGTTCGCGATGGTGAAAGCGATTGTGCCGCGCTACCGGTATGATCAGCTGATGCGGATCGGGTGGAAGATCTTCTTGCCGACGTCGGTCGCCTATCTGATGCTTGTCGCGCTCGCCCTCCTTTATATTCCGGGTGCGCAGGACCTCTTCAATGCGTGGAGAAGCTGAGCCATGTCGCGTGTTGCCCAAGCTCTCAAAGGTGCTCTGCTTACGGACTTTGCGTCAGCCTTTTGGCTGGGGCTGAAGTACTATTTTCGGCCAAAGCACACGGTGAACTATCCGTTCGAACGCGGAGCAATCTCCCCGCGCTACCGCGGAGAGCATGCCCTGCGGCGTTACCCGAACGGAGAAGAGCGCTGTATCGCGTGCAAGCTCTGCGAAGCGGTGTGCCCGGCGCAAGCCATCACGATTGAGGCCGAGCCGCGCGAAGACGGCAGCCGCCGCACCACCCGCTACGACATCGACATGACCAAGTGCATCTATTGCGGCTATTGCCAAGAGAGCTGCCCCGTCGATGCCATCGTAGAAGGTCCCAATCTCGAGTTCGCTGCGGAGACTCGGGAAGAGCTTTTCTATAACAAAGACAAGCTTTTGGCGAATGGCGACCGGTGGGAACGGGAAATCGCCCGCAACATCGAACTCGACGCGCCTTACCGGTAGTCCGTCTACTTCATATGTGAAGCGGCCCCTGGGAAAGCTAAAGATGCGACGTACGCGGCGGTCAGTGCGTCGACCTCGTACTCATTGGCCATACGATCGAGCGCGGCGCCCCGCCCGATATCGTTCAGCCGTTGGCGCTGGGCCCGCAGAAGCCGCCGGTCGAAATAATGGGGCAGCACCCCAGCACCCCTGGCCAGGGTAATCATCACGGCCAGCTCAAACGGAATATCGCGGTTGCCGAAGATCGTATCCGTCATCCGCTTCACCAGGGCTTCCTGGGGAACCGGATTGTCCACCGGAAAGATCGTCTCCCAAAAGATGAGGTACCTCTGGCGCGACTCCCGCCGCAGAATGCCCTTGTGCAGGAGGTTGTTCTTCAGCCCCGTTATCAGCGGACGCTGGTTCGCGACCGCCGAAACCAAGGCACCGGCGCGCTTCTCAAAACTCTTCGCGGTCATAATGTCGAGCACGTAGGCGAGCATCTCATCGCGCGGATGCTGCATGTAGGTCGGCTGGAACCACGTGGTCCGCCCCTCACCCACCGGTGTGATGTGGCCGCGATAGGTCAGCTCCGCGATCGCCGCACCGGCCGCCAGATAGCCAGGCATCACAGCGCCGTCCCATGTCGTGATCTCATCGAGCACGAGCAGCAGCACTTTCTCAGGAAGCGTGAGCCGGAGCGGCAAAGTGGACCCCCATCACCTTTCGGATGACACTTCCTTGCAAGCCAAAAGCCAACGCCAATGCAACGCCTATTCTGATCGCGCGGACCAATTGTAATCTGACGGCACGGCGATGCACCTGCTGAACCGCGAAAATGAGCGCGGGTTAGCTGGCGGTGATGGCAACGGTTGGAACGATGGTAGCGACCATGATGGCCATCTGGACAGCTTCGATCGCTTGCAGCGTGGCGCCGGCCGCGAGATTTTCGCCGGACGTGATTTCTTTCAGGCGCTCCTTGCGGCTCTTCAGCAGCTCTTTGTCGAAGTTCCGCCGGAGGACGTTTCCGGTTTTCGCCAACGTGATCAGGACAGCGTCTTCAGGCGCGACAGGATCTGATCCGGCGATCACTGCCCGCAGACGCTCTTTCAACGCAGCTTCCGGCGCGGCGTTTGCTGTCGGATAAGTCGTCTGTGTAAAGAAGAAGAGGACTTTCTTCTCGTCGCGACTGAGAATGCCGCGATCGACGAGACCATTGCGCAGCAACGCCATGATACCCTTGGTGTTGGCCACGCGGGAAACGAGCGCTTCCGGTTTCTTATCCAGCCCCTTTTCAACCAGCCTCTCAAGCACGGCCTGAAGATGCGCGTTGGTCGGCTGATCGGCACCGTAGACACGTTCAAACCGCGCCTTTTTCCCCTCGCCCGTCGTCTTCAGCTGACCGCCGAACGCGAGATCGGCGAGGGCAGCGCCCGCCGCGAGGTAAGAGGGCATCCCGGCGACGTTGCGACCAGAAATGTCGTCCAACATCAGCAACAGAATTTCTTCGGCTAAGGTCAGTGGTGCATCGATCATTGTACGCCTCCCGTCTATGCATATGGAGAGGCGGTAGGGTTGGCAAAAGACCCGGCCCTCTTTCACCGCCCATTCCGTGTGGAGCGTGTCTTGCGTAGGGGGATAACTCCCGCTAGTTGTTTTTATCGATTTTCAACAAACCTAAGCATGCACTTTGGGAGCACACAACCTTGAAACGTCTCATGAACTTCACAGCTTGCGCGGTTCTCCTGGCGGCGAACCTAACGGCCTGTGTCGGCAGTGCCCTCGCCCAAGACATCGCGATCCCGTTCGAAAAATTTGAGACCGACAACGGTCTGACCGTCATCGTCCACGAAGACCGGAAGGCGCCTGTGGTCGCCGTCAGCGTCTGGTACAAAGTGGGCTCAAAGGACGAGCCGGAAGGAAAGTCCGGGTTCGCGCATCTGTTCGAACACCTCATGTTCAACGGCTCCGAAAACTATGACGACGAATGGTTCAAGCCGCTGCAGGAAATCGGTGCGACGGATCTGAACGGCACGACCAGCTTCGACCGCACCAACTATTTCCAGACGGTGCCCACCCCTGCCTTGGATCGCATTCTGTGGATGGAATCGGACCGGATGGGCCACTTCATCGGCGCGATCACCCAGGACAAGCTCGATGAGCAACGGGGCGTGGTCAAAAATGAAAAGCGCCAGGGCGAAAACGCCCCATACGGACGCGTATTCGGCTCGATCATCGAAGGTCTTTTTCCGCCCAACCACCCGTATGGACATACCGTGATCGGATCAATGGAGGACATCAATGCGGCGACGCTTGAGGATGTGAAGGGGTGGTTCGAAGAATATTACGGCCCGAACAACGCGATCCTCGTGCTCGCGGGCGATATCAATGCTGAGGAAGCAAAACCTCTTGTCGAAAAGTACTTCGGCGACATCGAGGCCGGGCCGCCGCTGACCAAATGGGAAGCATGGATTCCTAACCGTACACAGATCAATCGTGAAACCATGTATGACCAAGTCCCGCAGGCGCGGATCTACCGCGTGTGGGTCGCGCCTGAGGACACAAGCCCCGTTTCCACGGACCTTGCCATCGCTGCATCTATCTTAGGCAGCGGTAAAAACTCACGTCTTTACAAGTCGATGGTATACGATCAGCAGATTGCCACCGATGTGAGTGTGTTCAATCTCGAACAGCAAATGGCCTCCGTTTTCGGCGTTGTTGTCTCGGTGAAAGATGGCGAAGACATCGCTGAAGTCGAGGCTGAACTCGACCGTCAGATAGCGGACTTTCTTGCTAAAGCCCCAAAACGCAGCGAAGTCGATTTGGTATCTACAAAGACGAAAGCATCAATCGTCCGTGGTCTTGAGCAAGTCGGCGGTTTCGGCGGCAAGGCGGTGACCCTCGCGCAAGGGGAACTCGTCGCCGGCGATCCGGGCTATTACCAGCGTGAACTTGATCAGCTCGAAAACGCCGATCCGAATTCTGTCCAGGCCGCTGCACGGGCGTGGCTGAAGGACAATTACTATCAGCTTACAGTTCTTCCGTCTAAGGACTTTACATCGGCGCAGGCGGGTGTGGATCGGAGTACCGGTCTTCCAGATGTGGTGGGTGAGACAACGCTCGACTTCCCCGATGTTCAGACCACGACGCTTTCGAATGGCATCGAGATCGTGCTGGCTGAGCGGAACACCGTCCCCGTGGTCAATGTGGCGCTCCAGTTCGACGCCGGCTACGCCGCAGACGCTGGCGGCAATCTCGGTCTCGCAAGTTTCACCACGTCCATGCTCGATGAAGGCGCCGGCCGGCGCGATGCGTTAGAACTCTCTGCGGAGCTTGAAAAGTTGGGCACGACGCTTGGCGCAGGGTCCAACCTCGACACGACCTCTGTTCAGATGTCGTCCCTAACGGAAAATCTTTCGAATTCTCTCGACCTTATGGCCGACGTCGTTCTACGCCCATCGTTCCCCGTTGAGGAGATCGAGCGCCAACGCACACAAATCTTGACGGGCATCGCGCAGGAAAAAGCTAACCCTACAGCCATTGCCCTCCGTATGCTTCCTGCTTTGATGTACGGTGAAGGCCACGCTTACGGTATCCCGCTCACCGGGTCGGGCACCATCGAAAGTGTGTCGGCAATCACGCGCGATGACCTCGTCGGCTGGCAACGAAATTGGATGCGTCCGGACAATGTGACGATTTACGTCGTTGGCGATACAGACATGGAAACGATTAAGCCGATGCTCGAGCGGGCATTTGGTCGGTGGTCTGCAGACGGAGCAAAACCGGAGAAGAATATTGCGACTGTCGATTACGCGGAGCCGCAGGTCGTCCTAGTCGATCGTCCGGGCTCGGCCCAATCGTTCATCCTGACCGGCCATGTCGCGCCGCCGATGGGTGTGGAGAACAACATCGAAATTTCTGCAATGAATGAGATCCTTGGCGGCGGGTTTATCAGTCGGATCAACCTGAACCTCCGGGAGGACAAAGGGTGGTCCTACGGCGTGCAGTCCTTGCTTGTCAGCGCCGAAGGCCAACGCCCCTTCATTATTCTCGCCCCGGTCCAGACCGACAAGACCGCTGAGTCCATTGCAGAAATCAAAAAGGAGCTGACTGATTATCTCGGTGACAATCCTCCGACTGCGGATGAGCTCGCGAAGGTGGTTCTCGACAATGTCCGCTCACTGCCTGGCCGGTATGAAACATCGGGCTCGGTTTTGGGCAGCCTGTTATCGTCCGGCAGGTTCGGGCGCGCGTATAACTACCCAGAAACGCTGCCCGAACGGTATCGTGCTCTGACGACCGATCAGCTGGAAGCGGCAGCCGAGCAGGTCCTCCGCCCGGACGACATGGTTTGGGTGATCATCGGCGACGCCGAAAAAATCCGCGGCGATGTCGAGGCTGCGGGAATTGGTCCGGTCACGGTCTTAGGACTCGACGAGCTTTGATCCGTAGGCTGTTGATCGACGAAGCCCAGCTGACCCCAATGCAGAAGCGAAGAGCCCGCGGCTCCACCCGCGGGCTTTTTTTACGCCGTCTCGAGATCCAAATCCTGAAGCTTTTTGATCTCGTCGCGAAGCTCTGCAGCTTTTTCGAAATCAAGATCCGCCGCAGCTTCGCGCATCTGTTTTTCAAGCGCTTTGATATGGGCCTGGAGGTTCGGGCCGGGCTCGAACTTAGCCGGCGCTTCGGCCAATCCCGAAGCGCCGCCCGTCAAACGGGCTGAGCTAAACGTCGTCCCGGCGGCAGCTTTGGTCGCTTCGTCGTCGCTGTCGACGATCTCGGCGATTTTCGCCTTGACGGTTTTTGGCGTAATGCCGTGAGCCTCGTTGTGCTCAAGCTGTTTCGTGCGACGCCGCTCGGTTTCCGCAAGGGCGCGCTCCATCGATCCCGTCATACGATCCGCATAAAGAATAACGCGGCCGTCGACATTTCGGGCAGCGCGTCCGATCGTTTGGACGAGTGACGTCTCCGACCGCAAGAACCCCTCCTTGTCTGCGTCAAGGATCGCAACGAACTTGCACTCGGGGATATCAAGCCCTTCGCGCAGAAGGTTGATTCCGATCAACACATCAAAAACACCGAGGCGCAGATCGCGTATAATCTCTATACGTTCAACCGTATCCACGTCCGAGTGCATGTACCGCACACGAACACCCTGCTCATGCATATATTCCGTGAGGTCTTCTGCCATCTTTTTCGTCAGTGTCGTGACGAGCGAGCGGCCACCTTGCTTCGCGACCATTTTGACTTCGTCAATGACGTCGTCGACTTGGCTGAAATTATCCTTCGATACGGGGCGAATTTCTACGGGTGGATCCACGAGGCCGGTCGGACGGATCACCTGCTCGACGAAAATACCTGACGTACGCTCAAGCTCCCAACCGCCGGGCGTGGCCGAGACATGCACCGTTTGTGGCCGCATCGCATCCCACTCTTCGAACTTCAGCGGGCGGTTATCCATACAACTCGGCAGTCGGAACCCATATTCCGCAAGCGTCCTTTTGCGCGCGTAGTCGCCTTTGAACATCGCGCCAATCTGGGGAACCGTCACGTGACTTTCGTCGGCGAACAGGAGAGCATTCTCTGGCAGATATTCAAACAACGTAGGCGGAGGTTCGCCGGGGTTTCTTCCGGTCAGGTAGCGCGAGTAGTTTTCGATCCCTTGGCACGCGCCGGTCGCAGCCATCATTTCAAGATCAAACTGGACTCTTTGTTCGAGGCGTTGGGCTTCCAGCAACTTTCCTTCTTTCTGAAGGATCGGCAGTGTACGTGCCAACTCAGCTTTAATTTGATCCATGGCACGGGACAGCGTTGGACGCGGGGTTACATAGTGACTGTTTGCGTACAGACGGACTTTCTCAAGCGATTGAACTTTTTTGCCGGTGAGAGGGTCAAACTCGACGATCTCTTCGATTTCATCACCGAACAAAGTGACACGCCAAGCGGCGTCTTCGTAGTGGGCTGGGAAAATCTCGATCGTATCGCCACGTGCACGGAAGGTTCCGCGCTGGAACGCTTGATCGTTCCGCTTATATTGGAGAGCGACGAGGTCCGCGAGCAATTGCTTTCGTTCGATCTGCTCGCCGACGGCGAGGTCAAACACCATTGCCGTATACGTCTCAACAGATCCGATACCATAAAGACAGGAAACCGACGCCACGATGATAACGTCATCGCGCTCCAAAAGCGCCCGCGTCGCAGAATGCCGCATACGGTCGATCTGCTCGTTAATCGTCGACTCTTTCTCGATATAAGTATCCGTACGCGGAACGTAGGCTTCCGGCTGGTAGTAGTCGTAATAGCTGACAAAATACTCGACGGCATTGTTGGGGAAGAACGCCTTGAACTCACCGTAGAGCTGCGCTGCGAGGGTTTTGTTGTGCGCCAAAATGAGGGCGGGCCGTTGAGTCGCCTCGATCACCTTCGCCATGGTGAAAGTTTTGCCCGAGCCCGTGACACCGAGCAGAACCTGGTCGCGGTCATGCACCTTAATCCCGCTGACCAACTCTTCGATAGCGGCAGGCTGGTCGCCGGCTGGCTGGTAGTCGGAGACGACTTCAAATCGGCGTCCGCCCTCGGATTTTTCCGGGCGCTCTGGGCGATGGGGGACCCAGGCTGATGGCTTCAGGCGACCGTGATAGGTGGCGATGGCTTCGGAGAAGCCTTGGTCGGTTGGCAGAATGTCATCCATCGGTTGGATGTAGCGACCGACGTCGCACAACGGTAGGGGCGCGTGGGCGCAGCTGGGCGACGACAGAAAACGAACCCGGTTCGTCGGACGAATTGGAAACGCGTTTGGCGCTTCTACGAGAAACGCTGCTTTCTTCGGGCGAGAAGGCGATCGACCTCGTTTTTTAAGGCGCGGTCGGCGTAGATAAGCTCCCTCATCGAACTCAGATCAAAGGTGTTGCGGAGATACCGCGCAGCCCGCTCCAGGGGCAAGGATCGTTCTGCGAGGAATTTTTCAACCTCACGCCGCCGCACACCACGCAGCTCGCCGTCAATGTAGGCGTGAATGTCCTGCTCAGTGATTAGGTGAAATTCGGAGCGCATACCCCAACGGACACCGGCGCGGCGCGATTCGTTCCGTCAAGAGGCTTCGAATCAAGCATGTCGCGGAGGCGTGACCGGGCGCGGCTGAGCCGCGAACGCACCGTACCCACCGGAACATCGAGCAATTCTGCGGCCTCTTCATACTTGAGGCCCTCAATGGCGATGAGTGAAAGCACCACTTTATCGTTGAGCGGAAGCTCCCGAAAACTCTGGACGACATCGTGGTAATGCATGGTCTCCTCCTGGCTGGGGTCGATGGAAAGGGTTGAGGCGGGGGCGTCTTCAAGCTCGACCGACTGGCCGCGGGAGCGCTCCTTGCGCAGCTGATTGAGAAAAACCCGGCGGCAGACGGTGAACATCCAAGACCGCAGATTTTGACCGTCGAACAGATGCTGTTTTCGAATGCACCGCTCAACGCAGTCTTGGACCAAGTCCGAGGCACGATCCGGGCTACGGGTCAGGGTCAACGCAAACCGGTTCAGCGCAGGTAGGCAGTGATTGAGTTCAGTAACAGTAAAAGTATGAGCGTCCATAAATAACCTCAGCAATCAAGGGATTAATTGAGGCTAATGGATCCCGCCAAAGGTGGCAAAGTCTTTTGACGTCTACACTCACTGACAATTACGGCGACCACGCAGTGACTACTGCGCATGTGAATACTTATATGAACAGATACATTGCTTATACAATGCTTGAGTATCCATGCCTTTCTGAGAGTTATGATGCACATGAGTATGTCACTCATGCCGAAAGCCAGGTGCTGGTTGGTTCTGTCTCGCGGCAGCACCCGGAGGCTGTTGTGGTCGTTCACCCGATCCGAGGCCGATGCAGCGAAGGACACCGTTAGAGTTCGCGGCACCCGAACGACCGCAAGGGCGGAATGGCGCCAGTCACGCCCACTCACAGCGAGAATTCTCAGATGAAGAACATTTCACAAGGCGGTGAAATGTCGAACACGACTTTAGTCGAACCTAGGGCGCCTTCCGGATCAGCCGCAGCTTCTCCTCGGCTGCGTCAGGGTGCTCTTCAGTGAGGCTAAGGCCAAGCGCGATAAGCTCGCGGACAGCTGAGGACCGGTTTTCCGCACGATGCGCGAAACGCCAGTCGTCAATGTTCTCAAGCTCGCTGTCCGTTACGAGGATTTGGAGCTTAGAGAGCCGTTTTTCATGTGCCGCCATAAAGCGTCGACACTCCACACTGACCCTGCCCGGGCAGCGGCCTACTACTGATGGGTCGTTGTGCTTCTAGGCACGCCGAACGTCAAGGCAGTGGACCACTGCCGCACGAACATTATCAGGCGTATAGGGTTTGCTGATCACGAAATCTGGTTCGATTTCATCACCATGGAGGACGCGATCGGGAAAGCCTGTGATGAAAACTACAGGGCAATCGTGCACTTCGCTGATCTGCGTCATCGCTTCGACACCGGTCGTATTCCCGTCCAGATTGTAGTCGGCGAGAATGATGTCGGGGCGATTCGCGGCCGCCTTTTCAACCGCCGCCGGCGCAGTGCGGGCCTGTCCGCAAACGTTGACACCAAGCCGATCGAGGATCCCGCGGATGTCGGCCGCAATCAGCGGCTCATTCTCGACCACGAGAGCCGTTGCTGAGGTCTCCACAGCAAGCGCATTTCTCGTCGCATGCAGCAGCGGAATGGGGTCACGCTTCAGCCCAATGACCTGCGCCGCGGTCTCAGGTTGGAGCCCCAAGGCATCGACCATCAAAAGAAGAAGCCGCGAGTCCTCTGGCGGTACGGGTAAGGAGTCGATCAAAGCCGCATCTGAAAAGAGCGTGGGATTCGCGACCCTTTCCTTCACGGCCATGCGCCAGGAGTGCAGAAACGCCGACATCATATCGACGACAGAAGACGAAGAACTGGTCGGGTCGATCGAAACGCGCGCCATCGTCAGACGCAGAAGCTCATCGCCAATCAGTCGGTCAGCAAAAACTGCTCGGGAAAATTGGCGGACGACCGCAAGCGGGGGGCGTGTCATCACGTTTAACATGGCGGGCTTAGCCCCTTTCGTATGCTGCCCCAACACAACGTGTGTGCGGCAGTCTCGAACAGCGAACTTCAACCCTGGCTCTGAAATACTTAAGCATCCGCGCGCAGAGTCCAGTGGTTCGAGAAGAGAAAGTCGCGGGTCGCAAGCAAAAGTGATCGCACATCGGGCTCGTCCAGCCCCATGATCCCCGCTGCCTCTTCAATGGAAAATTCCTCAATCACCACCAGCGCGAATGCCACACGCTGATGGTAAGGGAGAGACGAAAACCTCGCCACGATCGACCGCGGCTGGCTCACACCGAGGGAAACATCCTCCTGATCAAACGCGGACATTTGACCCAACAAAGCGCGAAACGCGCCCGCGATGGTGTCACCAGGGTGTTTATTTTCAAACGGTTCGATCGCATCAAGCGCGCTTAATGCATGGCCGCTGGACGGCGCGATACAAAGCGCGAAACGGCTGAGGCGGGCCACCAAACCCGGAACTTCACTCGGTGCTTCAATAGACATCCCGATCAAAATAGTTCGGCGATCGCCGAATGGGAACGGTTTTGGCCACAAATTTCACATTTTTGCGATTTTGATCGCAATCGTCACTAGACGCGCGCGGTTTTAGGAGGCCGCAGAGGCCAGGGGCACGGTCATGGTGGCGATGAGCCCGCCCACCTCACGGTTCTTGAGCGAAAGTGTTCCGCCGTGGGCCTCGGCGACGGCCTTCGCAATCGAGAGGCCCAGGCCAGTTCCACCCTTTGCTCGGCTACGCGAGGGCTCAGCACGCTCAAACGGTTGGAGCATCTGTTCCATCAGCTCTGGGGGGATACCCGGCCCGTCATCGGTCACCACAAACTGTGCGCACTGCCCCGATTGATAAACGGAGACCTCAGCGTGGGTGCCGTAGCGCACAGCATTATCGATAAGGTTCCTGAGGGCGCGCAACAACGCTTGCGGCGCACCATCGACGGTCAGGCCTTCGGTCTCGCGGATGCTGAGCACCTCGGCCGCATAGTCCGCCTGCAGATTACGCAGAAGCGCATCGGCGCGAACCCGCTCACGCCCGTCGGGGGTCGTCGCCTGCGAGAATGCTAGGACATCGTCGAGGGTCGCTGCCAACGCTTCGATCGAAGAGATCATCTCGGCACGAAGCTTTTCGTCAGCCACAGACTCAACGCGAATTCGCAGGGATGCGAGGGGCGTTCTGAGGTCATGGCCGATCGCACCAAACATCACCGCTTTCTCTTCTAATGTCTTCAGTACACGTTGCTCCAGCGATGCAAAGGCCTTGCACAGTGCTTCGACGTCGGGTGGCCCGCCTGACGGTAGGGAGGGTGCCGGCCTTCCCGTCAAGAAACCGTCGGCTGCAGCGGTCAGCTGGCGCAGGGGGGTTGCCACGCGGCGACCGACCCAGACCGCAGGAATGAGAAGGACAAGGGTCAGAACGGCCGTCTGTACGCTGATCGCCACCCATGGCGCACGCACCGAGGGCGGAAGGATCTGCCGATAATGGATCCAACGCCCGTCGGTCAGTTGCGCCGCTGCGATCACAAAGGGAGGCCGTCCGCGTTCGGCAAAGACGACGACCCTGACGTCGCGGTCCCCCAGGTCATTGTCGGCGAAGACGCGCAGCAAGGCCGACTCGGCGGTTTCGTCGCGCACGCCCTCTTGGGGCGGTCGCGATAGGATGCGCACCGCCTGGCGGCGACCCAGGCGGCGACTTGCTCCGGGAGAGAACTCGGCCATGCGAACGGCCTGGGTCAGGCGCTCGGCGGTAATGTCTTCAAACCGCTCCCATCGTAAGTTACGCTGGACCTCAACCAAAACTAAGCCGTTGATCAGCTGACAGATCAAAACCAACGCGACGATCAGAAGTGTCAGGCGGGCTGATATTCCGAGCTTAGGAAATTTCACCGGACACGGACTTTCGCCGCGAGTGTATAGCCGCCGCCGCGGACCGTCTTGATCAACATGGGATTGGCGCTGTCCCGCTCAACCTTCCGCCTTAATCGGCTCACCTGATTGTCCACCGATCGATCGAAGACATCGGCGCGGCGGTTTTGCGTCAGCTCGAGGAGGTCATCGCGGCTGACCACCCGGCCAGCACGTTCGGCGAGGACTTGGAGCAAGCGAAACTCTCCACCGGTCAGCGGGATCAATGCACCGTCACGCCCGACGAGTTGGTGGCGTGTCAATTGCATCGTCAGATCATCGAAAAGGTACGTTTCTGGAAGCTGGTCTTTATCCTCCGTACGCGTACCGCGGCGGAGGACAGCGCGGATCCGCGCCACCAGCTCGCGCGGTGAGAATGGCTTCGCGACGTAATCGTCAGCACCAAGCTCTAATCCCACCACGCGATCCGTCTCCTCAGCGCGCGCGGTTAGCAGGATTACGGGGAGATCCTGTGCGGCGAGGAGATAGCGGGCGAGGGATAGGCCGTCCTCGCCCGGCATCATCACGTCGAGCAACGCCAGATCAAACGCCTGCGCTGCGACGTGTTCCCGGGCCTCGGCCGCATCAGCTGCTGTGACGACGTCAAACTGCTCCCGCTGTAGATAGTCCGTAAGCGGTTCTCTGATGGAGGGTTCATCGTCGACAAGAAGAAGCTTTGCGGCCTTCGGCCCGGAAGGTGTCATCCGCGGCGTTCCCCGCGACGGTCACGGCGCGCATCGCGCGCAGCGTCCAATTCCTCATCACTCAAAACGCCGTCCCCGTCTGTGTCGATGTTATCGAACCGATCGCCTGCGTGCTCTTCGACTTCCGCTTCAGAGAGGAGGCCGTCTTCGTTGGCGTCTTGGGCTTCGAACATCCGCTTGGCCAGCCGAGCACGGCGGCCGGTTGCGCCGATTTCGTCCAGTGACACGTAGCCGTCGCCATTGTCGTCGGCGCGCGCATGGCGCTCGAGCGCACGCTCGATGGCTTCTTCGCGGGTGCGTGGCGGTTCGGGCCGGTCGCCGCGCGGCTGCGCTGCGGCAACACCAGCAAACGCGGTGGCGGCAACAGCGAGGCTCAGCAGGGTCGGTTTCATCGTCATAGCGGGTTTTCCTTCTTTGGGGTTTTGCGGTGGTCAACCGCGATGACAAGAAGGTGGGGCTTGGATGTCACGGCTGGTTGTCAGAAACCGCCCGACGTGTCGCAAAGTGTATTCGCAGGTCGCGCCCAGTCGCACGAAGCATGGATTGACGACGCCCTTTTTGCGGGCCATACACCGCGCCCTCTGGCGGAGTAGCTCAGTTGGTTAGAGCAGCGGAATCATAATCCGCGTGTCGGGGGTTCAAGTCCCTCCTCCGCTACCACCCTTTCTCAGAGGCTCTTGAGTTCAACGGTCCCTTATCGCCGAGCGTTTCAGGCAAACGTGATGTCGCTGAAGGCGAAACGCCAATGGATCAACGCCGCGCCAAACGCGCCGTAGGACAACGCGAGCAAGGAGTGGTGGAGCTTCCGCCAAATCGAATATCCTGAGCCTTTCCAAGCGGGGAGCAGGCTGAGCAGCATCACGCCGCCGGTGGCGGCGACGAAGCTCGACGCCAGGGACAACGTGATCACGGACTGCGGCGGGAACACGGTCATCAGCTCGGCGAAGGACTGTTCCTCAGTTACGGAAAACGCGCGCGCCGACAGACCGAACCAAATCATCGGACCAGCCGAGGCGAGGGTCAGGAACGACAGCACGCGACCGGTGCCCGAAACATAGTCAGGCCGCCCAAGCCGCCGCCAGAACCCGAGGACCGTTGTGACGAGGAACCCAACGACCGCGATCAGCGGGACAAAGAAAGTCTTCGGATCTTCCCAAACGCACATCGGAAGCAACATCGATGCGCCGAAACTGTCCTGGACCCCGATCACACTGCCGTCTGCGGCGCGCTCGACATGCAGTCGGCTGCCCAGCGGATTTTCCCAGGTATCGGCTCCGATTGGCTGGTACGCACCGCCGCCGCCTCCACCGATGATGATGGCGCCGTCCTGGGCCGTGATCTCCGTGGCGTCGAAGATCGTGAAGGCTTTTGCGAACCCTGTGTGCGGGCGCCGGCTGGCGACATAGCTGCCCGCCAGCTCTTCAGCCGCGGCAACAGCGGCGTCTCCGGTAGGCGCATCATCGCGGACGCCGTCTTGCTCGAGCCCGCGGAGCTCCATTTCACGCGCAAAAAACAGCGGGGCGATCTGGGATAACGGTGTGTACGTCGTATGGCTGTTTTGCACCAAGAACACACCGCGATCGAGGTCAGGCGCCACCATGAAAACGGAGTAGACGGAATTGATTGACCCAGAGTGGCCATAAATGCGCAGGCCACGGAAGATCTGATCACTGAAACCGTGGGCCATGTCAGCGCCGAGGCTGTCATCCTCGAACGCGCGCGTCCGCATCAAGGCGTAGGTCTCCTCCTGCATGAGGCGGACGCCGTCGAGTGCACCGCGCCCCAGGTGGAAGCGCATCCATTTTGCCATGTCGCTGGTGGTGATGGTCATTCCGCCGAGCGGCGCAAATGAGCCCGAGTCAAACTGTCCGTCGTCCTCAGGACCCCAGGGCGTGACGCTGTAGTTTTTGCCGGCCGCTAGCTGCTCGTAGGCCGCACCCTTGGTGCCCAGCGTGGTCCCTGTCATACCCAGCGGTTCAAGAATCTCCGTGAACAGGAAGTCGTCGTAACTGCCGGTGACGTCGTCGATAATCAGAGCCGCGAGGTTCGTTGCCCAGTTCGAGTAGGCGCGCACCGTTCCGCGATCATAGACTTGCGCCGGGCGCGTCTGCTCCATCGCGGCAAGACGCGGGGTGTCCTGAATATCCTTTGCGAACAGCGTGAACTCATCTTCTAAGCCGCTGCGATGGGCCATGATCATGTTGAGTGTGAGCGGCTTGTCCCCGGCGGGCATTTCGAAGCCTTTGAGATACGTGTTCACGTCCGTATCAAGATCAAGTGCACCGCGTTCGACCAGCATCATCACGGATGTCCAAACGAACGTCTTGGAGATCGATGCCACGTGCCACCGGGTTTCGTCCGGTGACACGGCGAGGCCTTCTTCGACATCCGCAAGGCCGTAGCCTTTGATCAGGAGGTCCTTCTCTGCGCTGACAACAGCGACGCCATAGCCGGGGGCCCGGTAGGTTGCTCTGTACACGTCGAGGAGGCCGTCGATGTAGCTCTCAAGAGCGGGATCAGTTGGCGCATCGGCAGGCTCGGGCAACGCCTCGAGCTCGGCGGGAGCGCTTGCCGAGGGCTCTTCGCGCGCTTCGAAAAGGGCCTCTTCGGCTTCAAAGGTTTCATCGGGTTGGACGAATCCGGCCAACGTCAACCCGGCTGCTAGAACTGCCAATATCCGCAAGATCTGCATCTCGCCCTCCCGCCACCTTAATGACGGGACGGTAAGCTCTCGTGAGCCTAAGAAGCAAGCGGCGTCTATGCCTGGCGCTGATGTTCCAGAAAGAGCATCCGCACCAGCATCGCGAAAAGGCCAACGCTGCCGGACAAACAGATCAGCACGATCCAGACCTCTGACGCCATCCCCACCGCCCGCGCGCGGGGAAGCAGCAAGAAGTAAGCGGCACCCACCGACATCAGGAGGTCAACCCAGACCTGGATGCCCCACATGTTGACCGTATGGTTCGGCCAAAAGCCAAGCGGACCCTCCAGGACGACTGCGGCGACGCTCCAGCCAGCGAAGGGGATGAGGAGAGCCGCTGGGAACAGCCATACCGGCCACGCCGCAGTCTTCTTGCTCTGGGTGATGACCAAGACGCTGGCAAAAGCGAAGAGCAGGGTTCCTAGCGCAAGAGCTTGGTAGTTCATCGTCTTTCTCCGTTCACGGCCACGTTCTGTCTGATGTAGCGACCGCTACATTTGCTATCACGATGTAGCGGACGCTACAAGGGGGCATGGCAGATCGAAACGAACAACGCGCCCGGGTGGCTGAAACTCTGGTGGATCACGTCCTGGCCACGGGCCTTTCCCAGGTGAGTGTGCGCCAGCTCGCAGCGGCGGCGGGGATCAGCGACCGCATGCTGATCTATTATTTTGACAACAAAAATAATGCGCTGAGCGAGGTGCTCATGGCCGCGGCCATGCGGATGGAGGCCATGCTGAACGCTTCGCTGCCGCCTGATGCTGGCCTGCCGCGCGCGGCGCTGTTCGGGGTGCTGACAGAGGCCTTTCGGGACGAAGACACGAAGCTTTTCATGGCCCTATGGATCGAGATCATCGCCAAGTCTCTGCGCGAGCCAGAGCCTTATGGCCCCGTGGCGACGCGGATCGCGCTCTTTTTTCTGGATTTGATGACCGACCGCGTTGAGGGCCAAACCCGCGAGGAACGGCGCCGCAACGCCGGTCTCGTTTTCGCCGCGATCGACGGAATGGCAATGATCGAAGCGTGCCTGCCCGAAGACGAGACAGCGCCGATGCGCGAAGCCGTCGCTGCAGCGGTTGCCTCTGGGAGCTGAGCCGCGAAAGAGGCTTTGTGCGGTAAGATTTTCGGGCGGCGCCGCCTTTTGCGGAACCTCTGCCCCAGTCCGCGTTCGCGCAGGAATGCTGCGCTGCAGCTACACGAATTGAAACATGGCGTGTTTCGAATGTGGTTAATATTCATCCGCAACCGGCACAGCTTATGCTTAGCTTCACAGATGACCGCACGCTTCGCCAACGCTGCTGAGAGGGCCCACACGGCCGCTGAAGAGGTCTGGCACGCGGCAACACACGGGCTCGGCATCGTCCTCGCGGTCGTTGCGTTGGTCTTTTTGGTGTTGAAAGCGACGATGGCGGGCGGCGCGAAAGAGATCACCGCCGTGTCGATCTATGGCGGCACCGCGGTTCTGCTCTACCTGGCGTCGACGGTTTATCACGCTGCCTTCAGGTCGAGCTTTCAGCCTTTTCTCGAGGTGGTCGATCACGCGGCGATCTATTTGAAGATCGCGGGCAGCTACACGCCGTTCGCGCTGATCACGCTGCCGACGGCATCGGGCACCGCGATCTTGATCGTCGTCTGGGCGCTCGCGGCGATTGGCATCGTCTTGAAGTTCGTCGCGCACTTTTTGTCGGGCATCCGCAAATACGATTGGATCAGCCTCGCCGGATATGTCGGCATGGGCTGGCTGGCGCTCTTCATCGCTTGGCCGCTGTTCCAGAACCTGCCGTTAGCGGGCTTCCTCTGGCTGGTTGGCGGAGGGCTCTGCTTTACCGTCGGTGCAGGGTTCTTTGCATGGAAGTCGCGCATGTACACCCACGCGATTTTCCATGTGTTCGTCCTGGCGGGGAGCATTTGCCACTTTGTGGCGATCTACCGATTTGTTCTGCCAACAAGCGCGTAGGCGGCGCCGGGTTTTAGAAGTTCCCCAGCACCAGCGAACCCGCGACGAATGCGGTCAGCAAGCCGCCGATCAACGCCGCTGATTTGAACAGCACACGGAAGCTGCGCGGAACGAAGGGTTTCGTCCGCACACCCTCGGGTACCATTGGCGTGACCGCGGGGAAGGTTGCCAAGCGCTCTGACCCTTTGTGGGCACGGATCGCCTTGATGGCAGGCTTAAGGCTTTGCAGGTGACCGTTGGGGACATCGATCGCGACGACGATCGGCTTGCCGGGACGGTTTTCGAGCGGTTGGACCCGGTAGGACAGGCCGAAATCCGCAAGCTTCGCCAGAACCTTCGAGGGATCGCGGGCACTCTGCCCAACGGTCGGTAGCGCATAAACGATGCGCGCGTAGGGATACGGTTCGGTCTCGCGGTTCGGTAGGCCACGGCGGCTATCCATACCCGGAATAGTCCGTGTACCGCTCGTTTGGAGCAACTGATAGCTCGGACGACGCGAGAAGTAGCGCTTCATCACTTCCATGTCGGCCCGAGCGCGCTCGCTCCAGTGATCCATCAGCCAACGGGCCGCTTGGCCGAAGATCGGCACCTGATAGGCAAGCGGCGGAGTTGGCTCGCCTTCAAGCTGTTGCGTCGTGGCGATGAACGAGGTGCGGACACGGTCAGCACCCGCCATTTCAGCTTCCATCACAGTGTAATCGTTGTCGAAGCAATAGCCGCCATCGCCCAAAGCTTTGTCAAAAGCGATCAGCACACCGATCAGTGGCTTGGCGTGGTTTGATGCTTTGGTCTTCGACACCCGCTGCTGCCCATTCGGGCCGTAAGTCGTCGCGACTTCCCGATTGGGGTCGAGGCGCGCATGGGCCTGCTCAAGCCCGGCGCGGTAGCTATCAATGCCTTCGGGCAGCTGCTGCACCTCAATGCCCCGCGCGCGCATCCCATCGATCGCGGCGGCGCAGTGGCGCATCGCATCGGGAGAAGCGAGCACTGTGCCGATGCGGTTGCGATACTTCCGCTGCTTATCGGCGGTCCATTGAAAGGAGCGACTGCCCTGCCCTTCAAAGCTGTTGGTGAAGCCCGCCTGGTCGACCTCGTGGATGAGGTCGGTGGGCACAGCGAGCACGTAATTGCTCTCCGCGACGTACTCGGCGACGACATCCTGCCTGAAGTCGATGAGTGCTGACAGCGTTTCGGTGTTGAACCCCGTGGTTTCCTCGTAAAAAGGCAGGACGCCCACCTGCGCCTGACCGGCAATCACCGCGGCAGACGTGGCTTCGGCCGAAGCACGGGGGCTGGTCCATGTCTTATAAGCCTGGGACGAGACCGACGGCGCTTGCGCTTGAGCAACGGGCGCTTGTCCACCGTAGCGGCGTTCGGTCCCGGAGCCGAGGAGACTCAACGACAGGTCGGCGCTCGAGACCGCGCGACCAGCCATATCGGCCTGATCTTTCTTGCCTTTTTTACGCTTGGATTTGGTGGGACGCGCCTTTGGTGCATCGGCGGTGTTGCGGAACAGGTCCGCCGCCACCTGCTCGGCGACCCACGCGCCAAGACCATGGCGCTCGTCCATGAAAGCGACAAACTGATTGGCCACGGTGCTTTCTCCCACGCTCCGGCGAACAAGTTAACGCGGATGAAAGGTTTAGGCTAGAGGGCGCTGCGCCCGCTGATTTCTCTTTGTTTTTCAGTTGCTCCGCAGCATCACAAGATGAACTTCGACAAATCTTGGTTGGCAGCCAGGTCTTCAAGGGCCGCTTCGACGTAGGCGCGGTCGATCACCACCTCATCGCCGGAACGGTCGGGCGCTGTGAAGCTGATCTCCTCCAGGACCCGCTCGAGGATCGTGGAGAGACGGCGAGCGCCGATGTTCTCGACGTTCTCGTTCGCCCGGGCGGCCATGTCGGCCAAAGCGTCGATTCCGTCTTCGGTGAAATTGAGCGTGACGCCCTCGGCGTTGATCAGCGCTTTGTACTGGCGAAGCAGGCTTGCCTCGGTGTCGGTCAGGATGGCGCGGAAATCATCGCGGGTCAGCGAGCGCAGCTCAACGCGGATAGGCAACCGGCCCTGAAGCTCAGGCAAGAGGTCTGAGGGCTTGGCGAGGTGGAACGCGCCTGACGCGATAAAGAGGATATGATCCGTACGCACCGTGCCGTGCTTGGTCGGCACAACTGAGCCTTCGATAAGCGGCAGGAGATCGCGCTGCACTCCCTCGCGGCTCACATCACCTGATCCGCGTTCGGAGGATTTTGCCACCTTGTCGATTTCGTCGAGGAAGACGATGCCTTCATTCTCAACGAGGTCGAGGGCTTCGCTGTTGATCTTTTCGTCGTCGAGAAGCTTGTCGCTCTCTTCTTCGATGAGCGGTTGGTAGGCGTCTTTGACCAGCATCGTCTTGCGCTTGTGCTGGCCGCCCATGGCGCCCTTGAACATATCGGAGAGGTTGATCATCCCCACCGAACTTCCGGGCATGCCGGGAATGTCGAAGCTCGGCATGCCGCCCCGGCCCTGGTCGACAATGTCGATCTCAATTTCTTTATCGTCGAGGAGGCCATCCCTCAGTTTACGGCGGAAACTGTCGCGGGTGGCCTCGCCAGCATTCTCTCCGACGAGCGCTTCGATCACGCGCTGCTCGGCGGCATCTTGTGCCCGGGCGCGGACTTCCTCACGGCGCCGTTCACGGACGAGTTGCAGCGCCACCTCGACGAGGTCACGGACGATCGAGTCGACATCGCGGCCGACATAGCCGACCTCGGTGAACTTGGTCGCCTCCACCTTCACGAAGGGTGCGCCGACAAGCTTGGCCAGGCGGCGGCTGATTTCCGTCTTACCGACGCCGGTTGGCCCGATCATCAGGATGTTCTTCGGAGTGACTTCGTCTTTGAGCTGACCATCGAGCTGACGGCGGCGCCAGCGGTTGCGCAAGGCCACAGCCACAGCGCGCTTGGCGTCCTTTTGGCCGATGATATAGCGGTCGAGTTCAGAGACGATTTCCCGAGGGGTGAGGTCGGTCATGGTCTTTGTCCTTTCGAGAAAGAATAATCTGTACCCAGCGCAATGACGGCGCCGAGGGCATACATAAGAAGATCAACAGGGTCGAAGCGGTGACCGATGATCAGCTGCGTCGCGGGGTCGTCGTCGATCCCGAGCCTTTCGGCCAGGCCAAGCGCTTGGCTCGTCTCGATGGCGACCGCTGCGGCGAACACCAAAAGCGCAACGATCAGCATCGGCCAGAGCGTCAGGGCCCGAGCGCAGCAATACATCCAGACCACCACCAGCGCATCGCCGCCATGGGTCCTGAGCGAACCCTCAGCATAAAGCGCAATCGCGGCAAGGCCTGCAAAGAGGATAATAGCGCCAAGCGCGTAGGTCTTGCGACCGAGCCCCCTCACCCGCCGATCACCTCGACCGTAGGCTGATCATTGGTGAAGACGTCGATCTTGCCCGCAATCGCCAGGCTCTCCCGCACAATTTCCTCGGCCGAGAGGTCTGTGTTCTGAAGAAGCGCGATCCCAGCAGCCTGGGCGAAGTTGCCTCCTGACCCAATCGCGACGAGCGAACCGTCCGCCATCGCCTCGGGCTCAATGACGTCGCCGAGGCCGGAGATCATCAGCGTCGTCTCTTCGTTGGCAACGATCAGGAGCGCTTGGAGCTGGCGGAGCGCCCGGTCGGTGCGCCAGTCTTTGGCGAGCTCAACACAGGCGCGGGTCAACTGCGTTGGGTATTGCTCAAGCTTCGCCTCGAGCCTCTCCAGCAGCGCGAAGGCATCGGCGGTGCCGCCAGCGAAGCCCGCGACCACGCGGCCTCCGGCGATGCGGCGCACCTTACGGGCGTCACCTTTGGAGATGGTCTTGTCCATCGAGACTTGCCCATCGCCGCCCACGGCGACTTGGCCCTTGCGGCGCACGGCAACAATCGTGGTCATAAAAAGCCCTTCCTCTAGGCTGAGCCCTCATGTGGGGGACGGGAGAGCCGACAGCTAGAGGAAGGGACGCGCGAGGCCAAGGTGTAGAGGGAGGAACAGCCTCGCAGTATCTTTCGTTAGAACCGACGACCAAAACCAAAGCCGACAACAAACGGGTTCACGTCGAGATCGATGTTGTTGATCATCTCTCCCGTCCGTAGCGTTGCCTCGGTCGAGATCCCGATATATTTGAAATCGACGTTTACGAACCAATTCTCGGACACGGCATAATCCGCACCGACCTGAACGGCCCAACCGAACGTGTCATCGACATCGAGCTCGGTCTCGCCGATGGCGCGGGTCAGACTTTGCGCCGAGTCCTCATTGTAGAAGATCGTGTAATTGATCCCTGCACCGACATAAGGCCGGAACCGTTCGCCGGGGAGGAAGTGGTACTGCACGGTCAATGTCGGCGGCAGCACCCAAACGTCGCCGACGCGACCTAACCCCGCGACATCGCCCGTTCCATCAATGATATGCTGGCTTGTTGCCGCGATCAGTTCGAGCGCGACGTTGTCTGTCACGAAGTACGTGAAGTCGACCTCAGGGACGACGGCGTCTTCGACCTCAATGGAGCCACCGGGAATGGCAGGTTCGATTCCTCCGGCATCATCATTCGGCAGTACACCTATGATGCGGGCACGAACCAATATGTCCCCAGCTTCTGCCATCGCCGAGATCGGCGCCAGTGCATTACACGATAGTGCGGCCGCGAGAATGAGCTTCCGCATAGAAATTCTCCTTGTTTCCACAAGGCAGGCCCTACAACCGACGGGGACGGACGATTTGATTGAAATCAAAAAATTTGCTGCGGGCGCGAAGAGCTTGGACAAAACCGCTCATGCGGCGCTATTAATCAGTATACAGCATAGAGCGACGTGATCCGCGAATGGGCCGGAGGGCAGCGGCTTTCTGCACCGCGCGCGTTTCTGGTCGGGACCCCTGCAACCTCCGAGAGGTTTGGAGAGCGCGCGCAACCCACCGCCGAAAAAAGCTGGCTCTTGCTGTTTGTTTTTCAAACTTGTCTCTTGAAACCACGATAAGTTTGTATTACAAACTATGTTGTGGAAACGAGAGGATACCCACCATGTTGATGACCACCCTTCTGATGCTCGCCCCGCTGACCGTCGTTGTTGAAGACGTCCGCTCCGACAAAGGCGACATCTACATCTCTGTTCAAACGTCGGATGAGTACATGCAGAGCAGCTCAAGTGCCGGGAGCATGGAAGACCCTGAAAAAGGCACGATGACCTTGGAATATGAGGTCCCCGAGGGCACCTACGCGATCTCTGTCTGGCATGACGAAGACGGCAACGGCGAATTCGACCGCCAAGAGAACGGCATGCCTCTCGACGGCTGGGCCCTGTCCAGCGACGGCAGCGGCTGGCAGTTCGATGACGTCAGCTTCAAGGTCTCGCGCCGCGGCAAAACCGTGACGGTTGAGATGGAATACCCCGAATAACCGGGAAATCTCTTGGCTAATCGACAACGCGAGGTCGGCATAGCATGCCGGCCTTTTTTTCTGTGAGAACGCTAGCCTTGAGGGTGCAACAACGCTCAGCAAGCGCTTCGGACCTTGACGAAAAGTCCAATTGCGCAACGATTGTGCGGGGCGTTAGCATTTCGATTGCGTCACCGCTATATCTGAGACTAGTGGCCTCTGGCCTTGCTTGAACGTGCGGCTGGCGGCCATCGGCTGCGTCCGAATAATGTGAAGAGCTTTTGAAGACTGCGCCGTGAACACAGCAACCATCGCCCAAGTGATCTCCATCTCACCCGACCTCTCGCCGAGGGCTCGGGTTGGGCGGTACGCCGTTGTCACGGCCCTCTTCTCGATCGCTGCATTTGGCAACGAGGCGACGCGAACCCTCTTTTGGGAGACGCTGTCTTCGGCCTACATTTCAGTGACCGTGTTCGTCGCCCTGACGTTGCTCATTTTCTATGGGTTGGAGCATGTGCTGCGGGTCGATATCGGCGCGTTGCTTGAAAAGTACCGAAAGCACCAAATCCCCGTCGCTGCGTTGCTTGGTGCACTGCCAGGATGCGGCGGGGCCATTATGGTGGTCACCCAGTACAGCATTGGCCGGGCCGGTTTTGGTTCGGTCGTCGCGGTTTTGACGTCCACGATGGGGGACGCTGCGTTTCTGCTGATCGCCAAGGAGCCGGTGACCGGTCTCGCGATCATGGCGATGAGCATCGTGGTCGGAACAGTCTCCGGGTATGTTGTCGAGCTGATCCACGGCTACGACTTCCTCGGCGTTGATAACGAAAGCAAAATCTCGAAGAGCTGCCCGCCTTTCAACTTTGGAAAACTCAACTGGCCATGGTTCGCGCTGCTCGTGCCGGGAATTTTGTTCGGGCTGCTCGCAGCATTCCAGGTCGATATCGATCAGGCCGTTGGCGTCCCGGGAGCGGAGCTGTCGATTGGCGCCCTCGGCGCGATGATGTCCCTCGCCCTATGGTTCATCAATCCGTGCACCAGCGCGAGTTATATGAACCGGACCAACGCCGACATGGCGGGCGGCGTATGGGATAAAACGACCACCGACACATGCTTTGTGACAGTCTGGGTCGTCATCGCATTTCTTCTGTTCGAACTCACCGTTCTGTGGACAGGATGGGACCTCAAAGCTGTGTTCGCCACGGCCGGGGCGATCATGCCGCTCACGGGGATCTTGATCGGCTTGATACCAGGCTGTGGCCCCCAAGTGCTGACCACTGGCCTTTATCTCGCAGGGGCGATCCCGCTTTCAGCGCAAATTGGTAATGCGATCTCCAATGATGGCGATGCGTTGTTCCCGGCACTCGCGGTCGCCCCGAAAGCATCGCTGCTGGCCACAATTTACACGATGGTCCCGGCCGTTCTTGTTGCCTACGGATACTTCTTCGTTATTGAATTGCGAGGCTAAAGCACCGGAGCCGTCAGAATATCTGACAGGATCTGTGGGTGCAGGTCTATCGATCTAAAAAGACATTTGGACCGAATGGCGGCGCAGTTTACGCCAACGCTTATGTTTGAGCACCGCAGAAAGACATTTGTCGTCACCGGTGGAAACACCGGGATCGGTTTTGAAACCGCAAAGGCCCTCGCCGCGATTGGTGCGCGCGTAATTATCACAGCGCGCGACCGGCAACGTGGTGAAGGCGCCCTTCAGGCAATCCAAGACGCCGTTGAGGAACCAAACGTAGCGCTCCAAATGCTCGATCTCGCTGATCTCGTGTCGATCAGGACGGCTGCGGACGAGCTGGCCACCAACGAAGAGCGGATCGATTGCCTGATCAACAATGCTGGTCTCGGTAACACCAAAGGCGGCGAGACCAAGGACGGCTTTCCCCTGGTGATGGGAACAAACCACATCGGCCCGTTCGCATTCACCGAAGCGCTGATGCCGAAGCTTAAAGAGACGGCGAAAACCCGCGGCGAAGTGCGGGTTATCAACCTCAGCTCCACGGCCCACCAATTTGCGCGCAAGCTCGATCCGACGGATCTCTTCCCGGAGAAGAAAAGCATGGGCCGCGACGCCTACTGCGAGAGCAAGCTGTGCAACCTTCTCCATGCGCGCGAAATGGCGCGCCGGTACGGGATGTCCGGCATTCGCGCCCATGCGGTACATCCCGGCTTCGTGAATTCCGAGTTTGGGCGGTCGAGCCATTTTCCCGGAGCCTGGCAAGCGCTCTTTGCCTTGACCAAACCCATGCAAATCTCGGCTGAGAAGGGGGCAAAGACGACGCTCGCCGCAGCGCTATCGGACGACGGCGCGTGGCAGAACGGTCTTTATTGGGACAAAGAGAAGCCGTCTGAGCCGACCCTTCCTGTCGACGCTGACCAACTGGCAAAGACGCTTTGGAAGGAAACCGAGCGGCTGCTGGCGGAGAAAGGGTTCGTCGTCGAACACGAAAAAGACGACGACGCGACGCCGTTTGCGGGCGCACCGAGCCAGATCTTCCCCAACGGGCTCTAACCCGCACGCATTTCGCAGTGCGGTCGGTTCCGCTCAGGCCAACATTTTGTTAACCTTTTCCCACCGGTTTGGTGGGGATTAATCTATGTTCCGCGTTTTCAACGCTGTAGCAGCGGCAGCTGCGCTCATACTTGCACCCGCTTGGGCGCAAGAGACGCTCCAACTCGATCCAGAGGATAAAGCCGAGGTGTTGACCCCATCAGGTGACAGCACCGTCGCAGAGCTGACACCTCCGGATCCCGAGAGTGCGGTCGAAGCACGGGACCCCTTTGCGCTCGATACGTATCGGCTCCGCTCCTTCGTTTGCCCGTTCAAGGGCCGCGTTGCTTACGACGACGAGTTGACCACGTGCCAGATGCTGGAGGTTCCCGAGAACCGCGCATCGGACACGACGCGGATGATTGAAATCCTTGTCGTCACCATCGTTGCTGACGAACCAGAAGATTGGGATGCGGAGGAAAAAGGCGCTTGGGAGAAGCGTCCTGATCCGATGATCTACCTTTCGGGCGGCCCTGGTGGTCCTGCCTACGGCCTGACGGAACGGTTCCGCGAGGTGGCCAACCGCACGATGCGCGATCTCATCTTGCTCGATCAGCGCGGCACCGGCTTCTCAAGCGATTTCTGCCGATTTTACGGAAACCCTGAGCCCGAAGCGACGAATGCGGCCGATTTTGAGAGCTATCTTGAGGCCGCCGAGCAGCTGAGTCGGATCTGCTTTGAAACAGCGATCGCAGCCGGGGTCGACCTCCAAGGCTACTCCAATGAAGACAACGCGCTCGACGTCATCGCCCTGCGCAAGGCGTTGGGTCTTGAGACCTGGAACGTCTGGGGGATCTCCTACGGCTCAACGCTCGCGCTAGAGCTGCTGCGGGTCGATGCCGAGGGCATGCGGTCGTCCATCATCGACGGCATTGCGCCGGTCGACTACCCGGACGACTTTGGTTCGTTTGCGAAGTATTATGCCCGCGCCATCGGCGAGCTCCAGGACGTGTGCGATAACGACCCGTCGTGCAGCGACACCTTCCCCGACATGCGCGCCGACATCGCGGCAGCGATCAAGATTGTCTCTGAGAACCCGATCGTTGTCGAAGACGCTCTTGATGCGGAAGTTTTCCCGTCAGGATCGGCGACGTTCTTCCAAGACTTCGTGGCTGGGCTTCCCTTCTTGGCGCTTTACGGCAACGACTTTTATCCCTCGTTCCCCGCGATGGTTGGCGGAATGCGGGCTGCGGCAGAGGACGGCAGCCTCGACGAGCGCCTGCGCTTCTTAACGAGTGGTGGCCTCAACGTCTTTGGGGACTTCGCCGAAGGCATGAGCAACGCGGTCACGTGCCAGCTCGGTTGGAACCACAACACCCTGGCCGTCATTGACGAAGACCTTGCTACGTACCCTGATCTTTCCGGCTTGAGCACGAAACGCGCAGCTGAGAGCACGGTCGAGGTGTGCGAGGATTTTGGATTGACGCCGCGCCCGACGACGCCGCTTGCGACAGATGTTCCGACATTCGTCGCCAACGGCCAAATCGATCCGATCACGCCTCCGGGGCATGCGGAGTTTATTTTGCCTGGATTTTCTCAAGCGCAGTACATTGAGGTCCCCTTTGCAGGGCACGGACCAACCGCAGACGAAGATACGTGCATGTTCGAGGTGATGCGGGCGTTTCTTGATGCGCCCACGGATGAACTCGATACCGGCTGCTTGGAAAATGAGATCGAAGCACCGGAGTTCTGGGCACCGCTTTGGCATACCGCAGCGTTGCCGAAGCTGCTCGCCGACGCGGCGGACGAAGGCTACAAAGCGGCAGCGATGGGTGGGCTGGCGGGCCTCGTAACCCTGTCCTTCCTGATCTTGACCGGGGGCGGTGTTGCGCGGGTCATCAACCCCAGCGACTACTCCGTCGGCGCGGATATGGCTGGCGGCAGGTCGTTTACGTGGCTCGCAGCGGCGCTCGCTGTCGGCGGAATGGGGACCGTGGCCTACGGCGCATACATGGCCTCCGAGAGCAATCCGTTCACGTTGTTGTTCGGGCTTCCAGGCTACACACGATGGGGCGCGACAGCGGCCTTGGTCGCCGTCGTTCCCGCAGCGCTCGGCCTGTTCCAGTTGGTGACGCATCTTTTCGCGCCGAGGCTCCCGGCGGGGACGTTCTTTGGGACGCTCATCACCAACGCCGCGATCCTTGCACTGGGTGTCCTTGCGGTGATGGTCGGCTTCCATCCCTGGGCTGGCTGACGAAGCGAAACGTGCCCTCTTTGCGCGGAGGCGACCGTCCTGCTAGCGGGATGGTCTGCCTACGCCTTAGAGGAGCCTGCCTGTGACCGATACGGTCCGCGCTGCCGTCCGGCATCGCCAAACGAAAGAGACAAAGATCAGCGTCGAGCTTAATCTCGACGGGACGGGTCAGTCCGAGATCCATACGGGGATCGGCTTTTTCGACCACATGCTCGAAGGTTTCGCTAAGCATAGCCTGTGTGATTTGAAGGTGCAGGCCGACGGCGATCTCCACATCGATCACCACCACACGGTGGAGGACGTCGGCATCGTCATGGGTCTCGCCGCCGCTGAAGCCCTCAAGGACGGTGCGGGCATTACCCGGTTTGGGCACGCTTATATCCCGATGGACGAAACACTCACCCGCGCGTCAATCGACCTGTCGTTTCGGCCTTACCTGATCTGGAAAGTCGACTTCACGCGGGACAAAATTGGGGAGTTCGACACCGAGCTCTTCAAAGAATGGTTCCACGCCTTCGCAACGAACGCGGGCGCCTGTCTGCACGTCGAAAACCTGCACGGCACCAACAACCACCATATCGCTGAGAGCTGCTTCAAGGCCTTAGCCCGCGCCTTCAAGATGGCGGTGACGCGCGAACCACGGCTGTCGGGCGCCGTTCCCTCAACCAAAGGTTCACTCGGGTCTTAACAGCTGCTCACGGGGCGAAAAGACGCTTGAAACATGGTAAACGCGAGGTAAAAAAAACTGTCGCCCACAGAGCGACGGCAAACAGAGATCAAGGGAAGACCGAACATGATCGCATCAATCCTCGCCTCGCTCCTGGCGATTACCACCGTTCAGACGGCTGATGAGCTGGAAGAGAACTGCCTTGCTTTCCAAGAAGAGTATGGCGGCGAGTCTGACTGCTCTTGCCTCGCGGAGAAAGCTGCTGAAGACGAGGATCTTCTGGCGATGTTCAACGAAATCACCTCACCGGAAGATCTCGCCGACGCTCCGGCTGAAGTTCTCGAAGCGATCGAGGAGTGCACCGACTAAGCGCGGAGCATCCGATCCTTCTAAGAAGAGGCGCGCCAATCCCCCGGCGCGCCTTTTTTTTCATGAACCGGCGACCTCGTGACGAGTGACCGAGCGATCCGTCGGAAAACTCTTTGGCGAGGCTGAAAAAAGGGGCTAACGGCCCGGGCATGCCCACAGTCTGCCTCATCGATTACGGCGCAGGAAACCTGCACTCTGCGCAGCGCGGCCTGGAACGCGCGGCGCCGTCGGCGGACCATAGGATTGTCGTCAGCGCCGATCCCAACGTTATTCTGCATGCTGATCGCCTTGTTCTTCCCGGTGTCGGCGCGTTCGCGAGCTGCGCCGAGGGGCTGCGCGCGCGGCTGGGTCTTGAAGACGCTATCCGCGACGCTGTCTTGGAAAAGGGGCGCCCGTTTCTTGGGATCTGTGTCGGGATGCAGCTTCTCGCCGACCGCGGGTTGGAGCACGGTGTCACGGAAGGGCTGGGGTTCATTCCTGGAGAAGTGCGCTTGCTCGACACACGCGGAGAGCGGATCCCGCACATGGGTTGGAACGATGTCCGTACAGAGACGAGCCACCCGCTTTCACCTAACGATGGTGATGCTTACTTCGTCCATAGCTACTGTTTTGACGCGAGCGGTTCCGACATCGTTGCCACGACAACCTATGGCGAAACCTTCCCCGCAACCGTTGCACGCGGCAATGTCGCCGGGGCGCAATTCCACCCGGAAAAAAGTGGGCAGTACGGACAAGCGTTTCTGACAAATTTTTTGGAGTGGCGGCCGTGACCTTCGAACTTTGGCCAGCGATCGATCTCAAAGGCGGCAAGGCTGTGCGTCTTCTCCGCGGCGACATGAACCAAGCCACCACGTATGCGGATGATCCTGCGGAACAGGCTTGGACGTTCCGTGACGCAGGCTTTACGAACCTGCACGTGGTCGACCTCGACGGTGCATTTGCGGGCAAGCCGGAAAACGCCGCCGCGGTTGAACGGATCCTGCAAGAGACCGACGCAAAGGTCGAACTCGGCGGCGGCATCCGCGATAAAACGACCGCGCTGCGATGGCTCGACCTTGGCGTCACGCGGGTGATCCTCGGCACGATAGCTGTAAAAGATCCGGACACGACGAAATCGATCATCGAAGCCTTCCCCGGCAGAGTGGTGATTGGCCTCGACGCGAAAGACGGCAAGGTGGCGACCTCCGGCTGGGCGGAAGCATCGACCGTAACTGCTGAGGACGTGGCCTCGTGGTATGACGGTCTACCCGTTGCCGCGATTGTGTATACGGACATTTCGAAAGATGGTGCGCTTGAAGGTCCGAACTTGCACGCAACAGCGGCCCTCGCCCAGTCAACGGCCGTTCCGGTCATTGCCTCTGGTGGTGTGTCGTGTGCTGATGACCTTCGCGCGCTTGCGGCACTGCGCAATGATGGGGTTGCGGGCGCTGTGATCGGAAAAGCGCTTTACGAAGAGCGTATTACGCCGACCGAAGCCTTCGAAGCGGTGCAGGCATGACCCTGAAGACCCGACTGATACCGTGCCTTGATGTTCAGGACGGCCGGGTTGTGAAGGGTGTGAATTTCGTCAACATCCGCGATGCCGGTGATCCCGTCGAGGCAGCCGCCGCCTACGCCGCGGCGGGCGCTGATGAAATCTGCTTTTTGGACATCACAGCTAGCCATGAAAACCGCGGTACACTGCTTGAAACCGTCACGCGCACCGCGCAAGAAGCGCTGTGTCCCCTCACCGTTGGTGGCGGTGTACGGACGGTTGACGATGTCAAAGCGCTCCTGCGTGCCGGGGCCGATAAGATTGCGATCAACTCCGCGGCTGTCCGAAATCCTGAAATTCTCCGTGACGCAGCGATCGCCGTCGGCGCCCAGTGCGTCGTCTGCGCGATTGATGCGAAATCGGTGGCGCCGGGGCGATGGGAAATCTTCACCCACGGCGGCCGCAAAGCCACCGGCATCGACGCGGTGTCTTTTGCTCAGCAGGCTGAAGCTTTGGGCGCAGGAGAGATCCTACTAACGTCGATGGATCGTGACGGCGTCAAGACCGGATACGACATCGCCCTCCTCCGCGCGATCACCGATGCTGTCCGTGTCCCCGTCATCGCTTCGGGAGGCGCAGGCGAGCTCAAACATCTCTCGGCGGCCGTGCTTGAAGGGGGGGCATCGGCTGTTCTGGCCGCTTCGATCTTCCATTTTGGTACGTATACAATCGAACAGGCGAAGAAGGCGATGAAGCAGGATGGAATTGCCGTGAGGAGAACGTGGTGAGTGCGATCGGCGAAGCGTTAGACGCCCTCACGGCGCGCATTGTCGCTCGCCGCGGTGAGGATACCAATACATCGTATACGGCAAAACTTATTGGAACCGGCCGGGAACTCTGCGCCAAAAAAGTCGGCGAGGAGGCGGTTGAAACTGCACTCGCGGGCGCCTTGGGACAGAAGGCCGAGCTTGTCGCCGAAAGTGCTGATTTGCTTTACCATTTGGCTGTTCTGCTGGAGAGCAACGACCTCTCTTTCGAAGAAGTCGCAACCGAGTTGAACCGGCGTGCGGGTGTTTCGGGGATCACCGAAAAGGCTAACAGACAGAGTTAACTCGTAAACGAACTTTCTTTGGTTAACAGGCCCTTTCTACATTGTGTACGGAAACTTAAAATGGTATCGATCGCCAGGTCTAAAACTGGGGGTCCTATCCATGCGTATTCTTCCCGCCGCCGTTGCGGCGATTGCTCTTCTTACACCCGCTCATGCTGCACAACTGATTGGGGTTGTCGGCGAGGTCTGGGAATCATCCACCACACTGAACAACATCACCGATGCCCGGGCGGCCATCACCGGTTCGCCGGCAGCGATGTTTGACGTGACCAATCTCGATTATCCGAATACGGATGCTGATAATGTCGACGCCTCAAACAGCACGCTGGCCGATTTTCTCGGTGTCGATGGCGGCAGCATTGTGGGTACGAACCTCAGCGAGCTGAACAACACGGTTTTCCGGTTCTCGGGCAGCATCCGCGTCGATGCGTTTGGCGATGCGTGGAGCGTCGGGTCGGACGACGGTTTCGAGCTGGTCGTCGATGGGGGCGTGATCGGTGCGAACCCGGGTGCCCGTTCGTTCGGAACAACGACGGGTACGATCGACCTCAACCCAGGCGTTTACACGTTTGAGCTCGTCTACTTCGAGCGGACCGGCGCCACCGGTGTTGAGCTGAAGCTAAACGATGAGATCGCCGACAACACGGCCGTTCCGGTTCCCGGCGCTGCAGTTCTGATGGGCGGCGTTCTTGCTGCAGGCGCCGCGCGGCGTAAGCGCCAGAGCTAAACCGACAAAAATGAGTTAGAAAACCCTCGTCGGCCCAGCGCCGGCGGGGGTTTCTTGTGGCGCGCGGCGGCCGCTGGGCTACGTTTACTCCCGACCACGAGGTGTTACGCTGTAGGGCTTGGGGGTCTTTATGAGTTGGTTGGGAATAACCACCGCCGCAGCGCTCACCGCATTCTGGCTGGAGAACACACTCCGGCGGATGGAGCGGGCCAAAGGCACCGAACGTGCCGACTGCGAGCAGCGCGCTAACGCCGCCGTGACAGCTGGGGACGCGTTCCGCGACGCGCTCCGCAGGATCATCGCGTACTACGAAGACCCTGAGATCACTGTCTTTCCCGAGCACCGAAGCGTCTTCCTCGCCACCTGGCGCCGGACGCTCACCCGGCTGGAAGCCTTCGAGGACGAGATGGATGAGCGCTTCCCCGATTTGCAGTGGGACTCGATCAAAGCGAAGGACCGCTTTCGCGAAGATCGCCAAACCATCCAAAACTTCAGAGCCACCGCGCTGAGCGGTGTTGAGAGCCTCTTTTGGCACTGGGCCCTTGGGATCCTGCATGTGTCAGGTTGGAAGACCAAAGACCGTATCGCCGAAATGGGCTGGAGCGGCGACATTCCCCGTGATCTTCAGGCCGCCAACCAGCTCCTGACGGTCTACGAGCAGGATATAAGGGCGGTTTTGCAGTACCTGGCGAAGTCTGTCGCGCCGTACAGCATCTCCGGTGAAGCGGCCGACGGCCGTCCTCTTATGACGAGATCAGACCACGCTTTTCGGCGAGGGTTCGTAGGGACTGTTCCGGACGCGCGCCGACGTGAGAAATAACCTCGGACGCTGCGAGCGAGCCGAACATGCCGCATTCCGCCAGGGGATGGCACTTGGTGAAGCCGTAGATCCAGCCCGCAGCGTAGGCATCGCCCGCACCGGTCGTATCAACCAGCTTGGTCGGTTGGATCGCTTCGACGTGCTCAACGTCACCCTGGGGACCGAAGACCAGTGAGCCTTTATCACTCATGGTGATGGCGCCCCACAAGCAGAGCTCGCGCATCGCGGTCGCCGCTTCCATTGCGTCGTCTTTGCCCGTGAGCACAGACGCCTCGGCGTGGTTGGCGAACACCATGTCGACGGTTCCAAGCAGGAAGTTGCGCAAGGCTTCTTTATGGCGCCCAACCATGCCCGCATCGGCAAGCGTGATCGCAGCAAAGCGACCGCTGCCTTTGGCGCGGTGGGCGGCCTCGGCGCAGGTCGCGCGGCTGCGCTCGTCTTCGAAGTGGTAGCCCTCGATGAAGAACACCTGAGCGTTCTCGACATCACCTTCTTGCAAATCCTCGATCAGGATATCGCCGGCGACGCCGAGATAGGTGGCCATCGACCGCTCAGCGTCTGGGGTGACGGAGATCAAACAACGCCCCGTGGGCATGCCAGAGGTCTTCGCCGGCGTGTCAAACAGAACGCCGGTGTCGCGCATAGAGCTGCGGTAAGCGTTGCCTAGCTCGTCATCCGCGACCGAGCCGATAAAGCGCGCGGTTCCGCCAAAGCTGGTCATGCAGGCCATGGTATTGCCAGCGGACCCGCCGGCGACCACCTTAGTTTCACCGAAAGCGGCAGTAATTTCTTCAGCTTTTTCCGTATCGATCAGGATCATCCCGCCCCGAGGGATGCCGTGTTTCTCAAGAAAGCTGTCATCAACTTCGGCCAGGACATCGACAATCGCGTTACCCAGCGCTGCGACTTGGACTTCTGACATGACCCATCCTCTCTTCCGAACACCGCGCGTTAGAACCGCAGCCGGGGCTTTGTCCATGGCTGTGTTGATGGCGGCCTGCCAAACGCCCTCAGGCGATGCGCCGAGCGGGCTGGCGACCGATGCTCTTGGCGCCTTGATTGAGCGGGAGACGCCCGCGGGCGACGCGCCGGAGGTGGTGACCCCCGGGCGCCCGGCGGCCGAATTTATCGGGCGCGAAGTAGCAGAGCTCGACGCCTATCTCGGCGCCCCGGCCCTAGTGCGTACCGAGGGGCGCAACGCTTTTCAGCGCTATGATCTCGAGCGGTGCCGCGCCTTCGCTGTGGTGGCGCCAGCAGGCGGGCTCGTGCAGGCGCTCAACACCGGGCCGCTTGTCAGCGGCGATCCTGCCCCGAGCTTTGAGGACTGCACCCGCGGCCTTTAACGGGGCCAGCGCGCTTGCGCGAAAAAGCGGTACTCCCCAGACTCACACCATGCAGCAGGGCACGAGGAGCCGGGCGTGAGCAGCCAACCCCAAGCGACACCGATGGACGACGACGGCCGCGGCTGGCTCGCCAAAACCTGGGCCGCCTATTCGCGCCCCTCGATGGCCGCGATGCTGCTCTTGGGGTTCGCGTCAGGCCTCCCGCTTTACCTCGTTTATCAGAAGACGTCCTTTTGGCTGCGGCTTGAGGGGATCGAGCGTTCCACCATCGGCTTTTTCTACTGGGTCGGCCTGTTCTACTCCTTCAAGTTCGTCTGGGCACCGATCATCGACAAGATCCGCCTTCCGGGCCTCGGCACCCTCGGGCACCGCCGATCCTGGATGATCTTATCGATCGCGGGGACGGTGGCGGGATTATCAGTCATCGCGACGGGCAATCCCTCGGAAAGCCTCGTACCCATTACAATTGGTGCACTGCTCTTATCGTTTTCTGGCGCGACCCTCGACATCTCGATCGACGCGTGGCGGATTGAAAGTGCGCCAACTGATCTTCAGGCGAACATGGCCGCCGCCTATTCGTTCGGGTACAGAATGGCGTTGATCTACTCCGGCATTGGCTTCGTCATTGCAGACTTCGCCAACTGGAACGTTAGCTTTGCGGTGATGGCGATCTCTATGGGCCTGACGGCGGGCCTTGTGCTGTTGGTCAAGGAACCCCCTCGACCCGAAGGCGCCACGATTGAAAGCCACGACCCTCTTGCCGTTCGTATACGAAAGATTTTTGCGGAACCATTCATCCAGGTGTGGGCACGCTATGGCCGGGTGATGATCCCGATCTTGGGGCTGGTTTTCATCTACCGATTGTCGGACTTCACGATGGGCGTCATGGCCAGCCCGCTTTATGCCGACCTCGGCTATACCCCTGCAGTCGTAGGTGGAATCCAGTCAGGACCCGGCGTTATCGCGACCTTCGCTGGACTGTTCGTAGGCGGACTAGCGGCTCAGCAGGTGGGCCTCACGCGAAGTCTTGTCCTCGGCTCGGCGCTCACCCTCGTCACCAACGGAGCCTACGCTTGGTTCGCGGCAACCGCGTCGGGCGGCGATGTCGGTCTGCTGACCCTAGCGGTGTGTGCGGACAATCTAGCAGGCGGCTTCGTCACCACCGTGTTCATCGCCTACCTCTCAAGCCTAGTCGATCCAGCCAATGCCGCAACCCAATACGCGTTGTTCAGCTCCCTCTACGCGTTCGTCAACAAGTTCCTCGCGGGATATTCAGGGGTGATGGCTGACGCGCTTGGCTACGTGAACTTCTTCTTGGTGACTGCGAGTTACGCCATTCCGGGCGCGCTCCTCGTGGTTGTTGTTGCTTACATGATGAAGCGGTATCCGCCGGCGCCGATTGCTGGTCCTAAAGAGACGTAAGCTGATGGAAACCGTTTCCCTGCCCAAACCTCCGAAGGGTGGTCTGTCGGCTGTGTTTTATAGCGCAGCGTTGTTCGTCCTTGGCGGCTATGTTCTTTACATCGGTCAAGGCGTGATCATCCCGATGGTCATCGCCGTGTTCTTATCGTTTCTCATCGTCACCGTGAAACGGCAGTTTGAGCGCGTTCCGAAAATTGGACACCTGCTGCCAGAGGCTGTGACCTTCGCGCTCGCCTTTGGAGTTATCGTCCTTGTACTGTTTATCCTTGTAGCGATCGTTCGCAACAATGTCGGCATTGTTGCCACAGCGGTTCCTGCTTACACGGAACGGCTGAGCGAAATTTGGCAAAATATCAATATGCTGGAGGTCGACCTGCCGTTTATGGACGATGTCTCGTCATCGCTTGATAACATCCGCAGCTCAGCACTCGGCGTCGTCCAAGGGGCCCTGACGAATTTGGCAAGTGCGGCGGGAGGATTCCTCGGCGGCCTCACGACCGTTGTTCTCTATACCGCCTTTATGCTTCTCGAACGCGGACGGTTTCTCAAAAAGATCGTGACGATCGCCGGGCCGGAAGGGGGTGCAAGGATCGTTTCCGGCGTCCTTGATGATCTGGGCCGTTTGATCAGAGAGTATATCTCAGTCAAAACATCGACCAGCCTCCTTACCGGCGCGATCTCATGGGCAATTATGTTCGCGCTCGGGATCGACTTTGCCGGTTTCTGGGCACTGATCATCTTTGCACTGAACTATATCCCCGTCATCGGATCGATCATCGGTGTGATCCTTCCAACGGTGTTGGCGTTGGTTCAACCAGGCGGCGGCGTCACGCTTTTTCTGCTCTCCGCCGTGCTGCTTACTGGCGCACAGCAACTTGTCGGATCGTTTATTGAACCACGCATGATGGGGAAATCTCTGAACCTCTCGCCGCTCGTCATCCTGCTGTCCCTCGCTGCATGGGGCAGCCTTTGGGGCATCGCTGGAATGTTCCTCTGTGTGCCGATGACCGTTGTCCTGATGATTGTGCTCGCGCAGTTCGAGTCGACCCGCGCGGTCGCCGTGCTGCTGTCTGACGACGGGAGCATCACCTCCCTCGCACAGTCGAACGCCAGCGACGGCGCGGCCCATTCGGCTTAGTTCGCCTGCTGACCTTCCTTAAGCGCCGCGAGCATCAAGCCAGGCAACGCGGCGAAGTTTGACGCATACCGCGCACGTAATGCGGGCTCTTTATAGGCACGCCAAACCCACTCAAACCCCGCTTTGCTCAAGGCTTCCGGCGCCTCCGTCGTATCGCCAGAAACGTGGCGAACCACGGCGCCCAGGTGCGCGACCACCGGCGGGCCAAGCCGGTCGAGGTTGTGCTCGATCCACAGCTGAGCCTTCCGTGCACCGAGGGAAAGGACAAGAACGTCGGCGTCCATGGCATTGATCGCATTGATATGATCATCCGCACTCAACTCTTCCACTGAGCCATGCCCAGGATTATACCCACCGGCACCGATCAATGGCGTGTCTTCCGTATTCAGAACTTCAGAAGCGCGCGCAGCCTCGTCATTCTCCGCTCCGAAAAAGCCTACCCGCAGAGGGCCTGCCTCGCCAGCGCGGAGACGCTTGAAAATCTCAACGCCAGTCACCCGGTGCGGGATCGGCTTCTTCGCAATCTGTGCCAGTTTCATCACCGGTGCGCCATCGCAGGTCACCAAGTCTGAACGTTCGATCGTACGCAGAAAGTCCGGGTCCCGCTGAGCCATCACGACCCAGTCCAAGTTCGCCGTTGAAATCCACATGCGCCGCTTGTGCGCCGCCGCATCGGCGATCGCGCGGGATATGTCGTCACCGCTGAGCAAGTCGAAAGGGACCCCGAGGAGAGTCAGGCGCTGATGCTCAGTCATGACAGAAACCCTTGTTCGAGAACGGGAATGAGAGCTGCTGCTTCATCAGCGCGCCGTGTCGAGCGGCGCCAGACGAGGCCCAGATCACGGCTCGGCGAGGTCCCATCAGGATCGCGCAGGGGCCGCGTGATCAATCCGTCCGCCATGCCCTGATCGACTGCAAGCTTCGGCAACAGCGTCACCCCCAGGCCCGACTTGACCATCTGCACAAGCGTAAAAAGACTCGTAGCCGCGAACGATCCACTACCGCGACGGTCCGATAGTCGGCATGCGGAAAGTGCGTGGTCCCGAAGGCAATGGCCATCCTCCAAGAGAAGCAAGGGCTCGTCATCAAGGTCCGCGGTCTCGATCACGTCACGTTCCGCGAAAGGATGATCGGGCCGGCACGCAAAAACGAAAGGATCCTCCGCAAACATCGCGAAGTCCAAACCGTTTAACTCGACGGGAAGTGCCAAAACGGCGATGTCCAACTGATCAGCCCTCAAAAGATCGACGAGATTTGCCGTCAGGTCTTCGCGCAGGAACAACTTCAAATTCGGAAACGCTTCGTCGATTCCGGCCATCGTCTGCGGTAAGAGAAATGGGCCAATCGTCGGGATCAATCCGAGGCGGTACTCACCATCGAGCAGCGGCCGATTGGTCGAAGCGGCGCGGACGAGCTCGCGGGCGTCGGCGAGAAGAGCTTCACTGCGCGCCTGAACATCCTCACCCGAAGGGGTCAGGGCAAAGCCTTTGGCAGTCCGGTCAACAAGCGCTGCGTCGAGAATCAACTCCAGCTCTTTAATCCCGGACGACAGCGTCGATTGGCTGACGAAGCAGAGCTCAGCGGCCCGGCTGAACGATTGTGTGCGGCATAGCGCCTCGAAAAACTGCAGTTGGCGGAGGGTGGGGAGGTGTTGCATGGCATATCGATAATTCCGATAGCTCGTCTCGGCAATATCAATTTGCTTCGGAGGGAGGATTCGTCCACACGAAGGCCAGTCGGTCACGTGCCGACAGCGTTTTCCCATCTCAGTTCCAAAAAGGAGATCCCGATGCTCGGTATTGGTGACCGTATCCCTGATTTTAAAGTCGTCGGCGTGAAGCCGAAGTTTATGCAGATTGAAGAGAATGGCGAGAGCGCATTCGAGGACATCACGCAGGAGAGCTTCGAAGGGAAATGGAAGGTCATCTATTTCTATCCGAAGGACTTCACGTTTGTGTGTCCGACGGAGATTGCTGAATTCGGTCGCCTGGCTGGCGAATTCGACGACCGCGACGCGGTGGTCATGGGCGGATCTACGGACAACGAGTTTTGTAAGCTCGCATGGCGCCGCGACCACCCCGACCTGAACGAGCACCCGGCATGGCAATTCGCCGACACGACCGGCAGCTTGGTCGACGGGCTTGGCATCCGGTCTGAAGAAGGCGTTGCTCTGCGTGCGACCTTTGTTGTCGATCCGCATGGCATCATCCAGCACGTCTACGTCAACAACCTGAACGTTGGCCGGAACCCGCAAGACACGCTCCGTGTCCTCGATGCTCTGCAAACGGATGAGCTTTGCCCGTGTAATCGTCCGCTCGGCGGCGACACGCTCTAAGACGCGTTCTAAGGCGCCGGTTCGCTCCTGCCGACCTTTTCTTGCGAACCGGCTGCTCAAAGCGCGAGCCCCTTTGGGCAAGCGCTTCTTACCCTCGGCAGAATTTCATTCCAATTTCAAAACGATGGAGATGAGCCATGTCGCTCGAGTCCCTGCGCGAGCAGCTCCCCGACTACGCCAAAGACACAAAGCTGAACCTCGGCAATCTGGCTACGGAAGATACCCTCACGGATCAACAAAAGTGGGGCACCTTCCTCGCGACAGCATTGGCAAGCCGTAACGCCGACGTCATTCGCGCCATTGCAGCAGAAGCAGAGAGCAAGCTGTCACCCGAAGCGATGCGCGGCGCCAAAGCGGCCGCAGGCATCATGGCGATGAACAACATCTATTACCGCTTCGGTCACGAGGCCGCGAACGATGTGTACAAGACGCTACCAGCGAAGCTCCGTATGACGATCATCGGTAATCCCGGCGTCGACAAAGTAGACTTTGAACTTTGGTCGCTCGCCGTCTCATCGATCAACGGCTGTTTCATGTGCGTCAACGCCCACGAAGACGTCGTCCGCAAAGGCGGGATGACCACGGAGCAAATCCAAGCGTCGGTGAGGATCGCCGCAGTCGTCCATGCAGCGAGCGCTATTCTCGAAGGCGAGGCCGCGCTCGCGGGCTAAATCGCGAGGCCCTTTTCACAGGCCTTTGAGGCTCCTACGCTATCGGAAAAGCGTTGGGAGCCTTTTTTATGTTCGCGTTGATTGCCGTCCTCGCCGCCTCGATCCAGACGACGGCGTTGGAGCAGAGTTTTCTGAGCTGCGCAGAAATTCGTAACGATAAGAGACGCTTAGAATGCTATGACGCCACGGCATCAACGATCCAGCGCACGGCAAAAGAGCGGGCAGAGGAAAAGGCAGAGAAAGCCGTCTCGCAATTTGGGATCGCGCAGCCCAAACCTGAAGTGGTCCCTCTCGAACGGCTCGAGCTCAAGGTGGCAAGCGCCGAGCTGAATTCTTCCGGATACTTGGTTTTGACGTTTGAGAACGGCCAAGTCTGGCGTCAGGTGGGGTCGACGGGCACCCCCTTCCGGCGTGCCCAATTCAAAAAAATGAAGTCCGCCACAATTATCGCCCGAGCACGCGGCCCCCACCGGATCGAGGTCGAGCCGCTTGGCAGAGGCTTTAAGGCGCGACGAGTTCAGTGAGCGTGCCCATGCCACTGATTGCGAGCTGCGCAGCGAAGGTGAGTGGCCCCTGCGCGTGAGCGGTCGCGCCAAGGGCAAACAAAACCGCTAAGATCGTCAGTATACTCGGACGTTTAGTCACCGACAGCTCTCAGGAACGGGTTGTACGGACGGCTGTCATCTGTCTGGAGCGACTCCATGCGGCGGCGTGGTGCCTCCGCTTCTGGCGCTAGCTCAGCCCATAGCTCATCGAGGGGATCGCGCGGTGTTTCAACGCGTTTGTCCTCGTGACGACGCTCCATCGAGGCTTTGAGTTCCAAAGCTTTCGTCAGCGACTGGATCTCCATCTCCGCCTTCCGGACAAGCGGCGTGAGCGCTTGCTCCGTCAGCTGACGTGCTTCCTTACACCGGCGCAATTGCAGACCCATTTGCCCGTCCATGGCATCGAGCAGATCGTCAATTTCAACCCGGCGGGTTTTAAGATCAGCATAGCGATTATCTAGGTTGACCACCGCCTCCGCAAGCTCATCGCGGAGCGCTACGGACGCATCTTGGGATGACTTTACCGCTTGATTCAATTCGGTAATTGCTTTCCCCACCCCACCATCAAGGGTTTGAAGTTGCCTCAACGCGCGTTGGATCCGCATGCAGTAAAGCACCGTCCCCAGACAAGCAAACAATAGGATAGCATCCGTATACAGTTGAAAATTTCCGGTCATGTAGCCTCACAGGACAATCAGTTCAGTGATAAAAACATCACGCACTTCTGGACCAAGCGCATCGACTGCCGCATCGCGGAGAACATCACGCAACGCATCTATTCCGCCTGGCTTCCTCAACGTCTCAGCCTCAACGCTTTGAAGCGCTGAAATAAACGCGTGCCGCACCCGCTGCCGTGTTCCGTCTCCGTACACGTCAGGCGCCATCTCGATACTCACCTGCATCCGTAGCCGAGGCACCGATCGCCCTTGCGGTGTGCCAGCCAAAAGGGAAACGACCATCGGTTCGAGATCGATAAGATCGCTTTTCTTATCGCCCTTCCCTTTCTTAGCCTTCTTCAGCTTTCCTTTTTTCGCGGGAGCTTCGTACGCTTCCTCAGCGACGTATTCTTCCGCAGACGTATCGTCCATCATCTCGGCGGATGCAGCCGAAGCATCGCCTCCGTCCGTCAGCATAGGCAGAGCAAGGGTGACCCCCGCACCGCCAACCGCCGCCGCCAACACACCCGCGATCGCCACCTTCACCAAAGGGAACTTCTTTGATTGAGGGGGATCAAACAGTCCGTGATCATCAGGGCCCACAGCAACCTCCCGTTCATCTGCCGCCCTTATTGCAATCTATGGTAAAGACTCTGTTAAGGCTTCACTGACCAAAACGACCTCTGGTTGAAGGCGTGAGGGTATGACGCAACTTCTAGAACGCTTAAAAGAAATGAGCTCGCGGCAGCAGATCATCGCTGCCGGCGGGGTTATCGTCACAATTTTCGTCTTGGTGCTGATGCTTCACATGGCGACCGCGAAGAAGATGGCGCTGCTCTACAGTGGCCTGGACGAAGCGGCTGCAGGTGAAGTGATCGCCGCACTCGATGCTGAAGGCATAGAGTATGATGTACGCGGCCGAAGTCTCTTTGTGCCTGAGACAATGCGCGACCGGCTGCGCTTGATGCTGGCGCAACAGGACCTACCGAGCCCCGGGTCGCAAGGCTATGAGCTTCTTGATAATCTCGACGGATTTTCAACGACTTCTGAGATGTTCTCCGTCACCTACTGGCGCGCCAAGGAAGGTGAATTGGCCCGTACACTGATGACGATGCCCGGGATTAAAGCGGCACGCGTGCACATCGGTGCAGAAGATCGCGGCGCCTTTTCACGGAGAAATCGTCAGCGTACAGCGTCGGTTACCGTGACCGCACCCGGCGGGCTGGACGATGCGCAGGTGAAAGCCATTCGGTATATGACTGCGCTCGCCGTCCCCGACCTTCCGGCCAGTGAAGTTGCCGTGATCGATACGGCACGAGGCTTACTGACGAGTTCTGGCAATCTGCCCAACCTTAACGAAAACCGTCGTGCCGAAGCGCTCGAGGCGGACCTTCTGCAGCTGCTGGAAGCGCGCGTTGGTCGAGGCAACGCTCGGGTGACGGTGGCCATGGATGTGACACGCCGTCGTGAAGCCATCCAGGCACGGGAGATCGATCCCGAAAGCCGTGTCGTGACGGACAGTATGCGCGAGGAGATGCAGTCTACGGAGCAAGGAACCGACCGTGCCGTGACGATCGCATCCGATCTTCCCGACGGAGAAGACACCGGGAACGAGCGCAGTGCGCAGAGCAACGAAACTCGTGAAGAAGTTTCCTACGCCGTAAGCACGACAGACCGGACGATCGAAGTGCTTCCTGGTGCTATCGAGCGACTATCCGTAGCCGTTCTTCTGAATGAAGTGGTTGGCGAGGACGGCGTCGTCATTCCTCGGACAGCGGATGAAATACAGGCGCTCGAAAGTCTTGTACGGGCTGCTGCAGGCATCGACGAGTCCCGCGGTGACAGCATGATCGTCCGCTCACTCCCCTTTGATCAGCCTGAAATAATTGATGAAACACCCGATCCCAGTTGGACCGAAACCCTCGTGTCTGATCGGTTGATCGAAACCGCCGTTCTCGGAGCAATTTTACTGCTCTTCGGCCTTTTCGTCCTCCGCCCAATTTTCACATCGCAAGGGTCGGCCGGCGCTGAGCCACTCGTTCTCGCGGAAGCCTTGGACGGCGGTGAGGTGCCGGCGTTCCTCGCCGATGGTGCGATGGCACCCGTAGCGAGCGGCGATCCCGTCATGCTCCTCCGTGATCGGAGTGCGGAGAAACAAGAAGCCGCAGCCACTCTTTTAAATGCCTGGCTTGATGAAAGTGAGACGCCCGCATGAATGAACAACTCCCTCAACCGCAAGTATCCCTACCACCCGTTCTGTCCGGACTAACGATCGAAATTTCTGTCCGTGTCGGGACCAGTGAGGTCACGCTGGAAGAGCTAACACAACTGACGCAAGGCTCGGTGGTGACATTGAAAGAAAGCGCCGAACGGCCTCTCGATCTGTGTGCGAACGGCCGGGTGATTGCACGGGGCGAGCTCGAGGAAACCGAAGACGGAACGGGCTTGGCGCTGCGCATAACGGAGACGTGCGGAACAGGCTTATGAGCCGTCTGGCGATTTTAATCGCTCTGGCGCTCATCGCCGTCGGTACCTCTCCAGCGACGGCGCAAGAACGTCCCGAAGCGCCCAGTGCCGAGGTCGAGAACTTTCTCGACGACACCACATCTCTTCGCCAAGCGATCATCCCCACGCTGGGTTTAATCACCCTGCTGAGTATCGCGCCGGGTATCTTGATGATGGTGACGTGTTTTCCCTTCATCGCGATCGTGTTTTCGTTTCTCCGGCAGGCCATGGGCTTGCAAACAGCACCGCCCGCTATGATGCTGACAAGTCTCGCGATTTTCCTAACCTACTTCATCATGGAGCCTGTCTTTTCTGACGCTTGGGAGGTCGGCATCAAACCAGCACTTGCAGGGGATACGGACGAAGTCACCGCTCTCGCAGAGGCGAGCGTGCCTTTCCGCACGTTCATGGAGACCCGCGTGTCCGAGGAAACGCTCTTCCGGCTGGCGGACGCGATCGATCGTCCCATCGCCAACGTCGAGGACGCCGATCTCAGCCTTATGGTCCCGTCGTTTATGCTGTCTGAGGTGACGCGCGCGTTCCAAGTGGGCTTTGCGATTTTCCTCCCCTTCCTGATTATCGATCTCGTCGTCGCGTCGGTCTTGATGGCGATGGGGATGATGATGGTTCCGCCGACGGTGGTCGCGCTCCCATTCAAGCTCGCATTCTTCGTACTCGCGGATGGCTGGGTACGGATCACTGAAGCATTATTACGAGGATACATTCCATGACTGATCTGGCTCCCGCGGAACCGACGACGCTGCCGATGGTGCTCACCGGCCCTGAACGGGCTGCGATCATTCTTTCGCTGCTCGAGCCCGACGTCGCGCGAAGCATTGCCGAAAGGTTTGATGTCGGACGAACCGAACGTGCCATCACCGCGTTTGAAAACTTACCGATGGTTGGGCGCAATGATCTGATGGCAGTCATTGATTCATACCTTGATGCGTTGGACGGAGATATTCCTCTTGTTGCGGGAGGGCAATTGCGGGCCAGCGAGCTCGCGCGTGCTCTGGAGCCGCCGATGATGGATTTCGCATCACCGTTCACGGACGATGCGCCTGCTCAAGGGTCACTCGATGATGACGCCGACGCCGAGGCGGTGTGGACCTATGTGCGTGCGCTGGACCCGGAAAAACTCGGAGCGCTGCTGATCAGCGAGCGCGCGTCCATCATTAGCGCGGTGGTGCAGCAGCTTGAGCGCGACAGCGCCAGCGCCGTGTTGGCCGCCTTACCCGTTGAAAAGGCTGGCGATGTTGCGCGTATGATGATCGCGGGACGCAAACCCAGTGCACAGACGTATGACGCGATCGCTGAGTCGCTCCGCCGCTCAGCACCCGGACGACTGGCTGAAGGTGGCGGCGCTACAGGCTTCGTGCCCGAGCACGTGGCGGGGATCTTCAACAGGCTCCCTGCCGCGCAACAAGAGGCTATCTTGGAGCCGATCCGTCCTGATATGCCCGAGGAAATGGCAGCGCTCGACGAGCACCTGCTGAACTTCCCTAACCTTGAGGCACGCCTGCCTAAAACGATCGTACCCACCCTATTCCGGGAGATGGATAAGGACATTCTCGATGCAGCGCTCGGCCACGCGCTGAAGCATAAGCCGCACGTTGCAGAGTTCCTTCTGTCGAGCATTTCACAGCGGCTTGCCGAGCAAATCCGAGAGCGCATTGCTGAGCGACCACCGCAAAGCGACGCCGACGGTGAGAACGCTCAAGCCGAAATTATGAAGCGCTTGATCGCGTGGGAAGAGGAAGGGCGCTTTGCCTTCAAACTTCTCGACAGCGCCGTGTCCTGATCGTTTCTACTCTTCCCTTCACGGCGTGTGCGCACCAGCAGTGCCGTCGGCGTTTCGCTTAGGCCAGGCCCACGATGCCAGTGGCCGAGGTCCCCGTACTGCGCACGCGTGTTGCGAGTACAGCATACTGAACACCAGGCTGAAGAGCCGGAAGCGTCACGGTATCGCCGCCGGTCGTAATGATAGAGACGTCACCTGCGGCAGCGACCATCAGACCACGGATCGCAAAGGTGAGATCGTTGCTGTCCGAAGGCGAGATCGCAGCGGCACGGGAGGGTGGGCTTTCCAAGCCCGTTTGATAGGTGGCGAGATCAGTCATGAGACCATCCAAAGTTGCTTACCGATCGCATGATACCTGACCGGCACCCGCCGTGCATAAGTCTAGAACGCGCGCTGCATTCCTTGGTGAAATCAAGACTTTCGCGTCCACGCATCGATGCTATACCTGCGCGTGAGATCAGTGTGGGGGAAGTTATGATGATCACGCGTTTAGCGATTGGCGCTCTCGCTTTAGGCGGCGCAGCCGTGGCGGAAGAAGCCGAAATTGTTCGCGTCAATCCAACCTCGCTTGCAGCTTTTCTGCAAAGCGAAGGGTACCGCGCCAAGATGATTGCGGACGACGACGGCGGGCCGGCGACGATCCAAACTTCGTCTTCGGGTTGGGATTTCTACATTGACTTCGTCGATTGCGAAGGCGGCGCGTGTGGGCGCATCAGCTTCTTCGCCTCGTTCAACATGGAAGACTCAGAAGGGATCGACCTCGCGAAAGTCAACGAATGGAACTTCTCCCAGTGGGGGCAAGTGTCGCTAGACGACGAAAACGACCCGAGAATTGAGTTCCTCTTCAACACCGAAGGCGGCACCACGCGCGATGCGTTGCTCGACACAATCGAACTCTATGCCGGCCAACTTGGACGGTTTGCTGAGTTTATCGACTTCTGACGACGCTCGGCTCGCCCTCGCACTGGACTACTCAGTCTTGAAAGCGCACCCAACGCTCGGCACCGCTTGCCGCCTTTGTTTCTTCATGCAGACGTCAACCGTTTCGCGGCCAGGTTGATCTTGGGACGGATCACTCCCAGTGAACTCACTGCGCCAGTACGATGTCCTAATCGTATCGCCCTTCGTAGCGCCGAGCAGTGCAGTCGTAATCACCCAGCCGACGTGGTTTGAGTACTGACAAACCGCGGCACCATTCTCGTCGAGCGGCACGAACTTTGCTTGAGCGGTAAGCACCGTGTCCGGATATTGTCGTTGAACCCGGGCGCCTGGCCCTTCGGTATAGTTGGGCCATTCCGAAGCGCTTCCCGAAACGAACGCCGCCTGCGCGTCAGACGCGCTAGGACAGGTCCCATCGGGCTGCAAAAACGAAAGCGCTAAAGCCGCCGCTACGAGATTAGTCATCACTCAAGAACCTTTTTCTGGAGACTTCCAACGCCTACTGATCAATCGACATCGACGTAGAGTTTCTCGCCTTTCTCACGATACAGCTGGCTCATCTCATCCATCCCTTTTGCCCGCGCGCGCTCTTCATCACCCATCGCCTCAAGGTCCGCTTTTTCGTTCGCGGACAGACCATCGGCGTAATCGCGCACGTCCTGCGTGATCTTCATGCTGCAGAATTTCGGGCCACACATCGAACAGAAATGGGCGGTTTTATGGGCCTCCTTGGGTAGCGTTTCGTCATGGAACGAACGCGCCGTTTCGGGGTCAAGGGCGAGATTGAATTGATCCTCCCACCGGAACTGGAACCGTGCGCGGCTCAAGGCATCATCGCGAAGCTTCGCGGCAGGATGGCCCTTTGCGAGGTCTGCAGCGTGGGCAGCGAGTTTATAGGTAATCACGCCCGTCTTCACGTCGTCACGGTTGGGGAGACCCAAATGCTCTTTAGGCGTCACATAGCACAGCATTGCGCAACCGAACCAGCCAATCATCGCGGCGCCGATACCGGACGTGATATGATCATAACCCGGAGCAATATCAGTCGTCAGTGGACCGAGGGTATAGAACGGCGCTTCACCACACTCGCGCAGCTGCTTGTCCATGTTCTCTTTGATCTTGTGCATCGGGACATGGCCAGGCCCTTCGATCATCACCTGCACACCGTGATCCCAGGCAATTTGCGTCAGCTCACCTAAGGTTTCGAGCTCGGCAAATTGCGCGCGGTCGTTGGCGTCGGCGATCGCGCCAGGACGCAAGCCGTCACCCAGACTGAAGGTGACGTCGTACGCGCGCATGATCTCACAGATCTCGGCAAAGTTTGTGTACAGAAAGCTCTCTTCGTGATGCGCAAGGCACCACTTCGCCATGATGGATCCGCCCCGTGAGACGATGCCGGTGACACGCTCCGCCGTCAGATGAATATAGCGTAGCCTTACGCCCGCGTGGACGGTGAAGTAATCAACACCTTGTTCGCATTGCTCAATAAGCGTGTCGCGGTACACCTCCCACGTCAGGTCCTCGGCAACGCCGTTGACCTTTTCCAGAGCCTGATAGAGCGGAACAGTTCCGATCGGCACCGGAGAGTTGCGCAAGATCCATTCGCGCGTGTTGTGAATGTTCTTGCCCGTCGAGAGGTCCATCACCGTGTCGGCACCCCAACGGGTACCCCAGACCATCTTTTCGACCTCTTCCTCGACGCTCGACGTCACTGCGGAATTGCCGATATTGGCATTGATCTTGACCAGGAAATTCCGGCCAATGATCATCGGTTCGGCTTCAGGGTGGTTGATGTTGATCGGAATGACAGCGCGGCCGCGTGCAATCTCATCACGGACGAATTCTGGCGTAACGAATTCGGGGACGCTGGCGCCAAAGCTCTCACCATCGGCGTGACGGATCTCCGCGCCAGCAGCCGCGGCCTTCCGGCCAAGGTTTTCGCGGATCGCCACATATTCCATCTCTTCAGTGACAATGCCAGCACGAGCGAAATCGAGCTGCGTCTTCAGCGCACCGGTATAGACCCTGGGGCGCGGCACGTTCGGAAAGGCTCTGGCAAGGTAATCGCCTTGGGCGCCGCCATTATCTTCGGGCTTCACCTCGCGGCCATCATATTGGCGCTGCTCACGCCTCTCGATCCAGGGCGCCCGAAGCTTTGGCAAGCCGACCTCGACATCGGGGACGAAGCCTTCTTCGGTGTAGGGACCACTTGCATCGTAGACTGGCAGAGGCGCCTCACCCGATGTCGGGTTGAGAATAATGTCCCGCACGGGCGCCGCAACATCTTGAAAACGCGATGACTTCACATAGCGCTTCACAGAGCTTGGTAGCGGGCCAGTGCTCACTTTTGGCGTCTGAAATTCGGATTGTTTAACGTGCTTGTTCATGGCCGGTCTTCTTTATGATTGTGATGATGAGGGATCGAGCGGGTCTCGCCCGGTTGGCTGAAATAATCTGCACCCGTGGCAATGAGTGCAGCAGGGACAAACACGGGAACATGGACGCCAATGACATGATCCGCATTCAGAAGGGTCTCAGTTCCCTCACGCCCATGGACTCGGATAATCCACTCTGGCGGAAAGGCGGCATGAGAAAGTAATCTCTTCCAATGGTCAGTGTGGGGTGTAAATGCGGATTGGTCTGGCGTGGCATCTCCGAGATGCATCACCGTCAGGGCGTCGTCGAGCGTAACGCGGTAGACCATGTTTTCGATCTGAGCCCGCCGTAGGCCACCGGCATGGGGTATACGGACAGCCTCAACGTTTATCGCAAGACCACCCCTTTCAATGGCAAAGGTGCAGACTTCGGTGTCACTCGGCGCACATGCTGTTCCAGGACCGAACGTCGCCTGAAGCATGCGGCCGTGCCCGTCGAAAGATACGGCGCTTTCTCTTGCCGACAATGCCGAGATCACTTGCGCCGGGCCAACCAGAATTGCGTCGTTGGACGCAAGATACGCCGCCATTTCGTCAACGGCGAAGTGGTCATCGTGGCTGTGGCTCACAAATACGACGTCCACGTCATCATAGGGCGGCAGGCCAGCGACCAATTTCTCTTTGATGGCTGGCGGCAGCAATTGGTACTGCCCAAAACCCTTGTTGAAGAGAGGATCGAAGAGGACCTTCACCGCGCCGTGGGTGACCATGATGCCTTCGTTCGCGAGGTACTGGACGGTCTCTTCGTCCGTATCAGGATGAGCTGCCACGGTCGGTGACGTCACCGCTGCGGCAGCCAGCGCGGCCGCACCCACATTGATCACTGCGCACCCGAGAGCACGCCGCTTTGGCGTCACCATCGCCGTTCCTCCGCCGGTCTTAACCGGATCAGGTTCTAAGGGTGCGTCTCAACCGGACCCGTGTCCGGTGCCCCTCGGCAGGAAGTGGAGTTAGCCCCTCACTGCGGCAAACGCAATTCAAGGGTGCAGGAGGTCAGTGTTGGCGGTCGGCCGCGATGCCCGACCTTAAGCCGCGGCGGATCGTTTAGCCTGCAGGGCTTCTGTCGCCGCCTGCAGGAGCGCCGCGCGACGCACAGGCTTGGTCACGTAACCGTCAAAACCCTCGCCAAGGAACCGCTCGATATCGCTCTGCATCGCGTGGGCCGACACGGCAATGATTGGCGGAAGCGACTGGGCGTCGATCTCCGCGCGCATCCGACGGAGCGTTTCTGGCCCGTCCATATGCGGCATCGCAATATCCAGAAGGACCAAGTCAAAATCGGCTGCCTTCGCGAGTTCCAACCCCTCAGCCCCTGACGTTGCCGTCACGGTGATCACCCCTTCGCGCTTTAAGACGGTCTCAAGCACGGCGAGATTGACGCTGTTGTCGTCAATCGCGAGCACCCGCCGCCCGCGCAGATCGATTGGCTTCTCGTCATGCGCCTGGGCGGACGGCAAGCCAGCCTCAGGCGCCTCGGGGAGCGGCAGGAAGATCGTGAAGGTGGTCCCGCGACCTCTCTCCGTATCGAGCTCAAACCGACCGCCCATGGCATCAATCAGACCACTGGTGATCGTCAGCCCAAGGCCGGTGCCGCCGTACTGGCGTGACGTCGATGACTGCGCTTGTGTGAACGGTTCAAAGACTTGCTTGGCTTCGCCAGGGGTCATTCCGATCCCCGTATCGGCCACCTCGATTTCGGTCATGCCTTCTGATGAAGAAGGACGAACACGGATGGTTACCGAACCTTCGTGGGTGAACTTGACCGCATTACCGAGCAGATTGTGGAGCACCTGAATGATCCGGTGCTCGTCGCCAAGCCGCCAATTGGGTGCATCCGGAGCAACCTCAACAGAAAGCTGGATCCCCCGCTTTCCGGCTTCCACTTCATGCAGAGAAGCCACGCGGTTGACCGCCTTGATGAGTGAGAAAGGCTGTTTTTCAAGGGAAAGGCGGCCCGCTTCAATCTTCGACATGTCGAGAACATCGTTCAACAAAACGAGCAACAGATCGCTCGCTTGGCGCATCACGTCGACTTGCGCCTGGGCCTCCTCAGGTAAGTCACTCGAGTCCAGCGCTGCCGCCATCCCGACGATACCATTCATGGGTGTACGGATCTCATGGCTGAGCGTCGCGAGGAAGTTCGATTTTGCTTCATTCGCGGCCTCGGCGGCCTTCCGGCGCTCCTCCGCCAAAGTCTGGGCCTGCATCAACGCGTGACTTTGTGCGTTGTAGCTTCGGAAGGCGAGGGCGAAGTGGCTGATGAAAACCGCGGTCGCGAAGAGAAGCGCGCCGCTTGTGAGCGGTGCGATCTCATACCCAAATGCCGCGGACGCAAGCGGCAGGATAAGGGTGAGCGACGCATGCGGAATAAAGCTTGAAAGAAAGACCTTCAGGTCATGATGCATGTGCAGCATCACATGGAGCATCGACCCGGACAGCCAGAACGCAGCAAAGATTTTGAAGCCATCTTCGGGAACCAGCCAAGCGACGATCGGGACCGAACCGTAGAGATAGGCCGTTTGAATATTGGACAAATACATTGCCCACTTCTCATCCGCCGTCAGCGGCGCCGTCCGCCCATCGCGGAAAATCCGTGCCTTCAGCCATGTGTCGAAGATCTGGCTGACCACGACCACGCTGAAGACAGCCAGCGGAACGGCAAACCCAAGCTCAAGCGCAAGTAAGAAAAAGCCGATGCCGCCAATACCCAGGCGGGTGCGCAGCTGCGCACGGCGCGCTCGCTCCGTCTGGATCAGTGCCTGAAGTGTGTCCTCAGACCTGTTGGCGATGCCCAAAGCCTCGGCCATCCATTGCACTCCTCCCCAATGTATTAGAGAGACGGAGCGTTAAATGGGGCTGAAAAAGATCGCTTAATGCCTATTTAAATGCGAAGAGGCTCGGCGAAAGAGCGCTAAATCTCAAAAGGATCCTTCATCAGGATCACATCCTCTCTTTCCGGGGATGTGGACACAAGGATCACCGGGCGCTCGAGCAATTCTTCGATGCGGCGCACGTATTTCACCGCTTCGCCAGGCAGCTCTGACCAGCTTCGTGCACCGGCGGTCGAGCCCTTCCAACCGGGGAGCTCCTCGTAGATCGGCACAGCCTGGGTCTGTTCCTTGGTCCCCGCTGGGAGATAGTCGACGCGTTGACCGGCGATGTCGTAACCAACGCAAACCTTGAGGGTTTCCATGCCGTCCAGCACATCAAGCTTGGTCAGCGCGACGCCGTCGATACCGGCTGTCACGAGGGTCTGCCGGACCAAGGCAGCATCGAACCACCCGCACCGCCGCTGGCGTCCTGTGACCGTGCCAAATTCGCGCCCGCGCTCGCCGAGCCGTTGGCCAATCTCATCGGTCAGCTCGGTAGGAAACGGCCCAGAGCCGACGCGGGTGGTGTAGGCTTTAACAATCCCAAGGCCGTAAGCATCGCCCGCGGTGCCGAGACCGGTTCCGCCGGCGGCCTGCCCCGCGACGGTGTTGGACGACGTGACAAAGGGATAGGTGCCGTGGTCGACATCGAGGAGGACGCCCTGGGCGCCCTCGAAGAGGATGCGCTTTCCCGCTTTGCGCGCGTCGTCGAGCAGCTGCCAAACCGGTGTTGCGAATTGGAGCAAAACGTCTGCGGCAGCGCGCAGTTGATCAGCCACGGCGCTCGCTTCAATTGGATCCGCGCCAAAGCCGCGCCGCAGCGCGTTATGGTGCGTCAGCAAGCGATCAATCCGCGGACCGAGGTCCTCGAGGTGCCGCAAGTCAGCGACGCGGATCGCGCGGCGCCCGACCTTGTCCTCATAAGCAGGTCCGATACCGCGGCCGGTGGTCCCGATCTTGGCACTTCCCGCCGCTTCCTCGCGCAGGCGATCGAGCTCGCCGTGCATCGGTAGAATAAGACAAGCATTCTCCGCGACAGCGAGGTTCACCGGGGTAATCCGCACGCCCTGACCGCGCAAACGCTCGACCTCATCGGCGAAAGCCACGGGATCGATGACGACGCCTGAACCGATAACGGAAAGCTTGCCCTCCCGGACGATGCCCGACGGGAGCAGTGAGAGTTTATAGACAGCGCCGTCGATGACCAGCGTGTGGCCCGCATTGTGGCCACCTTGGAACCGCGCCACGACCTCGGCCCGCGCCGACAGCCAGTCGACGATCTTGCCCTTGCCCTCGTCACCCCATTGCGCGCCAATCACGGACACATGCGCCATGGCCATCTCCTCATGAAGAAAGGCGCGCCCTAGGCAATTCTGGCGAAGAGGGGAACCCGCCGGTTACCCTCATCGCACCTCGCGGAGGCTTAGTTCGCGCCGCGGCGACGGCGCTTCTGAGGCAGGTCCGCCCGTTGATCCGCGCGCTTGAACTCTTCGGCGAAGAAGCTGTCGTCGTCCCAGTCAAGAAGCTGGCCGGCATTGGCCATACCGCGGACCAGATCGACATGCACCGCGGTCATCCGCTCAAGCTGCTCAAAGTCGATCAGTTCAAAAACGTCCGTTGGCTGATGGTGGTGCGACTGGAAGAACGTATCGAACGGCTCGCGGCCTTCTGGCCCGATCCCGGCCGCCAGATAGATCGACGGGATACCGCGCTTCATAAAGCTGAACTGGTCCGACCCGGTGAAGTGGTAATAGTCCGGAAGCGGATCTTCAGCGATACCAAGATTGTGGCCCGCGATGGCTCCGGTGACGACGTTCTCAAAATTCGTGTGCTCTGCACCAAAGGCCACAAGGTTCGAGATGGGGAAGGTTGTCAAAAGGCTGTCAATATTGACCATCGCCGAGACTTTTTTGACGCCCGGCACCCGGAACTGCGCGAGATAGTCCGACCCCTGAAGATTGGCCTCGTGGCCTGTGACAGCGGCGAGCACGACAGTTCTGGCCAGCCGGCGTTTTTTCAACTCTTGCGCCATCTCCAGCATCAGCGCGACGCCGGATGCGTTATCGATCGCGCCGCTGTGCAAGAACGTTTCGCCATCGCGAATTTGCACGCCGCGATGGTCCAAATGCGCCGTCACAACGATCGCTTCACCGGCAAGCATACGGTTGCGGCCCGGGATAACACCGACGACATTTGGCGTCAGCGCGCTTTGTTCCCAGACGCCCATTTCCATCTTGGCAGGCACATCGAGTTCAAACCGCGGCACCTTCGCCTTCGGATGAACCAGCTTCGGGGCGATCTTCTCCCACTCGAGTCCCTCTTGGGCGAAAATCCGCCGCAAACCGTCAAGACCCATGACGGCGTGGCCAATGCCGTGCACGGGGTCCTCGGCGACGCTGCCGCCCGGGCCTGTCCAGGCGAAATTCTGGGTTTCTAGGAATTCATCCGCATAGCGATCAAAGGGCATGATCTGCTCTTCATAGCCCGGCGGAAGAACGGTGATCACCGCCGCGGCCCCGCGCTTGGCTGCCTCTTCGATCTGACGCGACGCGAAATAGGCCCTCTCGTCTGAGGGCAGGAACGGCGGCGCACCTTGCAGGAGAACCACGATCGCGCCCTCGACGTCTAGTTTCTTATAGTCGTTGCGCTTGTACTCGTCGGAAACCAGACCCCAACCCGCGAATACGACCCGCGCGTCCTCGAGCATCACTTCTTGCTGCCGGGTCCGGCCGACAATATCCACGATCGGCTCAAAGCGGTCCGCGCCGATCGTGAAGCGCACCCCGCCATGATACCGTGTCCGGAAGACCTTCATCGGGATAAGCTGCAGGTACTCGTTCTCATCCGAGACCGGCATCATGCCAAGCGAGCGGAAGCGTTTGGCGACGAACTGGGCCGCGAAATCATGCCCGCGCTTACCGGCCTCACGCCCCTCCATCAGGTCGTCCGACAAAAACATGGTGTCATATGTCAGGCGCTCAACGCGGGTGGCTGGCACCGGGGTTTCGGCCTGAAAAGCGAGAGCGACACTCGACAAACACACTGTGGCAATGCCTGCCACCAACGCAGACAGGCTGCTTCGCCGTTTCATGAAATGTCCCCTGATGAGCGAGTAATTTGATATCACAGATGCGCTACCAGATCCATGTGACCTGAGGGTTGAGAGCGATGAAAAACCGGCAAGCGAAGCGAAAATTCGAGCGCGCCTCGTCTGCGCGCTTCGGTCTCTTGCCGCTTCGGACGGCCAGGCCTAGCTCGACCTGTGGCCACATCACTTGCTCCTCCGCAAAAACCGAACCGCGCCGATTGGCTCGGTTGGCTCACTGTGGCCTTTATCGGCGGCTCGGGACCGGCCGCGATTAACTTTGCGTTGGAAGGATCCCAGCCGCCCGTCATCGCAGGCTTCCGGATGATGACGGCGGCGATCATGCTGGTCACCTATGCGTTGGCGACAGGACGCGAGATGCTTCCGCCGTGGCATCCCGTTGGCCGAAAGGTTTGGGCTTACGGCGCAGCCGCCGGGTTCTTCGGCTACGCGATGCCGTTCTCGCTCTTCCCGATTGCGCAAACCCAAGTGAGCTCGATCATGGCGGGGATCGTCATGGCATTCTTGCCGGTGATGAGCATCGTTATGGCCGCGCTGTTCGCTAAGGAGCCGCTCACCAAAAAGTCGTTGGTCGGGGTCCTAATCGGAACGGTGGGTGTGCTGATCTTGCTCGGGCCCGCCATCTTTTCGGGCGCAGAGGCGACGATCGTCGGGATCCTCCTCTTGCTCTGCGCCGTCTTTGGCTACGCCTCGATGGGGGTCGTGATGCGCCGGGCGCCGGAGTACCCCGCCCGAAGTTTTGCCGCCACAATGATGGCTTCTGCCGCGCTGATGACGCTCCCGTTCATGCTGATGCAGGGGTTCAGCGAGGTCACGACGCAAGGCTATCTCGCGATGCTCTACCTGGGCATCTTACCAACCGGGCTGACGGCGATCGTGATCATCACCGTTGTCCGTCGCGCTGGCGCAGGCTTCCTGGCAACAAGCGCCTATGCCAGCCCGGTCATCTCCGTTGTCTTCGGCCTTTTGTTCTTTTCTGAACCGCTGCTGATCAACCAGATCATCGGTCTACTGACGATCTTCCTAGGTGTAGCGCTTTCCCAAGGAAACCTGACGGCGCTTCAGAAGAAAGCGTGGCCGCGCATTGTCGTTGCCGCATTCCCAAGGAGGCGGACACGGTCTCCGCAATCCTCACAAACCGCATCACCGCCGCGCGCTGACGCCTGATGCGCCGTCAGCCTACGCTTCCCTAACCGCTCCGCCCAATACGGCGTGAGCATTGTGTGGGTCGCGCCGGTGAAGGGGTCCTCAGGAATACCGATCCGTGGACCGAACATCCGACTGACAAAATCCGTCTTATCGCCGGGTGCCGTCACCACCAATTCGTCGGCATCAAGCTGCGCCACGGCCGCCAGATCAGGTTGCACAGCACGAACGGCTGCCTCGTCCGGCAGGACCGCCATCAAAAAGTTCCCCTTGAGAACAGCTTCCGGACACGTGCCCAGCGCTGCCTCAACCTCAGGCATCGTGATCTGCGCAAACGATCGATCCGTAGGCAGATCTAAGGCATATCCGCCCTCCCCGCGCTCAACAGTCAGCGTGCCCGACTGCGTGGCAAAGCGCAGGAGCGCAGCGTCACGTTCGTGATCCGTGAAGAGCGCATGGGCCGCCGCCAAGGTTCCGTGACCACACAGCGGCACCTCGACCGTCGGCGTGAACCACCGCAGTTTGTAAACGCCGGGGCTCTCCAGAACCAAGAACGCCGTTTCAGCGTAGTTATGCTCAGCGGCGAGGAGCGCCAGGTCCTGGTCGTCAAGAAACGCATCAAGCAGCATAACCGCAGCGGGATTGCCCGCAAACGGACGTTCCGTAAACGCATCAACAACAGTGAACGGAAAGGCCGTCACGCAACGTCGCGCTCAGCCATCGCTTTTTCGTAGGCCTCGTTGATCGCAGCCATCCGGTGCTCGGCGATCGACACAAGCTCGGTTGGGACACCCCGCGCCACCATCGCATCGGGATGGTGTTCTTTCGCAAGCCGCCGATAGGTCGCTTTCAGGTCATCCGTGCTGATGTCCAAAGCGACACCAAGAACAGCATATGGATCATCTTCTTCGAGACCCACATGCGATGCCTTCACACGCCGGAAGCACGCTTCGCTGAGTGCGAAGGCCTCCTTGGCCCGATGCAAAAGATCCAGCTCACCGGGATGGAGCACGCCGTCGGCCATGGCGACATAGAACAGGCAATCGAGCACATCCTCGAGGATCACCATCTCATCCCGGAACAAGCGGCCCACCTGCCCGGCATAGCTTTCGAACCCGGCGACATCGGCTTTGGCGAGATCGTAGATGCTGCGGACCCGGGTCTCTTCCTCAGCCGGCACGTCAAAGAAATCGCGGAAAGCCGCGAACTCGTCATCGGTGGCTATGCCGTCCGCCTTGGCCATTTTCGCGGAAAGCGCGATCAAGGCGATCGAGAAAACCGCGGCATCCCGGCGTTTCCGCCGCTCCTCCATCGCGTCCATCACGGCGCCAAGGGTGCGGTCCCTGGCCGAGTCGATGATCGCGGCGATGCGTTCCCAAAGCGTCATGCTGGCCTTCCTGCCAAAACTGGCCATAAGCTTTTATGTCTTTGACGTTAGATGCAACACCATGCCGATTGAAAGCCGTAACCCTGCCACCCAACAGCTGATCCAGCGGTTCCCGGAAATGGACGATGACGCCATCGAGCGTGCCCTCGTCACTGCCGAGGAGAGGGCGGAAACGCTACGTTTGATGCCCCTGCGCGACCGCGCGGATGCGCTGCTCCGACTGGGCGACGTCATTGCCCAGCACCGCGAGCACCTGGCGCAGATTGCCACCAGTGAGATGGGAAAAACCATCGTCGCTGCCCGCGCGGAAGTCGATAAATGCGCTGCCGTCTGCACCTACTACGCCGCGAAAGGCCCCCGCTTTCTGCGCAACAAGAAAGTGGCGATCGACGACGGCGAAGCCTCAATCGCGCATCTGCCGCTGGGGCCAATCCTCGCCGTGATGCCGTGGAACTTTCCCTTTTGGCAGGTCTTCCGCTTCGCCGCGCCCGCGCTGATGGCGGGCAACCCGGGGCTGCTGAAACACGCCTCGAACGTTCCGCGCTGCGCCTTGGTGATTGAGGAGATCATCAAGGAAGCCGGCTTTCCTGAGGGGTGCTTCCAAACCCTCCTCATCGGCGCCGACAAAGTTGATGCGATCATCCGTGATCGGCGTATCCGCGGCGTGACGCTCACGGGCTCAGGCCCAGCCGGAGCGGCCGTGGCCCGGACCGCTGGCGAAGTGATCAAACCGTCCGTGCTCGAACTGGGCGGCAATGATGCGTTCATCGTCATGCCCACCGCCGATCTCGAAGCGGCCGCCACTGCCGCGACCACTGGCCGGACGATGAACAATGGCCAGAGCTGCATCGCGGCCAAGCGTTTTATCGTCCACGACGCCGTCTACCCTGCCTTTCGCGACTTGGTCGCTTCACGGTTTGCCGATTTGAAGGTTGGCGATCCGATGGATGAACAGACCGACGTCGGTCCTCTGGTCAATCGGCAGGCCGTCGAAGAATCGATCTCGCATATTCACGCGTCGCTCTCTGCCGGGGGCACCCGGGTGGTTGGCGCCGACCGGATACGGGTTGAGGGCTTTCCCGATGGCAACTGGCTTGCTCCTGGGATCATCGAAGGGGTTCCGCGCGGTGCACCGACCTTCAGTGAAGAGATCTTCTCGCCAGTCGCGCTGATGTTCCGTACACCCAATCTTGAGGCCGCCATCGACCTCGCGAACGACAGTCCGTTTGGTCTTGGTTCGGCGATCTTCACCCAAGACAAAGGTGATGTACTGCACGCGGTCCGGCGGCTCGACGCGGGATCAACGGCAGTGAACCGGATCGTGGCCTCGGACCCCCGCCTGCCTTTCGGCGGGGTCAAACAGTCGGGTTTTGGGCGGGAGCTGGCCAAGGACGGGATCATGGCCTTCGTCAACCGCAAGACCGTCACGGTTTCAGGGCTTTAGACGCAGCAATCCAAAACCAGCCGATGCTTTGCGCCGCAAGAAATGGCAGCTTGCGGAGCAAAATTTGCTGTTCTTGCGGTGGATGAGCTGGTTTACCACCCGCGCAGTTCCGGGCAGCGCCTTTGTGGTCGCCGAGCGGCGGCTTTCGACCGGGACGCACAGGTTGGAGGGCACACGATGATCTTGACGAGCCTCGCGCTTTTGGCCGCGAATGCCGCGCTGTTTGCGAACGACGATTATACCGTGGAGATTCTGTATCAGCAGAAGAACGGGCTCCGCTCCCGCACCGTCAAGGTTCGGGACAGCGTCGACTTCAGCGATGGCGCCTTCGAACTTGAGGACTCCGACATCAGCGAAGCTCCCCTGTTGATTGGTGATGTAACTATTGACGATCGACGCAACAGTGTACGGATCGACTTGACGGTATGCGCGCTCGGCCCTGATGATTGCGAGGAAATCGCGAGCCCAACGGTCGTCTTCACCAGGGGCAGCCGCCAGCGGATCCGAGGCGAAACGCGCAGCGGCGTCTACTACCGCATCACCTTCCGCCCGGAGTGATCGACCGTCGGGGCTTTTATTTGTCCGGGTGCATCTCGAATGCGCTGAACTCAAAACCAGGCGCGACGGTACACCCGACCAGGGTCCAATCGCCCAGGCTCGCCGCCGCTTGCCAAACACCCGCCGGCACCACAGCCTGGGGCCGCTCGCCCGCGGCAAAGTCTGTACCCAGACGAACCGTCTCCTCACCAATCGTCAGCTTCAGCGGCGCCCCGGCATAATGGTGCCAAATCTCCACCGCATCCACCCGGTGAAGCTTCGACCGCTCCCCCGCCCGCAGCAGAAAGTAAATCGCCGTCCCCACCGACCGTCCGTCCACGGTACGCGGATCGCGGAACGTTTCAGAGTAGTGCCCACCCTCGGGGTGGGGCTTTAAACCAAGCGCGTCGATCAAATCGTCAGCGGTCACCCAAAGTCCTTCATCAGGCGCTGCTTCTGCCGTCCCCAGTCGCGCTCTTTCATCGTTTCGCGTTTGTCGACGAGTTTCTTGCCTTCGGCGACAGCGATATCGAGTTTGACGCGGCCGCTGGCGTCGAAGACCATCTTGAGGGGGATGATCGTCCGGCCTTGCCGCTCCACCGCGCCGGTGAGCTGGTCGACTTGGCGGCGGTGGAGGAGGAGCTTGCGCGGCCTTTTCGGCACATGGTTGAGGCGATTACCGCCTGAATATTCAGGGATGTTCGAATTGATCAACCAGATCTCGGTGCCCTTCGGCCCGCGCTCCACCGCGCAATAGCTCTCGGCGATGTTGGCCTTGCCCTCGCGCAGGGCCTTCACCTCGGTGCCCTTCAGGACCAGGCCAGCCTCCAGCACCTCGCCGAGTTTGTACTCAAAGCGAGCGCGCCGGTTCTCGGCGATGGTCTTGCGCGGTGGTCCTTCAGTTTTGGCCATAGGTTAGGCGAGATCGAGACGCGCCATTGCTTCGTCAACCAGGGCCCGGGCCTTTTCCCCCGCCGGGGTCATCGGCAAGCGCAGGGTGTTGCTGATCAGACCCAGTCGGCTGAGGGCATACTTCGCCGGAGCAGGCGATGCATCAGAGAACATCGCGTCATGCAGCGGGGTCAGGCGGTCCTGCAGCTCCAGTGCTGTCTCCCACTCGCCAGCAGCGCAGGCGTCCTGCATCTGGGCGCAAAGCTGCGGCGCGACGTTAGCCGAAACCGAGATACAGCCGCTGCCGCCCATGGCGTTGAAGCCAACGGCGGTGATGTCCTCACCTGAGAGGAACACAAAGCCCTTGGGCGCTGCCAGCCGGTGCCGCGCCATCCGCGCGAGGTCGCCTGATGCGTCTTTCAGCGCCGCCGCGTTAGGCAGAGAGGCGAGCTCAGCGACTAAGCTCTCGTCGAGGTCCGTCACCGTGCGCCCAGGGACGTTGTAGAGGATGATCGGCAGGTCCGTCGCGCCGCTCAGCGCTTCATAGTGGGCGAGGAGGCCCTTCCGGTTAGGCTTGTTGTAATAACCGGTGGTCGCCATCACCGCGTCAACGCCAACGTCCGCGCACCGCTTGGAAAGGTTCACGGCATCCCGGGTCACATTCGCGCCGACGCCGCCGACGATCGCAGTACGGCCCGAAGCAATCGACGCGGCTCGCGCGATCACGCCAATGTGCTCGTCATCGGTCAACGCGGCGGCTTCGCCCGTCGTTCCTGCCACCACCAGAGCTTTAGTCCCCGCCGCGATCTGGCGCTCAACCAGCGCTTCGAAGGCCGCGTCATCGACCGCGCCGTCCTCGGTGAACGGGGTCACGAGGGCGGTCATGGAGCCAGAAAGCCAAGCTTTGGTCATGGTGGATCCTTTCTTGCCCGCGCAGGGGCGTTAACCGCGCCGTACCGCCGCCAGCCGCGCGCTGCAACGTGCGCGGGGATGTCATAAACCAAGTGATGCATCCGGGGCGAAATTGCGCCAAGGTCACACAGATGAACATTTGGCGATTGGCGATCGTTTTTGGGGTCCTTTGCGCGAGCGCTTCGGCGGCGGTCCCTGTCCCGCGGGTCAAACCTGATGCCCCGCTGTCACCCTGGATCAGCCGAGAGGACGCAACGCAGCTGAGAGCGGTGTTCGAGGCGCTCGATGACGGCCGTTATGAGACTGCCGACGTTCTCAGCGCTTCCATTGGCCTGCCCCTCGCGGCGACGATTGCGGAGTGGGCGATGCTCCATTCCAAGAACCCCGGCCTGCCGTTGCAGCGCTATGATGCGTTCCTGGACACGCACCCCAGCTGGCCCAGCGAAATTACGATCAGGCGACGGGCCGAAAGCAGGATCACCGACGAAACATCGCCCGAAGCGATCATCGCATTCTTCGATACGCGGGAGCCGCTCTCCGGCTTTGGCAAGCTGCACCTTGGCCGTGCCCTGATCGCTTTGGGACGGGAGGACCTCGGTGGAGCCTACGTTCGAAAGGCCTGGATCGAGCATAACTTCAACCGCAACGACAGTCGCGACATCATCATCACCTACGGCGCGTATCTGCGTCCCGATGATCACTTCGCGAAAGCCGACCGGGCGCTGTTCCGGCGCACAACGGCGGGTACGGAGGATGTCGAAGGCCTCCTCACCCCGCGGCGCGCCAAGGAAGTCGAGGCTAGGAAGAATTTGCTCCGTGGTCGGACGAGTGGCCGGACGCAATTCAATCGCCTTCCGCAAGAAAGCCAGCGGGATCCCGGCGTCTTGCACGCCATGATGCGCTATCTGCGCCGCGCCAACCGCGAGGAAGAAGCGATAACCCTCTCAACGCTTGCGCCGGTGAACCCCGATGCGCTGCGCGATCCGGGGGCATGGTATTACGAACGCAAATTGCTCGCGCGATGGGCGTTGAAGAATGGGCGCTTTGAGGATGCGTACGCCCTTTCCGCTTACGCTGGCGTGACCGAGGGTTCTGACTTTGCCGAAGCCGAGTTCTTCTCGGGTTGGCTGGCGCTCCGCTTCCTCGGCGACGCGGATCGGGCGATGGCGCATTTCGATTTCCTGACGTCGCAAGTCACGTCCCCGATCAGCCTCGCGCGCGGCAACTATTGGCAAGCACGCGCTGCATCGGCCGCAGGCGACGAAGAGCGCGCACGCGCCCACTACATGGTCGCGGCAGACTATCCGTATACTTATTATGGGCAACTTGCGATCGAGACTCTCGGTCAAGCTGCGCCGCAATTCGCGTTCCCCGATCCCGCACGGCCAACCGATAAGGATCGCGCCGCCCTCACCGACCGCGCGTTGATCCGTGCTATGCTCATCCTCGATTACATCGATCAGGACCTGACGTTCAGGCGCTTTGCGATGACGGTGGATGATCAGCTGACGGAAGCCGAAGAAGTGCTCGCCTACGCCAACTTGGTGCGCGATACCGGTCACTTCGATCTGATCGTCCGTGGGGGGAAGGCAAGCCGGAAAACTGGGGCCGCGGTTCCGCAGGTCATCTACCCGATGTACCCCGTTCCCGCTGAAGCCGCAGCGTTTGTGGAAACGCCGCTGGTGCTTGGTCTCTCGCGGCAAGAGTCCGAATTCCGGGTCGATGCGTATTCATCCGCCCGCGCCAAGGGCATGATGCAGCTCCTCGACTCAACGGCAAAGATCACTGCACGGAAAGAAGGTTTACCCTACGTACCCGGACGGCTTTTAAGTGACCCCGCCTATAACATGACCCTAGGCGCGGCTCACCTCTCGCACCTCCTCGACCGCTTTGACGGGTCGTATATCATGGTGCTGGCCGCCTATAACGCGGGCCCCCACCGGGTTGACCAGTGGGTTGAAGCCTATGGTGATCCGCGCAGCCCCGACGTTGATCCCGTCGACTGGGTCGAGCTCATCCCGTTCAGCGAGACACGCAACTACGTCATGCGCGTCCTTGAGAATGTGCAGGTCTACCGCTCGCAAATCGGGGACTTCCCCCTAGGCGCTCAGCTGACGGAAGATCTGACCCGCGGCAGTCCATCGACGATCGCGACGATCGGCAAACCCGTTCCGCTCCCGACACTCTGGGATATCGCCAGTGAGGCCGGGCCGCCGCTCATCGATGACGAAGCACTCGGAGCACTTCCGCTGGCGCTCGTGCGCGCAGAAAACCTAGCGCGAGGCGCGCCGTTCAACCCGCTGCTTTCTCCCAGCGACCCTCCAGGGTCTGCTTCCAATAGGTAACGACAAAGCCCTCGTCCTTGAGGATGCGCCACTGGGCCCGCGCGCCGTCAGCACCATCGGGCAGGAAGAGCAGCACACACCGCTCAAACGCGCGCATCGCATCGGGAGTCATCGTCGTTCCCGGCGTTAAAAAGACAGCCTGCGCGCCGTTCACGGCATCATCATCGGTGGTTAAAAGGATCGGCTCGTCGGCGCCGCTTGATCCGTGGGGCAGGAAACTCTCGTCCCGGTAGGTCCAGAGCGCTTCATCCAAAATGCCCACCGCCTCAGCATCAGGAAGCTTCACCAGCGCCCGCCAACCCCGCGCCAGGGTCTTTTCAAGCAAGCTCGGCAACACCTCTTGTGGTTCCGAACGCTCCAAATGATAGAAAAACACTTCGGTCACGATGAATCCGCATCAGGGTTAACGGGTTTGCTTACTTTTGTGCCTAACAGGAAGTGTTGTCGCC
>JBCDHW010000014.1:0-74890 GCA_038749595.1 Pseudomonadota bacterium
AGTCTTTTTGACACGCAGACTAGGGGCGGCTATTTAAAACAAGGAAATCCTCACCCCAACTGTATTGGTCTACGTGCATCTTTTCTTTTAAATCTTTCTTGGGAATCCATGAACCCTTATCAGGACCGATTCTAAGGTCTCCACGCTTGTTTAGGATTTCCTGTAAAACAGCAATGGCATCGGAAATTTTTGCTGTATGCGTGTCGTCTGCGTAAGGGACCGTTGGCCCACAAGTACCCGGCTTCTCCTTCACCCTAGCCCAATCCCCTTATCTCTAAACAGCATCGAAACCCCCTGGACTTTCAACACAGTCAACAACGCAGGCAGCCCCTCCAAAGGGACACTAGATCTCCCCTTCTCAATTTTCCGATAAGTGTTCCGGCTAACCTCCAAAACACCGGCCATATCTTTCTCACTAAGGTCTAACATCTTGCGCCTTAGTCGAATGTTGCGACCGATAATAATCCTGGATTCTTTACTCTTCATGCTCAGGGTTTAAGCATACTGCCCAAATATTGAGCAGTGTATTAATTGCTCCTATTGTATCCATTCATCATCTAAGGAGTTGTTACAGACCCCTTAGTTTCAATGGTGCGAAAAGACAAGATCATTGTTACTTCTGAGACCCCCTTGAAAACTGAAGGGGAACTTTTGAAGGAGCAAGCTGGCAAAGGTTTTGGAACCGCCAGCACTGCAAAAATTTCCGATAGCCAATCTGCACAGCCCACTGAAAGCGCGGCTAGTCAAAACACTGCTGATTCAGAACCGTCTGAAGAAAGCAAGACCTTGGCCGCTGTTTTAGATGTTGTTAATCAGTTAAAAACTGATATCGACGCACAGAAAGAGCAGCAGGCGCAGAAGGAGAAAGAAGCTCAAGACGCAATCGCTGAATTGCAGCGTCAACATGAATCTGCCCTAGCTGAAAAAGACGCTGAATCTCAGACGGCTATTGATGCCAAGCAGGCCGAGATTGATGTAGCTCAGGCTCAAGCCACCGAGGCAGAAAAGCGCAATGCATCCCTAGAGGGCCTTATGAAGCTCACTGGTAATCAGCATCCCGTCAAAGATGCTCAGGGCTCAACTGATGGCGGATTCCCGATGGTGAACACCGTCACATCCACCAACACCACCGCCCAAGGTCTCTACGCAGAACTACAGAGCATTATTAACGGCTCTGAGCAGGTTCAAAAGTACACCGAAGGCGGGGCGCCGTTCTTGTCTCGGGATAATCGCCAGCTAAACCATCGGGTTCGACTAGCGCGCCAATCGCCCAAGGAATGGAGTCAGCTCCTATTTGACCTTGAGGCGACAGCTAGGCGCAATGGTCTATTGCGTGGCCCATCCACTAAGACTGTGGACAAGAACGCAGCAACAGTGGGCGGCGATATTGACGGCGGTTTCTTGGCCACCCTGTCGGCAATCATGCGGACTTCCCATCGTCCTCAGTACGTCTTTCACAACCTGGCAGACACGCGGGTAGATTTTCAGCAACAACAGGGCGAAACCATCAAGATTCCCCGCGCTGCTTATCTGAGTCGTCCGACTAATGCCGATACCTTCAAGCTGTCTGGCTCTGGTACCTACGCTTCAATCGACGCGACCAACCGGAGAATCCAAGCTGGTACAGTTTCGGCTGTAATCGAAGAGTGGGGCTTAGGCAAGGACTCTACCAATCCCCCGGTGAGCTTACCGAGCTTTGTCCAGGCTTACTCCATGATTGACCTGCTGCAGGTTCTGGAGACTAACCTGGGCGACTCTTACTACTACTTTGAAGATCTCAAGATTCGCAGCTTGATCAAAAACCGGTTCATGCACGCCAGCGTTGCCAAGATCGAAATCGAACGGGCTGCCAAGCGCGCGAAAGTCACGATTCACACGTCTCGCCCCGGCATCATCATCGGGAAAAAAGGTGTTGAGATTGAAAAACTTCGCCAGGACATGCAGACGCTGACTGGCAAACCAGTCGTGATCAATATCGAAGAGATCAAGCGCCCCGATCTAGATGCGCAGCTCGTTGCCGAAAACGTTGCGAACCAGCTCATGCGCCGGATTTCTTTCCGTCGTGCCATGAAACGTACGGTTCAGAACGTGATGAAAGCTGGCGCGCTCGGTTGCAAGATTTTCTGCGCTGGTCGTCTCGGTGGTGCTGAAATGGCTCGCCGCGAATGGTATCGCGAAGGCCGTGTTCCTCTTCACACGCTTCGCGCTGACATCGATTACGGCACCGCCACCGCGCGCACGACCTATGGCGCCATCGGTATCAAGGTTTGGGTCTTCAAAGGCGAGATCCTTGAGCACGACCCGACGGCCCACGAGCGCCGCCTTGTCGAAAGCCAAACCGGTGGTCCGCAAATGAACCGTGAGCGTCGTCCGCGGCGTCGCGAAAACGCGTAAGAGGGCATCATGCTACAGCCAAAGCGGACGAAGTTCCGTAAACAGCATAAAGGCCGGATCAAAGGCACCGCGAAGGGCGGCACCACGCTCAACTTCGGTTCTTACGGTCTGAAGGCCGTCGAGCCAGAGCGCGTCACCTCGCGCCAGATCGAAGCCACCCGCCGCGCCATCACCCGCCACATGAAGCGGGCAGGGCGCGTTTGGATCCGCATTTTCCCAGACGTCCCCGTAACGGCAAAGCCGACTGAGGTTCGGATGGGTAAAGGTAAGGGTTCGGTCGACCGCTGGGTCGCCAAGGTGAAGCCTGGCCGGATCATGTTCGAAATCGACGGCGTGCCGGAAGCGGTCGCGCGCGAGGCTCTTGCTCTCGGCGCTGCGAAGCTCCCGATCAAAACCCGCGTCGTCAAACGTATCGGTGAGGACGCCTAGATGAACGCGCAAGAAGTCCGTGATCTGAGCGACGACGAGCTGTCTGCAAAGCTTCTCGACCTCAAAAAAGAGCAGTTCAACCTGCGCTTCCAGCGCGCGTCGGGCCAGCTTGAGAAAACCGATCGGGTGCAAGAGGTCCGCCGGGTCATCGCCCGCATCAAAACCGTGCAAGGCCAGCGCGCCAAAGACGCCGCTGCACCTGCGCGCACGAAACCGGAAGAAGTGAAGGAAACCAGCGATGCCTAAGCGTATTCTGCAAGGTCCCGTCGTTTCGGACAAAGGCGATAAGACGGTTGTGGTCCGCGTGGACCGGAGCTATCTGCACCCGCTCCTGAAAAAAGTGGTTCGGCGCTCCAAGCGCTACCACGCCCATGACGAAGCCAACTCCGCAAAGGTTGGCGACATGGTTCAGATTATCGAGTGCGCGCCGAAGTCGAAACTGAAGCGCTGGGAACTTTACACGGCCGCAGCAGAATAGCTGCGCGCCTGCGTTTAACTATTGGAGAGCGCCGGGTTTCCCCCGGGCTGAACGGAGGATCAAAAGATGATCCAGATGCAGACGAACCTCGACGTCGCCGATAACAGCGGCGCCAAGAGGGTGCAGTGCATCAAGGTCCTTGGCGGGGCCAAGCGGAAATACGCGTCCGTCGGCGACATCATCGTGGTGTCGGTGAAGGAAGCGATGCCGCGCGGCCGCGTGAAAAAGGGCCAGGTGATGAAGGCTGTGGTGGTCCGCACCGCGAAGGACATCAAACGTCGTGACGGATCGGTGATCCGCTTCGACGGCAATGCCGCGGTGATCGTCAACAACAACAAAGAGCCGATCGGCACACGGATCTTTGGCCCAGTGACGCGTGAGCTGCGCCGCTCTGGCCACATGAAGATCGTGTCCCTCGCGCCGGAGGTGTTGTAATGGCAGCGCGCATTAAGAAGGGCGATAAGGTCGTTGTCCTCACGGGCAAGGACAAGGGTGCCGAAGGTGAAGTTCTGAAGGTCATGCCAAAAGAGAACCGCGTTCTCGTCCAAGGCTGCCAGATGATCACCAAGCACACCAAACCAACCCAACAATCCGCTGGCGGTATTCAGCGGACGGAAGCTCCGATCCACGTCTCCAACGTGGCGCTGAAGGACCCTAAAGACGGCAAGCCGACCCGGGTTGGGTTTAAGGTCGTGGGCGAAGGCGATGAGGCCAAAAAAGTCCGGTACGCCAAGCGCTCGGGAGAAGTGATCGATGTCTGAGACGCAAGACTACACCCCGCGTCTGAAGACGCTCTATAACGAGACGATCCGTCCGAAGCTCAAAGAGGAGCTCGGCCTCGCGAACGTCATGCAGATCCCCAAGCTTGAGAAAGTTGTTCTCAACATGGGCGTCGGCGACGCGGTCAATGATCGGAAGTCGATCGAGCGCTCGCTTGAGGAGATGCAGGCGATCGCTGGTCAAAAGCCAGTGGTAACTAAGGCGAAGAAGTCGATCGCAGGCTTCAAGGTCCGCGAAGAAATGGCCCTTGGCGTCAAGGTCACCCTCCGCAAGGACCGGATGTACGAATTCGTCGATCGTCTGATCACCATCGCGCTGCCTCGCGTGCGGGACTTCCGTGGTCTCAATGCCAAAAGCTTCGATGGCCGGGGTAACTTCGCGATGGGCCTCAAAGAGCACATCGTCTTCCCGGAGATCGATTACGACAAGGTCGAGACCCAGCGCGGTATGGACATCATCGTCTGCACCACCGCCGAAACCGACGAGCATGCGCGCGCGCTGCTCACAGAACTCAACTTCCCCTTCCGCAAGTAGGGGAGCCAACTTCGGTACTTCCGCCTGCTGATCATCAGTCCGCGGAAAAGGCCGGAACAGGAGAAACGACATGGCAAAGAAAGCGATGGTCGAGCGGGACCTCAAACGTCGTCGCCTCGCGAAGAAGTACGACGCCCGCCGCGAGCGCCTCAAAGCGATCATGAAGTCGGAGGAAGCGTCACCCGAGGATAAGTTCAAAGCCGCGATGGCTCTGGCTGAGATTCCGCGGAACGCATCCAAGACCCGCATCCGGAACCGCTGCCAAGTGACCGGCCGTCCGCGTGGTTACTACCGTAAACTGAAGATGTCGCGGATCGCGCTGCGTGAGCTTGGCTCGCTCGGTAAGATCCCAGGCCTCGTGAAATCGAGTTGGTAAGGAACGCGCAAAGATATGACGATCAGCGATCCTCTCGGTGATATGCTCACCCGTATTCGGAACGCGCAGATGCGCGGGATGAACAAAACCAAGACCCCGGCGTCGAAACTGCGCCAGCGTGTTCTCGATGTTCTTGAGGCTGAAGGCTTCATCCGCGGCTACACACGCGTGGAGCACGAGGGCAACAAGGCCGACCTCGAGATCGAGCTGAAGTATTTCGACGGCGATCCCGTGATCTCCAAGATCAAGCGGGTTTCGAAGCCTGGCCGCCGGGTCTACAGCTCCGTGAAGGAGATTGAGCCCGTCCGGAACGGCCTTGGCATCTCCATCCTTTCCACCCCCAAAGGTGTTATGTCCGACGCGCTTGCGCGCGAGCATAATGTTGGCGGCGAAGTTCTTTGCCAGGTGTACTGATTATGTCGCGCATTGGTAAGAAACCGGTTCCCGTCCCGAGTGGCGTCGAGGCCAAAATCAGCGGCCAAACCGTCTCGGCGAAAGGTCCGAAGGGCCAGATGGAGTTCGTGGTCAACGAGCTTTGCTTGGTGAAAATGGGCGATGACGGTGTTGAAGTGACGCCGGTCAACAAGTCCAAAGAGGCCCGGTCGATGTGGGGCATGAGCCGTACACAGATCGCCAACATTTTCGAAGGCGTCACCGGCGGCTTTGTCAAAAAGCTTGAGCTGGTCGGCGTCGGCTATCGTGCACAGATGAAGGGGAAAACCCTCGTCCTGGCGCTCGGCTACAGCCACGATGTGGAGTTCAATGCACCCGATGGCATCGAGATCAAAGTGGGCAAGCCAACGGAGATCGAGATTTCCGGTATCGACAAGCAAGTGGTCGGCGAAGTTGCCGCGAAGATCCGCAGCTTCCGTCCGCCCGAGCCCTACAAGGGCAAGGGCGTGAAATACGCCGGCGAGTACATCTTCCGCAAAGAAGGGAAGAAGAAATAATCATGGCTCTCTCCCGTATTGCAAAGCTGAAAAAGCGGGCTGGCCGTACACGGACAGCCATCGCCAAGCGTGCTGGCGGCAAACCGCGTTTGTCCGTGTACCGTTCGGGCAAGAACATCACGGCGCAAGTCATCGACGATCTGAACGGCAAGACGGTGGCTTCGGCCTCGTCGCTGGAGAAGGATCTTCGGGATGGCGTCAAAGGCTCGACCAAAGAAGCGGCTGCAAAAGTTGGGTCGCTTGTGGCAGAGCGCGCAAAAAAAGCTGGCGTCGAGAACGTTGTCTTCGACCGCGGCGGATATCTTTTTCACGGCCGGGTGAAAGCCCTGGCAGATGCCGCCCGCGATGGCGGCCTGAATTTCTGAGGACGGACTGATGGCAAGAGAACCCAGACAAGGTGGTGATCGCCGTCGTCGCGGCGGCAATCGTGAAGAAGAGCGGGACGAGTTCCAAGACCGCCTGGTCGCGATCAACCGCGTCGCGAAGACTGTGAAGGGCGGCAAGAACTTCGGTTTTGCAGCCCTCGTGGTGGTCGGCGATCAAAAAGGCCGCGTCGGCTTTGGCAAAGGCAAAGCCCGCGAGGTGCCCGAGGCGATCCGCAAAGCTTCCCAGGAAGCCAAGCGCAACATGATCCGTGTGCCGCTGCGCGATGGCCGTACGCTCCACCACGATGCCCAAGGGCGCCACGGCGCTGGTAAAGTTGTTGTGCGCACCGCTCCTCCAGGAACGGGCGTGATCGCCGGTGGTCCGATGCGCGCGGTCTTCGAGATGCTCGGCGTCCAGGACGTCGTGGCCAAGTCGATCGGTACGTCGAACCCTTACAACATGGTCCGGGCCACGGTTGATGCGCTCAAAGAGCAATCGAACCCGCGCTCGATCGCAGCGAAGCGCGGCCTCAAAGTCTCTGAGCTGATCGGTCGCCGCGCTGCGGTCCAGGCCGACGCAACCGCAGTGGATGCAGGCTAATGTCTGACTACGAAAAGAAAACCGAAGGCCGCGGCCGCGTGGTTGAGAAAAACCACGGCGCTGAAAAGGCCAAGAAAGAAGGCCGCCCGGTGATCACCGTGCGCCAGTACGGCTCACCGATCCGCCGTGAGGCCAGCCAAGCGGCAACGCTCAAAGGTCTCGGCCTGGGCAAAATCGGTCGAGAGCGTGAACTCGAAGATACCCCGGCAGTCCGTGGTATGATCCGCAAGGTCCGCCACATGGTCGAAGTGGTCGGCGAAGGCCGCGCGACCTCGTAATCGGTGCGGTAACCTCTCCCTCGGGAGAGGTCCAAATCTGAAGATTTGGGGTGAGGGGGGATACCCGCTTACCCTCACGCGACATCAAAGATGTCAATCTCTTCCACGGGAGAGAGGATTTTGAAAACAGGCGAGGGGCCACGCGCCCCGCATAGTCGAAAGGAAGCACGATGAGCATTCGTCTCACCGACCTGGCGGACAATCCAGGCGCTCGCAAACCTCGGAAACGCGTTGGTCGCGGTATTGGCTCGGGCATGGGCAAAACCGGTGGCCGCGGTGTGAAGGGGCAGAAATCCCGCTCGGGCGTTGCCATCAACGGGTTCGAGGGCGGTCAGATGCCGCTCCACATGCGTTTGCCCAAGCGCGGCTTCAACGCGCCGAACGCCAAGACCTTTGCTGAGATCAACCTCGGCACGCTGCAAGAAGCCGCTGACGCGGGGCACGCAACCATCACGGAAGATGGCCTCGTTGAAGCGGGCGTTGTGAAGAACAAGCGCGACGGCCTCCGCCTCCTCGGCTCGGGCGAGCTCTCGGCAAAGGTCGACGTGACGGTCACCTACGCCACCGCCTCCGCACGCGCTGCGGTCGAAAAAGCTGGCGGCTCCGTCACCATGACCCGCCCTGAGAAGAAAAAGCGTCTCCGCGGCAAAGAACGCGCAGAAGCGAAGAAAGCTGGCAAGAAATAGCGCCATGCGCCTACCGCTTTGGCCTGGCGATCGGTTCGAATTGGTGACCAGCCTCTCTTCTGCTGAAGTTGAGAGGCGGCTGTCAGAGTCGATCGATCGGAGGTGGAGCAACTGGCTGTCGAAGGTTGGTGACGGTAGATTTAAACTGGTACCAGCCTTCACAGTGTTCCGGTTCAACGCGTTCGAGCCTGTGATAAAGGGTTGGATGAAGCAAAAAGGTCCGGACACGTTGTTGGTGGTGCGTCAGGTCCTTCCCGCCTATGCTGGCACCTTCTGGCGGTTCTGGATGGCGTCCGTTCTGCTGTTTTTCGCAGTAATGATGTGGGCGGTTCTCTCCGGAAGCGCGCAGCCCGAAAACGATGCTCCAGCTTGGCTTTTTATTGTGGTCCCAGCGTGCATGTTGGTTTTCGGCTATTTGCTAGCAGGCGTTGGCTTTTGGGCCGCAGCGCGACATACGAAAGAGCACCTGTCGAAAGTGCTTTCGGCAACCGAACTATGAGAGTTTGAGCGACAACCATGAACTCAGCCGCAGAACAGTTTGCTTCCAACCTCTCGTTTGGCAGTTTCGCCAAGGCGGATGAGCTACGGAAGCGTATTTTCTTCACCCTTGGTGCTCTGATCGTCTATCGGGTCGGAACGTTCATTCCGATTCCGGGCGTGAACCCCGACGCGTTTGCCGCGCTTTTCCAGACCCAGACCGGCGGCCTTCTCGGGACGTTCAACCTCTTCTCAGGTGGCGCGACCGAGCGGATGGCGATCCTCGCGCTCAACATCATGCCCTATATCTCGGCGTCGATCATTATGCAGATGATGTCGGCGATCGTGCCCTCGCTAGAGGCGATCAAGAAAGAGGGCGAGGCCGGGCGGCGCCAAATCAACCAGTACACGCGCTACCTCACGGTCGCGCTGGCGTTGGTGCAGGGCTACTTCATCGCCGCAACCATTGTCTCGCAGACCAGCCCGGGCGGGATCCCTGTCGTTCCGAACGCGGGCCCATTTTTCATCGCGACGACAGTGATCACACTCGTCGGCGGCGTGATGTTCCTCGTTTGGCTCGGTGAACAGATCACAGCGCGGGGCATCGGCAACGGAATCTCGCTGATCATTTTCGCAGGCATTATCGCTGAGCTTCCGCGCGCCGCAGCTGGGCTGCTGACCTCCGGTCAAACCGGCGCCCTTCCGGCGATTGTGGTGATCATGGTGATTGTCTTCGCCGTGGCGCTAATCGCGTTCGTGGTCTTCATGGAGCGGTCGCAACGGCGGCTTTTGGTGCAATATCCCCGGCGCCAGCAGGGGAATAAGATGAGCCAAGGCGAGAAGAGCCACCTTCCGCTCAAGCTCAATACGGCCGGCGTCATCCCGCCGATCTTCGCCAGCTCCCTTCTCTTTTTGCCCGCAACGGCGCAGGGGGCGATCGGTGCCGACGCACCGTTGTGGCTGCAAGACCTCGTCGGTTCGATCCAGCCGGGCACGTGGATCTATATGGGGATCTACGCGGCGGGGATCATTTTCTTCTGCTTCCTTTACACCTCGATCGTCTTCAATCCCGAGGACACCGCAGACACGCTCAAGCAATATGGCGGCTTCATCCAAGGCTACCGGCCCGGGGCGAAGACAGCGGAATATATCGACTTCGTTCTGACCCGGATCACGGTCATCGGCGCTGCCTATTTGACCTTTGTCTGTCTTATGCCCGAGTTCCTCAGGATGCAGTATTCGAGCATACCCGTTTATCTAGGCGGCACGTCTCTCCTGATCGTGGTGACGGTGACGCTCGATACGGTGCAACAAATCCAGGGGCACTTGCTGGCGCAGCAGTACGAGTCGCTGATCAAAAAATCGAAGCTGAGAGGAACGCGCCGGTGATTGTCATATTCCTAGGTCCGCCAGGAGCGGGCAAAGGCACCCAGGCCAAGCGCATCTCCGAAGCGCAAGGCATCCCGCAACTTTCTACCGGCGATATGCTCCGCGCGGCCATCGCCGCGGGCACCGAGTTGGGCAAAAAGTGCAAGGCGATCATGGATGCCGGTGACCTCGTCTCGGACGAAATTGTGGCCGGTATCATCGGCGACCGTATTGAAGAGCCCGATTGCAAGCCCGGTTTCCTGCTCGATGGCTTCCCCCGCACGGTTCGCCAGGCCGAAATCCTCGACGGCATTCTTGCTGACAAAGGACGGAAAGTTGACGTCGTCCTCGAACTCCAAGTCGATGAAGAGGCACTCGTTGAGCGGCTGAACACCCGCATCGCTGAGACCAAGGCGCGCGGCGAAGAGGTGCGTTCAGACGACAACGAAGAGACCTTCCGCAAGCGTCTCGGCGTGTATACCGAGCAGACGGCGCCCCTGGTGCCCTTTTACCAAAATCAGGGGCTCGTGAAGTCGATTGATGGGATGAACTCCATCGATGATGTTTCGGGCGCAATTGCCGAGGCATTGAAGGGTTAAGCGGCGCCAAACGTTGCTTGACAAAGGGTGACGAGGCTTTACACCCCGCGCTCTACGGAAGCTCTCCGGGTGCTTACGCGCGTATGTGGCGAGCTCCCTATTTTTAAAAGACGCGCCTCCGGGTGCACATCCGACCAAAAGGACGATCATGGCCCGCATCGCCGGTGTGAACATCCCTAACAACAAGCGCGTGCATATCGCGCTGACATATATCCATGGAATTGGCCTGTCGAAAGCGATGGAAATCGTTGAGAAGACCGGTTTGGACACAACCCGCCGGGTCCAGGACCTGACCGACGCCGAAGTCCTCAAGATCCGGGAGACGATCGACGCCGACTACACGGTCGAGGGCGATCTCCGCCGCGAGAATGCGCAAAACATCAAACGTTTGATGGATCTCGGCTGCTACCGCGGCCTGCGCCACCGCCGGGGCCTCCCGGTTCGCGGTCAGCGCACCCACACCAACGCACGCACCCGTAAAGGGCCTGCGAAACCCATCGCCGGGAAGAAAAAATAATGGCACGTCAAGCGACCCGTCAGGCACCGCGCCGCCGCGAGCGCAAGAACATCGTTTCGGGGGTGGTTCACGTCAACGCCTCGTTCAACAACACCCACGTCACGATCACCGACGCCCAAGGCAACGCGATCAGCTGGTCCACCGCTGGTCACATGGGCTTCAAAGGCTCGCGCAAATCGACGCCCTTTGCTGCGCAGATGGCTGCCGAAGATGCCGCGAAGAAAGCCATGGAGCATGGCTTACGCTCGGTTGATGTCCTCGTGCGTGGTCCGGGTTCTGGCCGCGAAAGCGCGTTACGGGCGCTCCAGGCCGCTGGCCTCACGGTGACCACGATCAAAGACGTAACGCCGATTCCCCACAACGGCGTGCGTCCGCGTAAGCGTCGTCGCGTTTAACAGACTCATTCTACGAATGAGGGAAGAAGCTGTTCCCTCTGGAGACCCTCTATGCTCGAAAAAAACTGGCAGGAGCTGATCAAGCCGCAAAAGCTTGAGGTTGAGCCGGGTTTTGACCCGCAGCGGAAAGCGACAATCGTTGCTCAGCCGCTCGAGCGCGGCTTCGGCCTGACGCTCGGCAACGCGCTTCGCCGTATCCTGATGTCGTCGCTCCAAGGCGCGGCTGTCACGTCTGTTCAAATTGACGGCGTTGTGCACGAGTTCAGCTCGATCCCCGGTGTCCGCGAAGACGTCACCGTGATCGTCCTCAACATCAAGCAGCTTGCGGTTCGCATGCATGCTGACGGGCCGAAGCGCCTGACTCTGCACAAGCAAGGCCCAGGCATTGTGACCGCCGCTGATATTCAAGAAACAGCGGACATCGAGATCCTCGATAAAGATCACGTGATCTGCACCCTTGATGAGGGCGCCGACCTGCGCATGGAACTCACCGTGCAGACGGGCAAAGGCTACGTGCCCGCTGACCGGAACCGTCCTGAGGACGCGCCCATCGGTCTGATCCCGGTCGACAGCCTCTATTCGCCGGTCCGCCGCGTGTCCTACCGCGTTGAAAACACCCGAGAAGGTCAAGTCCTCGACTATGACCGCCTGATCCTCGACGTGGAAACCAACGGCGCAGTCAGCCCCGAAGATGCGGCCGCTTACGCAGCACGGATCCTTCAGGATCAGCTGCAAATCTTCGTCAACTTCGACGAACCCAAGGCGGACCAAGCGCAGGAGAAAGAGGAAGAGCTCCTCTTCAACGCCGCGCTTCTCAAGAAAGTCGACGAGCTCGAACTATCGGTGCGCTCAGCGAACTGCCTGAAAAACGACAACATTGTCTACATCGGTGACCTCATTCAAAAGACCGAAGGCGAGATGCTTCGCACCCCGAACTTCGGCCGGAAGTCGCTGAACGAAATCAAAGAAGTCCTGGCTTCGCTGGGCTTGCACCTTGGTATGGACGTGCCGGATTGGCCGCCGGACAATATCGAGGAGCTGGCGCGCAAATTCGAAGATCAGAGCTAAGACGACAACGACCAAACCATCCGGCGTCGCCGGAGTAGTGGAGACTGACCCATGCGCCATGGTGTTGCGCACCGCAAACTCAACCGCACCGCAAGCCATCGCCGGGCCATGTTCGCTAACATGGCCGCGTCGCTGATCAAGCACGAGCAAATCGTCACCACCTTGCCGAAAGCGAAAGAGCTGAAGCCGATCGCGGACAAGCTCATCACGCTCGCCAAGCGCGGTGATCTCCACGCGCGTCGCCAAGCGATCAGCAAGATCCGCGACGTTGAGATGGTTGGTAAGCTCTTTGAGACGCTCGGTCCCCGCTACGCCGATCGTAACGGCGGCTATACGCGTGTCATGAAAGCCGGCTTCCGTTTCGGCGACAACGCTCCGCGCGCGGTTATCGAGTTCGTTGATCGCGACGAGACGGCAAAGGGCCAAGATTCTGGCCCCACCATGAAAGTGGTAGGAGACGACGACTAAGACCGTCTCCATATTGCGTTCAATTCTTTGAGCGCAATGGTACCCTCTGTCTGATCATCGGGCGATCTCATTCACTGTCTCCCGCGGCCGCGGGCGGGTCCTTCGGTCGTCAGGCTGCAGCGGTTCGCTCGCCGTTCGTAGCGTCCTCAGAATTTACGCCGGTGCCTGGGATGCCAACCAACCGGGCAATCGCTTCGGCTAGCCCATCAATGTCGTGGTGCGCTACGATGCGGCGGCGTCCCTCGGCCCCCAACTGGGTTAGCTCTTCTGGCGTAGCAGCCATCATCCCGCGCATTGCGTCGCGCAGATCCTCCGTAGACGAAGCAGGGACAATCCAACCCGTCTCCGCGTCGAGCAGTTCCGGAATACCAGCAATATAAGTCGAGATGACCGGCCGTCCGAGGGCCATCGCCTCCATGATCACGATTGGCAATCCTTCGGCGAAGCTCGGCAACAAAAGCCCGCGGGCTTTCTTTAATCGTTCGATCACGTCCTTATTCGCCATCCAGCCCGTGAGCTCGATGTTGTTCTCAAGACCGAGCCGCGCGATCTCGGCCTCGATTTCTGGTCGGCTTTCACCGTCGCCGATGAGGACAATCTTCGTATCCGGATGATCGCGAACAACCGGCGCCACTGCCTCGGGGATGAGGCTTTGTCCTTTTTGCGGGCACAGGCGGCCCACGCAAATCAGCTCGTTTGCATCCTCAGGAACCGGCGACGGCTCAAATTCGGAAAGGTCGAGACCGCAACGCGCCACATGGATTTTGTCCCGGTACTGAGGGCCGCCCCAACGGATCAGCTGCATCCGCGCAAAGTGCGTGATCGCGATCGCGAAGGACGCATGCTCGATCTTCAAGTCGTAGCGCTGCTGTTCCGCGATCGCGAATTCATCAGGACCGTGTGCCGTGAAGCTATATGTCGGCCCACCCAGAAGGCGGCAGAGCATCGCCACCGCGGCCGCGTTCGTGCCAAAGTGTGCATGTAGGTGCGTGACGCCGTCGGCACGACATTTTTGGCGCAAAAGAGCCGCCTCGGCGAGGTAAGCGAGCACTTTGATGCCACCGGCACTGCTCGCCAATTTAGGCAGTGTACGAACTGCTGTGAGAAACGGGCCGAAATTGCTGATCGCCTCGCTGATGAACGCACGGGCCACCCCCGCGGCGTTTCCCTCTAAGAGGTAGGACACCCTCTGCTCTTCGTCGATATCGCGTTGGTCGACGAGCTCTCCGTCCCAGTGCCGGATGGCGTACCGTTTGACCGTCAAGCCGCGGCGTTCCAGTGCTTCGATTTCCCGCCGGATGAATGTCGTCGACGTCATGGGATACGAATTCAGAATGTAGCCAAGGGTCATAATGCGCGTGCCGCTGAAATGATACGAAGGGTCTCGCGGGAGAGGGCGTGAGGAACCAACGGGCTTTCGGTCGTTCCTGCACGGACTAATTCGTGAAAGTGCTGCAGCATGGGTGTATACTGATCAGTGCCATAGCTGGCCGTGGTCGCCTTCAACCCGTCGAGCGCAGATTTCGCTTTGCGCGCCAGAGGGTTGGCCTTTATTCGTGCCTTCAGACCGCCGCTGCTGCTGCCGTCACTCGGTTGAGGCTCTCCGTTGAGCGCCACGTGAAAGCGTTCCGCGCCGAGCAGGGGTTCAGGTATCCGCACGCGGCCGCCGCGTCCCGCAATCGCGGCATCGTTGCTGCCTTGCGCGTTGAGTGCGCAGCTCACTTGCGAGAGCGCATCGTTGTCATGGCGAAGGGTGAGCGCGCTGGCGATATCGACCCCGTTCTCATCATCGGTCCGTAGACCGCTGATGTCGGTAACCGGTCCGTTGACAGCAACGGCCAGCGATATCGGGTACACACCCAAATCAAGCAAGGCCCCAGGCGCGGCCCCTTTAAAGAGCCGCGGATGCGTCTCGGGACTCGCGGTAATGCTAAAGTCAGCGCGCAGATGGTGCAAAGGGCCTAGGCTCGTCTTTGCCGCGCCGATCGCTCCGCGTACGGCGGGCAGGGTGAGGGTCCAAAGATCCTCCGTGAACAACGCGCTCGTCTTCGCCGCGCAGGCGAGAACCTGCTCGCCTTCCTCAACGCTGGTTGCAAACGGCTTTTCGCAAAGCACCGGAAAACCGGCTTCCATCGCTTCAATCGCCGAGGTTGCGTGGTTCTGCGTCGCGTTGGCGATGAGAACGGCATCGGCCGCGCCAGCGTCTTTCACGTTGGAAATGCTGGTGTAGGCTGACGCGGGCGAAAACGCTGAGGCGAACGATGAAGCCCGATCTTGGCTGCCCGAAACGACGGCCGAGACGCTCATGTCCGGCGTCAACGTCACCGCGTCTGCAATGCGCTTGGCGAAAGACCCTGTGCCGATGATCGCGATACGGAGGGTCATGCGGCAACGCCTTGTGCTGAGAGCGCCCAGGGCATCGGCTCGGGGCGTTCGCAGGTGGTCGTCATGATCTGTACACCAACATCGTTCCCAGCATCCTGAAGAGCGAGCGTCACTTCGTTGAGATGCAAAGCAAAATCTCCACCCAGACGCGGTGTGCGCCCCGCGGCAATGGCGTCGAGCATCTCCGCGGGCCCCAGCATAAAGTTCATCGCTGCCGCGCCCCATCGCCCAACTTTCGGGTGCGTCTCTTTCGGCATTTTGATCGTCTTGGCGAGAGGGCTGTTCAGCAGCTTCCGCCGGATTTTGATCCGTGGGCGCATTTTGACGGGTGCGGTGTTCGACCAGCACTCGCCGACCTCAAGGATCCCCTTGTCCCCAACGATCCGCAGCTTGTGGTCGTGGGGCGCGATGATCGAGCAGGTGAGCCGCGCAATCATCCCATCACGGAAGAAAAGTGTGCCTACGGAAAAGTCAGGCGCCGCTTTCCCTGTGACTTCTTTATCCGGCAGAATATCCGCAGACGCTGCAATCACCCGTTCCACAGGACCGAAGGCGCCCATCAGCCATGTCAGGTAATACCCGGCATGTTCGAGTGTGCAGCCGACCTGGAATTCGTCATCATAGGGCCACGGCGCGCCGCTTTCGGAGAGCCACGATTTATAGGGCGCTTGCGGAATAAAATCGTCGTCAAGCTCGGCATAGACAAGCCGCGGTGTGCCCATTGTTTCTTCACGGACGGCCTTGACCACCGCTTGGCCAGCTTGGCTGAGGAGGCTGCAAGGCGCTGAAGCGAGCGCTAAGCCTTGTTCCGTCGCCAGAGCATGAAGCGCCTTCGCATCGCCCATATGGGTAGCCAAGGGTTTTTCCGAATACACGGGAAATTCGGCCTCAAGGCATTGTTTAGAAACCGCGAAATGTTCGCTGGGATTGGTCAAGTTGAGGATGATGTCCGGGCGCGCGTCTCCTTCGGCAGAAAGGATTGCATCAAGACTATCCGCTGTCGGAGCATTCCAGTGCGCCTTGAACGCGTCTAACCGCTCGCGACGCCGGTCGTAGGCCGCCACGAGAGAAATACCCGGAAACGTCTCAAGGCTCCGCATGTAGAGGTCGGCGACAAAACCGGTTCCGATGATCGCGATCTTGCCGTTGGTCATGCTGAGCCCTTCGGCGTGTGATCGCCTTCATGTTCGCGCGGTGTCCGTGTCCATTGGGTGCTGCTCGCGCGCGCCTTTTGTCCGTAGACACCAAATTTTGAGGCCGCGAAGGCCGCGAGCGCTGACAGTTTGGACGGCGGCAGGGTTTCCTGGCCATACCGGCTCCACGCCAGGACCAAGGCACTGGCTGCCGCTGCGCCTGCAAAGAGCGCGAGCAACAGCGGCGTCATCCAGCCGAAAACAGCAAACAGGCTCGCAACAAGCGCATTCGCGATGAGGATCGCTGCAAAGACCGAAATCGGAGGGATTGCGACGTTCAGAGCGAGCGCCAGCGCTGGCCAGCCGCCCGATCCAAAAGCACTCATCGCCAGGCTCATGCTTTGGGTACCGATCATCCGTAGGGATCCATGCTCCCACCGCGCCCGCTGAACGGTAATGGCGTTTTCCGTTTCCGGGAAGTCGCTGAACACTGTGTGGTCCGTGTTCAGAAGAACCGGGGTTCCAGCTCGCGCCAGGGTGATCGTCAGCGCGAGGTCTTCGACGATTTCCCCCGATCCGAGCGCCAGCCCCTCTGCAATCGCCCAGGGGAAGGCCGCACCCGCGCCGGTCAGGCGGGTCGTCTTGGCCAGCGACCACAGTCCGCGCATCCGTACGTCGTTGATGAGCAGCCAAGCGAACGCCGCCACGGCCCGCTTGGCCGGCGCGTCCGGTCCGGCGCGCATAATATAGAGCGGCTGGACAGGCTTGCCGTTCACCTCCGCTTGGCGGGCTACTGCCTTGATCAGACCATCCGTATGGAAACAGTCGGCGTCGGTGAAAACGACGGAAGAGGGCGGGTCTGTTCTGAGGTGATCAAGCGCAAACTGAAGTGCAAAGCCTTTGCCCCGGCGCTCAGCGTCGGTCCGTTCGATCACCTCGGCACCAGCGTCGCGGGCCACGTCGGCAGTGTTGTCGGAGCAGTTGTCCGCAACAACGATCAGCCGATCGTGCGATCTCAGTTGCGCAAGAACGTCGGCGACGGTCGCAGCGACTCCCGTCCCCTCGTTGTGGGCAGGGATCACCACCGCTATGGGTCCGGGCTCCTTGTCATCGGTCCGCGATACGGCCGGTTGCGCGCGCACCACTTCCAAGAGGAGCCAGAAGGCCAAGAGAGCCAGAACCGCTGCAACCCCTGTGTGCAGTCCAGCCAGGATCGACAGAAGCTCCATCGGGCAGCAGTCTCCGTTCTCACTCGATCCCAGGGTTCCGGGACAACGCGGGTCTTTTGTGTTGGCCTTGCAATGGGCGCCCTAACTACCCATTCAAGCCTCTACAAGACGCACGTTTAGGGTTGGTTTCATGACGCTCCCACGCTTTTTCTTCGTGATTGTACTTTGCGCTCTCGCAATGCCGGTGTTCTCGACCGCTTCTGGCCAGTCCCGGCCTCCCGCAACGGATCGCGAGATGCGGGCCAGCTATGCGCCTGTGGTCAAGGAAACGGCGCCAGCCGTGGTGAACATCTTCACCAGCCGTACGGTGCGCACCCGCAGCATTTTCGACGATCCGTTTTTCAGCCAATTCTTCGGCTCGCGGCCTGGTGGGCGGGAGCGAACCCAAAGCTCGCTTGGCTCTGGGGTCATCCTCGATTCCAGCGGCCTGGTGGTCACCAACAACCATGTCATTGAAGGCATGGAGCAAATCCGGGTGGTCCTCGCAGATAGGCGGGAATTCGTCGCTGAGGTCTTGCTCGCCGATCCCCAGACTGACCTCGCCGTGTTGCAAATCGCAGCGGACGAACCCCTGCCCACTATCGCTTTCGCCGATAGCGACGCGGCGGAAGTTGGCGATATCGTTCTGGCGATCGGCAACCCCTTCGGCGTTGGCCAGACGGTGAGTTCAGGGATCGTCTCGGCGCTCAACCGCACGAATGTTTCGGTCTCGGATTTCCAATTTTTCATCCAGACGGACGCGGCGATCAACCCGGGGAATTCCGGCGGCGCCCTTGTGGATGTCGATGGCAAGTTGCTGGGCATCAACACCGCGATTTACTCGCGTTCAGGCGGGTCGAACGGGATCGGCTTCGCGATCCCGGGCAATTTGGTCCAGCGGCTCGTTGCCTCGGCGGCCCGCGGGGAGATGATGGTCCGCCGCCCTTGGCTTGGGGTGATCGGCAGTGATGTGGATGGCCGCATCGCCGAAGCCATCGGGCTCGATCGGCCGCGGGGCGCACTCATCAACCGGCTTTACGACAACGGCCCAGCGGACGACGCGGGCCTGCGCGAGGGTGATGTGATCCTGTCGATCGACGACCAAGACATCCTCGACGGCGAAGCGTTGCGCTATCGCCCAGCGACCCTGGACGAGGGGGAAACGGTCAATATCCGCTATCTCCGCGATGGTCGCGAGCGGCAAACGCGGGCGAAGCTTGCGTTCCCGCCGGAGCGGCCGCGCGCCAACCGCACGACTCTCTCAGGCGACCATCTCCTGAGGGGTGTGACCATCGCCAACCTCTCCCCGGCGCTCAACGAAGAGCTCGGCCGCAATCCGTTCGATACCGGCGTGGTGGTGCTCGCTCTCGACCCGCGCCAGGTCTCGCGCCGGGTTCCGGTCCGCTCGGGATACCTGATCCAAGCGATTAATGGTCAGTCCACCGACAATGTTGGCGCGGTTGAACGGGCGCTGCGCGGCGGCGCGATCACCGAGCTCATCGTCAAAGACACGCGCGGACGGTCGCGGTCCTTCAGGATCGCGCAGTGAGCCTCTTCGAGGCGGCGGGGTTAGGTGATCAGCTCCCTCGTCCGCTGGCGGAGCGCCTTCGCCCTCAACAGCTCAGCGATGTCGTGGGCCAGGAAGACCTCCTCGCCCCCGGCGGCAAGCTGCGGGTTCTTCTCTCAAGCCCTGCGCTCCCGTCGATCATCCTCCACGGCCCGCCGGGCACCGGCAAAACAACGATCGCCCGTCTGATCGCTGCGGAGACCGGCCGCCACTTTGTTCAATTGTCTGCTATTTTCTCAGGCGTGAGCGACCTCAAGAAGGCCTTCGCCGACGCCGAGGCACGACGCGACACTGGCACCGCGACGCTGCTCTTCGTCGACGAGCTCCACCGCTTCGACAAGCGCCAGCAGGACAGCTTCCTTCCACACATGGAGACTGGCCTCATCACACTCATCGGTGCAACCACGGAAAATCCTAGTTTCGCCCTGAACCGCGCGCTTTTGAGCCGCGCCGCTGTCCTCAAGCTCACACGCCTGACCCCTGAGGCCCTCGCCACACTCCTTCAGCGGGCGGAAGAAACGCTCGGCCGAGACCTTCCGCTTAACGACGATGCGCGGGACTTGCTCATCGCCATGGCCGACGGCGATGGCCGAGCGCTGCTGACCCTTGCCGAGCAGGTGGCTGGCCTCAACCCAGACGCCCCCCTCGACCGGGCAACGCTTAGCCGCACGATTGCTGGAAGGGCAGCGGCTGGCGATCGCGGGGGCGATATCCACTACGACCTCGCCAGCGTGTTGCAAAAGTCCATCCGCGGGTCCGACGACGACGCGGCGCTCTACTGGACCGCGCGGATGCTCGAAGCGGGCGAAGACCCGATGTTTATCTTCAGAAGGCTGATGGTGATCGCCTCGGAAGACATCGGAAACGCCGACCCGCGCGCCTTGCCGCTCGTGGTTGCCGCCCGCGACGCGTTCCACCAACTGGGGGAACCGGAGGGGCATATCCCGCTCGGCCAAGCCGTGGCCTACCTCGCCGCCGCGCCCAAATCGAATAGCGCGTACGTCGCCTTCAAAAAGGCCAAAGCCCTCGCGCGGGAAACCGGCTCCTTGCCTCCGCCTGATCACGCCTTGAATGCGCCAACCGCGCTCATGAAGGACGAGGGAAGGGGCGCAGGCTACGTCTACGATCACGATGTTGAGGGGGGCCATGCAGGCCTCCGCTACCTGCCGGCGGGGGTCGACACTGAGCCGCTCTATCAGCCTACGGATCGCGGCGCAGAGCGGGTGATGGCGGAGCGCCTCAACCATTTCCGCGCCAACCGCGCCAGGGGACCCAGGCGTGACTGAGGGCGTCCACCGCGTCTCCGCCCGGACAGCTGTTGTGTTCGCTGTTCTGCTGGCGATTGGCGAAGCGGTGCGAAACTGGGGCGATTGGCAGTGGTGGCCTTGGTGGGTCGTCGATTATGTCTGCGCCGTGCTGCTGCTCATCGGGGCAACGCTGTGGTTCCGCTCCGGCGACAGCGCTCTGCTCGCGGGCGGATGGGCCTTCACCGCGGGCACCTTTTACATGTCCGCGTTCAGTCATATCGAGTCGATCCGGCAAGGCGCAGGTGACACTTATGGCCCTGGCGGAAGCCTATCGGAGACAACGCTCACGGCGATCATTTTTCTGATGCTCGCGGTCGCGATCGCTGGGTGCATCAGCGCCATTTGGCCTGCGCGGAGTCCGGAATAACGTCGGCGCATCCTCGCGATCGAAGCGCGTCGCGAGGAAGAGCCTATCGCCCAGCGCGCGATTGTGCCTAGCTGTCTATTCATCGGTGGAGGCACGATGCTTGGGCGACGACAGTTTTTGACAGGGCTTGCGGTTGCAGGCAGCGCCGCGACGACCATCGCGACGGCACGCGCTCACCAAACCCAGCGTCAGGCCTCGGCGCGATCTACGCGCGGCCAAACCCTCACAGCGCAAGATCTCGAAGACGCGCTGGTCGGAAGTTCCTACCTTGGATGCGGAGGTGGCGGCAGCCTCGCCGAAGCCCGTCAATTGATCGCCGCGGATTTGGCGGCGGGATCCGTCTTCCGCAAGCTGCCCGTTGATGCACTCGCCGACGATGACCGTGTCGCGTGCCCCTACGCTCTGGCCAGCCTCGCGCCGATGTCCGATGCCCTGGCCCAACGGCTCGATGCGATGGGTACAGAGCGCGTCGATGCTCCGGTTCAAGAGGCTTTCGCTGCCCTCGAGAAGCACGTGGGCACCCCGTTCTCGGGCGTGATTTTGGGAGAAATCGGTCCGCTTAGCTTAGCCGAAGGCCTGTCCACCGCCGCGCGCCTTGGCGTTGCGGCGCTCGATGCAGATACCGTCGGTCGGGCCACGCCGGAGATCAATCAGCACACGGTCCGTGTCGCTGGCTATCCCCTGACACCAGCGGCGGGCGTGACTCCCTTCGGTGACGTGTTGGTCCTCACACATCTCAAAGATCCGTCGCGCCAGGAAGATGTGTTCCGAAGCTTGGCAGTGGTCAGCGGGTTGGTTGGGGTCGCTGACGCGCCCATCACAGGCGCGCAAGCGAAAACCCCCGGCACCCTCGTCACGGGCAGCCTCAGCCTGGCCATGCGCATCGGCCGGGCCGTCCGCACAGCCCGTCATAGAGGCGAGAACGGCATCGAGGCCGCGCGCCAAGCCGGGGACGGCTACCTCCTCTTCGAGGGTAAGGTCGCGGAGGCCCCGTGGCGCGACGAAGACGGCTTTCTTGTGGGACGCCTCACGATCAACGGCGAACAGCGCTTCGCGGGCCGGACCATGGTCACCGACTACAAAAACGAGCACCTCGTTGCCCGGATCGGCGAGCGCGTGGTCGCGACCTGTCCAGACCTTATCACCGTCGTCGACAAAGCGTCGGGGGAGGGCATCAACAACCCAGATTTCGCCCCCGGCCAGGACGTCACCGTTCTCGGCTTCCGCTGTGATCCGGTTTGGCGCACGCAAGCGGGCCTTGCCGTCTTCTCGCCGCGCTATTTTGGTTTTCCGATCGACTATATTCCCATCGAAGACCGCATCGCCTAAGGCTCCGCCGAGCCAAGACCAGCCCCAATTGCCCGCATTGACGCCGTTTTAGTGCCGCGGGACGAGGCAACACCATCGGTGTGAGATCCTATGCGTTTCTTCGTCTTCCTTCTGACCCTCGTCATTTTGTCACTGGCGCTTCTTTACGTGCTGGGCGACCGTCGGCAGCCTCAGTCGAGGACGATCACCGAAGACATCGAGCTCAGCCGCCCGGAGCAGCCATGATCCGCCTTTTCGCAGCATTATCAGCCATGCTGGGCGTCCTTGGCTCTGCCCATGGCCAGGTTGAGCGGACGTCGTTCGGCACGAGCCCCTTCTCCCTCGGCACGTTGACCCAGGCTGACGGCGCCTTGGACGCGGACCTCTGGTCAGGCGCCACAGCCGACGAAATCCGCACCAACCTTGAGACCCTCCCGGTTCGCTTCGAGGATCCGGCCAAGCGGATGATGGCCCGGCGGGTGTTGCTGTCCCCTGGCGATGGGCCTGAAGAAGCGGGCGCCCCGCTGGCCGCGCTCAAGCTGCTGCGTGCGGCCCAGTCGGGCTATGTTATCGAGGCGGGCTCCGTGGCTGAGCTGACCCCAGGGCTTTCGACGAAGCCTGGCCTTTCCCAAGTGGCCGCCATGCGCGACCTTGCGCGCGGGCAGTGGGATAAAGCGTGTGGCCGCGGTGCAAGCCTCCAGGAAGGGCGCCAGTCTGATTTTTTCGTCCGTCTGCGTGCCTTTTGCTATATCAATTCCGGTGAACGCGCCGCCGCTGAGTTGACCCTCAGCCTTGCTCGGGAAGAGGGCGTCTTGACGCCTGAAGACCAGCAGATGTTCCGTGCACTGCTGAGCGGCAACCGCTCGGCAGCGCTTCCCCAGAACCCTCTTCAGTACGCGGCTTATCGCAAGCTTGGCGGCGCATTTTCAAAAGCAGACATTGCCGCTCTGCCCCCCGGCATGGCGGCTGCGGCAGCGATGGATACCGGCCTATCTGCGGAAGCGCGTCTCGCAGCCGTCTATCGCGCTGCATTGGAGAACCTGCTGCCGCAACGCGACCTGGCTGATGCCGCGGCGACGCTCGAAGGAACCCCCATCGGCGATGAAATGAAAGCGTTCCGCGCCCGCGGTGCTTCGCCGTCTGAACGCAGCGGCTTCGTGGGCCAGGCCCTGCAATCCAGCGGCACCGACTCAGAAGCTTTCTTGCTCCGTACAGAACTCTACGCTGCCGAAATCGCCGCGGCATCACCTGACGTGGCCACTGTTCCGTATGCGGCTGAGTTCGCGCTCGCTTCGCTTTTCAACAATCGGTACGCTGACGCCGAACGCTGGATGCAAACCGTCGCTGCAGAACAATCGCTCGACGCCGAACGTGCTTTTCTGAACCTCACCAAGCTCTACAGCTATCTCCAGCCCGGCCCGGCCCAGCGGCTGGCAGGCGCGTTGGGAGAAACCCTCGCCGATAGGGCGCCGCCGCCCCTGCGTATCGGTGATCCGGCGGCCCAGGCTTCCCAGCGCGGGGACCTCGCGCAACTGCTTGAGCAAGGCCTGGCCGCCGCGGCAAACCAGAGCCGCGCTTCGCAAATGCTCGTGGCGTTGGCCACCGCATCGGTGGAAACCGACGACTCCGAATTGAAGCGCGTCCGCGATACCCTTGGCGCACGCCTCTACGAACGCGCTGGAGCCGAAGACTTCGCCCGCGAGGCCGCCTTTCGCCGCGAAGCGCTTGCGGCGGTGGGGCGCCTCCGGGATGACGTCATCAACAAACAGGCTTATGTGCCGCGTCTGAAACCAGCCCGGGATGCCGAGTGACGCCGAACGATCAAGCCGCTGTCGATGCATTCCTTGAGATGCTCACGGTCGAGCGCGGCGCCAGCGCCCGAACCGTGCGCAACTACGGCCGTGATCTTGGCCGCGTCTCAGCATTCTTGAAGAACCTAGATGAAACGCTCCTCGGCGCCAGCCGAGACCACCTCGCCGACTATTTCCGGCACCTTGAAGAAACGGGGCGCAGCCGCGCGACGGCAGCCTTGTGTCTCTCCGCACTCCGACAATTCTACGGCTTCTTATTCGCCGATGAGCTCCGCACCGACAATCCCGCCCTCACTCTCGACAGCCCCAAAAAGGAAAAACGCCTGCCCAAGGTGCTTTCGGTCGACGAGGTCGAACGCCTCCTCGCGTTGGTTGATCAGCGTGCGGAAACTCGCTCGGTAAAAGCGCTGCGGATGCAGGCGCTCCTCCACATCCTCTACGCGACGGGTCTTCGAGTCTCAGAGCTCGTCAGTCTTCGGCTTTCGAGCTTTTTCCCAGGTAACACGTCAATCCTCCGGGTACGGGGCAAGGGTGATAAAGAACGCCTCGTCCCCCTCACCGAGGAAGCCGAGGCGGTCGTCGGCCAATATCTTCGCGAGGCCCGGGACAGCTTCGTGCCCGAGGGCGGCAGCCCCTTCCTGTTCCCAACCTCAGCAAAAGCGGGCCATCTCACCACCGCGCGGTTTGCCCAGCTTCTCAAAGACCTGGCCGATCAAGCAGGGATCGACCGGAACCGGATCAGCCCCCATGTCCTGCGTCATGCTTTCGCCACCCACCTTCTGGAGGGCGGGGCCGACTTAAGGTCGCTCCAACACCTTTTGGGGCATGCTGACATCACGACGACCCAGGTCTACACCCACGTCCGGCAAGACCGGTTGCGCGGCGCGCTCGAAGAACACCACCCGCTTGGCGGGCAGAGAAAGGGAACCCATGCGGACCTACCTTGATTTTGAAAAGCCGATCGCAGAGCTCGAAAGCAAGATCGACTCCCTGCGCGACCTCGATGATGAGCGTTCTGCGGCCGAGGTGAAAGAAGACGTCGCCCGCCTCGAGGAGAAAGCGCAGAAGCTCCTCCGTGAGACTTATGAGGGCCTCAGCCGCTGGCAGAAAACCCTCGTCGCGCGGCATGAAGCGCGGCCCCATTTCTCCAACTACGCCCACACAATCGCGGAAGGGTTCACCGAGCTCTGCGGTGACCGTTCCTTCGGCGATGACCGTGCCATCATTGGCGGTGTCGCCCATTTCGGAAACCACCGCGTCGTCCTGATGGGCCACGAGAAGGGCACTGACACCGAGAGCCGGATCTCCCACAATTTCGGCATGGCCCGGCCTGAGGGCTACCGCAAAGCCATCCGCCTGGTGGAGATGGCCGAGCGCTTCAACCTCCCCGTGGTCGCGCTCGTGGACACTGCAGGCGCTTATCCAGGTCGGGGCGCAGAGGAGCGCGGGCAGTCCGAGGCCATTGCCTCCTGCACAGCCACATTCTTGAAAGCGAAAGTACCCGTCGTCTCCGTGATCACCGGCGAAGGCGGTTCAGGCGGCGCCGTAGCGCTGGCGGCAGCGAACCGCGTCCTGATGCTGGAGCATTCAATCTACTCGGTCATCTCGCCCGAGGGCTGCGCTGCGATCCTGTGGAAAGACGCCCAGGCCAAAGGCGAGAACAAAGCGCCCGACGCGGCGGATGCGATGAAGATCTCCGCTCAAGACCTCGCGGACCTCGGGGTCATCGACGGCATCATCCCGGAGCCCCTTGGCGGAAGCCATCGCGCTCCGTCGGAGGCGATGGCGTCTGTGCGCGATGCAGTGAGTGCGGCACTCGACGAGCTGACGTCACTATCCGCCGAAGAGCTGATCAAGCAACGGCGCGAAAAGTTCATCGCCCTGGGGCGCCAAGGCCTCGACGCTGCCGCTTAACGGCTATGGTCAAGCGCGCTTGCGACGGGCCGCGAGCAAGGCAAATGGCGCGATCAGCAGACCAGCTGCCGGGACCGGCACGGCTTGATTGGCCAAGGTGACGCCAACAGACTCAACGTCAAAGCCGTCGGTGCTTGGGCTGTTCGGGAACAATGTCCGCGTCGTGTCGACGATGGCAAGGTAGGTGAACGAGCCGGGCAGCGCCAGCGACGTCCCGCCCTGGGCCATCCCGTTGATGATCGACCCCACGAACGTGAAATCGGAAAGGTCACTGAAGTCATTGCTGCCAAACGCATAGTCATCACCGGCCAGCACGTCGACGCTTTCGCTATGCGAGCACGCGCCGCTGCTAAGCAACTGACAGCCGAAGGTGACCTCAATAACGCTGACAGCGCCCTGAAATTGTTGGCCAAACGAGAACACCGCAAACCCAGGATTGTTCGGCGTCGACAAACCGAGCGCGAGGAACGAGCCGTCAGGCGCGCCCAGCGCGTTAACGGGATTGTCCCGGTTGTTGGCGCTGGTCGTGGTCCCGTTGTTCACCCAATCAACGGCGGTCGCATAAATTGTTGCGGCGGAAGCGAAGCTCCCAAACGACAAGGCGAGGCTGGCAAGGCTGGCAAATGCAAAGCGCATAAGGCTCTCCGGGGTTCCGCACGCAGAAAGTGCTCTCGTTTCCCAGCGGTGCACGGGGCGTGCCACGTTCGCATTTTTTGGACCCTGAGGTGACCCTAGCCTTGCGGTTGCACTAAGTCCCGCGCTGTCCGAGCGCCCGTCGCTAGTCTTTCTTCAGGCTGGCGAGGACCGCGAAGGGGCTATCCGGGTCGGCTTCTTTGGGCTTTTTGGGTGCTGAGCTGAAGGTGCGGGGTTTGCCAGCGGCGCCTTTGGGGGGACGTTTGCCGCCCTTGCCTTTGGGCGGACCGCCGCGCTTGTCGCCTTGAGCGTGCTTGCCCTGGCCAGGTTTGCCGCGGCGTTGGCCATCGCGGTTCTTCCGCGGCGGGGCCTGGTAGCGCCAGACGGTGACCGTCTCCATTCGCGGCTCGGAGGGTGCAGCGTCAGCACGAAGCTCAGCCGCGGCAACATCCTCCGCAGTCGCCGTTTCTGAAGTGGTCGCTTCGGCGACTTCCGGTTCTGCGGCTTGTTTTTCAGTGTCTGGAGCTGTTTGAACTTTATGTCCCTCAGACTGAGCAGCCTCAGCCTCTGCGGCAGGGACCTCAGCTTCAGCAGCCGGAGTGGACTCGTTTGCCTGCGGAGCAGTTCCCTCAGTGGGCGAAGGATCTTGAGCAGATTGCTCCGTAGGCTGCTCACCTTCGGGCGCCGTCTCTTGTGCCTTGGCTTCCTCAGCCTTCGGCTCTGGCGCATGCTCTGGTTTCACCTCGCGCTCGATGGTGGATTTCTTATACCCTAGGTTTTTGAGAATGTCTTCGAAGGCTTCACCGGAGACGCCGACGAGGCTCATCATCCTCTGGTTGGTCTCAAAACCTTCCTTGCCGCCTTTCTCGCGGGCTTGTCGGATCTCCTGAGCCAGCCGCTCCAGCATGTCGATCCGCACCGCCCTGGCGCCCGAAGGTCGGTAGCCTACAGCGAACCAAAAGGCATGGGGGATCTTCTCCTCCGACGGAACCGACGTCGCGCCCGCAGGTGGATGCTCGAACTGCAACGGATCGTGCTCACTCCACAGCGACCACAGGAGCCCAAGGAACTGCGCTGGCGCTGGCTTGAGGAGCGCAGGCATATGCAGCGTGTACTCACCAAACCGCACGCCAAGCTTACGAAGGCCCGCCCGCTCATCCTGGGTCAGCGCTTTCAAATCGTCAGCAATCGGACGACGCGACATCGCGCCGAAATTCTCCACCAGCCGGAACGCCACGCCCCGCGCGCCAGGGGAGAGCGCCTCAGGATCATCCGATGCGCGGTTGAGCGCCCGCTGCAACCCGACCAGGGGCCCAGCCAGGCCCTCCACCCGGTCCGCCATAAAGCTGCGCAGCCGGTCCTCAATGGCGGCCACGGCGGAGGCTGGCATGTGCTCCATCGCCACGAACTTAAAGTCAGGGCGAAGCGGCTGCGGCCCCTTCACCAGCCGCGCGATCGCGCCGTGCCGCCAGGAGATCGTCCCGTCGGGGTCAAGCGTGAACGCATCCGGCGTCGCTGATGCCAGGGCCGAGGCGCGCGCCATCAGCTCAGGCTGCAAAGCCTTCAGCGCAGCAAAGCGCACGGCTTTCGCGTGGGGACCCTCCGCTTTGGGGTCGAGGATAAACTGGAAGCCCAAGAGCCGTCCGACGAATTCGCCTTCCACGACGACTTCTCCATTGTTGCGAACGCCCGCCAAAAGCGGTGCGTCATCTTTCAATTTCTTCAACAGGACCGAGGTCCGCCGGTCCACGAACCGCTGCGTGAGCTTTTCGTGGAGCACGTCGGACAGTCGGTCCTCGATACGCCGTGCTTCGTTCTGGAAGTGGGCCGCGTCGTCAAGCCATCCTGCGCGGTGGCTGAGGTAAGTCCAGGTGCGGACATGGGCAATGCGGTTCGAAATCGTGTCCACATTGCCGTTGATATTGTCGAGCCGCGTAAGGTGCGACTGGGCCCAGTCCCGGCCGATGCGGCCGCGGTCGATGAGCTGGTGGTAGAGCTCGCCGAGCATCACCGCGTGCTCGTCCGGGGTCACTTTGCGGAAATCCGGCACTTGGCAGACTTCCCAGAGGAGCTTCAGCGCCGCGCCGCCTTTGGCCATGTCTTTGATATCGTGGCGCCTTGCGAGGCGGCGCAGGGCGTCTTCGTCGTCATCCATCCGCGCCCGCACCAGTTCTTCGCGCGGCGGCGCTTTCTCAAGCGAATGGAGGAGGGCGGGGAGGGAGCCGAACGTTACCTTCGGGTTGCGCCATTGCAGGGCAGTCACTGGCTCGAATGTGTGCTCCGAAACCTGCTCCACCAAGTCTTCAGAGAAAGGCGGACAATCGGCCGACGACCCCCAGGTGCCATCGCGGATATGACGGCCAGCGCGTCCAGCGATCTGGGCCACTTCAGCCGGGTAGAGATTGCGGGCGTTGCGGCCATCAAACTTGCGCCCCTGGGCGAAGGCCACATGGTCGATATCCATGTTGAGGCCCATGCCGATGGCGTCGGTCGCCACCAGATAGTCGACTTCGCCATTGTTATAGAGCTCGGCCTGGGCGTTCCTCGTCCGGGGGCTAAGCGCGCCCATCACCACCGCCGCGCCGCCGCGCTGGCGCCGGATCAGCTCAGCGATCGAGTAGACGTTCTCCGCTGAGAACGCGACGACGGCCGAGCGCCGGGGCAGGCGGGTCACTTTCTTGTGACCGATGTGCGCGAGCTCGCTGAACCGCTCCCGTCCCATGAACGTGATGTCCGGGATCAGCCGCTTGAGGATCGGCGCCATCGTGTCCGAGCCGAGCATCAAGGTCTCGTGCGTGCCGCGCGCATGGAGCAGGCGGTCGGTGAAGATCCTCCCGCGCTCAGGATCGGCCGCCAGCTGCACCTCGTCGATGGCGAGAAAGCTCACCTGCCGCTCCAGCGGCATCGCCTCCACCGTGCAGACCCAGTAGCTCGGACGGGAGGGTATGATCTTCTCCTCCCCCGTCACCATCGCGACGGCCCGCTCACCGCGGCGGTCGACCATCTTCTGGTACACCTCCCGCGCCAGGAGCCTAAGCGGTAGGCCAATCATACCCGAGGAATGCGCCGCCATCCGCTCGAGGGCGTAGAAGGTCTTGCCAGTGTTGGTGGGGCCGAGAACAGCAGTCACGCCGCTAGGTCCAAGCCCAGGCGGCATCGGAAGCGAGCGGGTCATTCCCACCGTTGAGCAGGGTTCTCAGCGCTCGTCAAAACAACACATCCCACAAATAAGGAACGCCGCTCCCGGACCTTTCCCCTGTTCGATTGCGCGGCGCTCTGGCCCGGCTCAGCCTCTTTTCAGGCGCCGAGCTCCAAAGCCAGCAAGCGCCGCCGCGAACAGCGGAGCTGCCCCAGGCAAGGGGATAGGGGCAAAGTCAGCACTGATATTGTCGATGATTTCAAACAAGATCGACGGGCTGCGGTCCGCCTGCAGGTAAGTGAACACGACCCGATCCATGGTCAGGCCTGACAAGGTGATGGATTGGTTTAGTACGTCGTCCAGGTTGACCACCACATCCACGGACCCCACCGAGACCCCATTCGAGAAACCTTCCAGGTTCGCCAACGTGCCAGCGTCAGCGAATGCGGGATCGTCATTGCCAAAACTCAGGGTGACCGCGGAGACCGCCTGGGCAAAATCAAGTTGAACGCCGCCGCGCGTTGCGCCGTCATCGACGACGACCAACCCCTGACCATCTGCTTGCTCCGGAGGTGTCAGTGTCCCCGCGCCAATAATGCGGACTTCGGATTCCGCCGTGTTGCTGAATGCGACCAACGGGCTATCGACGCTGGTGAAGCCGTTGGCGAAGAAACCTAAGCTATCGGCTTCAAAGTCGATGACAATATCCGCGGCTTGGGCTTGCCCAAACGCCGTGGCGAGAAACATCGCGGATGCCAAAGCCGTACGTGTGCGTGTCATGTGATCCCCCTAAAAGATTAACGCGTTAACGCCTGAATAGCGCATGTGGTTGCTCAAGCGTCAACGAAAAGGCCGGGTATGGTAAACACGCGCTGCAAAGGGAAATCTTTTGCGTGGCCGACCGTGGGCAAGACCCTGTAAGCCCGCTCCCTATGACCATGGACTTCAACGCTCTCCAGCTTCCTGTTGCGCCCGGCCGGCATCTTCAAATCGCGGTCTATGGTAATCCGTCTACGGAGCGTGTCGTCCTCTTCGATCCGGGGAGTTTTGGGATCTATGCGGATGGTCACCAGTTCTGCTTAGAACTGGCGCGGCGCGGTTGGCATGCCATCGCGATGACCCGTGCAGGGATGTACGGAAGTGATCCGCTCCCTGAGGGTCAAGCGCCGCTTCCCGGTTTTCATGTCGCCGATATGGCGCGCGCGTTGGACGCACTAGGCATCGATCGGCCCATCGTTCTGGCTGGCCATTCCATGGCCGGTGTTCGGGTGCATCTGGCGGCTCACCTGCTTGAAGAAAGGATACGCGGGCTGATCCTTCTCGATGCCGTCTGCCCCTCGCTGATGGATAGCTTCGTCTGGTCGGGCTGGGTGACCTGGGCCAAAACCCTCGGCAGCGCAGGAGCTTTCGTGGCCAGCACCGCGCTGGGTCCGATGGTCGAAGAGCTTCACCCCAACGGCCTCAAACTCGAAGGCCGTCCGCGTGAGGACAAATTGGCCTCCGTCTCCTCCGAGGCCCACCTTATGGCCTCCGCAGCGGAGGTCGCTGCCACCGAGCGGAAGAGCTTCGCCGACCGCATCGAGCCAAACCTCAGCCTACCGAGCTTCTTCGCCACCGCCACACCGGTCAGTCAGGGTACGACCAAACTCGTCGAGGCGTACCAAGCCGCAGGAACCTGGGTCCAACGGATCAAACCCAAAAACGTCGGCCACGTCTCCCTCTTAGCGCCCCCTGTGGTAAGCAACCTCGCCGACGGAGCCGACGCTGTGTGGGAGGCGGCAAGCTGACGAGCCGCGTTGTGCCTGGAGATAGAATGGGTTAGCTTCGCCGTATGGGTATTCTCCACACCCAGCGATTTGTGCATTCAGGCGGCCACGATGCCAGCTTCGCCAGCCAGTTATTGGTGTTGGTGTCTACGTTGGTCCTCGCGGTGATCGGAGCTTTTGCTGCTGGCGCATTGGGTGGTTTTTTCGGTGGTAGTTATCGCTACGCTGTATTCGGCTACCTTGCAGGTGCGTGTCTCGGGGCAACGCTTATGAGCATAAGCTCGCAGAGCCTGCGGTTAGGTTTTGCTGCGCTCTTTGCCGTTGCCGGGCTTCCTGCGATTGTCCTTGCTCTACCGATCATCATCGAGATCAGTGATGGCATCGACGTCGGGAACGTGCTCCCGCCCAACCGCTAGCGGTTCGCGCCGAGCCTTGCGGGGACGTCCATCAGTAGCCGCCGGGCGAGGTAGTCCGGGTGCGCCTCAATCAGGCCGTCGGCGATGAACGGCGCTTCGGAGAAATAGGCGAGGGCCATGCCCGCCTGGTGGCAGGCGGAGATCGCGGCGCCGATCCGGCGGGAGGCGTCGAACTTGGTGATGATGCAGCGGCGCACACCAATTTCGCCAAACGCTGCGACCCAGTCGGCATGCTCAGAAACATCGCCGGACGCTGGGATCACGAGGATCATCTCAGCACCGAGGGCTTCCCGGAAAGCGCGGAGTGCATGCACGTCCGCAGAGGCAAAGGGGCTGACCCCCGGCGTATCAAGAATAATCCCTTCGCCGGGCCGGTCCTGGCGCATGATCTGGGCCACGTCCCGCGGCTCCTCGACAGCCCAGAAACGCGTGTCGAGCGCGTCGGCGTAGGTCTGCATCTGCTCCACCGCGCCCGCTCGGCCCACGTCGGCGGATATAAACGCGAGGCGCCCGCCTTGCGCCGCAGCACTGGCTGCGATTTTCGCGGCGGACGACGTTTTCCCGGCGCCAGTTTGCCCGATCAGCATAATCGGCACGTCCCGGGCGATATTCAGGGGCGCAAACCGGAGCGTTTGGCTCAGCGCACCGGCCAGCAAGGCTGTCTCATCGCCGCGCCCGCCCATTTTATGGGCCGTATCGACAAGTGTCCTGATCAGCCCGGGCGTCAGGCCGTGTCGGCCCAGCTTATGGTCCCAAGACCGGAAAAGCGGATCATTCTTGCTCGTGTCCCGGGTCAGCTTGCGCGAGAAGTCGCCGCGCAGAGCTTGGGCAGCATTCTGGCTCGGCGCCTGACCATATCCGCGATTGTCAGCGCTTCGGCCATCGGCGCGCGGTTCTTTGAGCCCACCGAGGCTCGGGGCAGCGGCCTGTTGCTGCTGGCGTCCACGGCCAAACAGGCCAGACGTTACCCCACCTTCGCCTTTAAAAAGCGGCTCACCCTTGCGGATGCCGCGCATTTCGACGGAACCGTCGGGCCTGCGCCGGGTGGCAAGAACCACAGCGTCGGGGCCAAGGGCCTGGCGCATCGCGGCCTTGGCTTCTTCTACATTTGCACCGTGGAAGGTCTGATAACTCATCGCCGCCGCTGAACTTCTCTTCACGGAACGCAGGCTCGGATGAACCCAGTCCCAGGTTTCTACCCAACCACGCGCCACAGCCTGGTCCGGTAGACTCCCTAACGGTTCATAGCTCAGCCTGAAAGGTCCGCGCGTCATAAGCTTCCGTCAAATGAGGAAGTTTCCCCCGTTTGACGCCCCAAATGACAGTTGGGGATGCACAGCGCGTGCCGGGCGCGGCGGCGGCCACGCCCTTTTTGAGCCTACTCGCGGTATTGCTGGACGCGGGTTGCGCGCAAACCCTGCATGCCGTGCTTGTCGATCGCCTTCTCCCAGGAGTGGAATTCCTCCTCGGTGATGCGGTACCGTTCACAGGCGGCTTCAAAGCTCAGAAGGCCGCCGCGCACAGCGGACACCACTTCGGCTTTACGGCGGATCACCCAGCGTTTGGTGCTTGGTGCCGGCAAGTCGGCGAGCGTGAGCGGTGTCCCATCCGGACCGATCACATAAGGCTCGCGTTGCTGCCGGCGATGCATTGTCGCTTCCATTATCATCCCCACGAAAGACCACCCCCACGGCGGACACACAGCTACTCTTCAAGGGTGATAATACATAACGGCAGCTAAGAGTGTTCTAACGGGGAAGGTGAAAGCGCCGTGAACCCTCTGACAAAATTGCGCTTTTTTCGCGCTAATGTGTGTCGAGGTGGTACATTTCAGTGCTTTTGCCGGTCTCTTTGTGTCAATGTGGGCTCTGGCCTGTTGACCGGGAGATGCCTAACGCGCGCTCATGGTCGGGCGGTCTTCACTCAAGGCTGAGGGAGTTAAATGTTGCGTTTTGACCTTCTGCGGGCGTGTCTCGTCGCTGCCGTGACGAGTTTAGCCGCACCAAATGCAGGCTTCGCATCCGAATGGGATCGCGGCGCGGTTCTTCAGGCGTTCGATGACGATCCTCATGAGGATCTCCACGCCGTTGTCGTGATGCAAGGCGGAAAGATCGTTGCCGAGCGCTACTACGCGGAGAGCGGGCCCGAGACACTGGTCGACATCCGATCTGCCGGGAAGAGCGTGACATCGCTGCTCGTGGGCATTGCGCTTGACGAGGGTCTGATCACCAGTCTCGACGACAAGGTGTCGAGTTATTGGCCCGAGGCAGCGGGTAAGGACATTGGCGCGGCGCGCCTCGCGGACATCCTCACCATGCGGAGCGGGCTTGATGCCGACGCCGATGACGAAAGCTCCTCGGGGTACGAGGATCACATGGATCGCTCGGATAACCCGTTGGCATTCGCGCTGACCGTGCCCAAGGCGACCGAACCAGGGACCCGCTACGTCTACAACTCTCTCGCCGCTTACACCGCCGGGATCGTGGTCAGCCGCGCGGCCGGGATGTCGCTTGAGGACTTCGCGAAGGAAAAGCTTTTCGCGCCTCTGGGGATCGCCCGGTGGGATTGGCAGGAAGACGCCAGCGGCATCACCAAAGGACAGGGAAACTTGTTCTTCACCGCAAGAGGGCTGGCGAAGATCGGGTCGATGCTCCTCGCTGAAGGCACGGTCAACGGACAGCAGATCGTCAGCCAGCGATGGATCCGCGAGAGTTTCGCGCCGCGGGTCGACATCTCCGAGGTCAATTCCTCGGCGCAAAGCTACGGGTATTACTGGTACCGCCAAACCTACACCGTTGGCGGAAAGCCGACCGAGGTGATCTTCGCGTCGGGCAATGGCGGCAATAAGCTGTACCTGGTGCCTGATCAAAACCTGTCGATCGCCGTTCTCTCCTCAGCCTACGGTCAGGGGAGGGGACATCGCCGATCGCGCCAGATCATCCGAGCGGTCATCGGCCCTGAATAGCACGCAACGCCTCTGGGTGCTTGACCGCCGGGCGCGGCGTTGCCATGGCTCGCCGCTCAGCACGGCAAAAGGATTCTCTCGGCGATGCATGCTTATCGGACCCACCATTGCGGCGCGCTGCGCGCCTCTGACGTTGGCGCAGAGGTGCGCCTTTCAGGCTGGGTGCACCGGAAGCGGGACCACGGCGGCATTCTCTTTATCGACCTGCGCGACCATTACGGCCTGACGCAGATCCTTTGCGAGCCGGAGAGCCCGTTCTTCAAGGACGTGGACGCGGTCCGCGCGGAAAGCTGCATCCGCATCGACGGTAATGTCGTCGCGCGGGCGGACGATGCCAAGAACCCGAACCTCGCCACCGGCGAGATCGAGGTGCGGATCACGAAGTTCGAGGTGATGAGCGCGGCGGGCGATCTGCCCCTACCGGTGTTCCAAGAGCCCGACTATCCCGAAGACATCCGTATGCGGCACCGGTACTTAGACCTGCGCCGCGAGACGATGCACAAGAACATCGTCCTGCGCTCGGACGTCATCAAGAACATCCGCCGCGGCATGGAAGATGCGGGGTTCACGGAGTATCAGACGCCGATCCTGACGGCGAGCTCGCCAGAAGGCGCGCGCGACTTCCTGGTGCCCAGCCGTCTTCATGCCGGTAAGTTCTTCGCGCTGCCCCAGGCGCCGCAGATCTTCAAACAGCTGATCATGGTCTCGGGCTTTGACCGCTATTTCCAGATCGCGCCGTGCTTCCGGGACGAAGATGCCCGTGCCGACCGCTCAGCCGGTGAGTTCTACCAGCTCGACATCGAGATGAGCTTCGTTGAGCAGCAAGAGGTCTTCGACACCACCGGTCCTGTCGTGGCCGCTGCATTCGAAGCCTTCGCCGGCGAGCGCAAAGTCGACCCTTACCAGAGCTGGCAAAAAATTCCGTACGCGGAATCGATGCTAAAATACGGCTCGGACAAACCAGACCTCCGTGTACCCCTCGAAATGCAGGTGGTGACCGAGCACTTCAAAGGCTCGGGCTTCAAGATCTTCGCTTCTATGGCCGAAGACCCTGAAAAGCAGATCCGCGCCATCCCCGCGCCCCAAGGGGGCAGCCGGGCGTTCTGTGATCGGATGAATTCCTGGGCGCAGAAGGCTGGCCTGCCCGGCATGGGCTACATTATCTTCAAAGAAAATGGTGGGTACCAACCAACAGACATAGACAAGGAGCTGTTCATTCGCCTTGCTGCCAAAAGCGGCACCGCTCAGCAGCAAGGGGAGATGGATCATCTCTTTGACAAGTGGTTTGAAGGCCAGGGACCACTAGCCAAAAACATTGGGCCCGAGCGAACAGAGGCACTACGCCTTCAGCTCGGCCTGCAGGCAGGCGACGCGGCGTTCTTCCTCGCGGGCAAGCCCGCCGAGTTTGAGAAAGTCGCCGGAGCCGCGCGGGTGGAGATCGCGACCCAGCTCCACGAGCAGGGCAAGACCATGCCTGATGGCACGCCCATCTTTGACGAGCATCGCTTCGCGTTTTGCTGGATCGTCGACTTCCCGATGTACGAATGGGACGAAGAGCACAAAAAGGTAGAGTTCGGCCACAACCCTTTCTCGATGCCCCAGGGCGGTGTCGAGGCGCTCGAAGCGGCGTCTACGGACGAAGAGGTCTTGGCGCTAAAAGCGAACCAGTACGACCTCGTCTGCAACGGTTACGAGATGGCCTCCGGCGCGGTGCGGAACCACAAGCCCGAAGTGATGTACGCGGCCTTTGCCAAAGCAGGCTACGGCCCAGACGTGGTCGAAAACGAATTTGGCGGTATGCTGAACGCTTTCAAATTTGGCGCGCCGCCCCACGGCGGGATCGCCTACGGCATTGACCGGATCGTCATGCTCCTTGCCGGGGTTGAGAACATCCGTGAGGTGACGATGTTCCCGCTGACCCAAAACGCCGAAGATCTCCTCCTCGGCGCGCCGTCCGAGCCATCGGAAGAGCAGCTCAAGGACGTCCATATCCGCGTGGTGAAACCGATCGTCGAGGCCAAAGACTAACGGGAGCGCGCGGCGATGATCAGTGCAGCCCTCTTACTCCTCACCAGCGCCTCAGCATCACCGCAAGCGGCCGAAGAGGCAGAAGTGCTCGCTGTCGTCGACGCCTTTTTCGAGGCCTACTACGCCAAAGACGTCGACGGTTTTTACGCCACGTTGATGGACGATGCACGCGGCCGATCGGTGCGCCCTGACGGAGCAGGGGGCCTCAAGATCTCCCCCAACGCGCCCGTCGCCGAGGTGTTCGGCGATCTCAGCCAATTTCCCACCGTGGTCGAAGTCTATTGGGATCCGGAAGTCCGGATCAGAGGCGGCGTCGCCCAGTTCTGGGCGCCTTATTATCTCGAGGTTAACGGCGTCCCCATCCATTGCGGCATCGATGCGTTTACACTCATTCAGTCTACGGAGGGTTGGAAGCTGCACTCCCTCGACTATACCGCTGAGCCTGACGCCTGCAGCGCCTTGGGGTATGACCGAGCGAACGAGGACTTGCGCCCCCGTTCGCTGGTTGGGCAATTGAGCAAAGACTGAGAGGGCATCAAAAGTCTTCGCTCTTGGGGCTTGGGAGAAACGTCAGGTCGGTGTGTTCACACGAACCATGGCCATATCGGGTACCGGCGCGATTTGCAGGACAGGGAGGAGAAGAAGAGCCGAAGCCCAATCGATGTTTTGGGGCGCACCGATCAGACTTCGGCCCACGCACCGGCCCCGAAATGGCCATGGTGGACGCGTTTACTCGTTGGTGGCGAACCCGTCACAGGCGGTGTTGTCATAACCTTCTTTACACAGAAAGCTTTGGCACTGGTTCTGCATCACCGGGTCGTTGGCGTAAGCTTGGCCGACCAGCGTTGTCGGATCAGTCATCAGTAAGCAGAGCTCTTCAAATTCTTCCCGCATCGGAACCTCCGTTGGTTGGGGCCACCTCGTGGTGCCACATCCAACTGTTCGGGGGGAAACAGGAAAAGTTGCAGCCTGAAATCGAGAAATCCGATTTCTTCAGATGTCCCTGTCCTCAGGCTCGATTTTCCCGTCCGGCGTCCAGGCGAGCCATAGCCGATCGACCATCCAATCGCCTTGGTCACGCCGCACAATCATCTCGACAACCACGACCCCGCCGGTCAGCCGCGCCTGGGCCCCGCACCCGAAGATCAAGAACGGGCGTCCCGACGGCCTGTTGATGGTCTGGGCGTTGGGGCAGATGAAGCTCTCGGCCTCGACCAAGGTGCCGTATTCGTTGAGGAACAGCTCGCGCAGCGCCACATAGTCCGGGTTGGTCGCACGCAAATCCGGCGACTGCTCCGCCTCGATAATCGCGGGATCCCACTCGGCAGCATAAGCCTCGAAGGTCTCTGAAGCATAGGTCGCGGCCTGTCCGCTTTGGGAGACGAAGATGCCAATCAAGGCGCCGAATGAGATGACCATCACGACGACAAAGGCGACGGCGAGTATCCCAACTAAAGCAAAGACCCTGGTCATCCCGGCACCCCACAGCTCACGGTAGAGTGATAAGAGCACGGCAGTGCGACGACGAAAAGACCTCGGTTAATTTCCGCTCACAGTTTGCGGGCGCGCTACGGGCGGCTCTGGCCTCACAAACGGTTCCGCCTCAAGTTCGGCAACCAGAGGTCCCAGGGTCCTCCGCCAGAGGCGCTCGGTGACGGGACCGGCAAAGCGATAACGGATGACGCCGTTCTTATCGATCACAAACGTCTCAGGCGCACCCGTCACGCCAAATTCGACCACCGCGCGGCCCGTTTGGTCGAGGCCCACTTCCTCATAAGGGTTGCCATAGCGCTCGAGCCACTGCGCCGCCGCCTCGGGCGTATCGTTCCATGCAAGGCCGTAGATCAAGACGCCTTGCTCTCGCAGCTCGAGGAAGAGCGGGTGCTCGTAAAGGCAGTTCACGCACCAACTCCCCCAGACATTCACGAGGCTCACTTGCCCCGTTAGCACCCCAGGCTGGAAAGGGCCGCGGTGCCGGGGGATCGGCTCGAGGGTCACCGTCGGCGCCTTTTGCCCGATCAGGGCCGAGGGGATCGCGGTGCCATCAATCACGGTCACGCCGCGGAAGGCGAACACTGCGACCACGGTAAACATCAGGGCAGGCAGAACCAGAAGCTTTTTGTTCATGCGCCCTATGTGGCCCGGGTGGCCGAGCGAATGAAGCCCCCGCGGGCGGTTCGCGGGATTTTACAGATGACCCTCTTGCAATGTGTCGGGACAGTTCTTTTATCGAATAACGTGATCAAAAACGCGGCTGGCGCGATTTTCAGAGAGGGCTGACTATGGAAGAGATCGAAGAGCGTCGTTCTGGCGGGGGCGTATGGAAGTTTCTGCTCTTCTTGATGATCGTTGCTGTGGCGATGGGAACCTATGCAGCCTACCAGTGGGGTGACGGCGTGGTCACCATCAATGACCGTGCCATCAGCGAGTTCCAGCCATGGGAAGTTGTCGGCGGCGTGATCATCGGCATCCTCGGTCTGCTGGTGGGCCTCTTAGCAGGCGTGATTGGCCTTTTGATCGGGCTTGGCGCGGCGATCCTGGCGATCTCCTTGGCGATGCTCGGTATTTTGAGCGGAGTTTTCATCACAGCAGGGGTCCTGCTCGGGCCATTTCTTCTGCTCGCGGCCGTGATCCTGCTCATGCGGCGCCGGACCAACCCCGAGGTCATTTAGGCGCCGAAGCCGGTACGCCGCGCGGCGAACGCTGACGCCGCGAGCTCAGTCAGCGGTTCAGTTCGAGAGGAGGGCGTGACCATGTGGTTCGGAGTTTTGTGGTGGTGCTTTGATGACCATCTCGCCGCCGCACTCGAAAAACCGGGGCTGGGAACGTTGCCGATCTGGCTGCCGTTCTTGGTGGGCATCGCGTTTAGCACCACGGTCAGCGTCTCGCGCGGCCGTCGAGACTGAGGAGGACTTTCAGATGTCACTTGGAAATCTAGCGCTCGCGATCTTCGTGTTCGCCACCGGGCTCTACGCCCTTCTTCTTATCATGGGGATGATCGCCCTCTTCCCCGAAGGCATCATCGGTCTTGTGGTGTTGGGCATCGCCCTGTTCTTTATTGGCAGCGTTACCGCCCAGCGGCTGCGCAACAAAGAAGACCGCCATTACGTTGAGAATGTGAAGGAGTAAGCGGATGCTGGTGACAACGACAGAGCACAATATCGGCCGCGAGGTCGTTGAGACGATCGGCCTGGTCCGCGGCAATGTCATCCGCGCCAAACACATCGGCAACGACATCATCGCTTCCCTGCGCAATCTCGTCGGAGGCGAGGTCAACGAATATACCAAGATGATGGCTGAGGCGCGGGAGCAGGCCATGGACCGGATGATCGCCCACGGCGAAAGCCTCGGCGCCGACGCAATCATCGGTGTACGGTTCACCACATCGACGATCACCCAAGGCGCAGCGGAAATCCTCGCCTTCGGCACCGCGGTCAAGCTGGGCGCCCCTGTTTCTGCTGGCGGCGCACAGGCCAGCATGGTCCGGCGGGTCTGACGCCCACGGAAGAACGAGGCCCCGCCAGAAGGGCGGCTGGACGAGGCCTCTTAAGGTCGTGGGTGGGCCGACCTTATTCGGGTTCGCAGGCTGCCGCGGTGATGTCGGCCTGGGCTTGCTCCGCGCTGCAAGACGCCGTCGTTTCACCGCTGAGATCATTCGTACACGTATAACGATACGCGCAGTTGATGTCATCGTCGGTCCCGGCAGTCCGCTCGACCTCACACGAGCATGCCGTCGCGGGCTCTTGGAACGCTAAGATGTCCTCGACCAGCGCCAGCTGCGCATCAAAGAACAGTGGCGCTGAGACCGCTGCCGCTTTTACGGCTGAAAAAGCTATAAACATGGTGCTCTCCTAGAAACCGTCAGGGCACGTCCTGACAGCCGCAAGGTAAGCGCGTTAATGTTCCAAGCAGAGTTGCAAAGGCGTAAGCCGGATTTGGCGAAGATTTAGGAAGCTTACGGACGTGTTATGCGTGTTCCTTGCGTGCGCTTCATGAACTGATCAGCTTACGCCCGAATCGTTCGCTTCATAGTTTCGTGTTTTGAACCGCTTGCCGCCCCTTTTTGATCGCAGCGAACACATGCGGCGCATCAATGATCCAAACCGGTGTCATCAGTGTAGCGACGATTCCTTCGGTTGTGTTGACGAAACCCAGCACCAAAACGGCGAGCATTGCAAAGTCGAAAGGCCCCTCCGCCAGCACCAAAGCGAGGAAGGTGTAATAGGCGAGCCCCCACGCTTTCGCTGCGTACAGATGATACGCGCTTCCGCGCCCGTATTTCCAAAAATCAAGACCGGCACGCGCCGCACGGAAGAGCCCCAGCGCAATGATCCAGCCGAGATAAGGCTCGAGCACCTCCCACCGGGCAATCAGCACAAACGCCGTGTACGACAGAGTAAACGCATTATCCGCCCACCCATCCGCTCGGCGCAACAGAACCGTCACCGTCCCATAACGCCGCGCAATCTTTCCATCAAAAATATCCGACAACAGCGCCAGCGGGATCGCATAGAGCGCAACCTCCATCGGCCATCCGAACGCGGAGCAAATCCAGGGCAAGAACGCCGCCCCAGCGCGGAACCAAATCAGCGCCCAAGGAACGCGGGCGATTGGGGTCATCGGCGTTGGTTGAGCGCTGTGCTACGGTTGACCGTACCTTGCGAAAGGCGTTCCGTAAGCGCGTCGATAAAGAGTTTTTCCTGATTGGGTCTGAACAGGCGCTGAGGCAAGACGAAATACGATCCCCACACCAAAAGGACCCAGTATCCGTCTTTGAGAAAGACTTCGCTTATAGCGTCCCACCTGACGGCGTAAGTAACGCTTGCATCTGCAAAACGGAACTCTTCGTCAGTGATTTCAGCAACAAATTCGGAAGTGTCGCGGCCGTATCGTGCTTGCATTGCAGCTTGGAATTGTCGTTGCACGAGACGTGTACTGATGAACTTATAGATGAGCGCGCCAATCACCGCGCCGACCGCCGGTAAAAAGCTGTTTTCCAGAGGTTTGCCGAAGGCCATGTTGGCGAGGAACACCGCGACGATGCTCACCAAAATACAAGCTGCCAACACCAGGGTGAAGTGGCGCGGAGAGCCAAGCTGCCTTCGCTGGATTTCAGCTGCGAGACTTTGTGCCTCGCCGACTTTTATTTCGCCGCGAAGTTGAAGGGGTGAGGGATCCGCACTCACAGGGATCAGAGCTCCTGATTAAACGCCCCGACCTCGGGCTCTTTCGCGAGGACTTCTTTCAGCTCACGGAACATCGCGTTGCGGGCTTCTTCGGTGGCGGGGCTTTCGACGACGACGACGAGCTCTGGTTTGTTGGAGGACGCGCGGATGAGGCCCCAGGTGCCGTCTTCGACGGTGATGCGGACGCCGTTGACGGTGTTCACGTCGACGACCTTTTGGCCGATCATCTCGGTGCGCTCGGACAGCTTCGCGACGATCCGTTCGATGACGTTGTACTTTTCCTCGTCCGAGCATTTGGGCGACATGGTCGGTGATTGATACGTGGTCGGAAGGTCCCGACGGAGGTCGGCTAGGGTCTTATCTGGGTTGTTCTCCAGCATCTTGAGGATCGCGATCGCCGCAACCAATCCGTCGTCGTAGCCGCGGCCATAGGGCTCGCGGAAGAAGAAATGGCCGGACTTTTCAAAGCCTGCCACCGCGCCGAGATCTGTGGTTTTGCGTTTGATGTAGGAGTGGCCCGTCTTCCAATAGTGCGTGGTCGCACCATTTTCCTTCAGCACCGGATCGGTGTTGAAGAGACCCGTCGATTTCACATCCACGACGAAGACGGCGCCCTCGATCTGGCTCGAGAGATCGCGGGCGATCATCACACCGATCTTATCGGCGAAGATCTCGTCGCCCTCGTTATCGACCACGCCGCACCGGTCACCATCGCCGTCAAAGCCGAGCGCCAGGTCTGCGCCGTGCTCTTTCACCGCCGCTTGCATGGCGTGCAGCATTTCAAGGTCTTCCGGGTTCGGATTGTATTTTGGAAAGGTGTGGTCGAGCTCGTCGTCCATCGGGATGACCTCAACGCCAAGCCGCTTCAGCGCTTCGGGCGCGTAGGCGCCGGCCGTGCCGTTGCCGCACGCCGCAATTACCCGCAGCGGCCGTTTGATGGTGATCCCGTCGGTAAGGTCCTTGAGATACCGCTCCCGCAAATCGGTGTGGTAGACATAGCTGCCACCCTCCCGAGACACCGCCTCGCCATTCAGGACAATATCCTTCAAACGGCCCATTTCCTTGGGGCCAAAGGTGAGGGGGGCTTCGACGCCCATCTTCACGCCGGTCCAGCCGTTCTCGTTGTGGCTTGCCGTCACCATCGCAACACAAGGCACATCGAGCTCAAATTGCGCGAAATAGGCCACCGGAGAGAGCGCCAAGCCGATATCATGCACCTTAACCCCAGCCGACATCAGCCCCACGGTGAGCGCCTGCTTAATCCCCGCCGAATAGCCCCGAAAATCGTGGCCAACGACAATCTCCGGCCGCTTCCCGAGCTCGTGGATCAGCGTTCCCAGCCCCGCGCCAAGTGCCTGAATGCCGAGCGTATTGATTTCATCCCCAAACACCCACCGCGCATCATACTCGCGGAAACCCGTAGGCTTCACCTTCGGCTGCACCTCGTACTCGAGCGTATTGGCTTGCAGATCGGCGGACGGCTTTGGCAGCATCAGAAGAATCCCTCTTGCGGTTTGCCGCGACAGTAGTGGCGGTTTTTCCTGAGCCAAGCCTTACCAGTGCGAAAGTTCTGTGCAGCATAGGGTGGGAGAGGTCGCAGGAGCCGTTCCTGTGTGCTAGCTCTGTTAACGATGTGGGCCCCAATTGATTCCGTCACCTGATCTGAAAGTGCGATGAGCGACCAACCCTCCGACCCTTTCCGCTACCAATTTGGCGGCGTTGATAGCCAGCAACATCCCCTTCGCGATGGCTTCGGTGAACCGGAGCCGGAGAAGAAGAAGGGTTCGGTCTGGGGCAAAATTGTTTTCGCCTTCCGCGCAGCTATGGTGCTGACGACTATCGGCTTTATCGCGGGCGTCGGCTTCCTGATCTACGCCTTTATCTACGTGCAGGGGCTTGAGCCCGACCTTCCCGATTACACCCAGCTTGAAAGCTATGAGCCGAAGGTCACCACCCGGATCCACGCCGGTGACGGCACCCTCGTGGCCGAGTTTGCCCGCGAACGGCGCTTGTTTGTTCCGGCTGAGAGCATCCCCGTCACCGTCAAACAGGCCTTCATCTCCGCAGAAGACAAAACCTTCTACGAGCATGGCGGCATTTATTGGCAAGGCTGGCCCCGGGCGCAGCTCAACAACCTCAAAAACATGGGGTCCGGCGCGCCGCTCCAAGGCGCCTCGACGATTACCCAGCAGGTGGCCAAAAACTTCCTCCTCACCTCGGACCAGCGCATCGACCGGAAGGTGAAAGAGATCCTGATCGCCCGGCGGATGGAGAAGGCCTTCACCAAGGACCACATTCTCGAGCTCTACCTCAACGAGATCTACCTCGGGAACCGCAGCTACGGCGTGGCGGCGGCGGCGCTCAACTATTACGGCAAGTCGCTGACGGAGATTGAACCCCACGAGGCGGCCTATCTTGCGACCCTGGCCAAGGCTCCGGCGAACTATCACCCGATTTACAACGAGGAGCGCGCGCTCACCCGGCGCAATTGGATCCTCGGTCGGATGGCTGAGGACGAGTTTCTGACGCCTGAGGAGCTGGCCTTCTATCGTGAGCAGCCGTTGGGGGCAGAGCTTGCCCCGCCGCTCGGTGCGCGCTCGTCTGCGCTGGAGTACTTTGCCGAGGAAGTCCGCCGCAACGTGGCTGCTGAGTACGGCACGGATGCGCTCTACGATGGCGGGCTGTCGGTCCGCTCCACCATCGATCCGGTGCTCCAAGAAAAGGCCCAGCGGGCCTTCCGCGAAGGGCTCGCCGAATACGACATGCGGCACGGCTGGCGGGGGCCGCTGACTCAGCTTCTCCTGCCGGACGATCTGACCGCCACGACAATCCCCGAACGCGAGAACGAAGAGCCGCGGCCGTTTTGGGCTCTATCGCTCGACGAAGCGGCGACGCGCTTGAAATCCGAACGGATCATCGCCGACGACCTCGATCCTTGGCGCCTCGCCGTTGTGCTTGAGACCACGGACGCTATCGCCACGATTGGCTTCCGCGACGGCACCGAGGGTGCGATCACCTTGCCCAACCTCGCCTGGGCACGAGAATTTATCGACATCAACACGATCGGCGAAGAAGTTGAGTCGGTGACTGAGGTCATCGCGCCGGGCGATGTCATCCTCGTCACGCCGGCCGAGGGGATGCAAACCTTCGCTCTCCGGCAAATCCCTGCCGCAAACGGCGGCATGCTCGTGATGGACCCCCATACGGGCCGGATCCAAGCGATGGTCGGCGGCTTCAGCTTCGGCCTCTCCGAGTTCAACCGCTCCACCCAAGCGTGGCGGCAACCCGGCTCCACCTTCAAGCCATTCATCTACGCCGCAGCCCTCGACAACGGCTACACGCCAAGCTCCATCGTCATGGACAGCGCCTTCGTCGCCGAAGGCCTCGACGGCACCTGGTGGAAACCCGGCAACTACGTTGCGGATCGTTTCTACGGGGACAGCACGCTCCGCCTGGGCCTTGAGAAGTCGCGCAACACCATGACGGTCCGCCTCGCTGAGGATCTCGGCATCGGCACCATTGTGGAGTACGCGGAGCGTATGGGCGTCTCGGACCGCCTGCCGCGGAACCTCTCGATCTCCCTCGGCGCCGGTGAAACCACCCTCATGCGCCTCACGGCGGCCTACGCACAATTCGTCAACGGAGGGAAACAGATCCAGCCGACCATTATCGACCGGATCCAAGACCGGAACGGCATGACGATCCTCGCCAATGATCAACGGCCCTGCTTCGCCTGTGATGCCGCCATGTGGGAAGGGCAGTCGGAGCCGCCGCTCCCGGACACGCGAGCCCAGCTCATCGATCCGCGTACGGCCTATCAAATGGTGTCGATGATGGAAGGTGTCATCGAGCGGGGTACAGGCTCAAAGATCCGCGGTCTCTACGAGGACGAGCCGCTTCCCCCGATCGCAGGCAAAACGGGCACCACAAACGACTACCGCGACGCGTGGTTCGTCGGATTCTCTCCTGACATGGCCGTGGGAATTTTCGTCGGCAATGATATGCCGAGCTCCCTCGGCAATGGAGAAGGCGGCGGCAACGTTGCCGCCCCGATCTTCGGCCGCTTCATGAAAGATGCTCTCGTTACGGAGGAGGTCGTTCCGTTCCGCGCGCCTTCAGGGATCCGCCTGGTACGGATCAACGCCCGCACGGGCCGTCCCGCGCGCGCGGGTGAGCGTAACGTCATTCTCGAGGCGTTCAAGGCCGAGGACGATATCTACAGCCGGTCAGGCCGGTTCTTAGGCAACGAAGGCCGCAAGGGCCGCGGTGATGAAGAGATCGACGGAGATCTTGGCGTCATCTACTGATTGATAGAGGGGGAGGGGCGAGGATGAAGACCGCACTGACCGTCGCGCTGTGGTTCTGGGCCGCGGCTTTGGGGAGCATCATCGCCTTTGATCGCGCCGTTCTGCCCAACACACACCTCGACGCGCAACTGCTTGGTCCGGGCACGGACGTTGCTACCTGCTATGGCCGTGCCGCCCGCCATTTCCCCGACATCGAAGCGCCGGCAACCAAAGTTGCGCAGTTCATGCTGGCCTCCGGCGACATCGATACGTTGATTGCACAGCCCCACAACCGAGACCGCGGACCACAGAGCTTTACCGCGCGAACCCGCTCCGGCGATGAGCGCCCGCTGTCGGAGAGCGACGCCGCCCTGCTGCGCAAGCTCTACGCAGGATTTGACGAGAGCTCCCGCCTCTATGCGCCGCAAGTCTTTACCCGGACGATTGACGGCGTCGGTGTGGTGGCATGGCCCGCCCAGTCCTGCGGGACGGATCGGTCGGCGTGGCTCGGCCATCTTGTCGGGATCGTCGAGAATCCAGGCCATCTCCAGCAAACCGCGATTGCCCACGAAAGCACATTCGTTTTCAGACCGGCCAATCCGCCCGAAAGTTGTCGGCAAGCGCTTGACGAAGACGGGGTCTTCCGCTGCGCCCTCCGGCTTGACGAAAATTGGAATTGGACCTTTGCGCGTTACGATTTAGAGCGTTCCGCAGCGCGCGTGCGGTTAACCGCTCTGCGTTCTGACTAACAGGAAACACAACACAAACGGAGGCAGCATGCGGATCATTCAAGCCATGCTTTTAAGCGTACTCGCCGTGGGGGGAGGATTGGCCATGGCAGCTGATGAATTGGGAGCTGGCGGCCGACCGGTGGGGCCTGATTGGTCACGCAGCCCCGTCCATGCGCCTTCGGGCATGGCCGCCACTGCCCATCCACTCGCCAGCCAAGTCGCCATCTCGGTTCTGCAGGACGGCGGCTCGGCGGTGGACGCAGCCATCGCCGCGAATGCCGTCCTTGGACTGATGGAACCCACCGGCAACGGCATCGGCGGTGATCTGTTCGCCATCGTCTGGGATCCAAAAACGGAAAAGCTCTACGGTTACAACGGCTCGGGCCGCTCTCCGATGGGTCGCAGCTATGACCAGCTGATCGAGAAGCTCGGCGACCGCACCTCAATTCCGCCGCTTGGCTCTCTCCCAGTGAGTGTCCCGGGCGCCGTGGACGGATGGTTTGCGCTCCACGATCGGTTCGGAAAGCGCCGTATGCGGGATAACCTCAAGCCTGCCATTCAGTATGCTGAGGACGGCTTCCCAGTCTCACCGGTCATCGCCTACTACTTCCAGCGCAACCTCGCTGCGTTCGAGCGAGAAACCTCGCAAGAGATGCTCGAAGAGTTCGACAATGCGCGCCAAACCTACTTCGCCAACGGCGCGCCAGAGGCCGGCGCGATCTTCAAGAACCCTGACCTTGCTAGCACCTACACCCAGTTGGCGCGGCGTGGCCGCAAGGCGTTCTATGAGGGCGATATCGCCCGAACCATCGACACCTATATGAAGCGGATCGGCGGTGATCTTCGGTACGAAGACTTTGCCGCGCATCAGGGCGAGTGGGTTGAACCCGCGTGTGTCGGCTACCGCGGGGCGGAGCTCTGCGAGCTGCCGCCCAACGGGCAGGGCTTTGCGGCGCTGCAAATGCTCAACATCCTGAAGAATGTTGACCTGAGCACGATGGACCGGGCCGGTCCCGAGATCTTCCACTACATGACCGAGGCCAAGCGCCTCGCGTTTGAAGACCTTGCCCGTTACTACGCTGATCCGGACACGTCGGAGTTTCCTCAGGAGCTGCTTTCTGACGCCTACGGACAAGAACGCTTCGCGCTGATCAAGCCCGACCAAGCGCTCGAAACCCCTGGCCCAGGCGGCCCGTTCGAGACGGACGGCGACACCACCTATCTCACCGTGGCCGATAGCGACGGGATGATGGTCTCGCTGATCCAGTCGAACTACCGCGGCATGGGCTCTGGCCTCGTGCCTGACGGGCTCGGCTTTATGCTGCAAGACCGCGGCGAGCTCTTCAGCCTCGATCCGCAGCACCCGAACGTTTACGCGCCGGGCAAACGGCCGTTCCACACGATCATCCCGGCCTTCGCGATGAAAGACGGCAAGCCGTGGATGAGCTTTGGCCTCATGGGCGGCGCGATGCAGCCCCAGGGCCACGTGCAGATCATGGTCAACCTCCTCGATTTCGGCATGAACCTGCAGGAGGCGGGCGACGCGGCGCGCTTCAACCACGACGGCGGCCGTAAAGCGACGGACCAGCTGGGCGCCGATCCCGAGGATCCCGTTGGTACACTGAACCTTGAACCCGGCGTACCCGAGGCGACCATCGAAGCGCTCTCCGCCATGGGCCACAATCCGCGCGTCGTCACCAACGGCGTCATGTTCGGCGGCTACCAAGCCATCATGCGCCTCGAGAACGGCACCTACGTCGGCGCCACCGAAATGCGCAAAGACGGCACCGTGGCCGGGTACTGACGCGAGGGCCTCGACAGGCTCAGGCTTGCAAGGCACGTTCTCACCGAAGGTGAGGGCGTATGGTGTTGATCGGAAGGCTTTTTGCGTGGCTTGCGCTGGTGGCTGGCCTTGCGACAGCGGGGTGGGAAGCATTCACACTCCACCGCTTTCCCGACACCTCGCGTGAGGTGCGCTTCACCGGTTGGGGGGAGACCCCAGACGTTTGCTCCCAGCGGATCGCTGAGCACTTCGAGCCCATGCGCGAGGGTATGACAACGATCGCGGAGGCGATTGTGCAGGATCCAAATGTGACAAGCACTATGGCCTGGCAGCGGAACGGAGCGCTCGATACCTTTGAGGTTGATAGGAAAACGGATCAGTCCTCGCCCGATGACGAAGCGAACGGGACATCTTCTAACGGTGACCTTACTGACGAGGAAGAAGCGGAGATCAGGGCAGCTTGGGAGGGCATTTTTGCAAACGGCGTACCTGTTCGGCCGTTTTGGTTTCGGACGTTAGAGGATGGCCGCGTTGCTGCCGACACTTTTGGCATTTGTGGGTACGCGCCTCTTGAGTGGATCGGGATCGTCGGCTTTGCGCGATACCCGAGCTTAAAAGTCGGCGGCTTTCGAGCTCGCCTGATCTACGAGTTTAAATCTCCGCAAGGCGAACTCCCGCAATGCGATGCATCAATACCCGTCAAGCCTGGGGAGTTTTTCGGGGCGTGCGTAACCAGCCTCGGAGGTGAATGGAGCCTCGTTCAGCTCTGGGAAGACTACTGTTCGTGGCTCAACGCTCTTGGCTTCCCAAAGCCAGGTGATGAGAATTTCTTTCCGGGCGATGAAGAGTATTACGGATCGCTCCCGCCTGACGCGACGCCCTGCAAGGTTTTCGGCAGGTAGAGCAACGCAGGCGGCCGCTCTTGCTGCGGTGCACAGAAGCGGTTAGGGGGCCGCTTTGTTTCGCTGGGCCTTATCATGAGCAAGACTGAACCTGCGACGCTGTTCGCGGATGGCTTTTCGGCTGTGCGCAGCTTTGCCAAGACGACCACGGACGATTTTGGGCGCCTGACGCCGGGGATTATCAAGACCGAGGTCTTGGCGGGGCTGACCGTTGCTTTGGCGTTGGTGCCGGAGGCAGTGGCCTTTGCGTTCGTCGCCGGCGTCAATCCGCTGGTTGGTCTGTACGCGGCGTTCATCGTTGGCCTCGTCACAGCCGTGATTGGCGGGCGGCCCGGGATGATCTCGGGCGCCACCGGCGCACTGGCGGTCGTGATGGTGGAACTCGTCCGCTCCCACGGGGTGGAGTACCTCTTCGCCACCGTGGTGTTGATGGGCATCTTGCAGCTCATCGCCGGGGCGCTGCACTGGGGCAAATTCATCCGTATGGTGCCTTATCCGGTGATGCTCGGCTTTGTGAATGGCCTCGCCATCGTCATCGGCCTGGCCCAGCTGGAGCAGTTCAAGATCCCTACCGGCGATGGCGGTCACGCCTGGATGCAAGGCAGCCAGCTCCTCCTCTCGCTCGCTTTGGTTGGGCTGACCATGGCGATCATCTGGGGCTTGCCGCGGCTGACGAAGATCATCCCCGCGCCGTTGGCAGGCATCGCGATCGTAGCCGCGATCGTCATCGGTTTCGATCTGAACGTCCCGCGGGTGGGGGACCTCGCCTCGATCCAAGGGGGGCTGCCGCCGTTCCACGTGCCGCAGGTACCGTTCAGCTTTGACACCCTCACCATCATCCTTCCGTATGCGGTGATCCTCGCCGCGATTGGACTGATCGAGAGTCTCCTCACCCTCAACTTGGTCGGCGAGATCAAAGGCGAGAAAGGCGGCGCCTCGCAAGAATGCGCAGCGCAAGGCGCGGCGAACGTCATTACCGGTTTTTTCGGCGGCATGGGCGGCTGCGCCATGATCGGCCAGTCGATGATCAACGTGAAATCCGGCGGCCTACGGAGGATTTCTGGGATCTCCGCCGCGCTCTTCCTCCTGTCGTTCATCCTCTTCGCCTCAGGGCCGATCGAACAAATCCCGCTCGCGGCCTTGGTCGGCGTCATGTTCATGGTCGTGGTGGGCACCTTTGCGTGGCGGTCGTTGCAGATCATGCGGCGGGTCCCGAAATCGGACGCTCTCGTGATCGTCATTGTGACTGTCGTCACCGTCCTTGAAGATTTGGCTGTCGCCGTTCTGGTCGGCGTGGTCGTCTCGGCGCTGGTCTTCGCTTGGAAGCAGGCCATCCGTGTGCGCATCGCGCGCACCGACCACGATGGCGAGAGCAAGCTCTACGAGGTCGAAGGCCCGCTCTTCTTTGGCTCCACAGAGAACTTCATGTCCCTCTTTGACCCGAAAAACGATCCTGATCGGGTCGTCATCGACTTCGCTGAAGCGCGGGTGGCGGACCACTCAGCCCTCGCCGCCATCGATGCCCTCGCCGCCAAATACCACGCCGAGGGCAAAGACCTGCGCCTGCGCCACCTCTCCCCCGACTGCCAAGCGCTTCTCTCCGTAGCCGGACAATTAATCGAACCCAGCGCAGACGACCCCAAATACGGCATCGCCACCGACTATGGCATCCGCATCGGTCGGACCGGGGCAGGGCACTAGCACCTGCCCGCAGCGCGTCTGACCTGGGCCGTTCAGCGCAACGCATCGTCGAACACCTCAACCCAATTGCGGTTCGCCGTTGTCTTCACCGTGGACATTGCTTAGATCCGAGGGCCCAACGGATGGACAATCTATGCGCGCAGAAATCACCCATGCTTCGGAGCAGGTGCAGCAATCGCTGGCCCTGCTGAGGAGGTCTCTTTGACTGGGACGTCGCGAACGCCCGGCTCAAGGAACTAAACGATAAGGCGGAGGATCCCACCCTCTGGGATGACCCCCAGCAGGCGCAAAAGCTGATGCAAGAGCGCACGCGCCTGGAGAATGCCATCAGTGCCCTGACGGAAATCGCCCAGGAGCGCGAAGATCTGCTCGAGCTCGCCGAGATGGCGGAGGCTGAGGACGACACCGGCTCGGTGGACGAGGTCGAGGCCTCGATGAAGGAGCTCTCCAAGCGCGCCCAAACGGCTGAGCTTGAAGCGCTTCTGTCGGGCGAGGCGGACGGCAACGACACCTACCTTGAGGTTCATTCGGGGGCGGGGGGCACGGAGTCGAATGACTGGGCCTCGATGCTGCTCCGCATGTACACCCGCTGGGCCCAGGCCCACGGCCACAAGGTTGAGGTGCTGGAGGAACAGGCAGGCGAGGAAGCGGGCATCAAGTCGGCGACCATCATGGTCAAGGGATTGAACGCCTACGGATGGCTGAAGACCGAAAGCGGCGTACACAGACTGGTGCGGATCAGCCCCTACGATTCCGCTGCCAAACGGCATACGTCGTTTGCCAGCGTCTGGGTCTATCCGGTGATCGACGACAAGATCGAGATTGAGATCAACGAAAGCGACTGCCGCGTCGATACCTTCCGCGCGTCGGGCGCTGGGGGGCAGCACGTCAACACGACCGACTCCGCCGTGCGGATCACCCATGAGCCAACGGGCATTGTTGTGCAGTGCCAGTCCCAGCGCTCCCAGCACAAAAACCGCGCCGAGGCGTGGAATATGCTCCGTGCACGGCTCTATGAGCTTGAGCTGCAAAAGCGCGAGGAAGAAGCGAACGAGCAGGCGGCGTCAAAGACCGATATCGGCTGGGGTCACCAGATCCGTTCGTACGTGCTGCAACCCTACCAGATGGTCAAAGACCTCCGCACCCAAGTGGAAAGCCCATCCCCCGACGCCGTCCTCGACGGCGACCTCGACAAATTCATGGCCGCCGCCCTCGCACAAAGGGTGGCCGGCGAGGAGTAGGGGCGGTGCGGGCGAAGACGAAAAGAACGGCAGACTATTTTGAGAAGCTGAGCCTCGGCTTGCTCGTCGGGGCCTTTTTCTCAACAGAAACGACACGCGTTGCGGCTATCTTCATCATCCTCGCGGTGCTCACATTCGTGGGATCGCTGGCCTTGACGCAAGACGCTGACGAGACGACATAAAGACTATGGAACCAGGACTTTTGATAGCCTTTGGCGGCACGGCGCTGATCATCGCGATTGGCATCGGTGTTGGTCTCTACGATCGCCGCAAGCGCTGAGCGTAAGCTTCTGACGACAAGCAAGGGCGCGCCGCGCATATAGCCCGTGTTCAACCAACGACGACCGGCGGGACATTTGTGTTTTTTCCAGGCGCGTTTGACCCCTCGTCTCGCGTGCTTTCGAGCATAGCGTCAGAAGCATATACGGTTTACCCGAGCGGCAGATGACTGGACCATCCCAACCCCGCTTCGAGCTTTTCGCGTCCTGCCCACCTGGCCTTGAGCCCTGGCTGCTTGAGGAGGTGCGCGCCAACGGGTGGTCGCGGGCGGAGACAACGCCTGGCGGGGTGATCTGGCAAGGGACGTGGGCTGACGTTTGGCGCGCCAACCTGCTGCTCCGCGGCGCATCGCGGATTTTGATCCGCCTAGGAACCTTCCGTGCCCAACATCTGGGCGAGCTTGAGACCAAGCTCAAAGACCTGCCGCTAGCTTGGATCCTCGAACCAGGCACACCATTCCGCGTCGACGCCACATGCAAACGCTCAAAGATCTACCACTCGGGGGCAGCCGAAGAGCGCCTCTCCAACGCCGCGCAAGCGTTCGGCGGCGTTCCCTCATCGGAAGGTCTTAGCCTTCTCCTCCGTATCGAGAACAATAAGTGTGTTGTCAGCGCCGACACGTCAGGCGCGCTCCTCCACAAACGCGGCTTCAAGCAAGAGGTTGCCGGCGCGCCGCTCCGCGAGACGACGGCGGCTCTGCTCCTCCGCGCGGCAGAGCACCAGCCGGATGAGCCCGTCATCGATCCGATGTGCGGCTCGGGCACGTTCGTTATCGAAGCGGCGGAGATCGCGTCAGGCCTCGCGCCCGGCCGGGCCCGCACCTTCGCGTTCGAGCACTTCGCCAGTTTCGAGCCCGAGGCCTATGCCCGGATCAAAGCGCGAGCGCTGAATAAACTCTCCCGCGAGGCCGACGTCCCATCCTACGGCTCCGACCGCGCCCCCGGCGCAGTGTCAGCAAGCACTGCCAACGCAGAGCGCGCAGGCGTCGCCGGGGCCACCCATTTCACCCAAATGACAGTCAGCGAAGCCAAACCGCCCCCTGGAAAGACCGGCCTCGTCATCACCAACCCGCCCTACGGCGCACGCTTAGGCGACCCAGGCGACTTGCGCGCCCTTTACGCCAGCTTCGGCGCCGTGATGACCGAGCGGTTCCAGGGCTGGCGCGTGGCGCTCCTCACGGCCGATCCTAAGCTGGCCCAAGCGACCCGCGTCAAGTGGGACCAGCCTGGGCCGCCGTTCCCCCACGGCGGGCTCAAGGTCCGCCTCTGGCAAACGAAAATCCCCTAACGCTGCGCGGTTGACCGTTTCCTTAGCGGAGCCTTAACCTCAATAACGGGAAGGGGAAGCGAGGCTTAACGAAGGTCCGGCTCTATGCGCCACGCCGCTATGCGATACGCTGCTCTCGCGCTCCTTGCGCTCGCTGCTGCTTGCTCGTCTTCCCCCAAAGATTCGCTCAAAGGCTACGTCAAAGCGAACCCCCACGAAAAAGTCGGCGATCCCTACCAAGTCAAAGGCGTCTGGTACGTCCCCAAGCACGAGCCGAACTACAACAAATACGGCCAAGCCAGCTGGTATGGGCCGAAATTCCACGGCCGCCTGACGGCCAACGGTGAGATCTTTGACCAGGACCGTCTGACCGCCGCGCACCCCACCTTGCCGCTGCCGTCGATCGTCGAAGTCACCAACCCAGCCAATGGCAAAAAGCTTCGGCTGCGGGTCAATGACCGCGGTCCGTTTGCCAACGGACGGATCATCGATCTCTCCCGTGAAGCCGCCGTGCGCCTGGGCACCCGCCAGCAGGGTGTCGCACCCGTGCGCGTCCGTTACATCGGCCCCGCGCGGCTCGACCAGGCGATCACCGCCACAGGTCAGCGCGAGCGCGGCCAGTCTCTCGCGCTCCTGCTTCCTCAAGCGCCGCGGGTGAAACCCTACGGCAGCCAGCCGGGGCTCACGCTTCCCAGCGAACAGGAGCTGCTCCAGCATGCGTCTCTCTCTCCGGGCGGGCGCCAAGTCCGCGTCCAGAACGCTTCGCTCAATGGCGCAGCCCTCGGGCTATCATTCTACGTCCAACTCGGCGCCTTCGCCGATGAGCAAAATGCCTACAGCGCGGCAGCACGCCTCCCAGGGGATTACCCCGTCCGCTTCGAACCTCGGCTCAGCGGTGGCCGCGCCCTGACCCTTGTCCGGGTTGGCCCGTATGGAGAGCAAATTGCGGCGAGCGATGTCCTCGACTATGTCCGGGGCATTGGCTTTATGGACGCGCGTATTGTTGAAGAGGTGCTGAATTGATCAGGAGCACGTTGACCGCACTTCTCTTAGGTCTTCTAACGCTGCCTGGGCTGGCCTTGGCCCAAACCAATTTGATCAGTACACGCGCGACCCATGCTGTGATCATGGACGTGCAAAGCGGCGACGTGCTCTTCGGAAAAAACGCCGAAGTGCCGGTCCCGCCCGCCTCGATGTCTAAGCTGATGACCGCCGCGGTCGTCCTCGACATGATCGATAAGGGCAAAATCACCCCCGACACGCTCTTCTATGTCTCTGAAAAGGCTTGGAGAACCGGCGGCAGCAAGATGTTCGTCCTGGTCGACACCGAGATCCGGGTGGGTGATCTGCTCAAAGGGATCATCGTTCAGTCCGGGAACGATGCCTGCATCGTGGTCGCCGAGAACATCGCCGGAAGCGAAGAAGCCTTTGCTGAGCTGATGAACGCCAGGGCCCGCACCTGGGGCCTGACCCAGTCGAACTTCGCCAATCCTACCGGCCTTCCGCACCCTGAGCATCGCATGTCGATGCATGACCTTGCGATCCTCGCCCGTCGGATCTGGTACGAATTCCCCGAATGGCGCGATCTCTTCTCGATGGAGGACTTCACCTGGTCCGGGATCACCCAAGCGAACCGCAATCCTCTGATCGGCGTGATGGACGGCGCCCGCGGCATGAAAACCGGGCATACGGATGAAGCCGGGTACGGGGTGGTCGGGCTGGCCGAGCGGAACGGACAAGCCCGGATCATCGTGGTTGGCGGCTTAGAAAGCGCCACCGATCGCCGCAAAGCCGCCATCAGCCTGATGGACGAAGCGTTCGAGAGTTTCGAAAGCCGCACGTTTTTCTCAGCAGGGCAGGTGGTCGGCGAAGCCGCCGTCTTCGCCGGGCAGGCCGAGACCGTACCGCTACGCATCGACCAAGACGTCGCCTTCACCCTCCACAACGCCCGGATCCGCGGCGCCAAAGCGTCGTTCAGCTACGATGGTCCCTTGCGCGCACCCATCCGTGAAGGCGACCTCGTCGGTGTGCTGAAGCTTTCGATCCCCGGCGATGACCCGAGAGAATATCCTCTTTACACGGCTGCACCCGTCGCTGGCCTCGGCCCTCTGGCTAAGGTCAAGCTGGGCCTGATCAGCCTTTTCACACCGCCGGAACCCGTTGAGACCGCCCGGTGACCTTCATCACGTTCGAAGGTCCCGAAGGCGCCGGAAAAAGCACACAGATCAAGCGCCTTCGTGAACGGCTGGTCGACGCTGGGCATAACGTGACGCTGACCCGCGAGCCCGGCGGCGCACCCGAGGCCGAAGCCTTGCGCGGCCTGCTGCTCGATCCGGAAAAGACGTGGTCGCCGCTCGCCGAAGCCCTCCTCATGAATGCCGCGCGCGACGCCCATTGGCACGCGACCATCGCCCCGGCGTTGGCGGCCGGTGAGGTGGTCCTCTGCGACCGGTTCTTCGATTCGACCCGCGCTTATCAGCACAGCGTGGACGCCCAGACGTTGCACACCATTCACAAGTCCGTGGTCCCCCGCCTCCCTGACCTGACGCTGCTCTTCGATCTGCCGGTCTCCGTTGGGCTTGAGCGTGCATCCGCGCGCGGCGCAGCGGATCGGTTTGAAAACAAAGGCTTAGATTATCACGAACGCGTGCGCGCGACATTTCTGGCGATCGCAGAGGGCGAAACCGAGCGCTTTGTGATCGTCGATGCGGCCGAGTCTGTCGATCGCGTCACCGGTGCGGTCGTGAAGGCGGTTCACGAGCGCCTGCCGCGCCTGCTAGGCGCTCCCCATGGATCAGATCCCGCCCCCTGAAGCTGCTGCCGACGTTCTGCTCGCGCCCACCAGCCGCTGTGATGTGGAGACCCTCCTCGCGCGCGGAGCGCTGGAGGGCGGGTTCATCATTTCTGGGCCGCGGGGGCAGGGGAAGGCGACACTCGCTTACCAGCTCGCCGCGACGCACCTCTCGGGCGGAGATCGGCTGGGCGCGATCGATCCCAAGGTCCGCAGCCTGATGGCGGCGGGAAGCCACCCGGACATTCTCACCCTTCAGCGCACGGAGAATGAGAAAACCGGCAAACTGCGCCAAGAAATCGACGTCGACGCGGTCCGGCACGTGATCGGCCGCTTACAGACCACGTCGACCAATGGCCGGAGGGTCGTGATCGTCGACCTTGCGGACGATCTCGGGCGTTCGGCGGCCAACAGCCTCCTCAAAATGCTCGAAGAACCCCCGAAAGGCACCTGCCTGCTGCTCTTGAGCTTAGCGCCGTCCCGTTTGCTCCCGACACTGATCAGCCGGTGTCGCCGGATCCCTTTGCGGCCTGTCGACGATGCGGACATCGCCGCGTGGCTCAAGGACCAAACTGATCTCGCGCCGACCGACGTTGAACGCTTTGTGGGTGATGCCTGCGGCGCCCCCGGCCAAGCGCTTCGGCTAGCAGTCGGTGAGGGACGCGGCGCGTTGGATCTGGCCGACGCTTACCTCACCAGCGTCAAGGGCGGCGGCGACATCCTCGCGGCAAGCAAGCCCTTCGCGTTGAAGGCCAACGAAGCCGTCGCGGACGAAGCCGTTGCGCTGGTTCTCGCCCGCCTGGCACGGCAGGTCACCGACAGTGCGGGCGGGACCGATGGGCCAGCGGCGCTCCGTGCCTACGATGCAGCACGGCGCGTCTTCGCCGAAGCCGGCACAGCGGACCGCAGCCAAACCGCCTGGATGGCTGGCCTCGCGGCGCGCCAAGCCCTGCGGAGGACGTCCGCCTGATGTTTGTCGACAGCCACGTCAACCTGCATGGCGATCAGTATACAGAGGACCGCGCCGAAGTCCTTGACAGGGCACGCGACGCAGGTGTCCGCGCTATGCTGATGATTTCCGACCGCCTCGAAAGCACTGACGCCATCCGTGAGGTGACGGCTCTATCTCCCTATTTTTCGCGCACGGTAGGCGTCCACCCGCACCACGCGAAAGACTTCGCCGACCTCTCGGCAGACCACCTGATCGCTCTTGCAGAAGCGGCGGATGTCGCAGGAATTGGCGAGTGCGGCCTGGATTACCACTACGAATACTCCCCGCGATCACTGCAAAGCGCTGTTTTCTCGGCACACATCCGCGCGAGCCAAGCAACAGGCCTTCCCCTCGTCGTCCACACGCGCGAAGCCGACGACGACATGCGCGTGATGTTGCAAGAGGCGTATGCGGAGCAACCGTTCCCGCTCTTGCTGCACTGCTACACCTCCGGCCAAGCCCTTATGGAAGCAGGGCTAGAAATGGGCGGGTACGTCGCGTTCTCAGGGATCATCACCTTCAAACGGGCCGATGACGTGCGCGAACGCGCGGCGTCAGTGCCCCTCGACAGGCTGCTGATTGAGACAGACTGCCCCTATCTCGCGCCGGTCCCGCATCGTGGCCGTCGCAACGAGCCCGCGTTTGTGCCCCTCGTCGCCGAGAAACTCGCTGAAATCAAAGGGGAAACCTTACGCGTTATCGAAGAGGCGACCACGGAGAATTACTTCCGTCTGTTCAGCAAGGCAAAGCGGCCGTGAAGCTCCGCGCGATCATTCTCGGCTGCGGCAGCTCAGGCGGTGTACCCCGTATCGGCGGCGAGGACGGCCGGGGTGACTGGGGGGTATGCGACCCCAATGAACCTAAGAACCGGCGCTCGCGGTGCTCCATCGTCGTTCAGCGTGCTGACGGGGAAGGGCGCTTTGAAGGAAGGCTCACCACACTGCTCATCGATACGTCGCCGGATATGCGCCAGCAACTCATCGATAACGCGATCCCGACGGTCGATGCGGTGGTCATCACCCACGACCACGCCGACCAAACCCACGGCATTGATGATCTGCGGGTTGTCGCGCTCCAAAACATGCAGCGTGTGCCAGTTTACCTTTCTCCGCACACGGCGCCCGTGCTGCCGGAGCGGTTTGCTTATTGTTTTGAGCAACTTGCCGGAAGCGCCTACCCCGCAGTACTCGAGCGCCATGATCTGCCCGCTGACGGAACGCCGTTCGAAGTCGATGGCCCCACCGGACCAATCCCGATCATTCCGTTCCTCCAGAAGCATGGCCGCGTCCCCTCGCACGGGTTCCGCTGTGGGCCGATCGTCTACTCAAGCGACCTCGATGATCTGTACCCAGAGAGCTGGCCAATCGTTCACGACGCCGACGTCTGGATCATCGATGCGCTTCAGCTCAAACCCCACGGCAGCCACCTGCACCTTGAGAAAGCGCTGCATTTTCTCGAGCAGGCAGGCGCGAAGAGGGGCGTGCTGACCAATATGCACGTCACGATGGACTATGCCGACGTCGCCGCGACAACACCCGAGCACGTTGTCCCCGCATATGACGGCATGATCATCGAGGCCGCCGATTAACACATCATCAGCCATGTTGGCGCGAACTTTGCAGGCCTTTTTCTTGTGATTGGGAAGGGTCTAGTTCTATGCGTCTTTCGTTTTCCGCAGCGGTAGCGGCGTTTACGCTTTTGGGTTCGGCACATGCGGCCATCATCAACCTCGACTCCCGCGATGCGAACAACGGCGTTACCCTGACTCTCAACGCTGGTACCTACAAAGCAAGCTTCGTGGACGGACAGTTCTCCAGCTGGAACGCATGGGGCGAAACCGTCACGTCCGGATGCGACAGCAACGGCGCAAATTGTGGCCGCGGATGGCTGACGAACACGCAAGTTTCCAGCGTCGAACTCGGAACATTTCTGTTTGGCAACAACGGCCGGTTCGCGACCTCCGCCGCAGCCTTTGCCGCGGCTCAGCCGTTGGTCTTTACACTCACCCAGACCCAGCAAGTCGTCTTCCGCATTGCTGATAGTCGTTACAATGACAATTTCGGCGGCATCTCCCTCGACGTCCGCGAAGCCGCCGTTCCTGTACCCGCGGCATTCGCACTGTTCGCCTGCGGCGCTGCCGGGTACACGGCTTTCCGCCGCCGCCGCTAAAGCGGGAGGCCGGGTGTCAGCAGCACCCTTCGAGGGATTGAAATAATTTGCGACAAGATGAATTGTGCGCAAGGCCGGTGAAGGAGCGGTGGATTCAAATCTCAACTGCGGAACTTGGGGCGTCTACGAGGCTTTACAGTCGAGCACTAAAGGAAATCCGCTTTCGTGTGGTACGTGGAGATATAGCGACACCGGCTGCCTCGACCGATGACCAACCATATCGTCCAAGATCATGACGAGCGCCCTGTCCCTAAGGCTTGGCGTGAAGTTCTTAAGCGGATTGCAGACGCTTTTGTCTTAGGCAACATGCCAGGCGCGTCTAATATTCGCCCGGTTGATGACGAGACTGCCGCGATCAACGCAGCCAACATCGCGGATTATCCCGATCCGATTGGCCCTTTGTGCGCAGCGTCGTGGACGGCATCGATCTGCGGGCGCTTCGGAGACCACTGGGAGGTTCTCGTGGATCTTTCGACCGTAAGCGGAGAAACGAGTGACCTTGTCCTGCATGTCCGCGTTTTCGACGTTGCCGGTCGCACTATGTTCGAGCCAGGCCTCATCTTCGTCCCCTGATAACATCGGCAGAGGAGCACACGGATCCTCAGCAGGCGTTGCGCCCTGGCTCCATCTCTAGAGAAAACACAAGACGATTGGCGTAGACGACAGCCCACGGCAGCGGTAAGCGACGCGCCATGTCTGAACGTGATACGCTTTATCTCCTGCCGCCGGGGTTTATCGACCAGGGTCGGCGGGAGTTTTGTCCAGAGTGCGCTGAAATATGGGGCCTTTTGGCCTATTACCCGGCGCTGCGGGAAAGCGTTGATATCGTCTACGAGCCGATTGCTCACCCGCGGCCAGCGCTGGTGGCGCGGCTTGGCGAGGGGGAGTGGAACTGCCCGACGCTGATCCTGGCGCCGTCGTCACCGCAGTTTGAGAACGCCCCGGCGGAGATCGCGAACGGCCTCGCCCTCTTCGGCAGTGCACAGAGCATCGGGCGGTACTATGCCGAGCGGTTCGGCACCGCCTTTCCCCGCGGAAGCTAGCGCGCCCTCACCCCTCGTCGCCTTGCGCCGGTTCGCCCGGGTCGTTTGGCGAGCGGCGCTTTTTCGCGCCGCCCAGGCGGTCCACCGTCAACCCGACTAAGGCGAGGATGGCCATGATCACAAAAAGGGATACGGGAACCACGGATTAATCGCCGCGGAGTAAATCGCCCACCGGTCCGAGTACAGAGCTTTCGCCCTGGCCATTGAACCCGGCATTGGCGAGCACCCGTCCTGCGAGCCGTGAGAACGGCAGGCTCTGCAGCCAAACCTTTCCCGGTCCGCGAAGGGTGGCAAAGAACAGCCCCTCACCGCCGAACAAAACGCTCTTCACGCCGCCCGCGAGCTTGATGTCGTAGTCCACCGTCGGCTCTAGCGCCGCGAGGCAGCCGGTATCAACGTGCAGCTCTTCGCCCGGCGCTAACGTCCGTTCACGGATGGCGCCGCCGAAGTGGACGAACACCATGCCGTCGCCTTCGAGGCTCTGCATGATAAAACCCTCACCGCCGAAGAGGCCGGCACCAATTTTCTTCCGAAAATCGATGCCAATCTGCACGCCCTTCGCCGCGGCCAGGAAGCTGTCTTTCTGACAGACCAGCTTGCCGCCAAACTGGTCGAGATCGAGGGCCAGGATCGACCCAGGATAGGGCGCGCCAAAGGCGACCCGCGCTTTGCCTTTTCCGTGGTGGGTGAAGACGGTGGTGAACAGGCTCTCGCCGGTGAGGAGGCGCTTTCCTGCCCCCAGAAGTCCGCCAAGAACGCCGCCGGTCTGCGCACTGCCATCGCCAAAAACCGTCGTCATGTCAATCGCGGCGTCTTTGTACATCATCGCGCCCGCCTCAGCGACGGCGCTCTCGCCGGGGTCGAGCTCGACCTCAACGTATTGCATCTCTTCGCCAAAAATCTCGTAGTCGACTTCGTCGGCAGCAGCCATCGGCAGATCCCTCTTCTGATAAGCCCACAAGTAGGTATGCCCGTAGCCACGCGCCAGTCTCAGCGCGCACTTCATCGGACCTAGTGTGCTGGTCCCCCGCGGCGCGCCACCGATCAGTCCTCGTCGGCTTCCAGCGTCGCGCGCGGTGGCCGGGCGCCGCCGAAGTCGATGCCGAACAGGTGCTCAAGCGAGGTCCGGGGCAGCGTCTCTTTCACTGGATCGTGGATCGTCAGGTTGACCGCCTTGAGGATGACGCGCTCGACCTTGGTGCCGGTACCGTCTTCGCTGGGCACGACGTCAAAATCGAGGACATTGATCCCGCATAGGTCCTGCTCAAAGTGGCTGAGGGCCCCAAGCCCGCCGCCGGTGAGGTGCGCCAGGAGGATCCGGTTGACCCCCTCGTGAGCCACGAGGATAGCCGTGCGCCAGGCGTAGCCGTGGAGGATCGTCTCTAGGCCATCAACGATCCGCCGTTCCGCATCAGCAAAGAGCTCGCCGCCCGGCAGAAACGACGCCCCTTCGGCATCCGCATCGTCGAACGAGAACGCCAGCCAGGCCGCTAGCTCCGTCGGCGTCTTCGCCTCCACCCGGCCGCCGCGCAGTTCGGCCAGTTGGCCGATCGCTTCAACGGGCACGTCTGACCGTTCGTCGCCTAGAACGAGGCGCAGGGTTTGCTCCGTCCGCGGCAGTCCTGAGTAGAAACCATGATCGAACGCTACGCCGGCCAGTGCAGCGCCGGCCCGTTGCGCTTGGCCTCGGCCATCTTCGGTCAGCGGAACCTGGGTGAAGTCTGTGATCCCCGGGGCGAAATAGTCCACATGCCCGTGGCGCAGCAGGTACAGGCGTCGTCGTCCGGTTGTCGATCGCATCATGGTTTCTCCTGCCCCGCCGGATCTTCATCATTGTCTTTCCAGCGATTGCCCCGTTCGCGCCAGTGCCTTAGGGTCTCCGTTACGGGCGGGGTGGTGTGCGCGCAAACGCAAGGTGCGCTGCGCTTTTCCCCGAGGATGGGCGCTGGGAGAAGCGAAATCGTGCAAGGCCGCGACGTTTTAGCGATCACGTTTGTGGGGTTGGCGTTGGCCTATGGGTTGGGCTTCGCCATCTCCGTGCGTGTCGACCCCAACGCGTCGTGGAGCCGGTTTGAGGCGCTCGAAGACGGCGAGCATTTCGGCCGCGCTGTCGGCTATGGCGACCGGTCGATGCGCATGTGGGAAACGAGCGAAGATGCTCCCGAAGACCTCAACACCCGCCGTTTGTCCGTTGCCGATGCCCATTACGAAGACGGTGACCCCCGTGTCGCCGTCACCAACTATGTTGACGCGCTCAACGACAAATCTGCCGTCCTTTTGAGCGACGATCGGCGCGTCACCATCAATTGGCGCATCGCTGAGCTCGACCTTAGCCTCGGCCGCGTGCGCCGCCCGGCCTTGATCGCCGCGCGCTTCTTGGAACGCGCAGGCGACGCCGGTGCGGGCGACGGTGCTGGCGATGGTGACGGGGACGCCAGCGGCCAGGCCGATCAGTTCACCGCCCTTGTGGACGCGATGCGTCCGATGTTCGTCGATGTCCTGCCCTCGGACGGGTCCGGCGCCAAAGTGGACGCAGAGCCTGCCGCAATCCTCGAAGCTGCCGAGGCGATGACATCGGTGGGCGGCTATTACGCCCTAGCCGCCGATGGCGCCTACGCAGCCGTTGGCCTGTTGGCTGCGGCCCACGAGCTTCGTGAAGAACAGCTCGGCCCCGATCACGAAGACACGGTGCAAACCGCCCTCCTCCTGGCCCCCGTCTACGAACGGATCGACAGGCTCGCCGACGCCGAAAACCTTTACGAACAGGTCTTCCAAGCCCAAGAGCGCGCGAAGGGCTCGAACAATCCTGAGCTCAGTCTCTACATCCGCCTCCTCTCCGGCATCTACGAGAAGCAAGGCCGTTTGACCGAGGCCGAGGCGCTCAACCGCCACATGCGCCAGATCTTCCGCGATGCGTTTGGCGCAAGGCGCTACGCCGCGAACCGCACCCAGGACCGGATGTTCTCAATCAGCCGGCCGGTGTCCGCGATGTTTCCGCTTGAGCGCGACTATGTCCCCAGGGACCTCGTCAGCGCCGAAGCCTTCGGCATTCCCTTATCGAAATCTCCGCGTGCTGAGGAAATGCAACTCAGGCGCGCAGCCATGGGCGGGACTTCGCTTCCTGAGCAGTTGAGCAAGCTTCTCAAAGCGTGCGCTGTCTCGGGCGAGCGCATGTCCCTTCGCTCAGCCTACCGAAGCCATCGTACCCAAACCCGGCTGTTCGACGCTTATGGCGACCGCGGAACAGTGGCCCATCCCGGAACGTCCGAACATCAGACAGGTCTGGCGGTCGATATCGACGTCAACCGGCGCTTCATGCGGGCGACAGACCGGGCCTACGGCTGCTTTGAGAAAAAGGCCTGGCAGTTCGGCTTCATCCTCAGCTTCCCCCCCGGCAACGCCTACCTCACCGCAGAAGACCCTTATGAGCCATGGCATTGGCGCTATGTCGGCCAGCGGACGGCCCTGCTCTACCGGGAAATCGGCCCCTGGGGAAAACCTCAGGAATTCCTCGCCGCCCTGCCCTGCTATGAAGAACGCGCCGTATCAGGTTTGTTCCTGGATCGAGAACGGGGCGATATTTGCATAGAGCAATTGGAAGCGACGTCTGGACGCGAGGGGCGGGACATTTGACGATCGAACGTGCACAACGAACGACGGTGACCGTGCGGCTGTTAGGCCGCCCGACCGCCGCGCGTTGGCGGCGCAAATTGATCGCCGAAGGCCTCGCCATCCCGGCATCCGGAACGTGCACCGCCGCCCTCGGCGACATCTCCGGTTCCCAAGATCCTGATGCAGCGATCACTGCTCTCCGGCGTCAAGCGGGCATCGAACCCTTGGTTGTCGTCCAGGGCATGGGCGACCCCTTACCGTCCGAACCGCACCAAGACATCGTCTTCATGCGCGCTGAGCCTGAACACGGCGCCGCCGTCACCCGGGCCATCAAAAACGTCACCCTCGAGCGGTACTTGGCGCGCGCTGCTGCGGTTCGGTTGCAGGCTATGACCAGCATCGGCCACTCCTACCCCGCCGTCCGCAGCGAAGGCGAAGGCAGCCCGGCCGCGATGCTCACCGAGCCGCACCCTGGCGTCTTGTCGATCCTTTCCCAAACCGGGTGGCGCGATCTCGTGGCTCCGCTCTCGTCCGGTCAGACGCTCCGGCTTCTCGAAAACAACCATGCTGGCGCCCTCGTCATCCACCTGGCCAATGGTCGCGAGCATCGTCTGCCGATCCTCAAACTCATCCGTAGGCAGACTGAGCTCCGCGACCTACCCGTCGCCGTGATCGCCCAGCAATGGACGCCGGAAACGGTGCAGCAATGGACCGAAGCCGGGGCCGACCTGTTGGCCTGGCCTGAAGAGATTGGCGGCGTTCTGACGTTCCTCCGCGGCGCCGCCACCCGTTTCCGTACCCGGCGAGCACTCCACGCTGGCCTCACGGCAGCGTCGATCTCCGATGACGGCAAACCTTCGCCAATCTTCGGCCGCGATGTCTTCGAACGTGTCGTTCGCGAGCATCTGGAGCTCGGTGACCGCATGGCCTACGGCGCCATCAAGCTCGCCGCGGAAGCCCACGGCAGCGACCACGACCTCGCCGAGGCGGGCGTCTATATGAGCATGGCGCTCTCACCGCTCGAGCTTGTCTGCAGGCCGCAACCCAATCTGTTTTTCGTCGCGATGCCGTATGCGGACCGTTTCTTCGCAAGCCGGATGATGCGGACCCTGCAAACCTTGGTTGAGGACCTCAAGTTCGGGGACGAGCCGTCGCCGGTACTCATTGCCGCGAAGCACCAATTCCTCGATGGCCATGATCTGGCGCCCTCTGAAGCGATGGAACGGCTCGGAAAAATGCTCGCGGGCACACCGCAACCTGCAGTGACCGCCTAAGCCGCTGCTTTCACGTCCTCGGCAATTTCTACCAAGACATTCAGTACACGGCGACAGCCTTTCAACCGCGCCTTCTCATCCGGCCAGTTCTGTTTGAACACCAGTTTCTGGTCGGGCCGAAGCTTCATATCGTAAGGTGTTTCAGACAGATAGCGCACGAGACCAGCCGGGTTCGGGAACCGATCGCGGAAGCTGATGACCGCGCCCTTCGGCCCAGCGTCGATCTTGGCAATCTCAGCCCGGCGGCACAGCGCCTTGATCCCGACAATCTCAAGGAGCGCTTCCACTTCGCGCGGCAGTGGCCCGAACCGGTCGATCAGCTCCGCTGCGAAGGCCTCAATTTGCTCCGGAGACGTTGCATCGGAGAGCCTCCGGTAGAGCGACATCCGCACATCCAGGTCCGCAACATACGTTTCGGGGATCAGCACCGCCGTGCCGATATTGATTGACGGCGACCAGGTCTCAGACGCGGCCTCCCCGTCCTTCATCTCGGCCACCGCTTCTTCCAGCATGTGCTGATACATCTCGACGCCGACTTCCTTGACGGTGCCCGATTGCTCTTCACCCAGAAGATTACCCGCCCCGCGGATATCAAGGTCGTGGCTTGCTAGGGTGAAGCCAGCGCCGAGCGTGTCGAGAGACTGCAAGACTTTTAAGCGCTTCTGGGCGCCATCGGTCATCTTCTTGCGCCCGGACGTGGTCATGTAGGCGTAGGCCCGCTGCTTAGAGCGCCCCACCCGACCGCGAATTTGGTAGAGCTGGGCAAGGCCAAACATGTCCGCACGGTGAACAATCAACGTGTTTGCCGTCGGCACATCGATTCCGCTCTCAACGATCGTCGTCGCGAGCAGCACATCGAACTTGCCCTCATAGAAAGCCGTCATGATGTCTTCGAGCTCGCCCGCGGGCATTTGTCCGTGGGCGGTGCGAAACTTCACTTCAGGTACCTGTGCACGGAGGAAATCAGCGACGCCTTCAAGGTCAGAAACCCTCGGGCACACGTAAAAACTCTGCCCACCGCGATAGTGCTCACGCAAGAGAGTTTCGCGCGCGACGACCCCGTCAAAGGGCCCAATCGTCGTGCGTACCGCCAACCGATCGACCGGGGGCGTCGCGATAATCGACAGGTCGCGGATGCCCGACATCGACAATTGCAACGTACGCGGAATAGGCGTCGCGGTCAGCGTCAGAACGTGTGTATCGCCGCGATATTCCTTCAGTCGCTCCTTGTGCTTGACGCCAAAGTGTTGTTCTTCATCGATAATTAAGAGGCCAAGGTCACGGAAACCCACTTGCTTTGAAAGCAGCGCATGGGTGCCGATGACGATATCGACCGAGCCATCCTTCAGCCCGGCTCGCGTGGCGCTCGCCTCTTTGTTGGTCACAAAACGCGACAGCTGCCGGACGTTGAGGGGGAAACCGGCGAAGCGCTCTTTAAAACCCTTCGCATGCTGACGAGCCAGCAGCGTCGTGGGGCAGATCAGCGCCACCTGGCGGCCGCTCATTGCAGCAACAAACGCCGCGCGCATCGCGACTTCAGTTTTGCCGAAGCCCACGTCGCCGCACACAAGGCGGTCCATGGGTTTGCCCGCTCCCATATCAGACAGCACGTCGTCGATGGCGTTCAGTTGATCTTCAGTCTCCGCATACGGAAAGCGCGCGCAGAACTCGTCATAAATGCCTTCAGGTGGGTTCAGAACTTCCGCCTTTTTCGCGGCGCGTTTGGCGGCGATGGCGATCAGCTGCTCCGCCATCATCTTGATCCGTTCACGCATTTTCGCCTTACGGATCGACCAGGCTCCACCGCCCAGTTTATCCAGCGGGTGGTTGGGATCATCGGACCCAAACCGCGAAAGAAGCTCAATGTTTTCAACGGGCAGGTACATCTTCCCGCCGTGATAGGTCAGCTTCAGGCAATCATGCGGCGCGCCGCCCACCTCAAGCGTCTCAAGCCCTTCATAGCGCCCCACGCCGTGGCTTACATGCACAATCAGGTCGCCTACGGACAATGAGCTTGCCTCGGTCAGAAAATTGTCCGCACGCTTGGTTTTGGTCTTGCGAACCAACCGGTCACCAAGAATATCTTGCTCAGCAAGGATTGCTAAGTCCTTAGTCTCAAATCCGTTCTCAAGACCAAGAACGACCACCGGGACCGTGCCGGAGCCTGGCTTGACGTCGGACCAACTCTTGAGGCTGGCCAGCCCGGACACGTCATGATCGCCGATAACGGTCTTGAGGCGATCCGCCGAACCCTCCGTCCACCCCGCAACGATCACAGTCTTCTCTGTACGGAGGTCTTCAATATGGCTCGATACCGCGTCAAAGACGTTTTGGTTGCCAGCACGCTCCGCCGCGAAGGTGCGCCCTTGCTTGGCGCCAAAGTCGAAGGCGCGTTTGCCCGGCTCGGGGCTAAAGGGCGACAGCTGGCGCAGCGCGACGTTTTGGAGAGCCTCAGCCCACTCGGTTTCGCTCAGGTACAGACTGCTCGGCTTCACCGGGCGATAGGGAACGCTGTCGAGGCTTCCGCCTTCGGACACGCGCATATCCTCCGCACGCGCCTCATAATAGTCGGTGATCTGCTTAAACCGCTCGTCCGTCGCTTCCGTACCCAGATGATCAAGAAATGTCAGGCCCTCGCCGGTGAAATCGAACAGTGTACCGAGCTGTTCGTAGAACAGCGGTAGCCAATGCTCCATCCCCGCTTGCCGACGCCCCTCGCTCACCGCTTCGTAGACAGGGTCATCGCCAGGCGTTCCGAAGAGCGCGCGATACCCGTTGCGGAAGCGGCTGATCGTATCGTCCGAGAGCAGAACTTCTGATGCTGCGGTGAGGTGGATGTCCCGCCTCTGGTGCGTGGTCATCTGCGATACGGGGTCAAAAGCCCGTATAGATTCAAGGGTATCGCCGAAGAAGTCGAGACGCAGCGGTTCCGCCGTACCTGGAGGATACATATCGAGAAGCCCGCCGCGTACCGCAAACTCGCCCGGCTCGCGCACCGTGCTCGCGCGGCTGTAGCCATTGGCGACGAGGTAGGCGACGAGGTCCTCCATCTCCAACGTCACGCCAGGCTTCGCTTGAAAGCTCGCGGTACGGATGATCTCTTCAGAAAGGGTTCGCTGGGTCGCGGCGGCGACGGTCGTCACGACGATGAGCGGCGTCCCCTCCTCCCGCGCGGCGAGGGTGGCCAAGGTCGCCAGGCGCTCGGCCACCACGTCGGGGCCTGGCGACATGCGGTCGTACGGCAAGCAGTCCCACGCCGGGAAGCGGACGATCGGCACCGCCGGGGCGAAGAAGCGGCAGGCACTGACCATCGCCGCCGCTCGGCCTGCATCGCGGGTGATGACGGTGACCACCTCGCCGCTCGCCTGGGCCGCTTCGGCGACGCAGAGCGCGTCCGCCCCCTCAGGCGCGCCAAAGACCGGCACATGCCCCTTCGGCGCATAGGCCTCCGCCTTCGAGATGTGCTGGGTCACCGATGTCAATGCCATGGCGGTTTCGCTCCAAGCCAAAAAGCGCGGACCACCCCATGGTGCCGCGCGCGAGCTCGGGAATAGACTGCCAAAGCGTCCCGCGCAACGGACGGACTGGCGCGCTAGAGGCGTCTCGGCTGAGCCGTTCCGAGCATGAGGTCGCTTTCCGCTCGCACGATGACCGCGAGTGTGAGGCTCCGTCCTTTCACGACATTGGTACCCTCGACGATGCTCAGTTCACGGATGGCGGCGGCGCCAAGCGCAGCGTCGAAAGCTTCCCGCTCGCGGCGGTCGACGATGGCGACGCCGCAGCTTGGGTTGTCGAGGAGGAGCTGGGCCGCGTCGGCGCCGTCGCCGAGGATGGTGTCCGTACCCAGATAAAAGACGTTGGAGGGCTCGCGGTAGCCTGCGGTCGCAAAGCGGAGCTCATCGCAACCTTCGATCTGGGCGGCGACTTGCCAGACCGAATGCGAAGGCCACATGACCGACAGCCGCGGCAAGGCGCCTTCGGCGAAGAAGGCGTAGAACGCGACCACGGGCACGGCGGTGAGGGCGAGGCCATCGAAACTCGGCTTACGTAGACGCGCGATCCCGATGATCAGGGTGAGGACAATCGCGCCGACCATGGCGAGGATCCACGGCGTCGCAAACTGCCCGTCAATATCGGCGATCGCAAAGTAGGCGGCCACCGGAAGCGCGACCGAGCCGAGCGCGAAGAGCACGAGCCCCACCCCGTGGGCGAGGCCTGTCTTGGCGCCTTCGATCGCGTCCTTGATGCCGAGGGCACAGAGGACCGCCAGCGCGGGATAGGCTGGCATCACGTAGTGCGGCAGCTTGGTGGCGACCGCCTCATAGACCAACCATCCGGGGATCAGCCAGGCGAGGAGGAAGAGGACTGCCGGATCCTTCCGCCGGCGGATGGCTGCGGCGCCGGCGAGGCCGAGAAAGATCGTCCCTGGCCAGAACATCACCAGCGTCGCGATCAGGTGATAGCCGGGTGGCCCGCCATGGGCATCGTCCCCTTCGGCGACTTTGCCAAGGAGCGCGTGACCCACCGACTCGCGCAGGAATTCGCCGTCGGACTGGTAGGTGATGAGGCCCACCCAGGTCAGGCCCACCACCGCAAAGACCGCGAGGCCCGGCAAGGGCCGAAGGCGCCGCAGCGCCCGCCAATCACGGCTCACGCCGACATAAACGAGGATCGTCGCGAGGCTGAAGATCGCAAAGATCGGCCCCTTGATCAGGACCGCGAGGCCCGACGCGAACCAGAAGAGCAGCGGCCAGGTGCGGAACTGCCGAGCCGGGGACCCCTTCGGCTGGACCAGGATGTTGAAGAGCCCAAGCTGCGCCATCGTCCCCGCCGCGACCAACATTGCGTCGGTCTTGGCGATCCGCCCCTCGGCACCCGCCAGCAAGGTGAGCCCGAAGATGCCCCCGGCGATCGCGCCATAGGTGCCGCCCATGATCCGTGCACCGATCAGCGCGGTACCTAGCGAGATGATCAGAATACCGAGATAACTGGGGATCCGGTAAGCCCCAATCGGTGCATCCGGCCCGCCAAAGGCCTGGGTCGAGGCCACCTGCATCCAGTAGATGCCCGCAGGCTTCACATAGCGCGGCTTCTCCTGGAACCGGATATCGACATAGTCGCCGGTCTCCATCATCTGGGTCGCGGCTTGGCTGTAGCGCGCCTCATCGCGGTCGGTGACCGGCATCGACCACTGCCCGGGGAAAAGCGCCAGGGCGACGATCCACAGCATCAGAAAAGCGGGGCCCAGCCCAAGCTTGCCCGCCGGACGATAGGCCGTACCCAGAGGGCTCATCGCCGCCCCTCCGGCCGGAGAAGAAGCTCCTTAGACGGCGTATGCGTCCGCCGCATCAGCCACAGAACGCCCATCAGATCAAAGAACCCCGCTGCCGCCCGGCCGATGTTCGAATACTTCGACGTCCCCGCCTGGCGCGGCCGGTTCACCACTGGCACATAGGCCGCCTTATAGCCGAGGTGCTGGGCAAACGCCGGGAAATACCGGTGCAGCGCGTCAAAGAACGGCATCGCGAGGAACAAATCACGGGGCATCAGCTTCAGGCCACAAGCCGTATCCGGACAATCATCATTGAGAAGCGACTTCCGCAGATTGTTGGCAAGCCGCGAGGCGGTCTTGCGGCTGCCGCCATCGGTGCGGTTCTGGCGCACGCCCCCGACAATGCCGATCTCGCCCACCGACGCGAGGTCCACTTCCGCCGTCATCCGCGCAAGATCAGCAGGATTGTCCTGCCCGTCGCCGTCCATCGTCCCGACCCAGACGGTTTGCGCTGCGAGAAAGCCTGAACGCAGGGCCGCCGACTTCCCTGCCCGGTTCGGGTGGGTGATCAGCAGGACCCGCTCTCCAAAATCGGCGCTCTTCACCCGGTCCGTTGTACCGTCCGATGACCCGTCATCCACAACGATCAGTTGCGCCGGCAGGTCCTCGGTCGCCTCCAGCGCCTCGCTCACCACCGCGGTGATGTTCTCAGCCTCGTTGAAGCAAGGAATAACGATCGAGACGCGCGGTTCGGCCATAGTCGGAAGGAGCCCAAAGAGAGAGCGCAGCGCCTAAGCGCTCTAGCGTCCAAGGGCAATGCGCCGCGTTACGCCGCGGGCCCCTTCCCCTGGGCGTCAACCCGTGGAACGCTATCACGATGCGACAGGGAACTAAATTTTACGGCGATCAAGACCCGTGCTTCCGGTGGCGAGGGACGCAGGTTCTCCGCATCGAATACCTGTCCGACATCGTCTTTGCGCTGGCGTTCGGGATGATTGTCTCCAGCAGCAACGAGCCGCGAACGTTCGAGGAGCTGCAAGCCTTCCTCTTCACCGCAGCCCCCGTGACGGCAGCCTTTATCTTCATGGTCTATATCTGGACCCTGCACTTCACGTTTTTCCGTCGCTATGGCCTCAGCGACCAGAAGACCATGGTGCTGAACGGGTGCTTGTTGTTGCTCGTTCTCTTCATCGCCTATCCCTTACGCTTCATTTTCGATGCGCTTTTCGGGTGGATTCTGCTGATGGCGGGCGACCCTGGGTACGTTGTCTCGATGCAGATCGATTACCAGCGGGCCGGGGCGATCATGAGTTACTTCGCGGGGGGCATGGCCTTGCTCTTTACGATCGCGGCGAGCCTCTACCTGCACGCACTCAGCCGCGCTGACGATTTGGGGCTCACCGACCTAGAGCGAAGGGCGACCCGTGTGGCGTTTTGGGTCTTTGCGGTCAGCACGATTTGGGCTGTGCTCGCGTGCGTTGCTGCCGCGTTCACGCCGCTTGGCGGTTTTGCCGGGTTCATTATGAGCCTCGCGCGAATCAGCAGCCGTTTCATTCGCTGGCGGATCCTGCCCAAACGCCTCATCGATGCGGCGCAGGACGCTAACGCGGCATCGACCCCGCCACATCAAACGCCTGAAGCATCTCCAGCACGGGTCCCCGATAGTTCTCCGGTGCTTCGTCGCGACCGATGATCCAGCCGTAGAGTTCCTGGTCCGGCACCTCGAGAAGGAGGCGAAACGCCTCAGTCTCTTCGTCGCTCAGGCCGGCCAAATGCTCTCGGGCAAACCGCCCGATGACAATGTCCGCCTCTTTAAATCCGCGGTACATCGCCCGATAAAGGAGGCGTTTCTTCTCGGGTGTGAGATTCTCTGACATACCTATCCTCATAACAGATTTGACGAAACGGGAAGCTGCGACGCATTGCAGTGGAGGACCAACGCGCTAAGTGCAAGGCGAGTGGTGTTTCTAAACAGTCGTCGCTTGCGCCGACTTCGGGACCCCAGCATATCCGCGTGCTTGGAAAAGTGGAGAACCGGTTTTGGCCTACGTCGTCACCGACGCTTGCATCGCCTGCAAGTACACCGACTGTGTCGAGGTGTGCCCGGTGGACTGTTTCTATGAGGGCGAGAATTTTCTGGTCATCAATCCAGAGGAATGCATCGATTGCGGCGTTTGCGAGCCTGAGTGCCCGATTGACGCGATCGTCCCCGATACAGAAGACTCCGATGGAAAATGGCTTGAGCTGAACGCCAAGTATTCGGAAAGCTGGCCGAATATCACCACCGCACGGGACCCGCTGCCCGACGCTGATGCCCTGGCTGAGGTTCCCAACAAGCTCGAGACCCATTTCAGCACAGCACCGGGCGAAGGTGATTAAAAACTTCCGTATCTTACCGTGATTTGATCCCGGACTGGCACAGGACGCTGGTATCGCTTGGAAGTTTGTGCTATTATCTCTGGATGGCGACTGGGCATGAGGCGAGAGCAACCACCGACGAAGGCACGCGTTCGGTTCTCAAAAACAAAGGTTCGCGCGGCCAGGTAGGCTGCACCGCGAGGCTCCGCACACGCGAGACACTCTGCGGCTCTCAACCCAGTCAACCGATGATCGCATGACGAGGAATCGGCACGGTTTTTGATCGATAAGCGCTCCGTTCCCGATGCGTCATCGATCGAGTCCCTGCACTCCCCGCCATGATTATAATAGAGAAGGCAAAAGTGGCTAATTCGAACACTGCAAACGCACTGAAAGCGATCAAACCGGCTCCGGCTCAAACCAAGTCTAAGAAAGCGGACAACGACGAAAAACCCAAAATCGCACCGGCCCCCCTGCGCCCTGCCCTCAAGGTGGCGAAGCGGGCTGAAGCGAACCGTGACAAGAACCAAAAGTTCAAAGTCAAAACCCACATCATCTACCCGGCCCACGGCGTCGGCTTCATCACCGAGATCGAGAAGCAAGAGATCGCCGGGATGGATATCGAGCTGTTCGTGATCGAGTTCGAGCACGAGAAAATGAAGCTCCGGGTTCCTGTGGCGAAGGCCGCTGCTGGCGGCATGCGTAACCTTGCGACCGGTAAGCAGATCGATGAGATGATGAAGCTCATCCAAGGCAAACCGCGGATCAAACGCACCATGTGGTCTCGGCGCGCGCAGGAATACGAGGCGAAGATCAATTCAGGCGACTTGCAGGCTGTCTGCGAAGTGGTCCGGGACCTCTTCCGCCCGGCTGATCAGCCCGAGCAAAGCTATTCAGAGCGTCAATTGTTCGAGCAAGCCCGCGAGCGATTCGGTCGCGAAGTGGCCGCCGTGCGCAAAAAAGACCTCGACGCGGCGATTGCCGAAATCATGTCGAACTTGGAAAAACGCGCCAGCGCCTAAGCGGCAGCAAACACATCGCAAAAAAAGGAAGGCCGCCCCCACCGGAGCGGCCTTTTTTGTTGGATGATGGAGGCTGAAGAACGCCAGCCTCCAAGATCCGCTCCCAGAATTTACCGGAACAGCGACAGGATCGTCTGCGGGCGCTGGTTAGCGATCGAGAGGGCCTGTGTTGCGAGCTGTTCTTGGACCTGGAAGCTCTGCAGGCGGCTGGACTCTTCGGTGAGGTCCGCTTCTGTCAGGGCTGCAACGCCGAGCTCGAGGCTGTCCGTCAGA
>JBCDHW010000015.1:0-45139 GCA_038749595.1 Pseudomonadota bacterium
AGAAAGAAGACGCGGCGCTCCCCGCAAAGGAAGCGCCGCTTCAAAGGTGCAGCGGTGGCAGGAACCCCACCGAGCCAGCCGCTGCAAAAGCGATCTCGCCCTTTCGCTGGCCCCTCACCTCCGACGAAAAGCGCGACGCTGTTTGTCGATCGGTGAAGAGCTTGTGAACGGATATTATATCACTTTACGGATCGAGGCAACGTTTCGTTGAGAGATTTCTGGCCCTGGGCGATGTGGTCGCGGCTTTCGGCGCATTGATGGGGTGACGAACACGCCAGCGGCGCTTTAAGCGGCTCTGATGGAGCATAACGAAAGCCCGAACGACCGTTTCAAGCGTGTCCTCGCTCAAACGACCCGCGCCCTTTCGGCCGAACCTGAGACCGAAGTAAAATTCGGCGGCGACCAACCGAGCGTCGATGGCTCTGCGGCGCGCCTGCCTCTTCCCCCGCGACGGCTCGATCGGAAGAAAGTCGCGATCAGCCGCGGCCATGCCGATGCCGCCGCGCTGCGTCTCGCGCACCACGATGAAGCATTGCACTTTAAGCTCCAGCCCGAGAACCCTGAGGGGCGCGCCTTGTTCAAGGCGCTCGAAGACATCCGCTGTGAAAGCCTTGGTGCCAACGCGCTCAGCGGCGTTGGCCAGAACCTCACCTCCGCCCTCAACCGAAGACTTGAGGAGAAGGGCCTTCAACGGATGGAGGACCGCCAAGACGTGCCGGTCCAAGAGATCATCGCCCTTCTCGCACGCGAGCGGATGACCGGTATTCCGACGCCAAAAGCTGGTGCACAACTGGTCGAAACCTGGCGCAGCGAAGTCGAAGGCGCAGCCGGCGCAGCGCTCGATGCGCTCTCCGAACGCGGCGCGCACCTCGATCAGCAGGCCTTTTCTGCCCTCACCCGCGAGTTGATCGACGTCCTCGATCTTGGTGACAAAAAGGGCGACGAAGACCATGCGGAAGAGCAGGACGAAGCCCCGCCTGACGAGGACCAGTCTGCCCAAAACGACCAACAGAACGAGGACGACGACAAGTCCCCCGAAGGCGATGATCCCTCGGACGAAAACATCCCCGATTTCGGCGAAGCGAATGACGGCGACGCCGACTTTAGCGACGATCCCACATCGGTGGACGAAGGCGACCCCCGCGATGACCCCGGCGACGACGCCCCCATCGTCAATCGCGAGACACTCCGCGATTCAGGTGATGTCTATAAGCCGTACACGACGGAATTCGACCAAATCGCCCAAGCATCCGAACTTTGCGATGCCGAAGAGCTGGCCCGCCTCCGAAAACAACTCGACGGGCAGCTGGAGAGCCTCCACGCTGTCGTCTCGCGCCTGGCCAATCGCCTCCACCGCAGGCTGCTTGCCCAGCAGAACCGCGCGTGGCAATTCGACCTCGATGAAGGTGTCCTCGACGCAGCCCGGCTGCCGCGGATCATTATTGATCCGTTCCAACCGCTTTCGTTCAAGCAGGAAAAAGACCAGGAATTCCGCGACACGACGGTCACGTTGCTCCTCGACAATTCAGGGTCCATGCGCGGCCGCCCAATCACCGTGTCGGCCATCTGCGCAGACATCCTTGCACGGACGCTTGAACGCTGCGGCGTCAGTGTTGAGATCCTCGGCTTCACGACCATGGCGTGGAAGGGCGGGAAATCTCGCGAGCAATGGGTCCGCGACGGCCGCCCTAAGCATCCGGGGCGGCTCAATGACCTCCGTCACATCATCTACAAGCCCGCGGGCGTGCCGTGGCGGCGGAGCCGTGAGAGCCTCGGGCTTATGCTCAAAGAGGGCCTCCTCAAAGAGAACATCGATGGTGAAGCTCTGCTCTGGGCACACGACCGGCTCATCGCCCGGCCAGAAGCGCGCCGTATTCTGATGGTCATCTCCGACGGCGCGCCGGTGGACGACACCACATCATCCGCAAACGGAGGGAGCTACCTCGAACGCCACCTCCGCGACGTCATCGCTCAGATCGAAAACCAATCGCCCGTCGAACTTCTCGCCATCGGCATCGGCCACGATGTCACGCGCTTCTACCGCCGCGCCGTGACCATCTCTGATGTCGACCAACTGGGCGGCGCGATGATGGAAAATCTCGCGGCGTTGTTCGAAGATGAAGCTGTCGCGCCATCACCGCGCAGGAGACGCGCGTGATCCCCGCGAGCCTCCTCGTCGCCAGTGCCGCTGCACTCCTCGGCAAGCCGACGGAGGTCACGTTGGATCCGTTTAGTGGCCTGGCCGATGGTTTGCCCGTCGGCTGCATGACCATGACCTCGGGTTACACGCTGCGCGGACCCCGCGGCTTTGGCGGCTATTCCGGGATGGCCTTCGATGCCGAGACGGGACGCCTCACGTTGCTCAGCGACGGCGGCCACATCGCCGAAGCGCAATTGGAGCTCACACCCGAAGGCGCCGTTACGGCGATGACCGACGTCGTCCGTTTCAAAATTGAAATCCCTCCGCGTAAGGACCAGCGAAACGACGCCGAAGGCATCGCTCCGTATCAAGACGGTTGGCTCGTAAGCCGCGAACGGGACCATGACGCGATCTATGTAACCAAAGAAGACGGAAAGTACGTTCAGCAAGCCGTCCTCGCGAACTTTGCACGCTTCGCATCGTTCCCCTCGAACACAAGCCTCGAAGCCGTCACAGCCGTGGGCGACGGCGCTTATCTGTTCATCTCCGAGGCCCAAAATGGCGGCAATCGCGCGTTGATGTTCACGTGGGATGGTGAAGAAACGCAGCGCCGGGCCTCCTACCAAGGCGAGCCCGACTTCGATGTCACGGATATCATTGCTGACCGCGATGGCGACCGACTCTATATTCTCGAGCGGGCGTTCAGCCCCAAACTTGGCCCCCGTGCACGGATCAAAGTCGCACGCCTCAGCGATTTTCTCGATGCGGCGCCGCGCGAAAAGGTGACGCCCCAGCGCCTCGGCGCCATGAGTTTCCTCGAAGGTGCCGACAATATGGAAGGGATCGCCGTCTACAAAGCACACGACGGTTCGACCAACCTGATGTTGGTCTCCGACGACAATTTCCGCGATCTTCAGCGTACGGTGCTCATGACGCTGCGCATCAACGAGGGATGTCCGCTATCGGCCACCCAGCCCTGATTGCGGACGCAGGATCAGCCGCAGCGGTCCGTAGAAAAGAACGAAGACCCCGGCGACCGTCAGTCCAATGATCAAATCAAGCGCCATCCAATGCCGCCAGGGCAGGCCCGTCCCCGCATACGCTCCGGGAAAGTAAATCGCCGCCTGCACAACGAATCCGACCGCCGCGCCAAAGAACGGCGCCCGCCACCACGCGCCTCCACGGGTCAGTTGATAAGCCCACGTGGCGAGATATTGACCAGCAAGCCATGACCCCAACAAAAATCCAATGAACCGGCGGTCCGGAAAATCTTCCGGCTCAAGCTGTGGCGATAGATCAGCAACGATCATCAGCAGACAGACGCCGAGCATCAGCCAAGCCACAAGAACCGCGCGGCTGGACGTCTCCGCGCCAACCACCCGGGTCGCCAGGAGCATGCCGAGGGTCGCAAGGACAAACGTTCCTTCGCCGCGGCTCAGGAACGCCGAGGGCAGCATCCCCGACGGACCGTGGATCCGGTCGAAGAAACCAAGAGGCAAATCGAGCGTGACAACCGCGGACAGCAGGAGCGGGGTGAACAGCGCAGCAAGCCCGACAACCGCCGCGATACGGCTCAAAATACGCTGAAGCAGCGCGAGCGCGCGTCCGCGACCCGTCAGGACCGCTTCATCAAACCGTTCAACCGTAATCGGCTCGGCCAAATCAATGTGGATGTGTTCAGACACCATCCCAACCCTCAAGCAATCGCCGCGCCACGGCGATTCGTCGGGTTAGGTTACGCGGCTGCGGCCTCGATGTCGCGCTTCACCTTACGGGCGCGATCAGACAGCGCGGTATCTTTCGCTTTGGTGAGGAACGCGTCGAGACCGCCGACATGGTCCACCGACCGCAATGCGTGGGCAGTGATCTTAAACTTGAAGCTGCGGCCGAGCTTATCACTGGTCAGGGTGACGTTGCACAGGTTCGGCAGAAACCGACGTTTTGTTTTGTTTTGCGCGTGGGAGACGTTATTCCCAACCATCGGCCTCTTGCCGGTGAATTCGCAAACACGTGCCATGACGGGACCTCTGAAGGTTCGGAGAAACAAGAGCGCGGCGCCTAGCGATGGCCCGCCCCGGCGTCAAGGGTTACAAATTCCTGTGGCGCGTCAACGAACGCTTTGCCCTTAAAGTGGACAAGCGATAACGCAGCGATGCAGCGGGGGAGCTGCCGCTTCGAGAGATGGAACACAGAATGAAACGCCTTACGACGCTGACCTGCGCCGTCACCATCGGTTTTGCCGGAGCCGTTGCTCAAGACCAGGGTCCCTACCCCGAGGTCGGGACGGAAGCTTGGCGTGCCCTGTTCGCTGTAGACCCCCAGCCCGACCCGTTGGGCGGCTCCCCTTACACGCTCGAGCCAGGGACCCGTTACGAGACAACGATGAAGGGCGAGCTGGCAGGCTTCAACATCGGCCGCATCTTCCTGAACGTCATGGTCAGCGAGCAAGGCTACTCCGTCGACTACGAGATGGAACAACGGGGCGTCGCGCGCTGGTTCTCCGACGCGGAAGCGACGTCAAACGCATCGGGGCTGTTCGGCGAGAACGGCGAGATCGTCAGCACCTATTATTTCAACCATGATTACGACGGCGAAGAGGACCAACAGCGCACTGAACTCTACCGCGAAGAAGGCGCCGAGCGGATCCGCATGTGGTCGCTGCCCGAAGCCCGGTTCCGCCAGCCCGTGTCCGTTGAACAAGCGGAGGGCGCCATCGATCCGTTAGCAGCCCTCGTCGCCCTCGCCTTTACCCCCGTACCATCGGGTCAGGAACCCTGCGATCGGCGCATCCCCGTCCTCGACGGAAAGCGACGCTTTGACCTCGTCATGATCCCAGAAGGAAAAGAGGACGTGCGCCGCAATGGCCCGGGTCGCTTCCGCGGCGAAGCTTATCGCTGCCGCCTCGAGCAGCATAAGATCGCTGGCTACAAAGAGAAAAACCGCGGCGATATCGAAGGCGACATCTGGGTCTATATGGTTGAGATCCCCGAAGAACTTCAAACCGCGACGCTTAAATACGTCCCCGTACGCATGGTCGCTAAGCAAGGCCTCATCGGCGCATCACTGCAAGCGAAAAAGCCGCGGCTCATCCAAGCCGACGGCACGGTCACAAACCTGTATTGATCGGGAAACTGCCGCCGCTCACCACTGATCAGCGGAACTGAAGGTCAGGCGTTAGCGGTTGTTCCGCACTGCCGTCAGAGTCTGTGAGCCGTAGCCGTTCTGGATCGCAGCGATCGGGTCAAGCGGCTGAAGGTCTTTGCGCAGCTGGAAGTGGACTTGCGGACTGTCCACCGTGCCAGAACGGCCAACCTTCGCGATGATCTGGCCTTGGCGAACGAGATCGCCTTTATCGACCAAGATCGCATCGGTGTGTGCGTAGGCCGAAACCCAGCCGTCGTCGTGCTTCACCAACAGCAGCTTACCGTAGCCTTCCAGCTCGCTACCCCGGTAGACAACCTCGCCATCGGCAGCTGCACGAACCGGCGCACCAATCGGCGCGGTGATGTTGATGCCATCACTCTTCTTGCCGTTCACCACATCGCCAAACTTCACAACGACAGGGCCACTGACGGGATAATCGAACGGGCGGCGCTCATCGAGCTTCGGCAGCGGTTGAGGGGTCAGCGTCTCTTCGATCATCTTCCGATCGAGAGCGTCGGGGTCCGGTCCCGCCTCGGCTGCCGCAATCTGCGCAGGCGCTTGGGCCGGCAAGGATGCTGGCGCTGGAATCACCAAACGCTGATCGATGCTGATCGTGTAGGGCCGCGCTAAGCGATTGGCCGCAGCCAGCTCCGCCACCGACAATCCAAACCGGCGCGAAATGCTGTAAAGCGTATCCTTCGGCTGAACGACGTAGGTCCGCGCCGTGCCATAAGCTGGCCCGAGCGATGCCTGGATCGGCTGCGGCGTTGAAACGGGCGGCAGCGGTTGCGCCACCACCACCTGCGGCGGCCCCGATCGGACAGCCTCCGGCCCCATCGGAATGAGAATGGTCTGGCCCACCGCCAGAGGATAGGGCGCCACCATCCGGTTCTTCGCAATGATCTGCTTCGGCGAGACCCCATAAACCCGGCCAAGACGATAGACCGTCTCCCCCGGGCGCACCGTGTGCTGGATATCTCCGCGCGGTGCGGGCGCATCCTTACCGCGATAGCTTCGAACCTGAGGCCCCTCACCTGCGTAGCCTGGGTCCGTCCCGTAACGGACCGGCGCGCCCTCATCCTGCGCATGGGCAATATCGATGAGAACGGCAATCGCCGCTGCGGAAACAAGGGCGAGGCTGGTCGCGGGAAGAAGGCTTCGGCGCAGGGTGGGCATCGCACACTCCCGAAAATTAGATGCTCTGACCAAGCGAGATGACGGGGTTACGCTTAACAAACGGCTAAAGAGACGCGGGCGCCTGTCTCTTTTTGCAACACTTCAATGGCGGATCGTGCCAGGGCGAAACGATGCCTCTTCCTGACCGCAAAGACCTGATCAGCTGGATCACCCGCGAGAACGCCGGGCGTCCCAGCCCCGTGACCCGGCGCGAGATCGCCCGCGCCTTTGACGTCAAAGGGCCAGACCGTGCCGACCTCCGGGCCCTCCTGAAAGAACTCAGCGCCGAGGGCGCCATCGCCCTGGAAGGTAAGCGCGCCCGCAGGCCCGGCCAGTGGCCTCCTGTCACCGTGATGACGATCGAGCGGATGGATGAGGAAGGCGACCTCGTCTGCTCCCTCTCCCAAGACACGAACGAAAGCGTCATCATCCTTGCGTCCAAGGATGCTGCACGCGCCAAACCGGCGCTCGGCGTCGGCGATCGCTTCCTCGGCAGGCTTCACCAGGAGGACAGCCGGGTGCGCGCCTCGGTGATCAAACCGCTCGGCAAGCCCCAAGGCCGCCTCCTCGGCGTTTTCCGCGCGACCCGCTCCGGCGGCATCGTCGAGCCTGTCAGCCGCAAGGCCCGCACGACCTTCGAGATCGGCAAGTCCGAGCTTCTGGGCGCCAAGGACGGCGACCTCGTCTGGGCCGAGCCGAAACCCCAGCGCGGCTATGGCCCCGCGAAGGGCCGGATCACCCAGATCATCGGCTCGGTCGAGAGCACGGACAATCTCTCCCTCATCGCCATCGCCGAACACGACATCCCGCTCGAGTTCCCGGCGGCGGTTCTTCGCGAGGCGGAAGCACTGTCGATGAAAGCCGATAAGGCGCATACGGATCTGACCCGCCTCCCCCTGATGACCATCGACCCCGCAACCGCCCGCGACCACGACGATGCGGTGCATGCGGAGCGATTAGACGACGGCGGCTTTCGCCTGACGATCGCAATCGCCGATGTTAGCTATTTCGTCCGTCCAGGGAGCGCCCTGGACAAAGAAGCCGAGAAGCGGGGGAACTCCGTCTATCTCCCCGACCGCGTGGTGCCGATGCTGCCCGAAGAGCTGTCTAATGATCTCTGCTCGCTGAAAGAGGGTAAGGTGCGCCTCGCCCTTTGCTGCGAGGTGGAGATCGGCGCAAAGGGCGGCAAGCGCGCGCACCGGTTCTTCCGTGCCAAGATCAAAAACCACAAGAACCTCGCTTACGAAGAGGCCCAGGCCATCGCGGACGGACACAAACGTGGGCCGAAAGAGGTGGCGAGCCTCTTCGAAGCCTACGAAGCGCTGAAGGCCGCGCGGGAGCGGCGACGTCCCCTCGACCTCGACATGCCCGAGCGGCGGATCGTTATGGAAGACGGCGCCGTGGCTGGCGTTGAGCAAAAGGAGCGGATGGACGCCCACCGCCTCATCGAAGAGTTCATGGTGCTGGCCAATGTCTGCGCCGCTGAGACGCTGAACGAGCATCGGCGCACCGCGATCTACCGCGTCCACGATGCTCCGGACCCGGAGCGGTTGGAGGGCCTGCGCGCTTACCTCGCGCCGCTCGGCTACACCCTTCCGAAGGCGGATGATATCCGCGCCTACAACCTCAACGGCGTCCTCGCCAAGGCGCGGGAGCGGGACGAGATCAACATCATCGCCCTGTCGGTGCTGCGCGCGCAAAGCCAAGCGATCTACACCACCGAGAACATTGGACATTTCGGGCTATCGCTGAAGCGTTATGCGCACTTCACCTCGCCCATCCGTCGGTTTGCGGATCTCACCATCCACCGCAGCCTTGTCCGCGCCCTAGGCCTTGGGCCTGGCGGAGAGCGCGACGAGGACGAGGCCCGACTTGAGACGATTGCGGAGGATATCTCGAAGCGCGAGCGCGTCGCGGTCTCTGCGGAGCGCGATACCGAAGCCCGCCTGCTCTCCCGCTTCCTCGAAGAACAAGTCGGCGCGACCTTCACAGGCCGGGTCAGCGGCGTGACGCGCGTTGGCCTCTTCGTCAGCCTTGATGAGACGGGGGCGGACGGTTTTATCCCTGCCCGAACCCTCGGCTGGGAATATTTCGAGCACGATGAAACCCGCAACGCGATGGTCGGCAAGAACTCCGGCGGCGTCTACAGCCTCGGCATGGCCGTCCGTGTACGCCTCTTGGAGGCCACCCCGATGCAAGGCGGCCTGAGGTTTGAAATGCTCACCAAACCAGCCGACGCGGCCGAAAAGAAACCCAAACGGCCAACGAAAGCGAAAGACAGCCCGCGCGACAAACCTAAGCGCAAGCCCGACCCCCTGACCCGCCACCAAAAAGCAAAAGCCACCGCCAAACGCGCAAAAAAGAACAGAAAAAACCCGTCCCGTACGGATGAAAAAGCGATGAGCCCTGCTAGCACGAACGGACCGGCGCGCCCAAAGGCAGCGAAGCCGGATCCGGCCTCATCAAAAACCGCTCCGAAGAAGCTCGAACGCCGTCCACGGAAGAAACGTTAAGGCGAAGTTCTCGGCCGCCGGCGGGCAACCGCCGCGTCTATGACGGTCGCAAAGAGCAACATCGGGGCAGGAAGCGGGATTTCGGTCGCGCCAAAACGGAGATTGTCTACCTCATATGCATCGACGAATCCTTGCGTGACGTTGTCAAAAACAATCGATGTGATGGGCGACAGCGACACTATGCCCAGAAAACCGTCAGCATCTTCACCGACCAGTCGGATAGCGCGGGTTACTCCGTCTACGGACACCGTGATGCGCTCCTCGACTAGGCTGAAATAGTCAAATCCTATCGCAATGACGGGCTCGGGAAACGTCCACATGTTTTCGAGCGAGGCACCGGTTCCATCTCCGTCCAGCGAATTGAAATAGAGGCCAGAAGCTACAAAGTGGGCTGCGCGGTTGCCACCCGAATTCGCCGAGACAACGCCGCTGTCGAGAAAGATCGTGTCGGCGGCGCTGATGTTGTTCGAGAACGTGTCCGTTGTGAACGTCACGCCGGCCGTGGCAGCGTTGAATGCCGCTTCGTCCTTGAAGAACGTGACGGACGCATTGGCAAAACCAAACAGCGTTAAACAAAGCAGTGCTGTTAATCGTAGCATGTATCTCACCCCTCGTTATCGCTTCGATACCGCAAAAGTAGAGTAAATTCAATATTAAGCGGCGATCCTATGCCGCCATCTCGCGCTTTACCAAATCCACGAACTTTTCAAACACGCCGAAGCTGTCTTCAGGGCCGGGGCTGGCTTCGGGGTGGTGTTGGACGGCCATGACCGGGGCGCCTTTGACGCGGATGCCTGCGTTGGTGCCATCGAAGAGGGACGTGTACGTTGCTTCGACGTTGTCGGGCAGCGTCTCTTCGTCCACCGTAAAGCCGTGGTTCATCGAGACGATCTCGACCTTACCTGAGACATGATCCTTGACCGGATGATTGGCCCCGTGGTGGCCTTGCGGCATCTTTTTGGTCTTGGCGCCGAGGGCCAAAGCCATCAGCTGATGGCCCAAGCAAATTCCGAAAAGCGGCAGCTTAGCATCAATCAGCTCACAGATAACCGGTACCGCATACTCCGCCGTCGCCGCCGGATCGCCAGGGCCATTGCCGAGGACAACCCCGTCGGGCTTCAGCGCTGTGATCTCAGCAAACGAGGCGGTCGCCGGGACAGCTGTCACCCGGCATCCCGCGGCTTGCAGGCGGTTGATGATGTTCTGCTTCACGCCATAATCGATCAACACGATGTGTGGCCCCGCGCCTTCCGCCTTGAACGGACGATCCGTGGTCACCTCTTTGGCGAGGTCCATCCCTTCGAGCCCTGACCACGCCCGCGCTTTCGCAACCAGCGCCTCGCGGTCAAAGTGCCCCGAAGGATCATGCGCGATGACACCGTTCGGCATCCCCTGCTCACGGATGCGAACCGTCAGCTCCCGGGTATCGACACCAGAGATGCCGATAATGCCGCGGCGCTTCATCCATTGCTCGAGCCCCATCCGTGCACGGTGGTTTGACGGACTGCTGATCCGTGCCCGGACAATCGCGCCGCGGGCAGCCATTGCGGCATTGTTCGAGGCGTTCTCGATATCCTCGTCATTCACCCCGACATTGCCGATATGGGGGAAGGTGAAGGTCACGATCTGGCTCGCGTAGGACGGGTCGGTCAGGATTTCCTGATACCCCGTCATCGCGGTGTTGAAGCAGACCTCGCCCACCGCCTCGCCAGCGGCGCCAAAGCCCTCGCCTTCTAAGATGGTTCCATCCGCCAGGGCGATGAGGCCCGTTACCGGTCTTGCCGTTGTCTCTTGACTTAGCTTGAGCGCCACATCATCTCCCGCGGCGCTTCGCCACCGGCCGTCCGGCAGAGCGCCTGTTAAGCGTGCTGGTAAACGGTCCGAGGTCATAATCATGATCACCGGCGACGCAAGTGTGAATATAAAGCGCCCCGGGGCAGATCCAAAGCGGCGCAACGAGGCAGAAATGACTGAGCAAGCAACCCTGGCGACGACGATCGCTGCGGACTTGAAAACAGCGATGAAGGCGCGGGACGACAAGATCAAAGTCGCCACGCTTCGCCTGATGCAAGCGGCGATTAAGGACCGGGATATCCAAGCCCGGGCCGAGGACCGCTGCTGCGGCCTCTCCGACGATGAGGTGCAGACGGTCCTCACGAAGATGGTGAAGCAGCGCGAGGACAGCGCCAAGACCTACGAGGAAGCCGGGCGAATTGAGCTGGCCGAGCAAGAGCGGGCGGAAACCGAGATCATCCGCGCCTATCTGCCGACGCAAATGGACGAAGGCGAGATCGCCGAGGCGGTCGACGCGGTGATTGCCGAAGTGGGCGCAGAAGGCCTGAAAGATATGGGCAAGTGCATGGGCGCGCTCAAAGGCAGCTATGCGGGCCGCATGGACTTCTCTGCCGCCAACAAAGTCGTGAAGGCCCGCCTGTCGTAGCCGCTTGCGGCTGTGGAACACTCGGCGTGGAGGAAACACCCGGCTTACGTTAAGCTTTGGCTGTGGCCACTCTTCCTCCCGCCTTTCTCAACGAGATCAAGTCCCGTCTGCGGGCGTCCGATGTGATCGGGCGTCACGTATCCTTGAAGAAGGCCGGACGTGAGTGGCGGGGCCTGAGCCCCTTCAACAAAGAGCGCTCGCCGAGCTTCTTTGTGAACGACGAGAAGGCGGCGTTCTTCGACTTCTCGTCTGGGCAGCATGGGGACATCTTCAAGTTCCTGATGCTCACCCAGAACCGCACTTTCCCCGAAGCGGTGGAGGAGCTCGCGGCGATGGCCGGCCTCGAGGTGCCGAAAGCCACCGAAGAGGACCGGCGCCGCGCGAGCGAGAGCGAGATCCTCCACAACGTCCTCGCCGATGCAGCTTTATTCTTCCAGAACGCACTCCGCGACGCTGTCGGGACCGAGGCGCGGGCGTACCTGCGCCGCCGTGAAGTCTCTGCGCAGAGCATCGAAGACTTCTCCTTAGGCTTCGCGCCGGACAGCTGGGAAGCGCTGAAGCGCCACTTCCTTGGCCGCGGGGTCACGGAGGACATGCTGATCCGCACGGGCCTGCTCATCAAGCGAGACGACGGGAGTACTTACGACCGTTTCAGGGGCCGGGTGATGTTCCCGATCCGCGATGCGCGGGGCCGCGTCATTGCCTTTGGTGGACGCGCCCTGAGCAAAGACGCCCAGGCCAAATATCTTAATTCGCCCGAGACGGAAGTCTTCCACAAAGGCAACGTGCTCTACAATTTCGGGAGGGCGCGCGGAAAGGTGAAGGGCAAAGTGCCCCTCCTCGTCTGCGAGGGCTACATGGACGCCCTGGCTCTCGATGCCGCTGGGTTTGCCGCCGTCGCGCCGCTCGGGACAGCGTTGACGGAGAACCAACTTCGCTTGCTTTGGCGGGTCACCGAAACACCGACGCTTTGCTTCGACGGCGACCGCGCCGGTCGCGGAGCCGCCGAGCGCGCGATCGACCGGGCGATGCCTGCCCTTTCGCCAAGGCAGTCCCTTCGGTTTGTCTTCCTGCCCGAGGGCCAGGACCCTGACGACGTCCTGCGCAGCGGCGGCGCGCAAGCCATGCATCAACTCGTCGACGCCAGAACAGACGTCGAGGAAACCCTCTGGCGCCTCGCCCTCGCCCGCCACGGCACGCGGTCGGCCGAGACGATTGCTGCCCTCGAAGGGGAACTGCGCGAGCGTGTCGCACCCATCAAAGAAGCGCCGATGAAGGATGCCCTGCACCGAGCGTTCAAAGACAAGCTCTACGCTCTGCGCGGCGAGCTGTACGCCAAGCGCAGAACCAGTGAGCGAACCCGCCGAACCCGTGCAGCGCCTGCCGCAAGACCGTCAGAAGCCTTGCGCCAACGGCTCGGCCAGGGCGGCATGAGCGGACCGAGCGGCGCCCCCCGCGAGGCCCAGATGATCGTGGGCCTGATCCACCATCCGAGGCTTTTTAACATTCTCGAAAACGAAATCCTCGATCTCAAAATAAATGATGAAGGATTAGCGCGCTTGCTTACCAAGACCATCGACGTACTTGTAGAACAGCCGGATCTTGACAGCGAGCGCCTGCGTTCTCAGTTGAGCGGTTGGACTGATGTGTATGCCGTCTATCAGCGCTGGTCTGCGGACCCCCTGGTACGGATCACGCGGTTCGCGAGGCGCGATGCCGATGAAGACACGGCGAAGACCGGCTGGTTGGATGCGTATCTTATCGATCGTCGTCAAAAGATTTTGAGTGCCGAGGTCACCGAGGCCGGGGCGGAAGCCCATCTTGACCCCGCGCGCGAGCAGAATTGGTTAAAGTCCGTGCGGCTCAGCCTCGAAAGCCGCACCCAAGAAGAAACTCCGGGGGACGGAGGCACTTAGGCCTACCGTCCGTTTGGGAGTCCGGAGTGCGACAAGGGACTGCATGAGCAAAACGTCGAAGGTCGTCGAACAGGACGAAAGCGCCGAGGGCCCCGTCCTCGATATGAACCTCGCCTCGGTCAAGAAGATGATCGATGAGGCGAAAAAGAAGGGCTACATTACCTACGATCAGCTGAACGCTGTGCTGCCCGAGGATGAGTACTCGTCCGAGCAGATCGAAGACATCATGTCCAAACTCTCGGACATGGGGATTAACGTTACCGAGGCCGAAGAGGTCGAGGACGACGACAAAGACGGCGCTAAAGCATCGGGCTCAGCTGTCGCCAAAAAAGAGACCGCCCAGACGGTCACGACCAACACAAAAGCCGATAGCGACCGCACGGATGATCCTGTCCGTATGTACCTGCGCGAGATGGGCGCTGTTGAGCTGCTCTCCCGCGAGGGCGAGATCGCCATCGCCAAACGCATCGAGGCGGGTCGCGAGTCGATGATCCGCGCCCTCTGCGAGAGCTCTCTGACCTTCGAAGCCATCACCGTCTGGCGCGAGGAGCTCGAGGAAGGCCGCGTCCTGCTGCGCGACATCATCGACCTCGACGCGACCTATACCGGTGGCCCGGAAAGCCGCCCCGACATGACCCGGCCCGAAGTGGCTGAGCAGGTCCAAAAAGAACAAGAAGCCCGCGCCGCCGAAACCGGCGAGGACGAAGACGAGTTCGACGAAGGCGACCTTTCGCTCTCCGCCAAAGAGGCTGAGCTGCGCGAAGGCGTGATGCAGACCTTCCAGGACATCGCCGACGACTTCAAAAAGCTCCGTAGGCTGCAAGACATCCAGATCGAGCAGCAGCTGCAGGGTGAGGACCTCACCGAGAGTCAGCTCAAGCGCCTGAAAAAGCTTCAAAAAGACATCGTGGAGCGGGTTCGCTCGGTGCGCCTTCACAACCACCGGATCGAAGCGCTGGTTGAGCAGCTTTACGCGATCAACCGTGCACTGATGGGCCTTGAGGGCAAACTTGTGCGCCTCGCCGACAGCTACGGCGTCAACCGCCAGGAGTTCCTGAAAGAATACCTTGGCAACGAGCTGGACCCCGAATGGCTGCCGCGCGTCTCGGCGCTTGAAGGCCGCGGCTGGGCCAACTTCACCACCAAAGGCTCCGACAACATCGTCTACCTCCGCGAAGAGATCGGGCAATTGTCCCAAGAGACAGGCCTGACCGTCTCTGACTTCCGGCGCATCGTTCAGACCGTCCAAAAGGGCGAGCGCGAGGCCCGCGTCGCCAAGAAGGAGATGGTCGAAGCCAACCTGCGCCTCGTAATTTCCATTGCGAAAAAGTACACGAACCGCGGCCTGCAATTCCTCGACCTTATCCAAGAAGGCAACATCGGCCTCATGAAAGCGGTCGATAAGTTCGAGTACCGCCGCGGCTACAAATTTAGTACGTATGCGACGTGGTGGATCCGCCAAGCAATTACCCGCTCGATCGCCGACCAAGCGCGGACGATCCGTATCCCGGTCCACATGATCGAGACGATCAACAAGATCGTCCGGACCTCGCGCCAAATCCTCAATGAGATCGGCCGCGAGCCGACGCCGGAAGAGCTGGCCGCGAAGCTCTCCATGCCGCTGGAGAAAGTCCGTAAGGTGATGAAAATCGCCAAGGAGCCGATCTCCCTGGAAACGCCCATCGGCGATGAGGAAGACAGCCACCTCGGCGACTTCATCGAGGACAAGAACGCCATCCTCCCAATCGATGCAGCGATCCAATCGAACTTGCGCGAAACAACGACGCGAGTGCTCGCATCGCTTACCCCACGCGAAGAGCGGGTCCTCCGTATGCGGTTTGGTATCGGCATGAACACCGACCACACCCTCGAAGAGGTCGGCCAACAATTCTCGGTGACCCGCGAACGGATCCGACAAATCGAAGCAAAAGCGCTCCGTAAGCTGAAGCATCCCTCACGTTCGCGAAAGCTGCGCAGCTTCCTCGACAACTAAAACGAAAAGCGGCTCTTCGGAGCCGTTTTTTTCGTTCAGTCCAGGGGCATGGACCCGAAGCGGCTGGCAGCCTATCCTCATGCCTACGATACCGCGTGAGGGGCTATGGAACCGGCAGAACTCTTTCGAATCTTGAACTTACCCGTTCTGCCCGCTTGGCTGCTGCTGGCGATCCTGCCGCGGTGGCGCTATACCCAGCTCGCCGTTTTCGGATTGATCATCCCCATTCTGGGCGTTGCTTACACCGCGATCCTGATCCAAGCGACCACGGCGGGTGGCGGGTTCGAAGCGCCGGACTTCAGCAGCTTTGAGGGCGTCTCCGCCCTTATGCAAAACCCCTACGCATTAGTCGCGGGTTGGGCGCACTATTTGGCCTTCGACCTATTTGTCGGCGCTTGGATCGCGCGGGATTCCGCCGTCAGCGGCGTCAACCGGTTTCTCATCATCATCCCGCTGTTCTTTACACTGATGGCTGGGCCATTCGGACTGATCCTCTACCTCATCATGCGTCAAATCGCACGGAAGAGCATCCTGATCGAGCCAAGTCCCCAGGATTGATCGCGCATCGTAAACTCCGTAGACTTCCTTTTCATAAGCGGATGAGACCCGGCATGGACAACAACAAACCCGTGACGATGATCGGGCTGATCATCTTTATCCTGATCGTCAGTTGGGCCGCTTGGTATGCAGGGTTCTTCAGCTAAACGCAGCGCGCATCCCGGAACCTCGCCGCTATCTCACCAACGGCAGCCCGGGTCTCAGGGCTGAAACTCTGTCCCAACAATTGCGGGCAAAACCGCCGCTGGAACGCCACAAGACACGATGCGATCCCAAACGCGTCGACGCCGTATCCGATTTCCGTGAGCAGTCCAAAGACGTCTTCGCCTGAAGGTATGTCGTCAGGCACTGATCCCGACCATTGACCAATGGCAAGCCCCGCGTCGCTCAGCGCTCCCCAAGGAAACAACTCACCCGGATCATCTTTGCGGTGCGGCGCCAAGTCGGAATGGCCGATTACGCCTTCGGGCCCGATCCCACAACGCTGCTGCGCCTCGCGGATGATGTCCATGACCGCAGCGACTTGCGGCGGGGGAAACTCTTTATACCCCCATTCATGACCAGGATTGACGATCTCTATACCGATCGAAATGCGATTGACATCCGTCACCCCCAACCATGCGCCAACCCCGGCGTGCCAGGCGCGATGTTGCTCATCGACAAGGCCAAACACGTGGCCATCTTCTTCCACCAGATAGTGCGCCGATACCTTGGCCGTCGGATCGGTCAACCGCGCCAACGCGTCCCCGCCCGACTTCATCCCTGTATAATGCAACACAATCAATGAGATGCTGGCATCATCGCGCGAGTCGAAATTGGGCGACGGCCGGGAGGGATCGATGTTGATCATCATACCGCTTCCTGCTCGTCAAGCGGGCGGCGCTGATCTCGCGCGTCCGCAGCAGCAGCCGCAACAACCTGCTTCCGGTCAGGTGCATGCGACCGAACCAGGATTACCGCCACTCCGGTCACAACCATCAGTGCACCTACCATCATGCGCGGCGTCAACGGCTCACCAAGAAGGAAGACACCCATCAGTACAGCGAACAATGTGATCAAAAGGCCTGAGGGCGCGATGACGCTGAGCGGCACAGACTGCAGTAAGTGGTAATATAAAGAGTGACCTACCAAAGACGCCATCAGTACGGAGTAAACGAGCGCCCAAGCGATCGCATTCCGGTTTTCCGACTGGAGCCAAGCGGTGTGATCCGTGTCGATCACAGCTGCGAGGACGCCCGTAATCACGGAACCGATAACGGCGAACCAGGCCAGCATCTGGAGCGGCTTCACCCCGTTGATTGTCTTCACGAAGAGCGCGCCCGTCGCCTCGGAACACGCCGCTAGAAACAAAAGGGTCGCGCCTAAAGCAAGGTTACGGCTCCCCGTCGCGTCGCTATCCGCGGTGGCGATGATCAGTACACCGCAAAGCGCTGCGATAATACCCGCCCCGCGCTTCCACCCGACTTTTTCCTTGAGGAAGACAATCGATAGAACGGTAGCGACGACAACATAGCTCTCCATCACGACCGCACCGATCGACGCAGTCGTGAAGCGGAAACCGGTGAACATAAACGCATAATTGAACCCGGCAAAGCACGCACCGCCAATCATGATACGGTTCATTTGCCCTTTATGCCAACGCAGAAGCGGCGCAAGGATCAGCGCCAAGATCGGCATACGGAAGGCTACGTAGGTCAGCGGCGGAACGAGATCGACGGTCGTTTTGATGACGATCATATGGAATGCCCAGATCAGGCAGACGCTCAATAACAAAAGGGCCTGGAACGGGTTCACGCCGGTGCCGCCTGCCGCTCCTGCAGCGACGTGAGGCGTGCATAGAGCCCCCGCGCCGCCACGAGCTCATCGTGCGAGCCCATCTCGACCAACTGGCCCGCATCCATCACAGCGATCACATCAGCCTCGCGAACAGTCGACAGACGGTGGGCAATCATCAAGGTCGTCCGTCCACGGCGCAAACGCGCCATCGCATCCTCGACCAGCTTTTCACTTTCGGCATCAAGCGCCGATGTCGCCTCGTCGAGCAACAAAATAGGCGCGTCTTTGAGGAAGGCCCGCGCCAGGGCGATCCGTTGACGCTCCCCGCCGGAGAGAGCGCTCCCCGCTTCACCGACCCTGGCGTCGTATCCTCCTGGCAAGCGCTCGATAAAACGATCAGCCGCAGCGGCCCGCGCCGCCGCGCGCACCTCGTCGTCGGAGGCATCGGGACGCCCAAGCAAGATGTTCTCCTTCACCGTAAGGTCGAAAAGAGCCGGCGTCTGACTGACAGTACTGATCGTCCGCCGAAGGTCCGTCAGTGTCATCGTCCGTATACTGCGTCCGTTGATCGTGATGTGACCCGCTTGGGCCTCATAAAACCGCGGCAGCAAGCCAAACAGGGTGGACTTCCCTGCTCCGGAGGGACCGACCAGTGCCACCGTTGCTCCTTCGGGCACGTCTAAACTCAGATTACGGAGCAAGGGCTCCTCGCCATAGGAAAAGGCGACGTTAGCGAACGTGATCCTCGGCGCCGCGCCTTGCGCAACGGAGAATGGCTCAGCGGGCTCCGGGTTGCGAATACGGGGCTCATCGTCGATCACGCCGAAGACGCGTTCCACCGCCGCCAGCCCTTCCTGCAAGACCGCGTTGAGCGTCCCCAGGCCGCGCGCCGGCTGGCTGAGCATCGCCATCGCGATCAGAAACGCGACCAATTCTGGCCCAGTGAGGAGCCCGCGGTCGATCCGATAAGCGGCCACGCCGATAATAAAGGCGATCGACAGCGACGCGATCACGGTGATGGTCGGCTCATTCAACGCGCGGAGCCGAACGAGTTTCATCAAGAGACGGCGGCGTTCCTCAAACGCTTCACCCATCCGTGTACGCTCTTTGTCTTCTAAGGTGTAGCTTTTGACCATCTCCTGGTTCGAAAGGCTCTCCGTCAGCAACCCGGTAACATCGCCAATTTGCCCTTGAACCCGCCGCGACAGACGACGGATCGCCTTGCCGATCAAGGTGATCGGTATACCGATGAGCGGATAAATCAGCAGTACACAGACAAACAGGACAGGATCAAGAAAAGCCAGGACACCAACAAATCCGACAAGCCTGACGCAGTCTCTCGCCGCATTCGGAAGGCGGCGCAGGCTATCGCGCAGGACCGTCATGTCGTTGGTAAACCGCGAGACGAGTCCACCGATGCGCCCGCTATCGCCGCCCCGGCCTTTCAGCTGCGCCATGTCATAGCGCAGGATAGCCGCATACATTTGGTTCTGCAGATCACGGAGCACTGAGACGCCGACGCCCTGGGCGATCAGCGCCTGCAGATAAAAGAACGTCGCCTGGGCCAAGGCCAAAACGACGATCAGCACAGGGCCTAAGACCATGACCCGAGCCTTCGAAACGTCGGCGAAGCGGCTGTCGCGCTCGGGCTCGAGTCCGGCGAACAGCCACTCGGTCACGAGGACAAAGCCGACCTCGGCGCTGGCCAGGCCCACCATAAAGACCAGCGCGAGCATCATCCGGCCGCGATAATCGGACAGGTGCTCCCGCCACATGCGGAGAAGAGGTGCGCGCGTGCTGGTCGCCATAAGGTTCCTTGCCAACACTCCCCAGACCGGTCCAGCGAATGCCTTTCGAAATTTTTCGTCATAGCGCTACGCCGTGGTGCATTTTCGCAACGATGCTGCCATACCTCCGGACCTCAGGAGGACTGAAGGACGCTCTATGCCCGCTGATAAGGCCTGGTCGCTTCGAACGTATCGCGCGGCGACCCGTCTTTTGCGCCCGGTCGCCGACTATGCCCTGGCGCGACGCTTGCGAGCGGGGAAGGAGGATGCCGAGCGCCTCGATGAGCGCCGCGGGGTCAGCGCGCTGCCCCGGCCTGAGGGTAAGCTGTTGTGGATGCACGGCGCGTCGGTAGGCGAAAGCTTGTCCGTCCTGCCGTTGGTCGACGCCCTAGCGGAGGCGCATCCAAGCTTATCGTTCCTCGTCACCACCGGGACCGTAACGTCGGCCGCGCTGATGGCCAGCCGCCTGCCAGAGCGCGCGTTTCATCAATATATCCCGATCGATCAGCCGCATTTTGTCCAAAAGTTCTTTGATCACTGGAAGCCAGATGCAGCTTTCTTCGTTGAATCAGAGCTTTGGCCTATCATGCTCAGTGAGGGCATGAAGCGCAAAGTACCCATGGCACTGATCAATGGGCGCATGTCCCCGCGCAGCTATGAAAGCTGGCAAGGCCGGCGGAAAGCGGCGCGGGAGCTGCTGTCGGTGTTCGAGGTAATCATCGCGCAGAACCCCGAAAATGCCGAGCGATTCGAAGCGTTGAGCAGCCGCCCGGTGGGCACCCTTGGCAACCTGAAGCTGGCGGCCGATCCCCTTCCCGCGCCGCCGGATACCATCGCCGAGGTCGAAGAGGGGCTCGCCGATCGTCCCCGTTGGCTCGCGGCAAGCACCCACGAGACCGAAGAGATCCAAGTGCTCTCGTCACATCGGCAAATTCTCGCTGAGTTGCCCAATGCCGTCCTCATCTTGGCGCCGCGTCACCCGGCCCGGGGCCAGGAAGTTGAAAACATCTGCCGCGACCACGGATTCTCCGTCGCTCGGCGCTCACAAGGCGACCCGATCACGCCGAAGACCCAAGTCTATCTCGCCGACACGCTGGGAGAGCTCGGCGTGTTTTACACACTCTCCGACATCGCCTTTGTGGGGGGCAGTTTCCCGGCGATCGGCGGGCACAACCCACTGGAGCCCGCAAGGCTTGGCTGCGCCATCTTGCACGGCCCAGAAGTCTTCAACTTCGCCGACACCTACGCCGCCATGCGCACTGAAGGCAGCGCCGCTCTCGTGCGGAATGAACGGGACCTGGCCGCTGCCCTGACCCGGCTGCTCAAAGACGAGAAAACCCGAAGCGCGATGGCGCTGCAGGCGAAAAAGTGGTCCGAGGCCAGCGCGCGGACCGTGCTCGAAGCCCTCGTCGAAGCACTTGAGCCGGTGCTGGCAAAGGGCGATATCACCGGACCATGAGCTTCGACCCACCGGGCTTTTGGTCAGCCCGTCCCGGAACCAGCACGGCGGCAAAACTGCTGCGGCCCCTTGGGGCACTCTATCATGCGGAGGTGCAGCGGCGCCTCGCCTCGACCCGGCCCTTTAAAGCATCGGTTCCCGTCATATGCGTTGGCAACGCGACGATGGGCGGCGTCGGCAAGACGCCGTTTGTCCGTTGGCTCAGTTCCTTTATCCGCGCCCGCGGCCGCCATCCCCACATTTTGACGCGCGGCTATGGCGGCACGGCCAAGGGGCCGGTCTTGGTCACCGAAGGACTGACCGCCGCCGAGGTCGGCGATGAACCGTTGTTGCTCAGCAGCGCACATCCCGTCTGGGTGAGCCGCGACCGCGCCGCTGGAGCCGCCGAGGCAGCGCAAGCCGGGGCCGAGCTCATCATCATGGACGATGGTCTCCAAAACCCGAAACTCTTCAAAGACCTGTCGTTCCTCCTCGTCGATGCTGAGGCGCTGTTCGGCAACGGCGAGGTTTTCCCAGCAGGTCCTCTGCGAGAATGGCCCGCGGCAGCCCGTGATCGCTGCCAAGCGGTGGTCGCGATGCTCCCATCAACGGACAGCAAAACCCCCCGGGCATTGAAGACCCTCGCAGCGGGGCGGCCGCTCATTGAAGCGTGGTTCGCCATCGATGAGACATCGGTCCCCGAGGGCCCGCTGGTCGCCGCGTGCGGAATTGGCAGGCCCGAACGCTTCTTTCAAAGCTTAGCGGCGGTAGGCGCCGACCTTGTCGGCGCCGAAGCTTTCCCTGACCACCACCCCTTCTCCCCCGACGAGATCACGGCGCTGCGCGAAAAAGCATCGCAGCTCGGCGCGACACTGGTTATGACGGAAAAAGACGTCGTGCGGTTGCCCGCCGCCGAACGCGCTGCAGTGGCTGCGATTCGAGGCGGCATCGCTGTTCGCAACGAGGCACAGGTGCTGGCGCTGCTGGAGAAAGTGATATGAGCGACACGGTCGCCGAGAGCTGGGACGCGAAATTCGACCTCCCCGAGCCGCGCAAAAACAAACCCGTTACGTTTTCGCGCCGGATCGAAGCCGCGGCCTTCTTGGGCCTCCTCGGTCTGCTCAAACGCCTTCCAATCGAAAAGGCCTCGGGCTTTCTCGGAAAGACCTTGCGCGTCATCGGGCCGATGCTGCCCAACTTCCAACGCCGGGGTGAGGCCAACCTGCGCCTCATCTACCCCGATATGACCAAGGCCGAGCGCGACTGTATCCTGCGCGACACATGGGAGAATGTCGGCCGGACCTTTGCTGAATATGCCCATTTCGATCAGCTTGCGGATCGTGTCACCGTTGAAAACGCAAAGGTCATGGAGGCCATCGCCGAAGAAGGGCGCCAGGCCATCTTCGTGTCGGGCCACTTCGCGAATTGGGAGGCGATGGGCGCCACAATCCGCAAGGCAGGCGTCAAGTTCGCTGTGGTCTACCGTGCACCGAACAATGCTTTGGTGGACGAGCACATCATCAACCTTCGCGCTGGGTCGATCAGTAGGCTGCAGATCCCCAAAGGCAAACGCGGTGGGCGCGAACTCCTCGGCGCACTGAAAAATGGCTATTCGCTGTCGATGCTGGTCGATCAAAAGCTCAACGACGGCATCGAAGTCCCGCTTTTGGGGCACCCGGCGATGACGCCGCCCGCGGCAGCACGTCTCGCGATCAAGCAGAAGCTCCCCGTCATTCCGCTGCAAATGACCCGCCAGCCGGGCGCGCGTTTTGTTTGCACCGTCCACACCCCCATCGAAACCGAAGGGATGAGTACGGAAGAACTCACGCTGAAAATAAACGATGCGCTCGGCGAGTTCATCCTCGCCCGGCCAGAGCAGTGGCTATGGTTCCACCGCCGCTGGCCAAAAGAGCTGACGCCCGACTGATCAGTCGAACAGTGCGAGCAGTTTGATCGCCGCTTTGTTGAACGGCGTGAACAGCTTATCGAAGCTATATGAATCCGCCGCCGCCTTGGAAATTTCCCCAAGAGTCGGGTACGGAGCAATCATTTTATCGAAGGCCGCCATCGTCAGGCCGTTCGCCACCGCCAAGGAAAATTGCTGGATGATCTCCCCGGCATGAGCGCCCACTGCGTCGGCGCCGAGGATCTTTCCGCCCTTCCCGACCAGCACTTTCACAAAGCCCGCGGTTTCACCCTCCGCATTGGCCCGATCGTTGTCGTTAAATGGTGCACGGACAATCTCGTATTTCACGCCGCGTTCTTTGAGCTGCGCCTCGGTCAGTCCTACGTGGGCGAGCTCAGGTTCCGTATACGTCACCCATGGCACAATATCGGGATTGAACGTCTTCGACAGCACTTTCAGAAGGATGTTGTTCAGCGCAATCCGCCCCTGCGCGCCCGCGACATGGGTGAACTGAAGTCCTCCGTTCACGTCGCCAACCGCATAGATCCGCTTGTTCGATGTCTCGAGCTTGCCGTTCACTGTGATGCCGCGGGGTGTAAACGTCACGCCGGCCTCCTCCAGACCGAGCCCCTCGACGTTCGGCTTGCGGCCGAGTGCCACCAACAGTTGGTCTCCCGAGATCGCAACGGACTCGCCGCTTTCGGTCTCCGCGGTGACCGTGATCACTTTTCCGTCTTGCCGGATCTTCGTCGCCGTTAGACCTTCGCGCACGTCCACGCCGTCGGCTTTCAGCCGTGTACGAATGACATCCACCAGCTCGGGGTCATCTTTGCCAAAGATCGTTCCTCGCTCGATGATCGTCACTTTCGAGCCAAGCATACGGTGGGCCTGGGCCATCTCCGCGCCGATCGGCCCACCGCCAAGGACCATCAAATGTTCCGGCTGGAAGGTCTGGCTGAAGACCGTCTCGTTGGTGAGATAGCTCACTTGATCGAGCCCAGGGATCGGCGGGATCAACGCCGAGGAGCCGGTTGCGATGACGAAGTGCTTCGCCACGATCCGCGTGTCACCGGCGACGACTTCCCGCGGCCCGACAAAACGCCCCCGGGCCTTGATCGTATCAACGCCAAACTCTTCTTTCATCCGCTCGGCGGAGTCGTGGTGGGCAAGGTCGGCGATCACTTTGGCCACCCGATCGATCACTTTGAGGAAGTCGACTTCGGGAATCTGCGCCTTGATCCCAAACTCCTCGGAGTTGCGAATCGTATGGGCGACCTTGGCGCTGGCGATCAGCGTTTTCGAGGGAACGCACCCGTAGTTGAGGCAGTCGCCGCCCATTTTTGCTGCCTCAAGCAGAACCGTTTTCCGGCCCAGCGCCCCAGCCCCACCAGCGGCCGTCAATCCTGCAGATCCTGCGCCGATCACGCAGACATCCACCTTCAAGGTCCGGTTGATTTGGATTTCCTGGCTCGGCGCCAACGCGCCCGATGCATCCGCCATGGTGCTCTCCGTTTGTTTTTCTCAATTGACGCGTTGACCCAGCGCCGGTCTTTCGATTAGTGGCTGCCGCTCACCCTTTCAGGCCGAGGCCAACCGATGAAACGCACATTTCAACCCAGCAACTTGAAGCGGAAACGCCGCCACGGGTTTTTCGCTCGTAAGAAAACCGTGGGCGGGCGCAACGTCCTCGCGGCTCGGCGCGCTAAAGGCCGTAAGCGCTTGTCGGCATAAGCGCCCCAGCCTCTCTCCCTATTTCTGTCTTGAAAGCGCGCGCGGACTTCGTTCGTGCGCGTTTTGGTGTTCGTGTGGCGAGGCCTTGTTTCACGGTTCAAGTGCTCCCTAACGATACTCCCTTCGCCCGGGTTGGTCTGACAGTTACCAAAAAGCTTGGGAATGCCGTCTTCCGGAACAGGATCAAACGGCGGCTGCGGGCCGCCGTCCGCGAAATCTTCCCGAGTTGTGCGCGCGCGTCGCATGATTATGTGATCATAGCGCGCAGCCGCGCCCGGACGACGTCCTACGCGCAACTTCTTGACGAGCTTCGCAGCGCCCTCCTAGAGGCTCGCGAAAGCTAACGCAGCGCCTACATAGTTCCGAGGGTTGCCGGGTCCGGTTCAGGGCTGGGGTCCGGGCAAAGGAAGAGTTCTTCATGGATCGCAACATTTTGGCCGCCATCGGGCTGACCCTGATGATTATCATCGGCTGGGACATCTTTGTGATGGGCCCACAGCGCGCCGAAGCCGAGGCGGCCCGCCAAGCAGCAGCAGAAGCCGCAGCAGCCGCCCGCCCTGAAGGAACCCTAGAAGGGATCGGCGCAAGCACCAGCAACGCGCCGGCCACCCGTGAGGAGGCCCTCGCTCTTGCACCGGCGCGCCTTCCCATCGAGACGCCCACGATGACCGGTTCGCTGAACCTGCGCGGGGCGACCCTCGATGACATCCAGCTCAAGGGCTACGATCAGACCGTGAAAAGCGACAGCGGCATGGTCAATGTCCTGAGCCCGCGGTCGAGCGGCGATGCGACGCTGATCCGCAACGGCATTATTGTGAACGGGAACAGTGACGAAAACGCCGTGTGGACTGCGGCCACTAGCGCCCGTCTCACGCCTGAAACGCCGGTCACCCTAACCCGCCAAGATGGCGCGATCAGGCACGAGATGACCCTCGCTGTGGACGAGCAGTTCATGTTCACCGCGACCCACAAGGTCACCAATGGCGCGTCCGAGAACGCAGCGATCCTACCCTACGGCTTCGCGCTGCAGCGGGGCGTGCCGTCCGATCTGCAACCAGGCTTCGTCCTCTTCGAAGGCATTCAGGGGGTCACCAGCGGCAAGCTGCATTCCCGGAAATACGGCAAGCTCGACAAGGGCGCGAAAAACACCATCACGGAGAACGGCTCAGGTGGGTGGGTCAGCGTCACCGATAAATACTGGCTCGCCGCCGCCATCCCCCCGCAGGACCAAAGCTTCGAACTCAAGCTCGAGCGGGTCGGCCGCGGAGCGGTCCCTTCCTACCGCGCCAGTTATCAGCTAGAAGGCTTCTTCCTCGAGCCCGGGCAATCAGCAACCATCACCTCGCGGATGTTTGCCGGCGCCAAAGTGGTCGAAACGTTACGCGACTACGAGCGAACGCTCGGGATCACCAGCTTCGACAAAGCCGTCGACTGGGGGATGTTTTTCTTCCTCACCCGGCCGATCCATGCGGGGCTGCACTTCTTCGGTGTGCTGACGGGCAATTACGGGGTCGCGATCCTGCTCCTCACCCTGGTGATCAAGGCGATGCTCTTCCCCCTCGCCAACGCGTCCTACGTCTCGATGGCGGGTATGCGGAAGGTGGCGCCAGAGATGAAGCGCATCCAGGAGCGATACAAAGACGATAAGATGAAGCAGCAACAGGAGGTCATGGCCCTCTACAAGAAGTACAAGATCAACCCCGCGGCGGGTTGCTTGCCAGTGCTTCTGCAGATGCCGATCTTCTTTGCTCTTTATAAGGTGCTTTTCACCACCATCGAGATCCGGCACGAGCCGTTCCTTTACATCCCCGACCTTGCGGAGCAGGACCCGACGACGATCTTCAATCTCTTCGGTCTCCTGCCGTTCGATCCAACCGTCGTGCCGCTGATCGGTGCGTTCCTTGGCCTTGGCATCCTGCCGCTTCTGATGGGCGCGGCGATGTGGGTGCAGACGAAGCTCAATCCTCCGCCCACGGATCCGATCCAGGCGCAGGTGTTCGGCTTCCTGCCGCTGATCTTCATGTTCATCTTCGCGCCGTTCGCCGCAGGCCTCGTGCTCTACTGGTTCTGGAACACGTTCCTCGGGGTGGTGCAGCAGTACTTCATCATGAAGCGCGCAGGCGCCGACGTGGACCTCATCGGCAACATCAAAAGCACGTTCCAGAAGACAAGCCCCACCGGCAACGCCCCCGCCAACGACTAGGGATCCCAGCTACCTCTCCCTGGGGGAGAGGTCGAAATCACCGATTTCGGGAGAGAATTCTCAGTCGCCCTTTCGCCCCTCACTCGGCAGCGAATCTGTCGATCTCTCCCTAGGGAGAGATTAGGCGTTTACCCGCGCGGCGCCCCAAACTGTTCCGCCCACGCCTCAACCTCGTCATCCTCAACCTTTTTGAAGAGGACGCCGGGCGCTTCGAACGACTGGTCGCGCGGGAGAACGTCGAGCAGCGATCCCTTCCCTGGCCAACCCAGCGCTTCCGTCCCAAACACCGCCGCGAGTTTTTCAGCAGTATGCGGAATAACCGGCGCCGAAAGCTGCGCATAAAGCGGGATGAGGTTGAGCGCGGTACGGACGATCATCGCGGCGCGGTCTTTGTCCTCTTTAAACACTGCCCAAGGCGCAGCGGACTGTAGGTACTCGTTACCGAGGACCCATATCGACCGCAACTCGCTGAACGCCTTGCGGAACTCCATGGCTTCGAGATGGCCTTCGTAAGTGCTGATCCGCTCGCGGAGCGCCGTCTCGAGCGCCGCCTCAGCCTCACCCGGCTCACCGCCATCGGGCACGACGCCCTCAAACTTCGAACCCGTGAACCGGACGATCCGGTTGACGAAGTTCCCCAGGACGTCGGCAAGATCCTTGTTCACCGTCTGCTGAAAACTCTCCAGCGTGAAGGCCGTATCCTCCGACTCCGGCGCATTCGCCATCAGGTACCAGCGCCAGAGGTCGGCGGGCAGAATTTCCAACGCCTGGTCCATAAAGATGCCGCGGTTCTCAGACGTCGAGAACTTGCCGCCATACCAGGTGAGCCAGTTGAGGCTTTTCAGCGTATCAACTTTCTTCCAAGGCTCCCGGCTGCCAAGGATCGTACACGGAAAGCTCACCGTGTGAAACGCGACGTTATCCTTGCCCATGAACTGAACGTACCGGACGTCGTCCGCGCCTTCGTCCTCGCGCCACCACTGACGGTAGCCTTGGCCAAGCTTGTCTTCCGTCGCAGCGATATAGGCGATCGGCGCATCGAACCATACGTAAAAGACCTTACCCGGAAGATCAGGAACCGGAACACCCCACTCCAGATCACGCGTGATCGACCGGTCGCGGAGGCCCTCATCCAACCATTTGTACGCAATCGACTTGGTCAGCAGCGGCCAATCCGGGTGGGCGTCAACGAAGGCACGGACTTCATCTTCGAGCTTGGACTGCAACAAGTGGAGGTGCTTGGTCTTCCGCCGCTCAATATCCTTCGATCCGGAAAGCGCCGAGTACGGCTCAATCAGATCGGTGGGATCGAGCAGCTTTCCGCAATTGTCGCACTGATCACCCCGAGCCTTCTCGAAAGAGCAATTCGGACAGGTTCCCTCAACGTACCGGTCAGGCAGGAAGCGTCCATCCGCATGGGAATAAATCTGCTCTTCCTCAACCTCGGCAATGAAGCCGTTCTCTTTCAGACGCACCGCAAAATGCTGCGTAAGCTGATGGTTGGACGGAGCCGATGACCGACCAAAGTGGTCAAAGCTCAAGCCAAAGGCGTCCCCCGCAGCCTTCTGCTTTTCGTGCTGCTCCGCGCAGTAGGCGGCGACGTCTTGGCCCGCTTTCAGCGCGGCGATTTCTGCTGGCGTTCCGTGTTCGTCGGTTGCGCAAATCGCCAGCACTTCGTGCCCGCGCGCTCGGCAATACCGCGCGTAAACGTCCGCCGGCAGCATCGAGCCCACCAAGTTGCCGAGGTGTTTGATGCCATTAATATAAGGCAGCGCGGATGTGATCAGAATGCGGGCCATCGGGACGTCTCAATGTCTGGGCGAAGGGCCCTGATGCCCGCAATTGGCCCCCAGAGCAACGCCCGGGGGGCGCGCGCGTTCGTCAGCGTTGGCGATCGCCCGGTCGCGCCACCACGCCGGGCCCGGATAGAAGATAGCTCAAGCCAACAAACGCACTTGTGCGGGTTTCGACATCGACGATCGGACTGTCGGTGATCTCCTCGGGGAGAAAATCAGCCCGCACCTGCCCTGCAACCTGAATACGGCGGCTCAAACGCAACCGGAATTCCGCTCCGGCAAAAGGAACAAAGGCTTCATCAGCAAAGTAAAAGTCGCGGTCGCCGAAGGAGCCATCGCCGCGCGGGAGGTTCTGCGCCACCTCGTCGGTCCGGACGCCGTAATAGTAGTTTGTGACGTTCTGCGACTGATAAGCCACACCCGCAGCGGGGCGAAGCGAGAGCGCGCGGCCGTCGCTGACCTCAAACGTTGCCCGCGCTTGCAACTCGTACCCGTCGTGGCGGCCGCCCACATCAACCATGCCGCGTCCTTGAAGGCGCAGCCGATCCCAACGCTTTTGCGCCTGAAGCCCGACCTCAAAGGTGCCGACCCGGCTGCTCATCCCCTCCAAAAACGGGCTGTCGTTTTCGTCGTAATTCTGAAAACGGTACCGCGTCTCGGCTGAAAGTTGGATCCCCGCTGGACGCCAAAAGCGGTACGAAATATTCGGCCCCGCGACCGTTAAGTTATTCTTGTTGTACGCAAAAAATGGAACGACGGTCGCGTTGATCTCATCGTCGTTGAAGCCAACATAAGGCTCGTTGTTGACGATGGCCGCACCGCCCACCGACAGGATGGTCATCTTGCGAAAACGCTCGATCTCCTCCGGCGTCTGGGCCTGTGCACCCGCGGCCGCGCACAACGCGGCAGCAACCAGGGTCATCCCGCGTCGCACCATCCTGATGTCTCCCAACACACCGAGCTTTAAGCTTGGCGCGATCCGTTAACCAACGCCACCCAATTTCAGATTGCGGGGAAAGCCCTTCGGCACGGCCGAGCCTGCACCGCCGCGCTTACCGACCCATTTTTTCCAGCCGCTCTCCGTTTGCTCGCGCCCAGCCTTGTCGATCCAGCTCAGTCCGAGTTTAGAATCGATGACCTTCGCGTCCACCAAGACCGCTTTGGTCGAGCGTTGGAGAATGACCCCCTTCCCCCGCGTCATCGTCGGAAGTTCGCTCGCAGGGAACACCAGGAGCTTCCGGTTGGAGGTCACCGAAGCAACGAAATTCTGCGAACCCGGTTCTCCTTCCATCGGCCGAGCGACCACGAGCTCCGCGCCCTCGGCAAGGTTCAAGAGCTGCTTGCCTTTGCGCGTATTGGCCGCGGTGTCTTCTTCCTTGACGAAAAGCCCGTGTCCTGCGGAGGAGACCAAAAGGAACGTCCGCCCCTCGCCAGCGACGACCACCGTCACCGGCTCGTCACCGGGCGCCATGTCGACGATCAGGCGGATAGGCTCCCCCTGGCCACGGCCACCGGGCAGATCGGAGACGGCCAGGGTGTAGCTCTTTCCATTGGTCGCGAAGAGCGCGAGCTTGTCGCTGCTCATCGCGCGCAGGAGGATCTTTTCGCGGTCCCCTTCTTTATATTTGATCGTAGACGGATCGTCGATGTGCCCCTTAAGCGCCCGGCACCAGCCCTTTTGCGAAATGACAATAGTCACCGGCTCTTTCTCGATGAGGTCGTCCATGACCACATCATCATCGGTCGGCGCATCGGCCATCTCGGTGCGCCGGGCACCCAGCCCATCTTTCCCGCCAAACGCCTTCTTCGTCTCGCGCAATTGCCCGGTGAGGGTGGCATCCTGCTGCTCAGGAGATTTCAGCAGAGCACGGAGCTCTTTCTGCTCTTTCTTCAGCGCGGTGTTCTCGCGCTTGATCTCCATTTCCTCGAGTTTGCGAAGCGACCGGAGGCGCATGTTCAAGATCGCTTCAGCCTGGACCTCCGTGAGATCGAACGTCCGGATCAATTCCTCCTTAGGGTGATCTTCAAACCGGATGATCCGGATCACCTCATCAAGGTTGAGATACGCGATGAGATAACCGGCCAAGATCTCAAGCCGCCGCGCAATCTTGTCGAGACGGAACAGGGTGCGCCGCAGGAGGACATCGCGTCGGTGATCGATGAAAGCGGTGAGCACATCGCGCAGCCCCATGACTTTCGGCGCACCGTCGGCATCCAGAACGTTCATATTGAGCGGAAAGCGAACTTCAAGATCCGTCGCCTTGAACACCGCGGCCATCACCGCTTGCGCATCGAGCGTTCCCGATCGCGGCTCCAGAACGAGGCGCACATCCTCGGCACTCTCGTCGCGGATATCGGTGATGATCGGCAGTTTCTTGCCGTTGATCAGTTCGGCAATCCGTTCGATCAGCTTAGCCTTTTGCACCTGATACGGAACTTCGGTGACGACAATTTGATACCGCCCCCTGCCTAAATCCTCCGTATGCCACTTCGCACGCAACCGAAAACCGCCCCGCCCCGTGGCGTAGGCTTCCACCAAGCTTTCCCTGGGCTCGATACACACTCCGCCCGTGGGGAAATCCGGGCCCTGAACAGAGTTCAGCAAAGTCTCCGTCCGCGCACCGGGCGACTTAATCAGGTGGATCGCCGCATCAATCAGTTCGAGCGGATTGTGCGGAGGAATAGACGTCGCCATGCCAACGGCGATCCCAGCCGCGCCATTCGCAAGCAAATGCGGAAACGCAGCGGGCAGCACGGCAGGCTCTTTGCCCTCTCCGTCGTAGGTTTCGCGGAAATCGACTGCGTCTTCGTCGATCCCCTCAAGCAGCAATTCCGCAGCCGCGGTAAGCCGACTTTCCGTATACCGCATGGCCGCGGCATTGTCCCCGTCAACGTTACCGAAGTTCCCCTGACCATCGACAAGCGGTACACGGACGGAAAAGTCCTGGACCAACCGGACGAGAGCGTCATAGATCGCTTGATCCCCGTGCGGATGGAAATTGCCCATCACCTCGCCGACAACCTTCGCCGATTTTTTGTAGCTCCCGCTCGGCGACAATTTCATGCCGCGCATCGCGTAAAGAATGCGCCGGTGCACGGGCTTCAACCCATCGCGCACATCAGGCAGCGCCCGCGCCGTGATCGTCGACAGGGCATAGGCCAGGTAGCGCTGGGACAGAGCCTCGGTAATCGGGGCGTCGATGATGTCCTCAGGCGGGGGGGGCGGCGCAGCTTTTGTGGTCTTTGGGCGGCGAGCCATGCGTTCTCCGGTTCAAGCCGCAATGGGCGTAGCAGCGTTGCCGCAAACCGAAACCATGTCGCCGCGCGATTGTGGAAAATGTCACGAAAAAGGGCGCCCGCAGGCGCCCTTTCCCAAAGCCAATATGGCTGACTTTATGCGGTTTTCTTTCTCCGGCGTGCAGCGATCGCACCGAGCCCTGCCAGCATCAGCGGCGCCGCTGCTGGGACAGGAATTTCCGACGCTGAGTCGAGGCGGACGAAGAAACCAGCGGGCAGTCCGGCAGCGCCGTCACCCTGGACAGTGATCGAATACATGCCAGCGGTGAGGAGGATTTCACCACTTTCGAAGTCCATGTCGGTCCATGGGGTATCGGCATCGATATTATCGCCAAAGCCCATCGGGAACGCAGCAAAACCTGGATCGAACAGGAGCGACCCATTGTTGTTCACAACGAGATCGTCGCCCGGGATGAACGCGTCGGTGATGCGGAAGAACGCGTCATTGGTCAGCGTGAACACATAGGGCGAGGAGGCAGAGTTGATGCCCACGTCATCGATCTGGTCGCCGAACCAGCCGCCATCAAGAACAGGCGCCGCGTTTGCCGAGGCAAAGAGAGCAGCCGCGGTTGCGGCCAACGTGATTGATTTTTTCATAAGAGGTCCCCTTCTTTTTTGTCCCTCGGTTAAGGAATAGCACAAAATCGCTCGCCATCCAATTAAAATGTTAACGAATGAGACGCCGCCTTGAGCCCTGGCTGGAGGCGCCCTACGCGCAGCGGAGTTCAAGGAGCGCGGAAGAGCTATGTCACAACGCCTAAAAGCCGCCCGCGCCGTTCTCAGCGAAGTCGCTGAGCATCTCCAGGCTGATTTCTGCGCCGTGCTGTGGAATGGCGAAGTGGTGCCGCTCCGCGAGGGCGCCCGGGACGACCTGCGCTTGGTCATCACCTCGCCCAACGTGCTCAGACGGTTCTTCCTCGCACCAGGCCTGCCGACTTTTGTCAAACTCCTGGCGGCAGAAGAACTTCGCCTAGAAGGGGGCAGCCCGCTCGAATTCTCAGAGCGTTGGGATCACGGCCGCGCGATGCACCTCCTCAAGCGGATCAACCGCGGCGTCATCGCCAAAAGCGCCCTGCCGTTCCTTTTGTCGAGCCGCGACGATGCCCAGGCTTTGCCAGGCTACATGAAGGCGCCGGGCGGCAAGCACGAGGAGCGCGACGACCAGGAGATGATCTCGTTCCATTACGACGTCTCCAACGCATTTTTCGCGCTCTTCCTCGACGAGGCGATGGTCTACTCGAACGGCTACTACAAAACCGGTGAAGAGACGCTGGAGGTCGCGCAGCAGCAAAAGCTGGACCTCATCTGCCGCAAGCTGCGGCTCAAGCCCGGTGAGCGTTTGCTCGACATCGGGTGCGGTTGGGGCGCCTTGGCCTGTCACGCGGCCCAGCACTTTGGGGCGCACGTCGACGGCTTCACGCTCTCCAAAGAGCAATTGGCCTTCGCGCAGACCCGCGTCGACGCGTTCGGTCTGAGCGATAAGATCACCTTGCATCTCGCCGACTACCGCTCCCTCGAAGGCCAGCGCGGCGTCTACGATAAGATCGCCCAGGTGGAGATGTTCGAGCATGTGGGCTGGGAGAATTTCGACACCCATTTCGAACTGGTCCGCAACCTGCTCAAGCCCCAAGGCCTCTACTACCACCAAGCGACCACCCGCCGGGGCGGCAAAGACCTCAGCCAATTCCGCAAGCCCACCGGCGCGATGACGTTCATCACAACCCACATCTTCCCTGGCGGAGAGCTCGACTATGTCGGCAACACCGTGACCAATATGGGACGGTTGGGCCTGGAAGTGCTCGACGTTGAGTGCCTGCGCGAGCACTACATCAAGACGATCAGCGCCTGGGAACGCCGCCTTGCCGCGAACAAAGAGGCAGCAATTGCCGAGGCGGGACGGGCCCGCACGCTGTTTTGGCAAATCTACTTCACGCTCTTCTACGTTGGTTTCAAACGCGCTTCTGCCTCAAACTACGCGATCGTTGCGTCGCGGCGGGCACCGGGGCTGACCGGCGTCCCCCTCGATCGCGGGGCGCTCTACAACCCCTAAGGGAGAATGGCACGGCTCGTGCATCCTCACGGTGAAACCACGTGAGGATACCTGACCATGCTGAGACGCTTGCTCGCCGCTTTCGCATCCGCCGCTGCTCTGGCCTTCGTTCCGAGCCAGGCCGCGATCCTCGATCTCACCGACCGCTCCGTTTTCTCCGGCGCACCCCAAAGCGGCGCGTGGATCAACAACATCGCGGGCAGCGGTATCAACGTCTTCATCGAAAGCCAAGGCGGCGCCACGAACACCAACGAGCGTGGCCCGACCGGTTGGTTCTGCGCCAATGACCCCATGCTCGCGTGCGAAAGCGACGGCGTCGGTATTGGCGATGATGAGATTACCGCCCGCCGCAACGAAAGCATTACACTGACGTTCAGTACCGGGATCACCCTTGTTGAGGTCTACTTCCTGGACCTCTTTAAGCGCCACGCCAACAGCACCGACGCGCGCGACATCGAAACCGCTGTGACCGAATTATGGACAGGCAACACTGCCGCTGGTTTCACAAAAATCGGTACGCTGTTCACCGACGCCTCACTCCACAACGGCGGAGGGTTTGAGCGTGAAACGCTGACGCAACTAACGCGGGTTGATCGCCTCGTCTTCCGCGCAGGCTCGGGACGCGACGATGGCTCCTCAGACTTTGCCCTCGCAGGCCTCAACTTCGCGTCGACTCAAGGCCGCTTGACGGCATCAACCCCAGTACCCGGCGCCCTGCCCCTCTTCCTCGCGGGTGCCATCGGCCTTGGCGCAGCCCGTCGCCGTCGCAAGTTGCTGTAAAGTACCAAAGGCCGACGTTCACCGTACGGAGCTTATGACAGTCGGCCCAGTCGGGGTTCTAGACGCCGGGAAAGTTATGAAGGCTGGCCCGGCTCTTCGCGACCCGATCGAGATCTTGTAGGTCGCGAAGGAAATCCTCGAGCCAGTGGAGCGGGATCATATTGGGGCCATCAGACGGTGCCTGGTCCGGGTCCTGATGGGTTTCCGCAAAAACGCCGGCGACACCCACCGCAACAGCAGCCCGCGCAAGGCTCGGGATCATCTCCCGCTGACCACCTGAGGTACCGCCTTGTCCGCCCGGTTGTTGCACCGAATGCGTCGCATCGAAGATAATCGGAGCCTCGGTCTCCTCGGCCATGGTTTTGATGCCACGAAAGTCCGTGACCAGCGTATTGTATCCAAAACTCGCGCCGCGCTCCGTCACCAGAACGTTCGGGTTCCCCGCGCCGGTGATTTTCGCCACCACATTCTTCATATCCCAAGGGGCGAGGAACTGGCCCTTCTTGACCTTGATCACCCGGCCCGTCTCAGCCGCCGCCACAAGCAAATCAGTCTGCCTACAGAGGAAAGCAGGGATCTGGAGAACGTCGACAACTTCCGCCGCGCGTTTGCACTGCTCCCGCTCGTGGATGTCCGTCAGAACGGGGACACCTAGCGTCTCCTTGATCTCTGCGAAAACAGGCAGCGCGTCATCGAGCCCAACGCCGCGCTTCGAATTCAGCGACGTGCGATTCGCTTTGTCGAAGCTCGATTTATAGACAAACCCGATCCCCAACCGATCGGTAATCTCTTTAATGGCCGTCGCCATTTCCAACGCGTGGCTGCGGCTCTCCATGGCGCACGGACCGGCGAACAGCATGAAGGGCGCCGTGTTTGCGACCGAAACGTCGCCTGCGGACGCGCTGATTGTGACGGTGCGGTTGATTTCTGTCATGGCGCCGCCTTATCCCCGCTCAACTTGGTGCGCAAATGCCCGCCAACGACGATTTGACCGAGCCAACCCTGCGCAAGAGAGGGTCGCTCTGAGGAGAACAGCCATGGCCGAGCTGAAAGCGCCCGCTGTCGACGTTGCGTCGATTGCGGCCAAAACCATCCGCGTCGAAATCGACGGGCTCGAACAGCTCGCCGCAGCGCTTGCCCCAGGGGAGCCGCTTGCTGACTCGCTGAGCGAGGCCGTGGCAACAATCTTGGCCGCGAACGGCCGGGTGATTGTCACCGGCATGGGCAAGTCGGGGCACATCGGCCGCAAGATCTCCGCAACCCTCGCATCAACGGGCCAGCCTGCAACCTACGTCCACCCGGGCGAGGCGAGCCACGGCGATTTGGGGATGGTTGAGGAACGCGACGTCGTCATGGCCCTCTCCAATTCAGGGGAAACCCCTGAACTTTCAGATATTTTAAGTTACACCCGGCGGTTCTCGATCCCGCTGATCGGACTGACCAGCAAAGCAGGCAGTTCCCTCGACAAAGCGGCCGATATCACCCTGTTGGCGCCGCAGGTTCGCGAGGCCTGCCAAGAGACGTCGGCGCCGACCACGTCGACCACGGTCGCCATCGCGCTCGGTGACGCGTTGGCTGTCTCGCTGCTCGAAGCGCGCGGGTTCACGGCCAGCGATTTCAAACGCTACCACCCCGGCGGCAAGCTTGGGGCGCAGCTCCGGAAGGTTGCCGACTTGCTCCCAGAGAGCCGCGAAGTCCCGATCACGCCGCTGGGCGCCAAGGTTTCCGAGGCCATCGCTGTGATGAGTGAGGCAGGCCTCGGCTGCGTCGGCATCACCGACGAAGCTGGCGCGCTGGTCGGGATCATCACCGACGGTGACCTCAGACGGCACGCCTACGCACTCGACAATGCGCTCGTGGATGACGTGATGAGCGCCAACCCGCGCACGGTCACGGCCGATACCGTCGCCGGCGAAGCATTGGGGTTCCTCACCAAAAAAGAGATCACCGCGCTGTTCGTCGTCGAGAACGGCAAGCCCATCTCGGTCCTCCACGTCCACGACCTCCTGCGCCAAGGCGTCCTCTAATTCCGCACGATCGCAACAAATCGACGAGCTTCCGCAAGCGCTTAGTAAACGCAACCTGACACCCTCATCATCGAGCGGCGTGCAGGGCGCACAACATGGCAAACAGGTTAGAGGCAGCGGCGGGATCCGACGCCGAGAGCATAACGCAACACGGTCAGCGCATTTTCGCGACGCTGATGCTCCTTGGGGGCCTTTGCGGCTTTGCAACGACGATTACCAATGCCGTCAACGGGCACCTCAGCGGAATATACACGTGGATCGCATTTGGATCGTCAGCGTTCGCAACCTTAGCGCCGATCCCTGTCATCCTGCTCCCGCGCTTCAGCACCTCCATTAGCCAGTTCTGCGCGCTGGGTATCTACGGCGCGCTCATTGCCCTCGCTCTCGGTTCGCAAATTCTCTTTGCAACATCGTGCATCTTCCTCGTGCCCGTCATTGTTGCGACGACCTTTGCCAGCGGCGCCGTTCTCGGTGGTCTGATGACGTTGGGAGCACTCGGGACGTACGCATTCCTGTACTGGTCTTTTCACACCGTCGAGACAATCACGTTCGCCGGCGGGAGCTATATCGATTGGACGGTCGCCTATATCTCAATGTCGGCTCTTGTTTTCTTCCTCTACATCGGCGCGGCGATGTTCAGGGTACAAACGTTGAGCGCCATTAAGGCGATGCGTGCGTCGCGCTTGGCGGCTGAACGTTCTGAGCAGGCAAAGTCACAGTTCCTGGCCAACATGAGCCATGAGATCCGCACACCGATGAACGGTGTCCTGGGGATGATCGATATCGCGCTCTCGGCCGAACTCTCCGATGCCCAGCGCGAGCGTATCGAGCTGGCGGGAGCCTCAGCGAGGACCCTTGTGCGTCTCTTGGATGATATCCTCGATCACGAACGGCTTCAGAGCGGCGCGATGGAGATTATCCGTCGGCCGACAAACATCGGAAGGCTGGCCAGCGAAACCGTTGCGCTATTTTCCGCAGCAGCGTCAGAGAAACGCATCGCTCTTGATACGGAGGGATTGGCAAATCTCCCTGCCGTTATAGACGTCGATGACGTTCGCGTCGGGCAAATCATCAAAAACCTCGTAGGAAACGCGATCAAGTTCACGGACAACGGCGTGGTCACCGTCGCGTTGAGCCACGAAGAGGGTGATCTCCACATCAGCGTATCTGACACGGGCAAGGGCATCCCAAAGTCGTTCCTCCCGCAGCTGTTCGCCCGTTTCTCACAGGTGGAACAAAATCTAGCGAGCAACCCTGGCGGGGCGGGGCTGGGCCTCTCGATCTGCCATCAGCTCTGTACACTGATGGGCGGAACAATCGACGTTGAAAGCACAGAAGGCTTTGGAACGCGCTTTGACGTCCGCATCCCCGCATCGGTCGTCGATCTTTCTATGCCCTCGGCTGAGGAGGAGGAGCGGGCAGCGCCTCACGCGGATCGGGCGCTCTCAGTGCTTGTCGCTGAGGACAACCCGGTCAACCAGCAGATTGTCGAAGCCTTTCTCCGCGTCCTCGGCCATCAATTCGTCTTCGCCGACAATGGCGAAGAGGCGATCGCGATCGCGCTCGCAAAGGACTTCGACGTGATTGTCATGGATGTGAACATGCCAGAAGTCGACGGCATCCAGGCAATGCAGCGCATCCACGAGCGCCAAAAAGATAGCTCAAAAACGCCGGTCTTTATGCTCACGGCACACGATGAACCTACTGTCGTGGAGCAATGCAGAGCAGCAGGCGCCGTCGACGTTTTGCACAAGCCCATTTCTCGCGACCAACTCGCCGCCGCGTTTGCCCAGCTTCAAAGCCTTCCCAATGCGGCACCCAAGCGGGGGACCGAGGCAGTCTGACGCCTGACAACGGCGCCGATATCAGCCTAAAGCGCCGCCATGGCGACCTCACCCAGCCTCGTATGGCTCCGCGAAGACCTCCGGTTCGACGATAATCCCGCGCTCCGCGCCGCGGCGGATCGGGGCGGCCCCGTGGTCTGCGTCTACGTCCTGGACGATGCGGCGGCGGGCGATTGGCCCCTAGGCAGTGCCCAACGATGGTGGCTCCACCACTCCTTGGAGGCGCTCAGCCAGGATTTCGACAAATTCGGCGGTACACTGATCCTCCGCCGCGGCGATGCGGGGTCGATCATTCCAGAGATCGTGGACGACATCGGCGCGGAGGCTGTGTTTTGGAACCGGCGCTACATGCCGTGGCAGATTGCGCAAGACAAAGCGCTGAAAGAAACGCTCGCGAAAACCGTCACGGTCGAGAGTTTCAACGGTCGCCTCATCAACGAGCCGTGGGAGATCAAGACAAAGACGGGTGGGCCTTATAAGGTGTACACCCCCTATTGGCGTCAGGTCCAGGCGCGCCCGATCCGCGACCCCCTGGCCAAAGTTCAGAAACTCACCGCACTAAGCAAAATTCCGTCCTCGGACAAACTGGACGACTGGGAGCTGCTGCCGACCGCACCGAATTGGGCGGACGGTTTCGAACCGATTTGGGAGCCCGGGGAGCGCGGGGCGAGAAAGCGCTGGCTCGCTTGGCTCAAAACCAAAGGCGCAGCCGCATACGGCGAGCGGCGCAATCGTCCGGACCTTGACGATACGTCCCGCATGGCGCCGCATATCCACTTCGGCGAAATCTCGATCGTGACGATGTATCGGGAAATGCAGGATAAAATCGACGCCGGGGAAATCCCCGAGGAGGACGGTAAAACCTTCCTCTCCGAACTCGCTTGGCGTGAGTTCAGCTACAACCTGACCTACCATTTCCCCCAAATGTTCGACGCGCCGCTGATGGAAAAGTTCGGCAAGTTCCGTTGGACGGGTACGGATCAAGAGCGGCATGCGTGGGAAAAAGGGCTGACTGGCTATCCAATCGTCGACGCCGGCATGCGCCAGTTATGGAACGAAGGGCATATGCACAACCGTGTGCGGATGATCGTCGGCAGTTTCCTGGTCAAGGACCTGCTGATCGACTGGCAAGACGGTATGGCGTGGTTCTGGGACACCTTGGTGTGCGCAGACCCCGCGTCGAACACTGCGAGCTGGCAATGGGTGGCGGGATGCGGCGCCGACGCAGCGCCCTTCTTCCGCATCTTCAATCCCGTCAGCCAAGGCGAAAAATTCGATCCCGACGGAGACTACGTCAAACGCTACGTCCCCGAACTCTCGGGCCTGCCAAAAAAGTACATCCACAAACCATGGGAGGCGCCGCCCTTTGTACTGCGCGATGCGGGGATAACACTGGGTACAGAATACCCCGAGCCGATCGTCGACCACGCGGTCATGCGCAAAGAGGCTCTGGCCCGCTACGAAGAGATTAAGTAGCGCCTACGGATTAGTCCATCGAACGCTCGATGGTGCGGTGGTGCACGAAAGCGCCCCCGCGCGCTTCTTCCACGGCAGAGCACACGGATCCCCGCGCAGGTCTTCCGGTCGCGAACGCAGGGAACCAATCCGGCCCCGCAGGGCTCGATCGCGGGCTCGCGGCATCGTGAATAGGACCGAGCGCCCGGAAACCCAGCAATCCTGCGGAAACCGGGAAACACCCCCCCGTTCCGTATCCTTTTCCAAGCCGACCGAAAGCCTAGATACTCAAACTCGTATCCGTACGGCCTGTCCTCAGCACGGGAGTGGGAGATCGCCGCTATGCCAACGCCTCTTCGGTTGAGCTTTCCCGGCGCAAGTGGCGCTGAACTCGCAGCTCGGCTCGACTTACCCGTCGGCACGCCGCGCGCGTTTGCGCTCTTCGCCCATTGCTTCACGTGCTCCAAGGATCTGACCGCTAGCCGCGCGATCGCCACCGCGCTGACCCGGGCGCGCATCGGGGTCCTTCGCTTCGACTTCACAGGGCTTGGCGGCTCAGGGGGCGATTTCGGCTCAACCAACTTCTCGATGAACCTCGAGGACCTCGGCCGCGCGGCAGCGTTCCTTGCTGAGAACTACGCCGCGCCCAAAATGCTGATCGGCCACTCCCTTGGCGGCGCAGCGGTCATCGCCGCCGCAAAAAGCCTACCTAGCGTTCAAGCGGTGGCAACCGTCGGTGCCCCTTCTGACGTGGGGCATATCCAAGGCCAATTTGGCGAGAGCCTGCGCACCATCATCGAAGACGGCGAAGCGGAGGTCAGCCTCGCCGGGCGCCCCTTCCGTATACAGAAACAGTTTCTCGACGACCTCGACCACCACGACATCGAAACGTCGGCACAGGCGCTGAAAAAGCCGCTGCTCATCCTCCATGCTCCCACCGACGACACTGTCGGTATCGACAACGCGACCCGGCTGTTCGTCGCCGCCAAGCATCCCAAAAGCTTTGTCAGCCTCGACACCGCCGATCACTTGCTCACCGACAAGAAAGACGCGGCCTACGCAGCTGACGTGATTGCGGCGTGGGCGGAGCGTTATATCGCCGTAGAAGCGGTCCCTATCGCCAACGCCGATGAAGAGGCTATGGGCGTGACCGTCCGCGAGACGGCACAAGGCAAATTCCAAGCGATGGTGCAAGCCGGCCCCCACACCTTCTTGGCGGATGAGCCCGCAGCGATCGACGGAGGCCTCGGCACAGGGCCAAGCCCCTACGAACTGTTGTCCGCTGCGCTGGGTGCCTGCACCACCATGACCATCCGGATGTACGCGAACTTCAAGAGCCTGCCGCTCGACCGGGTCAGCGTCACGGTGGAGCACGAGAAGTGCCACGCCGAGAGCGTCGCCGAGGCGATGGACCACGACCCGCCGATCGATCACTTCACCCGGCTCATCACCCTCCACGGCGATTTGAATGACGACCAAAGGCAGCGTATCATTGCCATCGCGGAGCGTTGTCCAGTGCACAAAACACTGGAGCGCGGTGCGAAGGTCACAACGCGGGAGGTTCCTGCGGCCACCACATAACGGATAAGGATCGCGGGATGAAACCTGAAGACTGCCCCACAATGACCGAAGTGCGAACGGAGATCGATCGCATCGACAAGAGTCTCATCGATCTGTTGGCGGAGCGTTGGGGCTACGTCGATCGCGCATGGCAGCTTAAGTCCTCTCCCGACGAAGCAACGGTCCCCTGGCGCATCCAAGAAGTCATCGACAAAGTACGCGGCCACGCCGAAGCGGAGAACCTCCCCCCGGCCCTTGCCGAGGCCCTGTGGCGGCAAATTATCGGCTGGGGCATTCAGTATGAAGAGGAAAAGTTGAGGTCCCAGTGAGCGACGAGCCCAGACCCCTCGCCCCCGGTATTGCGATGGCGTTTCAAGGCATCAGTGCCGCATTCGCCAACGAACACCCTCTGTTTACGGAGCTTAAGCCGAAGCCCCTGCGCGTCGGCCGCGGCGAACTTGTGGTCCAAGTCACCCCGACCGAGCGGTTTTGTGACGGTGATCGCATCCATTCGGGCCTCATGACGATCCTCCTCGACACGATCATGGGCATGGCGACGTGGTCGGACCTCGACGAATTTCAGCCCCTCGCGACCATCAATCTGCAAACGGACACTTACGATTTCGCGCGACCGGGGAAAGCCATCGTCTGCGAAGCGATTTGCGAAGGCATCATGGACGACGTGTCGATCGTCCGCGGCAAAGCAACGTCTGAGGGCGGACGACTTTTGGCAACCGCGGCCGGCACCTTCATGGTCGGCACGCGCTCCGCACGGGTGAGCCGGATATGACGAGCAAACTCATCCCCGTATCGGACGCGACCATCGCGACCATCGAGGCGCGCCTCAGCGGTTCTGCCGTGGCCGGATGGTTTGGCACCAAGGTGACGGCCAACGGCGACGAACATCTCTACACGCTCACGTTTGACGAGCCGCACATTGGCAACCCCGTGATCCGTGCCCTGCACGGCGGGGTCATCTCAGCCTTTTTGGAACACTGCGCCACGCTCGAAGTCCTCGCGCGGACACCGAGTGACATCGCCGTCCGACCAATCAGTGTGCATACCAGTTACCTACGCGGCAGCCGGGATACCGACTTCACCGTATCCGTTGCGATCCAGCGCATCGGCCGACGGATCGCCTTCGTCGAAGCCCGCGGCTGGCAAGGCAACCGCGACGAAGAAGTCGCCAGCGCCCAAATCGCCCTCAGGTTGTTTGAGGACGAGTGATGCGCATCGCCCGAATCACGTATGCCGTTGTGGTCACAATGTATTTTTCGTTCTGCGGACTCATCAGTGCTCTGATTATCGCAGGAGACTACTCAAACGGAAGCATTCCGCTCGCAATCGCGATGGGGCTGATGACTGTTCCGAGCGGCGTCGCTGGATTGGTGGTTGGTTTCGCACCAACCGGTGTTGCACAAGTTGTTCTCGGTGCTTCAACCATAGGGCTTTACGGTGCGATAATATTGATTGGCATACGCCTTTTTCGTCGAAACGGTTAGCTACAGCCGGCCCTAAACCCCGAGGCCTTCGATAGGAAGCCCAAACGCTCGCCGTCAGGAAGCAGTCCAACCTCGCTGAACAGCGCGGCCAAGTCCTCCTGGCAATAGCTGTCATAGTACGGCTCATGAAACGCCATCGGGAACGTTTCGAGCAACAGGTCCATTGATGTGTCCCCGTACTGAACACTGTCAAGGTGCACATAAAGCCCACCCGGCTTCAGCACCCGCGCGAACTCCTTTGCCACCTCGCGGCGCACCTTCGGCGGCAGCTCGTGGAAAAGATAGACCGTGGTCAGAATATCAAGCGAATTATCTTCGAATGGGAGTTTCTCTGCTGCCGCTTCAATAAAGCGAATATTCCGTGCACCCTTCGCCGACTTTTTGGCCCGCTCGAGATAAGGCGCCGACAGATCGACGGCGGAGATCGCAAGGTCAGGATCATTATCGACAATATCGCTGAGGAGCGGCGCCGTCCCGCAAGCAACATCAGCAAACTGAATATCCGCTGACGCCCGACCCTCTGCTTTCAACCGCCGCACTTCATCCATAATCAGCGGCAGCGCGCGCCGCCGCATCGCGCCCGCCGCTCCAGTGAAAAGCACCTCGACCTGCGTTTCGTAAACCTGGGCTGAGCGATCCGATAACCAACCGTCCGTCTGGAAATGAAAATTCTGGCGGTAGTAGTTGGGCAGATCATCCGGCGCATCTTCCCGGACCTCCACCCCGCCGCCCTTGCGGTTCGCACGCGCGCTCACCGCCCGAGCTTCTTCAATATAGTCGCGGACATTGCGCACGGCGCGGAGCGGGTTCGGCCGTTCCCGAAACTCCCGAGGAAACTTGTACACGCCTGCACGAATGTCATCCCACTCGTCGCGGAAGACTTGGCTAAATTCGCGTTGCATGTCGCTCGACGCTGGCAAACCGCTCCGCAACGGCGTCGGCGCTTCGCCCGGTTTCGTCAGAGGCCCAACGATATGGCGGCCGAGCACATAAAACGCGCCGAACCAGCCAACTTTTGCCATGGAGCCCGCGCGATACTGCGCCGCGCGCATACGGGTTTCGAGTGCACCAGCAAGTCCCATGAAAGCCTCCGTTATATCCGCGCCAAGCATAACACAAAGACCGCCGCGATCATGAACCCCAAACCGGAAGGATAGTCGCAGTCAGCCGCTTGGCGATTTGACGGCGTGAAGCAGAAACTCCGTCGTTCCCTCTCCGCCAAGGATTGGGCTGGTGGCCACACCGCGCGTCGCCCAACCGCGCTCCGCCAGGAACGGGATGACCTTCGCATCAATAAACGCGCGCTGTTCGTCGATGGGCGTTAGCACACGGCCCTTTTTTCCAATAGCATCTCGCCCGAGCTCAAATTGCGGTTTGACCAACGTCACCAATTCCGCGCGCTCCGCCGTGCACGCCATAATCGGCGGCAGGGCTTTCATGATGCTGATGAAGCTCACATCACAGACGATCAGCGTGGGCGCTTCGATAAGAATTGATCTGTCTACGTCGCGGGCATGGGTCCCTTCGTGGCTCGAAACGCGCGGGTGATCTTTTAGGCTCGGGTGCAGCTGATCCCGGCCCACATCAATCGCATAAACACGCTTCGCGTCTCGGCGGAGTAGTACCTCGGTAAAGCCTCCCGTCGACGAACCCAGGTCCACCGCAATGCAACCCCTTGGATCTACATCGAAATATTCAAGACCATGGACAAGTTTGAGGGCGGCGCGGGAGACATAGTCATGCGCTTCGGGCGCGACAGATACCTCCGTATCGTGATCAATCTGGCTGCTCGCTTTGCGCGAAGTGACGCCATCGACAGAAACATGCCCCGCCTTGATCAACGCCTGGGCCCGCGCCCGGCTGGGGGCCAAACCGCGCTCGACCAACGCTTGGTCGAGCCGCATGGGTCAGGCCCGGACCTCAGCTGCCGCCGAGTCTTGCGCGAACAAGATCAGTGCACGGCGTTCAATATCCCCCGCCATGAGCTGGGCTTGTTCGTACATTTCTTTTGGGGAGGCTTGGTCTTGGTAGATGTCGGGGAGGGTCATGGTTTGGACCCGGAGGGCGTTCCTTGCGCCGAGGAGGCCTTCGGCGGTGAGGAAGTGGA
>JBCDHW010000016.1:0-37541 GCA_038749595.1 Pseudomonadota bacterium
ATTGTTTCTAATTGGGCATCAGTGTTTGCAGCAATGGTCGCGGCCTGAGCCATGCGATCAGTCTCCGGAGTTGTTCTGATCACCCGACAGCCAGGTCATCATTCCGCGCATCCGCGCACCAATTTCTTCGATCTCGTGCTCACTTTTTTGGCGGAGCATCGCTTCGTAACGGACTTTGCCGCTTTGGTTTTCGACGACCCAATCGTGCGCGAACGTACCATTTTGGATGTCGGCCAAGACGTCTTTCATCCGTGCTTTGACTTCTGGCCCGACAACCCGTGCGCCTGAACGCAAATCACCGAACGTCGCCGTTTCAGAAATGAAATCATACATTTTCGACAACCCGCCCTCGTGGAGCAGGTCGACGATGAGCTTTAATTCGTGGAAGCATTCATAGTACGCGAGCTCTTTCGGGTAGCCTGCTTCGACAAGCGTTTCGTACGCCGCGATGAACAGCTCAGTGACGCCGCCGCATAACACAACTTGCTCACCGAACAGGTCCGTTTCCGTCTCGGCACGGAACGTTGTTTCGAAAATAGCTGCTGCCGTACCGCCAATACCGTCAGCATACGCAAGCGCCTTGTCGGCGGCTTGGCCGCTTGCATCCTGCGCCACTGCAAAGAGGCAGGGAACACCGCGTCCGCGTTGATACTCACGACGGACTAGGTCGCCTGGCCCCTTTGGCGCGACCATGATCACGTCCACACCCGCTGGCGCCCTCACCTGATTGTAGACAACAGAAAATCCGTGGGCGAACATTAGTGTCGCTCCGGATTTCATGTTCGGCGCGAGGTCCTTCTCGAAAATCTCTTTGTGCGCCATATCGGGCGCGGTCAGCGCGATAAAGTCAGCCTCCGCTGCGGCTTGCGCGACGGAAAGCACCCGAAACCCGTCTTCCTCGGCCGTGCGCTGACTTTTCCCGCCAGGCCGCGCACCGATGATCACGTCGAGACCACTATCCCGCAGGTTCTGAGCGTGGGCACGTCCCTGGCTGCCGTATCCGACCACCGCCAACGTCATGTGGGCCAGCGTGCCCGGCTTGACGTCGTCTTTGGTGAATACGCGTAGTTGCTCCGTCATCGAATGGTCTCCTGAAGCGTCGTGGCACCGCGGCTGGCGGAGCCTACAAGTTTGGCAAATTTGTCGAACACACCGCCGAGCGGCGGCGTTTGGCGGATGATCGTATCGGCTTCACGCTGGCGCCAGGGGATATCGGCATCGATCCGTCGGCTTTCCGGATCGATACGGATGATATCGCCATCGCGCACATACGCGAGTGGTCCGCCTACGGAGGCTTCGGGCGTGATGTGGCCGATGACATAGCCGTGGGACGCGCCGGAGAACCGTCCGTCCGTAAGGAAAGCGACTTTGTCCGCCAGCCCTTGCCCCGCCATCGCCGCGGTCACCGCCAACATCTCGCGCATACCCGGGCCACCCTTTGGCCCCTCGTAACGGATGATCACCACGTCGCCGGGCTTGATTTCCTCGCGCTGGACAGCTGCGAAGCAATCCTCCTCAGCATCAAACACGCGAGCTGGTCCTTCAAAGACGTTATCCGTGTACGATGCAGCCTTAAGAACTGCGCCTTCCGGGGCCAGATCGCCGTAAAGGATCCGTATACCCCCGGTGGGGCGCAGGGGAGCATCTACGGTTTTGATCACATCCTGCCCGCTCTGTTCTTCACCGCGGTCAAGCTCTTCGAACAGGGTGCGGCCCGAGACGGTGGGTTGATCCGTCAAAAGACCACCATCGCGCAGCCGCTGGCCAAAGACCCGGCACCCGCCAGCCTCGAACAGGTCCTCCGCGAGATATTTTCCGCTTGGTTTAAGGTCGGCAATGACCGGCACTTCGCGGGACAGGCGGTCAAACTCTTCGATGTCGAACGGCACCCCAGCCTCGGCGGCAATCGCGGCGAAGTGGAGCACCGCGTTCGTTGATCCGCCCGACGCGACGACCGCCGTTGCCGCATTCCGCAAGCTCTCAGGCGTCACGAGCCCACGGCAGCCGGGTCCGAGAGCACGGGTGCCCACCAAACGGCCCACCGCTTTAGCAGCCGAAGCTTTGTCAGGGTGCGTTGCGGGAAGATCACCAAAACCCATGGGCGCGACGCCCAAGAACGCCAGCGCCATGGCCATCGTGTTCGCCGTGAACTGCCCGCCGCAGGCGCCAGCAGCAGGGCAAGCGTGGCGCTCGATTGCCGCCAACTCGTCGTCGTCCAATGTGCCCGCCGCGTGGGATCCCACCGCTTCGAAAACGCTCTGGATCGAAAGATCCTGGCCCTTATACCGCCCTTTGCTGATTGTGCCGCCATAAAAGACCGCACCCGGAATATCGAGGCGCGCCAACGCCATCGCCGCGGCCGGAATGGTCTTGTCACAGCCGACCAAGATTACCGCCGCATCGAGGGCATGCCCGGTGACACAGAGCTCAATAGAGTCCGCGATCACTTCGCGGCTGATCAACGAGGCCCGCATCCCGGCGTGCCCCATGGCAATGCCATCGGTGACCATCGGTGCGCCAAATTCAAACGGCACGGCGCCGCCCGCGCGCACGCCTTCGACGACGTGGTCGGATAATTCGCGCAAGTGCATGTTGCACGGCGTGACGGTCGAGTGACAACTCACCACCGCGACCATCGGCTTGGTCATCGCCTCATCGTCGAGCCCCGTCGCACGCAGATACGCCCGGGAGGGTGCCCGTTCCGGTCCTTTGGTGATGGCGTCACTTCGTTTCATCATGGTCTTTCGTGTTGAGCGGGCGCGAAAAAAAAGCCCCCGGGGCTCGGGAGCTTCGCGAAACCTTCGGCCATTTGGCTTTGGTCAGCGCCGCTCCCGTGGGCTTTCGATAATAAGGACGAGGACAGGAAGAAGCAGGCCGCCGAGGCGGGCCACAGACGATCCGACGATGTCGAACAGCGCGTGCATAACTTCTCCGTTGTGCGGTGCATACAGCAAATTCTGTGCAGTTGGAACCCTAGAGTGAATGTTTATGCCTAATGAAGTCTAAATCACGCGACTTTGCCCTCACAATTCGTGCGGCAGCGTGATCCTCAACCAACGGCGCGCAAGGGCGGCTCGGCCAAGAACGCCGACTTCGGCTTAACTGCCGAGAAACGTAGGATATTTTCGTCCCAAGACTTGAGGAGCTCAGACGCGGCCTTCGATCCCGTGATCGCGACATGGCGCTCGAGCAGACTTCGACACTGGATACCATCGTCTTCATCCAGTGGCCCATACGCAACATCATCTTGATTAAGGTGAAGTGGCAGGGTCTCAGCGCCATCGAGCACAAAAGCGATGCCGCCGGTCATGCCCGCGGCAAAGTTGTCGCCCAGATCTCCAAGGATCGCGACGGCCCCGCCTGTCATATACTCGCAGCCGTTCGTCCCCACGCCCTCCACCACGGCGTCGGCGCCTGAATTGCGGACGGCAAAACGCTCGCCTGCGCGACCAGCAACGAAAAGGCCCCCTGACGTGGCGCCGTAAAGGCAGGTGTTCCCGACCAAATGCGGCTCCAACAGGCCCTCGCGGCGATGGGGACGCACACCGATGATCGCACCGGACAACCCTTTGCCCACATAGTCGTTGGCGTCGCCGGTGACGTCGATGGTGAGACCCTTCATCGCAAAGGCGCCCAGCGACTGCCCAGCAGATCCGCGCAGCAGCAGCGTCAGCTGTCCATCGGGAAGCCCCTGAGGGCCAAATGCTCGAACGATCGCGCCCGACAAAGCCGTGCCGACCGCACGGTCCGTATTCTTCACCGTGTAGGTAAGCTGCATCTTCTCGCGGCGCTCAAAAACCGGGGACGCATCATCGATAATTTGGGTATCCAATGCTTCGCCAGGATCCTGCCGCGCCTTCCGATCCGCTCGGCGCGGAGGGTCGCCTGCATCGGTCCGCACAAGGAGTGGTCCAAGGTCGAGGTCATCAAGAAGCGGCGCCCCGCGGCTATGCTGCCGCAGCAGGTCCGGGCGCCCGATGACGTCGTCAAGCGTCCTTGCCCCAATCGACGCGAGGATCTCCCGGACTTCCTCAGCGATGAAAGTCATCATGCGGATGATATGCTCAGGCTTGCCAGTGAAGTGCTCCCGTAATCGGGCATCCTGGGTGCACACGCCGACCGGGCAGGTGTTCGAATGGCACTGACGCACCATGAGACAACCGACGGCCACAAGGCTCAACGTCCCGAGGCCGTACTCCTCAGCACCCAGCATCGCAGCCATCACAACATCGCGGCCGGTCTTGATCCCGCCGTCCGTACGCAGAGTGATCTTGTCGCGCAGGCCGTTGAGGGAAAGCACTTGATTGACCTCCGCCAAACCAAGCTCCCACGGGCTTCCGGCAAACTTGATCGACGTTTGCGGACTCGCGCCAGTTCCGCCGACGTTGCCCGAGATCAGGATAACGTCCGCCTTGCCCTTCGCCACGCCCGCGGCAATCGTTCCGACGCCTGCGGACGAAACGAGTTTCACGCAGACCCGGGCGTTCGGGTTGACCTGCTTGAGGTCAAAAATCAGCTGCGCCAAGTCTTCGATCGAGTAGATATCATGGTGCGGCGGCGGCGAGATCAGCGTCACCCCAGGCTTCGAATGCCGCATCTTCGCGACAAATTCCGTCACTTTGAACCCGGGGAGCTGTCCTCCCTCTCCGGGCTTCGCGCCTTGGGCGACTTTGATCTCGATCTCGCGGCATTGGTTGAGATATTCCGCAGTCACCCCAAACCGGCCGGACGCCACCTGCTTCACCGCAGAATTATAATTATCGCCCGCCGCGGTCGGCGTATAACGGCTCGGATCTTCGCCGCCTTCTCCGGATACGGACTTTGCGCCAATCCGGTTCATCGCCGCGTTCAGAACACCGTGCGCCTCGGGCGACAGCGCGCCCAGCGACATACCGGGGGTCAGAAACCGCTGCCGGATCGCGTTCGCGCTCTCCACCTCGTCCAGCGGGATCGCGCGACCCTCACGAAACGCGAACAGATCCCGCAGATGGATGGGCTCTTCATTGCGGCACAGCGCACTAAAGCGCCGATAGGCGTCCTCGTCGTCGTCCCGCACCGCTTGCTGGAGCGCCGAGATCATCTCCGCCTCATAGGCGTGCTTCTCACCGCCATTCCGTACACGGTAGAACCCGCCAATCGGCAAGCTCTCCACCTTCGGCGTGTAGGCTTTTTCATGGAGCGCCGCGAGCTGCGTCTCAATCCCCGCCAACCCGAGGCCCGACAGGCGACTCGCCAGACCGGGGAAGTAGGCATCCACCAAACTGCGCGACAGCCCGAGCACCTCAAAGTTCAATCCTCCGCGGTAGGAAGAAATCACCGAAACACCCATCTTTGACAGGATCTTCAGCAGCCCCGCATCAAGCGCCTGCTTATAGCGCAGGGCGAGCAGCCGCAGGTCGGCGTTCTTATATAGCCCCCGCTCCATCTGTGCACCGAGCGTATCGAGGGCGAGATAGGGATTGACCGTCGTCGCGCCCACGCCCACCAAGACGGCGCAAGCATGGCTGTCGAGGGTCTCGGCGCTCCGTACCGTGATCGAACACGACGACCGCAATTCTGCCCGGATCAGCGCCGTATGCACGTGAGAGGTGGCCAGCACCATCGGCAAGGGCACACGGTCAGGACCCTGGTGTTCATCCGTGAGCACCACATGCGCCGCGCCGCCGCGCACCGCGGCCACCGCTTCCTCCGCGACGCGGTCAAGCTCCGCCCGCAGACTTTCTCCCGCAGCCAAGCCATCACTTGGCGGGGCCATCGTACAGTCGACGGAAACCGAGCCAAGCTCAGGCTTCGCGGTCATCCGCTCAAACATCCCATTGGTCAGGATGGGACTATCGAGGACGAAAACATCCGTCTGCGTCTCGTCTTCCGCCAGGATGTTCCCGAGGTTCTTAAACCGGGTCTTGAGACTCATCACCCGCCCTTCGCGGAGCGGGTCGATGGGCGGGTTCGTCACCTGGCTGAACTTCTGCCGGAAAAAGTGCGGGAGCGGACGATAGTGCTGCGACAGCACCGCCAGGGGCGTATCATCGCCCATCGAGCCAATGGCTTCCTTCGCGCCCTCCGCCATCGGCCTGAGGATGAGGTCAAGGTCCTCTTGGGTCAGCGCCGCGGCACGCTGTCGGCGCCGCAGGTCCTCTGCCAAGAACAACCGCGGCTCAGGGCCAGCGAGCAATTCGTCGTCGAGTTCGCAGACATTACCGAGCCACTCTTGGTACGGATGAGCCGCCGTAAGCCCAGCAATCACCTCATCTTCGCGAAGAAATCGGCCCTCTTCCAGGTCTGCCGCGATCATCTTCCCCGCCGCAACGGAGCCGCGCTCAAGGACATCTTTATCGCCAAGCGGGCACATCCCCGTTTCCGAACCGACCGTTAACAGACCGTCCGCAGTCAGAGCATACCGCAACGGCCGCAGACCATTCCGGTCAAGCCCCGCCACCAGATACCGCCCGTCAAACGCACAAATCGCTGCCGGACCGTCCCAAGGCTCCATCACCGCGTTGCAATATTCGTACAGTGCACGGACTTCGTCCTTCATGACATCGCCGCGCTTTGACCACGCCTCGGGCATCAGCAGCGCCTTCGCCATCGGCCCTGACCGGCCCGCGCGGACCAACAGTTCGTATACGGCATCAAGTGCAGCGGAGTCCGACGAGCCTTCCTGAATCACCGGCTTCACCGCATTGCCATGACGACCGAAGGCCTTGCTGGCCATTTCCGGTTCGTGACTCTCCATCCAGCGTACGTTGCCGCGGATCGTGTTGATCTCGCCGTTATGGGCAAGCATCCGGAAGGGCTGCGCCAGCCGCCATTCGGGGAATGTATTGGTCGAATACCGCTGATGGAAAATCGCGAATGCAGAGCAAACGTCTGGGTCCTGAAGATCCTTATAAAACGCGGCAATATCCTGGGCACGGAACATGCCCTTATAGATCACGTCATCGACGGACAGCGAGCAGACATAGACTTCGCGTAGGCGCTCTTCGAGGACCCGCCCTTCGATCCGTCTCCTGACGATAAAGAGATCCCGCGCGATTTCGTCCGGCGCTCGCCCCCGCGTGTCGCGAAACAGCACTTGCTCAATTTCCGGGCGCACGGCCCGCGCCTGATCGCCGATCAGCGTCTCGTCAATGGGCACCTGGCGCCAACCGAACAGACGAAACCCAAACGCGAGGATCTCCGCCTCGATAACCGCACGCGCACGGTCTTGCGCAGCGAAATCCGTGCGCGGAAGGAAGACCATGCCAACGCCAATCGCCGCGTCGCCAGGCTCATGCCCACTCTCGCGCACGACTTTTTGAAAGAACGCTTGCGGCATCCCAATCCGTAGGCCCGCCCCGTCGCCGGTCTTGCCATCAGCCGCGACGGCGCCTCGGTGCCAGACATTACCCAGCGCCTCGATGGCGCGCTCCACCACTTCCCGGCGGGGTCCGCCATCGATCGCAGCCACGACGCCAACACCGCAGGCATCGTGCTCGTCAGCGGGATCATAAAGTCCCGTCAGCTGCGCTGGTTTCTGGCGTATACGGCTCATGCGGAAACCTCAGCGGTCGGAACCTGCTGACGCGCTGGGTCTTTCGCCGACACGCGCTGCTCAAGGTACTGATGAATACCCTGCGCCGCTTTTTGTCCATCGTGCACCGCCCATACGACCAGGCTCGCGCCGCGCACGATATCCCCGGCGGCGAAAACCCCAGGCTCAGCGGTCGCAAAGGTGCGCGGGTCGGCCTTCAGTGTACCCCAACGCGAGACCTCCAGCGTCGGCACACCGAACGCGGTCACAACGTCTTCCGGCTCAAATCCAAGCGCGGTGATGACCATATCCGCCCGCAAAGTCTCGTGCTTGCCTGTTTCTTCCGGCTGCTGACGGCCTGAGCGATCTTTCGGCCCAAGGCGGATCTGAACCGCCTGGAGATCATAGCCGCCATCCGGGCTTGCGGTGATGCTCTTCGGCGCCATCAACCACCGGAACGCGACGCCCTCTTCTTCAGCGTGCGCCACTTCGCGGGCCGATCCCGGCATATTCGCGCGATCCCGACGATAAAGGCATTCGACGCGCTTCGCGCCTTGCCGGATGGCCGTCCGTACACAATCCATCGCGGTATCCCCGCCGCCGATGACCACCACCCGCTTGCCCGCTGCGTTCAAGGCACCGTTGGTGAAGGCAGGGACCGGATCTCCAAAACCCTTGCGGTTGGACGTCACCAGATAATCCAAGGCTGGCGTCAGCGCACCGGCAGGCGCCGGAAGACTGAGGTTGCGCGCACGGTAAACCCCGGTCGCAATCAAGACCGCGTCATGGCGTGTCTTCAGTGCACTGAACGGTATCGATACGCCAATGTGCGCATTCTGAACAAACGTCACACCCGAAGCCGCGAGGCGCTCCACTCGGCGCATGACCACATGCTTCTCGAGCTTAAACCCCGGGATGCCGTAAGTCAGAAGCCCACCGGCGCGGTCATAACGGTCATAGATCGTCACCTGGTAACCCATCGACCGCAGCCGGTCCGCCGCTGCCATCCCCGCTGGCCCCGCGCCGATAATCGCCACGGATTGAGGTCGCTCTGTATCCGGAGCAATCAGCGTGACCCAGCCTTCGTCCCAAGCCTTATCGCCGATCGACTTCTCCACCGCGCCAATCGTCACCGTCCCATGACCCGACCGCTCGATCACGCAGGCCTTTTCACACAGCCGATCCTGAGGGCAGATCCGCCCGCAAATCTCCGGCAACGCCGACGTGCTCGTCGACAGCTCATAAGCCGCTTTATAGTCGCCCTCCGCCGTCAGCCGCAGCCAGTCGGGAATGTGGTTGCCCAGCGGACAGCCCGAAGCGCAGAAAGGCACCCCGCACTGCGAGCACCGCGAAGCCTGGGTCTCCAGCGCTTCTTTCAACCCAGCGTCGATCTCGCCGAAATCCTTGCGGCGCTCCGCAGCGGCCCGCTTTTCAGGGGGCCGACGGTTCTCGTCGACGAAGCGCAGCATGTCAGCCATGGCGTGGTTTCCGGTCCAAAGGCGCTGAAATTCCGCTTTTCTCTGCGAATCGCGCGCCAAAAGTTATGCGCTGCGTCATTGCCCGATCGTAAAATGCTCTGTCAACCTCCTGGTAAGCGATGATCAGCCATGAGAATATGGTAAATTGCATTATTATGCCGCACCAACGACGCTAAGAGCAGAGGACCATGATCGACCGCCAGACCGCATCCCGCCTTCCCCCCTACGTCTTCGCCGAGGTCAATCGGATGAAGGACGAGGCGCGAGCGGCTGGCCGCGACATTATCGACTTCGGCATGGGCAACCCCGACCTGCCGCCGGAAGATTTCATCATCGACAAACTCGCCGAAACGGCGCGCGATCCGAAGGCGCACCGCTATTCCGCGAGCAGCGGCATCAAGGGCCTGAAGAAAGCGCAAGCGCGCTACTACGCCCGCCGCTTCGGCGTCGACCTTGATCCCGCGACCGAAGTCGTCGCCACGCTCGGCTCAAAGGAAGGCTTCGCAACGCTCGCCAGCGCCATCACCCGGCCCGGCGATGCGGTGCTCGTGCCGACGCCCTCCTACCCGATCCACGTCTTCGGCTTCGTGCTCGCAGGCGGCCTCGTCAAAACAATGCCCTCAACGCCTGACGAGAACCTCTTCCGCGCCGCTGAAGCTGCCATGACCAGCGAAGGCGGCCGACCCGTGGCGATGGTGCTGAACTATCCGGGCAACCCCACCGCCGAAGTCGCGACCCGCGCGTTCTACGAAGAGGCCGTAGCGTTCGCGCGCAAGCACGACATCATCCTCATCTCTGATCTTGCCTACGCGGAGATCTTCTTCGGCGACGAGCCGCCTATGTCGATCCTCGAGATCGACGGTGCCCGCGACGTGGCGGTGGAGTTCACGTCGATGTCCAAGACGTTCTCCATGCCCGGCTGGCGGATGGGCTTCTGCGTCGGCAACGCCAAGGTGCTCGCTGCGCTCTCGCGAATGAAGTCCTACCTCGACTACGGCTCGTTCACCCCGATCCAAGTGGCCGCCGTCGCCGCGCTCGATGAAAGCGAGCGATGCGCCTCCCGCCTGCGCTCCGTCTACAAAAAGCGCCGGGACTGCCTCGTCGAAGCCTTCGGCCGCGCAGGCTTCCCCGTCCCCACCCCAGACGCCAGCATGTTCGCATGGGCGCCCGTGCCCGATTGGTTCGAGGGCGGATCACTCGACTTCGCAAAGACTCTCCTCGAAGAAGCCGACGTGGTCGTCAGCCCAGGGATCGGTTTCGGCGAAGCCGGCGACCGGGCCGTGCGGATCGCTTTGGTCGAAAACGAGCACCGCACCCGCCAAGCCGCTCGCCAAATCGGCGCCTGGCTTGCCCGAACAGGCCGCGGCCCAAGGCTCGCGCAAGCGAGCTAGCCTGGCTGCTCGGCGAGGTTCGCGACCGAAGCGCATCATCGGCTGCATTGCTGTTGGGACCGCGTCCGCGGTCATAGCGCTCCCGCGGAGAACTTGTGCCACAGGATCGTCCTCGATGACGGATCAGCGCATAATACGGTTCCATCACTTCCCGGAACTATACACTTCTTGTCAGCGGTCGCCTTCGCCACGCTCGTGGCAATCTGGTGATGAGGCTTCTAACGGTTCTTCGTCTATCACTGGGGGATTGGCGCTCACGACCTCAAGACATTCGTTATCGCTGGCTATGACGAATGACCAACCGTCTGTCGCAAGGAACGAGACGATGCTCTCTGCGGTCCACGCGTGATTCCGAACCCGGAACGTCGTTTGGCCAGGGCGTCCCCCCAGCTCTTCCGTTTTGGCCCATAACTCAAGGAGTCCACCTTCATCGAGCAGCCTCATTGCAGAGATACGATCGAAAGCTACTCGATAGACCTTGTCTGGTTCGTAGACGTAGATACGCGCCACGAGATCCACGTCGTAATGTGACCGAAGCAATGAGCCCATGCGATAATGGAATGCTGCATCATCGGGCCACCGCCGACGAGGCGAATGAACCAACTCTAAAATCTCGATCGCCGCATCAGCAAATGGGGTAGGCCATTTGCCGAACTCGAACTCGCCCGAGCCGAACTTGTTGAAATCAGTTTGTAGTGTTTCATCGCTCATCAAGAGAGCTTATCACAACGCAGCAATTGAGTCTGGTGCCTAGCCTGCATCAGGGTCTCCTGCCGCCTTGGGCACCGAACTAATCCTCAGTGTCTCAACTTGGGGTAGACTGACAAAGCAACAGGAACGGGGCGGTGGCGCCTAACCTCCAGCCTGTTGCGGCACTGAGATCGCGTGCGTTTCCGTCAGGGGTAGGATCATCTGCACCATGACGGAACGATAGGCCGCGAAGCAGGGTGAGCTGATGTTCGGCCCCTGCTGAAGATCTCGGAGCCGTGCGCGCGGCGAAGCCTTGGAACGCTTCACACCGCTTGCAAAGACAGTTCGATCCTCCGTGAGCGGTGCGCCGCGCGCGTTCCCCGTCCTCCCGTGACCGTTCTCGCTGAGACGGCCTAAAGTGCTGCCTGAAAACAGGAATTCAGCTTAGCGACGCGCGTGACCCGTCTGCCAACATTCACCGCGTCTCAGCGCTAAGCGTCCGACAGATCTCCATTCGTCAGCATCGGGAGAATTGCTGAGAAGTCGAGGTCGCTGTGAAGCTCCGCCGCGCGTTCATAGATTGCTCGGGCATGGGCGCCTAGGGGCACGGTCGACCCCGACGCCGCCGCCGCCTCCGCCGCTAGCCGCAGGTCTTTCAGCATCATCGGCACCGCAAAGCCAGGCTGGTAGTCGCGGTTCGACGGCGCCGTCGCCACCGGACCCGGCGCCGGGCAATAACTCGTCATCGACCAACTCTGACCCGACGCGTTCGAACTAATATCAAAAAAGGTCTGGGCATCGAGGCCGAGCTTCTCCGCGAGGTGGAACGCCTCGCACGTGCCGATCATCGACACGGCCAGCAGCATATTGTTGGCAATCTTCGCCGCCTGACCATTGCCCAATGCTCCGGCATGGAAAATCTTGCTACCCATCGCCTCAAGAACAGGACGCGCCAACGCAAAATTGTCATCTGCGCCGCCCACCATAAACGTCAGTGTACCCGCATCAGCCGCTGCCGTGCCCCCCGAAACCGGCGCATCCACCGCCGGAAAGCCGCGCTCAATCGCACCGCTTCCCAGCGCTCGCGCTGTCGCAACGTCAATGGTCGAGCAGTCGATAAGAATTGTCCCCTGGGGCAAATTCGATGGCATACTGCCCATATAGACATCGCCAACGTGCTTCCCCGCAGGGAGCATCGTCACCACTGCAGTCACAGCAGACGCATCGAGGTCTTTGAGCGACGCAACCGGATGCGCGCCTTTCTCCGCCGCCGCCTCGACAGCTTCGGCGTTGAGATCAAACGCAAAAACCGTGTGGCCAGCCTTCACCAGGTTGGCGCACATGCCCGAGCCCATATTGCCAAGGCCGATAAACAAAATCGTCTGGGTCATGACGATTACCTCCGGTTATCGCTGAGGAGTTTCCGGGAAACGATCACACGCATCACTTCGTTGGTGCCTTCAAGGATCTGGTGAACCCGCAGATCACGGACGATCCGCTCAACCTCGTACTCCGCCAGATATCCGTACCCCCCGTGAATCTGCAGCGCGTCATTCGCCACCCGCGATCCCACATCAGTCACGAAACGCTTGGCCATCGCACACGCCGACGACGCTCCCGGATCACCCGCGTCAAGCTTCTGCGCCGCTGAATAAAGCAACTGCCGAGCCGCTTCCAAATCAGTCGCCATATCGGCCAGCTTGAACTGCGTCGCTTGAAAATCAGTAATCCGTGTACCGAACTGAACCCGATCCTGACCATAAGCCAACGCACGGTCGAGTGCCTCCTGACCCCCACCCAGCGAGGCTGCAGCAATATTGAGGCGCCCACCATCGAGCCCCTTCATCGCGAAGGTAAACCCCTCGCCTTCCTGACCAAGCCTGTTTTCCGCCGGGATCCGACAGTCATCAAACATCACCATCCGCGTCGGCTGTGCAGCCCAGCCCATTTTCTTTTCGTTTTTTCCGAAGCTTAACCCCGGCGTTCCCGCCTCCACTAGAAAGCAGGAAATCCCCTTCGGCCCCTCATCTCCAGTCCGTGCCATAACAACGTACACATCGGAAAAACCCGCACCGGATATAAAAACCTTCGACCCGTTCAACACGTACGAGTCCCCATCCCGCCGCGCCGTTGTCTTCAAGCTCGCCGCATCAGAACCCGACCCAGGTTCCGTTAAGCAATAGCTGCCAATCAGCTCGCAAGACGTCATCCGCGGACCGAATGTCTTGCGAAGCTCTTCCCCAGCAAAACTATCGACCATCCACGTGACCATGTTATGAATGGACAGAAAGGTCGCATGACTGACGCATCCCATTGATAGCTGCTCGAAGATCAGAACAGCGTCGAGCCGTGACAAAGCCGACCCGCCAATGTCGTCGCGGGCATAAATTCCGCCGAAACCGAGTTCTCCCAACTCGCGAAGCACATCGCGGGAGAGGCTCTTCTCCTCCTCCCACCGCGCGGCATTGGGACGGAGACGGTCAGCCGTGAAGCCGGCGGCCGTTTCAATGATCATCTGTTGTTCGTCAGTGAGCGTCGTCACAGCTTACTCCGTTGGTGTGTCGCCAACTTCAAAATTGAAAATGTTCTGGTCGAACGTAGAATATTCTTCATACCGAAGGTATTCGTAGAGCGTTTTGCGGTGCTGCATCCGATCCAGCAAACCGTTCTGGTCGCCGGCTTCGCGCAGGTGATCGAGCCCACGCTCCACCTCCCCCATCGCCAAGCGGAACGTCGTCACAGGATAAATCACGAGATTAAATCCAAGATTTTCCAACTCGTTACGCGTCAGCAAACGCGATTTTCCAAACTCCGTCATGTTCGCAAGGATCGGAACCGAAATGGCTTCGCGAACGGCCTCGAACTCTTGTTCCGACTTCATCGCCTCAGGGAAAATCATGTCCGCACCCGCATCAACATAGGCTTTCATGCGGTCAATCGCACTGTCGAGACCTTCGTTCGCGCGCGCATCGCTCCGTGCAATGACGACGAAGTTAGGGTCGCGTTTGGCATCGGCGGCCGCGCGAACCCGTTGGACCATGACGTCGGTCGCGACGATCTCTTTACCGTCCAAATGCCCGCACCGCTTGGGCATCACCTGATCTTCGATATGACACCCTGCGAGCCCTTTTTCCTCCAGCATACGGACAGTCCGTGCCGCGCTCATCGGCTCACCGAACCCTGTGTCGATATCAATGAAGGCCGGCAAATCCGTCACCCGTGCGATCTGTTCACCGCGATCAGCAAACTCAGAAAGCGTCGCGATACCGATATCCGGCAAGCAAAGATCCGCAGTCAGCATCGCGCCGCCGATATAGACCGCCTCATAGCCCTTCCGCTCAATCATTTGCGCAACAAACGGCGAGAACGCACCCGGAACCTGGTGGAGTTTCCCATCGCTCAGGATACGGCGAAAGTCTTCGCGCTTTTGCGCAGCATTTTTCTTTGTAAAGAGCATTGTCAGATACCTCTCGTCGTAGGAACGTTATTGCATGGTCGGAATGATGAATGACTGATCACCGATATCGCCCTCGGGCCACCTCTGAGTCACCGTTTTGATCTTCGTCCAGAACCGCACACCTTCGGGCCCATGCTGATTAACATCACCGAACGCCGACCGTTTCCAACCACCAAATGTATGATAAGCCACAGGAACAGGGATTGGAACGTTGATGCCCACCATCCCGACATTGACGTTCTGCGCAAACTCGCGGGCCGCGCGGCCGTTCCGTGTAAAGAGGGCGACACCGTTCCCGTACTGATGATCCGACGGCAGAAACGCGGCCTCTTCCATCGTCTCAGCACGGACCACCTGCAGTACCGGACCAAAGATTTCTTCCTGGTAGGACTGCATTGTCGGCATGACGTTATCGAAGATCGACGGGCCGATGAAGAAGCCGCCTTCGTGACCCTGCAGAGTATAGTCGCGACCGTCGAGCTTGAGGTTTGCGCCCTCGTCCACACCCATTTGGATGTAGCTGCTGATCTTGTCACGGTGAGCCGCCGAAACAACAGGGCCGTAGTGTGCATCAGGATCAGTAGACGTTCCGATACGGAGGGACTGCGCAGCGTCCATCATCGCTTCGACAAATGTATCCGCCGTACGCTGACCAACCGGAACCGCCACAGGCAGCGCCATGCAGCGCTCGCCCGCCGATCCAAAAGCAGAACCCGTGAAGTCTTTGACAACTTGGTCCATATCGGCGTCAGGCAGAATGATACCGTGGTTTTTCGCACCACCCATCGCCTGGACCCGCTTACCATGCGCCGTACCCGTACTATAAACGTGGTGCGCAATGTCTGAAGAACCGACAAAGCTTATCGCCTTTATCGAGGGGTGGGTGAGGATAGCGTCAACCGCCTCTTTGTCGCCGTTGATCATGTTCAGAACACCGGCCGGCGCACCCGCTTCCATCATCAGCTCACAGAGGGCCAGGGGAACCGAGGGGTCTTTCTCCGACGGCTTCAAGATAAACGTATTTCCGCATGCGATAGATACAGAAAACATCCAACAAGGGATCATCGCCGGGAAGTTAAACGGCGTGATTCCCGCCGTCACGCCCAAAGGCTGGCGCATCGAGAACACGTCGATCCCTGGGCCAGCGCCGTCCGTGTACTCACCTTTCAAAAGATGCGGGATCCCGCAGGCAAATTCGACAACGTCCAGACCACGGAGCAAGTCGCCCTTGGAGTCAGCGATGACCTTTCCGTGCTCCGAAGAAAGCATTTCGGTGAGCTGATCCATGTCGCGTTCAACCAGACGTTTGAACTCAAACATGACCCGGGCGCGCTTCTGCGGATTGACCGCAGACCACGTTGGCAAGGCCGCTTCAGCCGCTTTGACGGCAGCGCCAACCTCTGCACGCGACGCCAAGGGCGCGCGCGCTTGCACGAGGCCGGTATTGGGATCGGTGATCTCATTCCAGCGTCCAGACTGCCCCTCAACCCGCTCGCCACCAATAAAGTGTGTCACATCACGCATGGCGCATCTCCCTATGCTGCGCCGCAAAACACCTTGGGCGCCTTGAACTTTGCGCCCGTATGCCGGAATCGTGAGCGCCCCGCTAGCGGCGATGCGCAGCTTGCCCATTCCTGCTCACCGCAACCAAAGGAGATTGCGAAGATCGCGGCAAGCCATAAACCGGCGGCATATCCCTGCGCGCCCGGGGGAACGATGCTGCGCCGCACAAATGTACTCTACGCTGGCGCGTGGCAACGCTGGGCATTTTGGCGGCAAGCTGCGTGCGACGAAGTCTTGACGAAAATCGCGCAGCAAAAAAGCGACAGGAGGCGTCCTATCGCTTTAGTCGGTATACCGAGTTGTTCTCGGCGTGTTCATTCAGCCGTTTTGGGCGTGAGGGCCACTGGGCGCCGCGCCTTAAGTCGGAGGGCACCCGAGCGGCACCCTCCGCCTGTTTCATTACGCGTCGATATCGAAGCGATCGAGCGTCATCACCTTCGTCCAAGCACGGATGAAGTCATTGATGAACTTCTCTTCCGCGCCCTCATAGGCGTAGGTTTCAGCTACCGCGCGCAGCTCAGAGTTCGAGCCAAACACAAGGTCGACTTCTGTCGCCGTCCACTTGAAAGTCCCTGTCGCCCGATCTGTCCCGATGAAGATCCCCTCTTCGTCCTCCGATGGCGCCCAAGCATTGCCCATGTCGAGCAGGTTCACAAAGAAGTCGTTGCTGAGCGTACCCGGACGATCCGTGAACACACCATGCGCCGCACCGTCGACGTTCGCCCCAAGTGCGCGCATGCCGCCCACCAAGACAGTCATCTCCGGTACACTGAGGGTTAAGAGATCAGCCCGATCAATCAACATATCCACAGGACGACGACGGGCATAGGAAGCGTTGTAATAGTTACGAAAGCCATCCGCAGCCGGACGAAGCAGCTCCATCGAAGCAACGTCGGTCATCTCGGCAGTAGCGTCCGTCCGGCCCGGGGTGAAGGGAACAATGACGTCGTAACCTGCTGCTTTTGCTGCGTCTTCGATGCCAACGGCGCCGCCGAGAACGATCAAGTCAGCCATACTGACCTGGGCTTTACCCTTGCGCCGGAAAACGCCGCCTTGTTGGCCCTTGTTGAAATCGGATTGGACCGTTTCAAGCTTTGCCAACACCGCTTGAAGCTCTTCGGGCGTGTTCACATCCCAACCGGACTGCGGGGCAAGGCGCAGCCGCGCCCCGTTGGCACCGCCGCGATAGTCCGTATCCCGGAACGTCGCCGCCGATGCCCACGCCGCGCGTACGAGCTGGGCGCTCGTCAGACCGGTCTCGCGGATATCGTCCTTGAGCGCCGCAATGTCGCGATCAGAGATGAGAACTTCGCTCGGCTCAGGAACAGGATCTTGCCAAATCAACGCCTCGGTTGGTGCCTCCGCGCCGACATAGCGCGTGTTCGGACCCATGTCCCGGTGGGTCAGCTTGAACCAAGCGCGCGCGAAGGCCTCATCCATCGAACCAGGCTCTTCGAGATAACGCTTCGTGATCGGACCATAGCTTGGATCATAGCGCAGCGCGAGGTCTGTGGTGAACATGACGGGCGCATGGTACTTATTTGGATCGTGCGCATCCGGAACGAATTGGACTTCGTCCGCGTTCTCAGGAACCCACTGCGTTGCGCCCGCGGGGCTTTTGGTTTTGACCCACTCAAACGCGTAGAGGTTTTCAACGTAGTTGTTGCTCCACACCGCGGGTGTTGCGGTCCACGCGCCTTCGAGGCCGCTCGTCACCGTGTCGCCCGCGTTCCCTTTCCCGCATGCGTTCTTCCAGCCAAAACCTTGTTCTTCAACACCTTCTGCTGCGGGCTCAACCCCAACACAGTCGTCGGGCTTGTGGGCACCGTGGGCTTTCCCAAGCGTGTGGCCTCCGACGATGAGCGCGACAGTTTCTTCGTCATTCATCCCCATACGGCCGAATGTCGTCCGAATATCGCCGGCAGCGGCGAGGATGTCAGGATTGCCTTCCGGTCCCTCAGGGTTGACGTAAATCAGTGCCATTTGGGACGCACCGAGCGGCTTCTCGAGCTCCCGTCCATTCGTGTACCGCTTATCGGCCTCAAGGAATTTCGTCTCCGGCCCCCAATAGACCAGCTCGGGTTCCCATGCATCGGCCCGACCACCGGAGAAGCCGTAGGTTTCAAAACCAGACGCCTCAAGCGCCACGTTCCCAGCAAGCACAATAAGGTCAGACCACGAAAGGCTGCTGCCGTACTTTTGCTTCACCGGCCAAAGCAGGCGGCGGGCCTTATCAAGGTTCCCGTTATCGGGCCAACTGTTCAACGGCTCGAAGCGCAGTTGCCCTCCGTCGGAGCCGCCGCGCCCGTCACCCGAACGGTACGTCCCGGCGCTGTGCCACGCCATCCGCACAAAGAGACCAGCGTATGTTCCGTAGTCGGCAGGCCACCAATCTTGCGACGTCGTCAGAACTTCGGTGATATCTGCCTTCACAGCATCAAGGTCGAGCTCCGCAAACGCTGCGGCGTAATTAAAGTCTTCACCGTCGGGATTAGCCGTGTACGCATTTTTCCGAAGCTCCGAAAGATCAACGCGATCCGGCCACCAGAAGTTCACAGATTTCGGCGCAGCTTTTTCATAGCTGTGGCCGTGTGGAGAGCCTATGAATCCCGGCGGCGTTGCGTTTGCGGTTCCAAAAACAATGCAGGACGCAGTGGTGATCATCAGCGTCTTTGCCAAAGCCTTCATTGGGAGTCTCCATCATTTTCATTTTAGGGTGTGTACGCACAAAAATCTGGCTGGTACCCGCGATTGCGAGTCACCGCTTGGCTTTCCGTCCGTTGACGGACTTGAAGTTTCCTAGATTTACGAAGCCGATTGGTAAAACGAAATATCTCGATTACCTCGATCGAGAATTTCGATCCCTCTGTTTTCATTGTCTTTATGCGATTGCTAACTATTCTCGATAAGGACGAAGGCTTTGAAAAATCTTAGAAACGCAAAAGATGCTCAGGCTTTATACGATGTCTGGTCACCGCGCCGAGCCCGCTTCACGAGCCCGCGATTTTGCGCAGCAAAGACCGATCTTCGGCGCTGTGAACATTGAGCGAGGAGCGCATTCAACTCCGGTGGGCGACGAAAGATTTATTCAATGATTGGCACACGCATTTTGCGAGAAGCTAAAGGGAAGCTGACACCAATTGCGTTGTCGTGCTCGCAGAAGCGCATCGCCAAATGGTGCAGCGCAGCGAGCGAGTCCCTCGGGACGTACGCTAGATCGTCACCTTGTTGGCGCCCGTCTCTTGAGTTTCGACATGATCTATTCGCTTTGGCGTAAAGGGCCGCCGCGAAGGCTGAATGGATCAAGTCGCCTTCCCGTGCGAAAGCGAAGATCTTTTCCTGTCGTCCACCAACGCGCAACGCTCCAAACGCAAACTTCAAAATGAAGCGCGTTCAGAGCGTCGGAAAAGTCGGCAAACTGGGAGACGAGCTCTTAAGAGCTCGGTCTCCTCAAGACAGAGAGATCAGAAACGAGCGCGAAGACCAACGTATGCGAACCGTCCGAGTGCGTCATAGACATCCGCAGCTGTATTCGTACCGACAACATCGCCGTTAACGCCTTGACCCAGGAACGGCGGCTCCTCGTCGAACAAATTGTTCACGCCGAATTGGAGCTCGAATTGATCATTGAGCTGATAAGCGATGTTGATCTCGTGGTACAGGAAGGGATCGATTTCTCCCCCTGCATCAGCGGGACCGGCATTCGGATTCTCGTTATCGATGTTCACCCCGCCGATATACCGCATACTCCATGCAGCGCGGATCTGACGCCAATCGGCAACGAGACTTCCGTTGACGCTCCAGGTTTGAGAACCGACCTCGCCTTCATCATCGAGCTGCGTGCCGCCCTCGAAAGGCAAACGCGTCTCCGCCAGACGGTAGTTCCCTGTAACGTTCGCACGCAGATCAACTTCACCGGCGGAAAAACTGTAATCTGCCGCGAAATCAACGCCTTCCGCTTCGAACTGCGCCACATTAATGGCCAGCGCGTCTATCCGTTCGACCAGGCCCGAGGTTGGATTACGGGAAATCAGTGAACAGAAGGGATTGTTCGGAAAATCTGGCTGACGCACACACTGATCCACGGTGTCTTGCGCTGAGAACGACGCAATCGCGTCCTCCACCGTGATGCTGTAATAATCAACGGTCAGGTTCAAGTTGGGGATGAACTCCGGTGAATATACAGCACCAACGGTGAAGGTCTCCGCAGTCTCCTCATCCAAGTCGGGGTTACCCGCGGCGAGGCCTCCTGCAGAAAAGATGTTCTGGGCACCTTGGTCGAGCGTCGCAGTTCCCGGGATCGTGGCGCAACGGGCCTGAACCTCGGGTGTTTCAGCATCGTATACGGTGCGTCCGTCTGCTGACGTTCCGCCTGCACCGCCGAAGTTGCAAGGATCGATATAGTTTCGGAAGGTTTCCGATCCCGGATTGAACAACTCATTAATGAAGGGCGCGCGAACGGCCGTGTTGAAGCCGCCGCGTATCGCAAGCTCCGGCACTGGTTTCCACGTCCCGGCCAGCTTCCAAGCTGTTGTGCTCCCGATCGTTGTATAGTCCGCATACCGGAAGGCGCCTTCGACACCAAAGAAATGGACGAGCGGTTGTTCCGCGACCAGGGGAACGTTGACCTCGAGAAACCCTTCAGTCACTTCGTAGCCACCCGCAACGCTCGGCGTTGTGTTGTTCGTCGTTAGACCCGTCTGCGCCAAGGCGTCTGAAGTGAACGCCGACTCTTCCTGGCGGTACTCAAAGCCAGCCGCAAACCCGACAGGCCCGGCAGGCAATTCGGTGAGGTCACCCGTAACCGTCCCTGCAAAGACTTCTTGGGTGGCCCGAGCCGTTGTCTGAGCGGTTGTACTGATGAAATCGAGGGCGGGCCCTGTCACCGTGTCCGCACCGAAGAAGTTCACCGGCACACAGCCGAGGCTACGCGAAATTTCGTCGACGCATTGAAATCCACCATCGCCGTCAGGTTCAGTCCGCAACGCATTGAAGACATTCAAGGTATTTGCGATACCGCCGTTCACTTGGTCGCGGGTGAGGCGTCCCCATTGGTAATACAGCTCGTAGTCCAGATTGCCGAAAATGTCTGGCAACTCGCCGCGGATTCCAAGGAGTGTACGGAAGATCTGGCGCTGTGTTTCGGTGCTCCGTGGACCGAGTTCCGTAAATCGCCGCCGGAACGTCACCTCCGTCGCCATAGGATCTCCCGCAAGGATAAGATCCCGAGTCTCCTGCGGCAGGAACGGATTATCGACCGGCATATTGATGTTCGGTACACTGCCAACAGAGATGAATTGCCCGATGATTGTCGGCTCAAGCTGCTGTTCAGATCCGACATTGGCATAGCTGGACTCGGAGAAGACGGTGATCCGGTCATTGACCTCATAGGTGAGGTTTGAATTGAACTGGACACGTTCTGTCGGAATACGGATTAAGCGCACGGCATTCCGGTCGAAGCCGTCCTCGGCATTGACGAACGGCTTATCGAACAGCCCGGTCGAGCGGTCCAGGGTGACAAAGCCGCCGCCAGGGATGCCAATCGCGCCGAATGGCCCAAACGAGGAGTTGACAGCGTCACTTTCGGAAATTGCGCGGTCGCGTGCATTCAATGCACCGCGGTCGGAGTAACCGAGATAAACGACGGCGTTACCGCGATCGCCATCGAAGTTGGCGCCCGCTGTGATGCTATAGTCGACCTCAGTCGCGCCGCCTTCGGTGGTTCCGCCGTAGCGCGCGTTCAGCTCTACGCCCTCAAAGTCGTCCTTCATGACAATGTTGATGACGCCTGCAAGTGCCTCTGATCCGTACACCGCGGATGCGCCGCCGGTTACCACGTCAATCCGATCGACGAGCGGTGCAGGGATCATATTGAGGTCAACAACCGGCGAGCCCGCGATACCGCCAATGTGCCGACGCCCATTGACGAGAACCAAAGTCCGGTTCGAACCAAGGTTCCGCAAGTTGACGTTGTTGACGCCCCCACCGATTGTGCTGAAGTTCGAATTCGTATCTGTGAGCCCAGGAACCCCCGTTTGCGGCAGCTCGTTCAACACGTCCTGAACCGCGTTAAACCCCGATATATCAAGCGCTTCGCGGTCAAGAATACTGATCGGAGACGTTGACTCAAGGTCCGTACGCTGAATGCGTGACCCGGTGATGATCAGCACGTCTCCGTCGTCATCCTCCTGCGCGGCGGCCTGTCCGCCCACGAATGATAAGCACGAGGATGCTAATAGAATTAGCTTCGCAGAACACGACACATTTGATTTTTTGAAAATTGCCATTTGACCAGCCCCTTTTACCAGCTGCATTACACGCCCAGATGACGCCCTACGCGCGCAGTGATGCGCACTTCCGAACGCCGTCGTTAACGGAGCGCTGGAGGAGTGCGTGGTCAATTACTCCGAGTACTGATCCGCGATTAAATGCTTCATTTTCACGATCAAGCGTCAATCATACTTGCTCGGCATCCGATGGACCGTTGACCTGAATCAAAAAAAAGAGGCATACGGTATTCCGTATGCCCCTGAGTTCCGGAAGAAAAGTACCTTTGAAAAATACGTTTTCTTATCCTTGCGTGCGCCGACAGCTTATCCGCTGCACATAGGGAAGCGCGACACCGTCTTTTGTGGTCTCTAACTGCCACTCAAATCCAGCCTCTGTGATGTCGGAAAAGGTGATGACGGATCGATAGAGGGCGCCCTCATACTCGCGCTCAGCGATCACACCGTCAATTGTTCCGTCCGCTTGCATGGCTGCGAAGAAGTCCCCCTTCGTCTCCCTCAGGCCAAAGCCTTCAAGGACACCCATGCCAACCCACCGGACGCTCCAACGCTCTGTGTCGGGATCATAGATACGCGTTTGCATACCCGTGCTGTTGATATCAGCCCACTCGTCGCGAATGGCGCGCCCGTCCATGATATACTCGCCGGACCATTGGAAAGGGACGATCGGCACGTCGTCTTTATCAAACGGATTGACGCCGCGTGGCGCTTGCGTCGTACACTGATGCTCACCGACCAAGAAGGCGAACTGCGCGAACGCTGCTGGCATATCAGGATGGGGACGTCCGAAGGGGAACGCAGGCGACGCATTGTTGGTCGGATTGGCGGCCGCCGCGGCAGCACGCTCAAATTCACTGCGCCACACCTCGCGCTCTGATAGCTCCGGTCGAGGATCGGAAACCCCCACGCAGGCGGTGGCCGCCGCGACCAGCGGCAAGGCAACAACGGCCGAATTCCAAGGCAATCTCTTCATAACAGCTCCCCAGCTGACTTCCGCTCGGACCATGCCGAACGCCCAAGCCACAGCCTAACGGGTCGCGACCACACGTCCGCGTGTGATCGATCGATGGGTGTTGAAATGCGACGAATGCTCGGAAAACCGCGGCGAACGCGCCGAAAAGCAAAAAAGGAGCGACGAACGGTTTGGACGTGGCGCACTTGCCGAGCAATACTCTGGCGATGCGTGCGTTGTTCCCAAAGATCCGAGGGCCCCAGGGCTTTATCCTGACGGCCACGCTCGGCGTTTGGGCGGCGTTCTACTTTTTCTACACGGCGATGTGGGTGTTCGAACAGGGCATCCCGCCGGATCTGGCCCAGCGCGGCTTCGTCTTCGGAGCGTCTGCCGGGTTCACGTATTGGGCGTGCCTTGCGTGCTTTGCGGCTCTTCAGAACAAACGCCGCGGCCGGTGGCTTTTAACCTTTGGCCTCATCATCTTGGTCGTCCTGGCGCACAGCGGCTTTGCCGGGTTCGTCTATAAAGCGCTGCCGCCCAATGATTGGTATGCCAACCAAACGTGGGAGCAACTCTCCCTCGGGGCACTGTTCTACAACACGCCGATTGTGACAACGGCGTTCTTTGCCCTGGTGGCGGTCTTTTTCGGTCACCAAAGCGCGGCCCAAGAGCGGGCCCTTTTGATGAGCGATTTGTCCGCACGCCGCGCTCAGCTTGAAACGCTGCGGTATCAACTCAACCCGCACTTCCTCTTCAATACACTCAATACCATTTCAAACATCGTCTTGGACGACAACGGTCCCGAAGCGGAGCGGGCGATCGTTTTGCTCAGTAAGTTTCTGAGACGCTCGATTGATGCCGACCCCCTGGTTCCTATTGCGCTTTCTGAGGAGTTTCAGAACACGGAGAACTATCTCGACATTGAGCGTATTCGCTTTGAAGATCGGCTCAGCGTCCAGTTTGATCGGGATCCGGACGCGGAGGAATGGCGTGTACCGCCCTTTCTTCTCCAACCCATTCTCGAAAACGTCATCAAGCATGCTGTGGCAAAGGTTATTCGCCCGGTGACGGTCGTCGTCACCTCACGGGCCGAAGATGGCTTCTTGCACATCACCGTCGAAGATGATGGCCCCGGCGCCTCCCTCGATCGGGCGGGAAGCCAAGGCCTTGGGCTAAGCGCGACGCGGGAGCGTCTCCAACTGACCTATGGGGAGCGCGCATCTCTTGATGTGCGTGCGCGTCACCCCACCGGATTTTGTGTCCGTATCCGTGTACCGTATTTGAAGGAGGAACTCCGTGTACAAAGTCCTCATTGTTGATGACGAGGCCCCGGCCCGTGGGCGGCTGTCGAAAGCAGTCAGGGGCATGGGTCATGTCGATGTTGTGGGCGAGTCGTCGAGCGGCGAAGACGCCGTGGCTATGCTCGCACGCAAGCAACCCGACGTTGTCTTCCTCGACATCGAAATGCCGCATGGGGACGGTTTCTATGTTGTTGAAGAAGGGATCAAACGCGGCTTCTCCCCCGAAGTGATCTTCGTCACCGCCTTCGATCGCTTCGCCGTCGATGCGTTTGAATTTGGCGCAATCGATTACCTCCTCAAGCCTGCCGAAGTGCCGAGAATTCGGATCGCGCTGGATCGCGCGATTGAACGGCTTCAACAGCGGTCGGCGAATGAGCGCGCAGAAAAAATGCAGGCGTTCATCGAAGCGCGCCGGGCGAAGCTGTCGGAAAATCAGAACGGACGGGAGCGCGAGGATCTGTGGCTCAAAGACCGCGGGCAGACACACCGCGTGGCGCCTGCCGAAATTCTCTTTATCGAAGCCGACCGCGATTACGTCAAAATCGAGACAAGCGCAGCGACGTATCACGTACGCGGAACGATTGCTGATTTCGAAAAACGCCTAGCAGATCACGGTTTCCTCCGTATTCACCGTTCCCTCATTGTGCAGAAAGACGTTGTGTCGAGCTTGATTTCAAAGGGGCAAAACGCATTTGAAATCAAGCTTTCAGACGGCAAACGGCTGACAGTCGGCCGCTCTTACAACAAAACGGCGAAGGAAGCGTTCGGCCTCCTGAGTACAGCGTCCTAAGGCCGAAAGAAAAAACACCCGCACAGAGCAGGATCTGCGCGGGTGTTTGGCGGAAGACATAACCGATCGCGATCTCAAACGATGTCGAGAACGTTCGGCATGACTTCCGGGGCAAGCCCTGATTGAAAACCGAAGCGGACGTGGTTTGCATCAAGATTAAAATGCCGATGGTCCACGTTGTCTTCTGCTCAATACTTCAAATTCATCCGTACACCTTTTTACGCAAGCTGGACGACGAGGGTCGAAGCGTACGCCATCTCGCACCAAGTCCTATCTCTCCGGGCAAAATGTAACCCGGTTCAATTCTTGGCCTCATCAAACAACAGCGTGCACGGAATAGCGATCACCGAACGATGAACGGTTCGGCAATTGCGACAAAGCAGAATAGACTGATTTTATGACGCTTTATCCTACGTCAGTGCGTCCCCGGATTGGATCGGCATCCCCCAGCGAGGAAAAGCCTAAACACTTAAAGCGCGGCGCGGGAACGGCGGCGGAAGCATTCTACCTATAAAGAAAGTGTTCCGCCTGCGCATCTTTCCAAGCCGCTTCATCAGGTGTGGCAACGGCGTCAAGGTCACCAGGGGTCGCTTCTGGATCATCGATCCACGTCCGCAGAAATGGTCCGCCGTTGATCACGTCGATCGCGAGTTTTCCCTCTTCATACTCGTAGAGAAAGTCGCGCCAAATTGGATAATCAGGCTGGAGGCCTCTTAGCGCTTTCAAGGCCAGTGCAACCACGCGCCACGGTTTAAACGCATCATGATCATATCCCGTATGATCAGCATGGATATGAATTCCGTGGCAGAGGGCTTGCGCGTGCTTGTGGAAGGTTGGCTCAAACCAAATCTCGCGCAGGTGCGTCCCCTCGAGCCAAGCAGGCGCAATTGTCTGCATACGGCTCAAGAGACTACGGGCGTCTATATCAGGCGCACCCAGAATTTCGAGGGCCCGGGTTGTGCCCCGTCCTTCTGAAAGCGTCGTGCCCTCAAGCAACACCGTCCCCGCATAGGCACGCGCCATGTTGAGCGTTGGCGCATTAGGGCTGGGGTTGATCCATGAGCGGTTCACGTCCCATCCAAATCCGGGCGCAGCATCTGGGGACCATCCGTCAATCGTAATGACGTGATAGTCCACATCGAGACCATAATGCCGGACGAACCAATACCCCATCTCGCCCATTGTCAGGCCGTGGCGCATTGGCATCGGGCCCCCGCCTACGAAACTCTCCCAACCGGGAATAAGCGTCATTCCTTCGATTGGGCGCCCCGCGGGATTCGGCCGATCTAAGACGTAGACTGATTTGTTTGTCTTGGCCGCCTCTTCAAGAATGTAAAGCAGCGTTGTGATGAATGTATAAATCCTGCAGCCGAGGTCTTGGAGATCGATGACAACCACATCGCAGCTCTCCATCATCTCCGGCGTCGGACGACGAACCTCTCCGTACAGACTATAGACCGGGATATTGTGGATCGGGTCGAGATAGTCCGGGGACTCCATCATATTGTCTTGCTTATCACCGCGGAGGCCGTGCTGGGGGCCAAAGGCGGAGGTGACACTCAGATCCTCGCAAGCCGCCAGGGCGTCGAGGGCATGGGTCAAATCGCTCGTAACTGACGCGGGATGCGCCAGCAGGCCAAGGCGACGCCCTGCAAGCGGTTTACGCAGCGAAGCGTCCGACAGGAGGCGGTCCAGTCCAAATTGAGTCATCGCGGTTCTCTCCCTCCCGGCCAGGGCGTTATGAAAGAGCGTCGATCATGAAAATCTGGTTGATCGCGCCGATGCGTGCGGGCCCAGAAACTCTTGGCGCCCCCCTTCGCTTCGATCACGGCGGTCAGGCCGATCTTCGCCTTCGTCGGCAAAAAGCCGAGCGCTGCACCGAGATCAAATGTCACGGCAAACGTTGCGGTGCTGCCGTCCTGTCGAAAAACGCTTTCCGTGACCCGGAGAAAGCTGAGGCGCTTTTCTAAACGCCGCTCAGCTGAAAAATGAAACGCGTCCCATTGGCCGCTCGGGGCGAAATTGAACTCCCAATAGGCCTCGCCGCCGTCCGGCGCACAGAAAAGCTCGAAACAGGTCGTCCGCCAAAGATCTTTACCCTGAGAAATTGGTGCGCGCGGCGCGCGTTTAATGCCGCTGACATCGCCCGACATGGTGAAGACTAAGCGGCAGGCAGAATCATCATCCGTGCCCGCAAGAGACGCTGAAACTGCCGTAAGCCCGCACGTATGTTCCAAAGAAAACGGCACGAGCGAGCGGGCAGCAGCGTGTTGTGCTGCAGGCTGCATTATGCGTGTCCACGGACGGCTCGGCGCATGCGGACGTCCTCATCAAACGAGAGACGACATTAAAACGGTTTGTCGGCAACGCAAAGCGCGCGTTGCGCGCTCTCAATCGTACCGGAACAGATCGACCACCGAGATTGCCGTCCAACCCGACGTGCCCGGACGATTGGTTGCTGCGGCGGCATAGAAAAGCTCGCCACGTGACTGCCCAGAGAACGTAAACTTTCGTACCAGAATGTTGTTCTGGCTGCACTCAAGCGACAGGACGAGTGCTGTGCCTGAAATGATATTGTTCAGGGCACTGCGATTTTGCGTTCTGAACACGCCGCCTTGGGGTGCATCAAGTCGGACGTTCACGGTGTCTGCACAGGGGCGCTGGTTCGCATAGACTTCAATGCCGGTGGCCCGGTCAGTGGTTACCAACCGGGACTGCGCATGCGCAGACGCAGGGATGAGCCCTGCGCCTACGCCTAGAGCGAGAAGCGTTGAAGCTAGGCGAGCTGCCACGTACCATCTGCCTGCTGACAAACTTCGACATTTTTCTCAGTGGCATCAGGCGTGCCTTCGAGGAACACGGTCTGCTTGATCGTTTTACAAGAAAGCGTTGTCGCCACAGACACTTGTGAAGTCTGCCCGCTAATGCTGGTCGCTTGCGCCTGCTGCGTGGTCGGCTCGATCAACGACCCGAAGACATAACCACTCCCGGCCGTGCCGTCTTCAGCGACGAGGAACCAGTTTTGCCCCTGCACTTGACCGATCACGTGACGGACGGAACCACCAGGGAGGCTTCCGACCACTTTATAATCCGTACCAGGACCACCGCGGAGGTTCGCATTGCTGCGGATGCGATAGGCCGTGTTGACCAGGTCAATTGGCGGGGTCGTAACAACACGGTCTTTGAGGACCTTCATTTCCGTGGTGGTTGCCGTGTACGGACGGGTCTCAACGACTTGGGCGGTGGCGCGCACGCCCGTTTCTGCGTTCGCATACTCGACAGCCTCGCCCGTCACCAAGGCCTGCTGCGATGCCGCCTCCAATGCTTGCCGGTCGCGCTCATTCAAGACGCCGACCCATTGCTGCGCGAAGTAATCACACGTCGCGGCTGTTGCCACACCGATCAAAATCGAACCCAACAGCCCCACGTCATTGTTGTTCGCAATCGCCCCCGCCGCAGCGCCGCCAATAGCGCACCCGGCCCGCGCGTTCGCAGTCCTTTGTTCGGGGGTCATGGTTTCGCAACCTGACAGAACCATAGCTCCGCTCAGTGCAAGTGCTGCTCCGATACGTCCTTTAACCATTATCCTGTCCCTCTCTTCCGTGTTCAGGCGACCATTAGGTATGTGACGAAGTCCTCATGTACACCCCTGAAATGCAGTTTTGCCGGCTTCCTTTTCTGGGGCCCGCCGCGATTAAGCGCTGGCCTTAAGCTCGACGTCACCCATCCGGATCGTATCGCCGGGCGAGACTTTCTTATCTTCCCCGGGGCTGACCGGCTCGTCGTTGACCTTCGTACCGTTGGTGGAGTCCTGATCGCGGATGTAGAGAACGCCGTTGCGCATGGTCATGACCGCGTGCTGCCTGGACACGGTGTCCGCATCGATCACACCGCTGGGATCAGGGCTCTGACTGCCGAGGATCACCCCACCACGGCCAAGCGCATCTTCGCTCAGCGATAAGCGAATTGGCCTTCCCGAGGGGCCGATACCCGACAGGATCACGCTGCGGCCACTGTCCGCCCGCTGTGTTCGCGCGCCCTCACCGCGACCAGGTGAGACGCGTGCGGTGGCACCTCCCGGAGCTGCCCCAGGCGTGTGTCCAGTCGAGCCAGGCGGCGTGGGCGCCGGGCGGTTCTGCGGCTTCGCAAGCGCGAAGATCACCAAGACCCCAATGGCTGCAGCAACAACGCCGCCGCCGATCATGACTTTTTTGATCAGGTCTTCGAGCTCATCCACATCGGAGCGGCACGGCGCCTCGCCGGACCGATAGGGAACATCGAGCTGCTCAAGAATTTTCCGCAGCTCCATGATGTTCGACGCATAATACGTGCCCGCCACATCGCTCGAGCCGATGGTGTTGCCGGAGCGGTCGCGAAACTGCCTGCTGATCCCCGCAGTGTTCACCCCAACAACCCGGCCGCACTCATCAATCAACGGGCCGCCACTGTTTCCGCCGTTGATCACCGCGTCATGCTGGACAATGTCGATGACGCGGTCGGATTCACTGTTGAACTTGCCTTCGATAAGGCGACCAAGGCTGCCCTTTGTGAAGGTCGCCACAGGGTCGATATCCGACGTGTCGATTTTGAACTGGTCGGCGACCCCTGGGAAACCCACGGCGCGGATCTCAGCGCCGCGCTCGGGAAGAATGGCGCTGAGGACGAGAGGCTGAAGCCGCATGGCATCGTCGGACCGCAGGATCGCAAGGTCCTGGTCACGATAGGTGCGCGGCCGACCGTCCACGTTGCTGCCGTCTTGAAGCGCCGAGGTGGGAACGATCGCCCCCTCAGGGACGACAAAGAGGACCGGGTTGTCGCCGTCGACCACGTGGTTGTTGGTGACGATGTAGCCTTCATCGTTGATGACGAACCCGGTTCCCGACGACACGCCTTTGAGATTTCCCGCTTCGTCGAAATCGAAATTGATGATCTGAACGATCCCGCGGATGATTTGCGCCTCGCCAATTTGCTGGGCAGCGGCGGCCGAGATCCACAGCACAGGGATGGCGCACAAGGCTGTCAGTTTGCGGTATACGGAGTTGTTCATAGTCAAACCAATCGCAAGGTCACCCGCACGCCGCCGAACTCGATGGCATCGCCATCAACCAGCTCGAAAGCTTCGTGGGGGATCAATTTCTGGCCATTCACCGACGTGCCGTTGGTGGAGTCGAGATCGACCAAGAGAAGGACATCATTTTCAACGAAGATGCGGGCATGGCGCCGGCCGACGGACTCATCGGTGAGGATCGCCTCGGAATTTTCCGGGTTCCTGCCGATGGAAATACCGTCCACCTCTTGCAGCAGGTCTTTCCCGGATATCCTCAGAGCGACAGGCGTCCCGTCCGACGTTTGGCCTTCGAACAAACAATCGTCAAAGCGCGCGGTGACCGCCTCGAGGGTCTGCTCAGCATGCGCCCTATCTGCTCTGCGCCGCATCGCGACCACGCTGGCGAGCAGCGCAAGAAGCGCCGCTGCAGCACCCGCGATCCATACCCAAGTGCCCAGCTTTTCCGCTTGGTCTTGCACTTCGGTCAGGTCACTCTCGACCTGTTCCAGAGCATCGGTGGTCTCTTCGATCGCCTCGTCGCGCTCTTGTTGCGCCGCTTCTGCGGTCTCCTCAGCCTTCTCAGCCTCTTCCTGCGCAGCGTCGCGTTCCGCTTCGGCGGCCTCGCGCGCGCGCCGCTCAGCGTCACGTTCGCGCTCCGCCTGCAGGCGGGCTTCCTCTTGCTCAGCCTCCTCCTGCGCAGCCGCTTCGGCCAAGCGTGTCGCGCAACTTTTTTCGGCGACTGTTACGGGTACCCCTGAACGTTCAGCGAGATTGGTGAGGTCGTCGATCGTTGCGAACGAAATTCGAGGGCCCAGGGTATGGTTATCCCAAACGTCGCGGCGCGTGCTGCCCGGCGCGGCACGCACCACCGCAAGGACATCTCGGCATCCGTCGTAAACCGGTGCGCCATAGGCACCGCGGCCGGTATTGCCGAGAATAACGCCGTTCTGGAAAAGAATGTTCTTCGCGGACACGTCCTCGACCCGCGCCGCCACAAACCGCGGCACGCGGCCAAAGGTGCTGCGCCGGTCCGGTTCCGAGTCGCGCCAGAATCCCGTGATATCGCCCGCCCCTTCGGAAGGTGTCGACAGCGCGAGTTGCGCTGGCGCGGCGTCGACTCCGGTGGCCCGAAGAAGAGCCAAATCGCTACCGGCAATGCTATCGATCAGCGTACCGACCACTTCAACGCCGCTGGCGCTGCGGACAACCAATTGCTCGGCCCGGTCACTTAAATGCAGGCTTGTCAGAACAGCCCCTTCAGCAACGACGACGCCCGATCCCTGGTTGAGGATCTCACCGTTTCGGAAAGCCAAGACTTGAACGTGCGCTGGACGCTTGGCGGCGTCCGTTGCTGTGTCGTCAGCTGCGCTCTGGGCCGACGCACCGCCAATTCCCAAGGTCAAAAGGACAAAAGGCGTCAGTACGCGCCGAAGTTGCTCTAAGGTCCCCCGCACCTGCACCAACGCAGACCTCCCTTCGACATCGCAGTGCCCACACTTCGACGCCGCAAAACGCGCAAACAGCATTCTCTATGCTGCATTCGGGGGTTGCTGTATCAACATAAGAATGATCGGTCTACACAACCACGCTGGCAATCACGCTCCGAACTGTCATTGTGTGGCGGTCAGGCGCGGCGAAGTGCGAAAGGATACCGAAGGTGGGCGATAATACAGAGGGTGTGGACCGCAATATACTCGCGCCCGGTACCCTCCTGGGTGAATTCGAGATCGACGCCTGCATCGGCTCGGGCGGTTTCGGCGTCACCTACAAGGCGGAAGACACCACCCTCAACCGCACAGTCGCGATCAAAGAATATTTCCCGTTCGATCTCGCCTACCGTGACGAGAGCCAAGACGTCACCCCGCGAACCCAGACCCAAGCCGACCTCGACGATTTCTCCTGGGGCCTCGAGCGGGTCGTCGTCGAAGCGCAAGCGCTCGCAATGTTCGAGCACCCGAATATCGTTCGTGTACTGCGTTATATCGAGTCCCGCGGAACCGCCTACATCGTCATGGAATTCGTACCCGGACAAGACCTGGCCGAGGTGCTTCGCGATCAAGGCACGCTTTCGGTGGCGGAGACCAAAGCGCTGATCAACCCGCTCATGTCGGGGCTTAAAGTCGTCCATCGCGCCGAAATGCTGCATCGGGATATCAAGCCCGGAAACATCCGCATCCGCGCGGATGGATCGCCGGTGCTCATCGACTTTGGCGCCGCACGGCAGGCGGTCAGCGGCAAAAGCAAATCCCTCTCAGCGATTGTCAGCCACGGCTATGCGCCGAACGAGCAATACTCGCCCAAAGGCAATCAAGGTCCGTGGACGGATATATATGCGCTCGCCGCTGTTGCGTATACGTGCTTGCTTGGCGAACCGCCCCAAGATGCCACCGAACGGGTGATGGAGGACGAAGTCACGCCCCTCCCCGAAGTCTTTCCCGACGAGCCGGACCAAGCGTTTCTTGAAGCGCTCGACTGGGCGCTCCGCCCGTTTCCCAAAGAGCGGCCACAGTCGGTCGAGGAATGGGCATCGCATTTCAACGCAGACGAAGCGCCTGTGTCCGAACACCCTGCGCAGCCTGCTCCGCGGAGCGGTCCAGCGACCCGGCGGATTAAGCCAAACGAAGCTCCATCTCAGCCAACCGGCAAAGAAGGGCGCAACCTCGCCGTGCCGATTGCCGCTGCGCTCGTGGCCATTTGCGGTCTTGGCGGTGTGGGTTACCTGGCCATGTCCCTCGGAAACAGCGACAAAGAGGTCGCCTACGAAGTGGTTGGCGGCGGCGATCAGAAAACCCCGACGGCGCAGACGACCGCTTCGGCTCCTGCTCCCGCGCGGCAACAGTCGGCGCCGAGCTCTCAAACATCGGCGCCGTCCCAGCCGCCACCGCAAACCGATAACGGCAGCCGCGAGCGCTCGCCCGAACCCATTCGGGTTGATCCGCAAGACATTGCTGCATTTTCAGCCGCCCAAGCAATCGGCACACGGGACGCTTATCGGCTCTATTTGATGAAGTATCCCGATGGCCAACACGCGGCACAAGCACGTGCGTTTCTTGCACGCTGAGCGAACATCAAACCGGCTTTTCGGCCGGGTCGAACACGAGGAAGGGACATGACATGGCTGGAGATGACAACGAGCGCGGCTTTTTCAGTGCACGCACAAAACGGCTGAAGCCAAAAGACACAGGCCCCACCCGGAAAGTGGGTGGCGACGATACCGGCAAGAGCAAAGCCGGTGACCGCGCAAGCGTGATGACCCAGCGCGTTGGCCCGGGCTCTAGCGCGGCTGGCAAGGACGCCGCGCCGCCCGAGCCCATCGCCGAGAACGAGTACGTCACCGGATGGCTCGTCATTCTGAAAGGACCAGGACGTGGGCGGAGCATCTCTCTACGCTATGGCCTCAACACCGCGGGTCGTGCATCGACCCAAGACATCGCGCTTGATTTCGGCGATGCGCAGATCTCCCGGGAAAACCACTTCTCCATCGCCTACGACAACAAAGGTCGGCAATTCTTCATCCAGCACGGCGGCGGACAAAACCTCACCTATCTGAACGAAACGCCCGTCATGGCGGCGACGACGTTAGAATCAGGCGCGAAGATCAGCATCGGGGATACGGAGCTGTTGTTCGTCGGTTTGTGCGGCGCTGACTTTGAGTGGGCCGACACGACCCCGCCCGAGGCCTCGTGAGGCCACGGGTTTCCGGCCGACAGAGCATTGGCGAACGCAAACGCCAAGAAGATGCGTTTGGTTCGGCAACCGTCAGTCGTCTGTTCAAAAAAAGTACGCTGCTGGTGCTGGCCGACGGCATGGGCGGACACGCGGGCGGCGACGTGGCGAGCAAACTGATCGTCGATACGATCATTAAGCGGATGAAGTCGTCGAAAAGTGATCCGCGTCGCGCCCTCAAAAATGCGGTGTTCTCTGCCAACGACGGGCTCGCAGAAGCCGTCTCAAAGAAGCCAGAACTGGACGGTATGGGCGCCACGGTCGTCGCTGTGCTGATCTCGGAAGCGGACGTGCACTGGGTCAGCGTTGGCGACAGCCATCTGTATCACATCCGAGGTACAGAGCTCGAAAAGCTCAACGATGACCACTCGATGGCGCCGGTTCTCGCGAAAATGGTCGAGCACGGAGAAATGTCTGCGGAGGATGCCGCAGAGGACCCAACGCGGCACGCGCTCAGGAGTGCGGTGGACGGCGGCGAGCTGACGCTGATCGACTCGCAGTCCCGCCGCAATCACCTTGAACGTGGCGACCTTCTGCTGCTCGCCTCAGACGGCCTGGACACGCTCTCGATCGACGAACTTTTGACAACAATTAGCCCATCGGATCACACGAACCCAGACGCCCTCACGAAAAAGCTGTTGTCGACCGTCGAGGCGAAGAACAAGCCTGGGCAGGACAACACCACCGTCTTGGCCTTCGCTATGCGCTGATCAAGATTGGAATGCAGTGTCGCCAAGACGTCATAATAGTCTGTGTACGCCCATTATTCCTCTCGATTGTCCCGCATACGGAAGCTTGGCAGCGCCGGCTGATTTCCAGGCGCCGAGAACGCCGAGCTTGTGAATTTGAGCTCAAGCAAGAAGTCGAAATCAAGATCCCCTTGCGCGCTACCCGCCGCGAACTCCGTACCGAGGAAATAGTATTCTATGGCGCCTGTGCGCGCGCCCGTTCCGTCGCCCTTCGTCGCCGTAAAGCGCAGCTGGGACTCATTTTCGAAGGTGAAACCGCTGCTCCGCCGATCGAGGCGCTGGGTAATGTTCATCCACGCGGTCCCGTTCTCGAATGCGATAAACGTCGAGCATCCGCCAACACGGACAGGCCCAAAATTGTTCACATACGGAGCATTATCGACCAGCGGAACATAGAAATTCCCCCCCACGACAGAAGCACCGATGGAGTGGCGCGGCGCGCCCCTTTCCCCCGAGCCGCAATTTGTACTCGCTGGCGCCCGGAAATTCCCGTTATACGACAGAATATTAGGCTGATTGGCAACAATGTCTCTGATCACAATCGGATCGGCGGGCCGCGGGAATAGCCACCCGGAAGGCGTCGTGAGATCCCTTAGCTCCAGCGTCACGTCAACATTCAGTGAAAAGTCGTTCGGCACACAGAGCTCTTTGCCGGCAATCGCAAAAACGATATCGCGATACTCGGGCGATCCCGTGTACAGATCACTGCCGAATGTCAGGTAACACAGAATGTTGCCGTCAGTGACGTCGTTCTCATCAAAAGTGAAAAGCTCACCGCCAAGGACCAAAGTGGCCGAGGTAAAATCTCCGTCATTGTTCAGGTCGAACGGTGCTCCGTTGTTCCCTCCGGTTTGCTCGTCCCCATTGAGATCGAACCGCGAGAAATTCACATCGCCAGGCGTGTTGTCAATCTCTTCGACGGGGTCGCCGATATAGGCGTCAATGAACGCCTCAAGGTCGACTTCCGTAAACAGATCATCTGTATCTGGCGTGTCAGGATCGTTAGTGTTCGAACGGACATCCAAAAGCGCCCCGCGGATGCTGTTCGCGACGGTTAACGGCCCGAGGCCCGATTGCGGCGTACCGCCGGCACCTAACCGATCAAGCGTCAGTACCGCTTCGTAGGCATCAATCAGCCCGCTATCGCTGTCGTTTGCAGCGACGTTGATGATCGCCGCTATCAACGATTGCGAAACGTCTGGTCGCAAGCGCTTCAACATATAGGCAAGTCCAGTGACCTGCGGCGCCGCAAACGACGTACCCTGCGTTAAGTTCGTGATGTCCACCGACCCGTTGCGTCCCGATGGATTGCAGAAATCATCCGTCAGCAAATCCGTACACGCAACAGGCAGCCCCTCACCCACTGTCGCGACGGCATAGCCTGTGTTGGAAAACGACGACTTCGTATCACTGTCGACGGCGCTTCCGACGGTAATGATATTGGGCAGGTTCGCGTTGAGGAACGGGCCTAACTGCGCGGTATAATTGAGTTTTTGCGCATTACAAATAGCCATTTCCGCGGGATCCAACGGAATACTCGCCGGGGCGTCTGTGGTGATCGCACACGGATCATCGAAATCAAATGCGATCGCAAAAGGCGACAGGGCATCTTCGGGCAAATTTTCATTGCCCGAGGCCACGATGTTGAGAAGAGTCTGTACACGCCCTGCCGTCAATGCTTTTAAATCCAACGCATCAAGGGCGCGATTCAGCAATTCGCTTGGCGCGACGGGGGTTGAGGTTTTGTAGCCCCAGCTCGCGTTATGGATGACCTCGCCAGACGGCGGAAGATTCTTCGCAAAGTTTGCAATAATGTCGTTGACGGACAACCCGGCTACATTGATCGCGATAACCGGATTACCAGGCTCAACCGGGACCACACCTGTCAGCCCGGTATTATCATAAGTCGCCAGCGTCACTCCTGTGACACCGAGCCCGTGATGGAACAACGCACCCGGATTATTCACGCCGGTCAGCGTCGGAAGCTCTGGATGCGAAAACTCCGGGTAATAGTCCGTAAACACAATAGACGTGTTCGTTTGATCACCCAGATTGATCATCCGATCACGTAAGTTCCAGACGGCAGGAAACCCGGTGTCTAAGTAAGCACCAAGTTCCTGGTTAAAGGTTGGAAAGTTCGACTTGTCCGCAAACGGCGGAAGTTCGGCAACGCTCGCCTGGATCGCTGGTCTTGCCCTAAAGAATGCTGGCTCGTTTTCGACGGCAGCGGCCTTGGTTGCAAGGTCGGCGAGCGTGGTTTGGCGATCTATACTGACGGTTACGCGCACCGCGTTATCGATCGCACCGACGATGCGAGCGTTCTGGCGCACGAGCGCGTCGTTGACGTCTTGCACGGTCGCAGACGGATCAATGATCACCAACAGCCGGTCCATCAACGTGTCGTCAATGATATCGGTGATTGCCGTTGGTGTCGGGGGAACCTCCCGGACGTTCTGAACAGCGTTATCACCTGGATTACCACCGATAAAACCCGGCCCAGGAGGAGGCGGCGGCGGCGGCGGCGGCGGCGGCGGCGGTGGCGGTGGCGGCGGCGGTGGCGGTGGCGGTGGCGGTGGCGGTGGCGGTGGCGGTGGCGG
>JBCDHW010000017.1:0-34843 GCA_038749595.1 Pseudomonadota bacterium
CCGGGGATAAGTTGTGCTGTGCACTGCTTTTTCGAGATGGGCCCCGGATCGGGGTCCGGGGTGACGTTTTTTGTCTCACGCGCCGCGGGCGCTCCGACGGGGCGGGCTCTGCCCGGCGACCGGTTGGTCGCTTGGGGTTCTCAGCTCCTCACGCCGTTATCCCGGAAAGCCGTCAGGCTTATCCGGGACCCAGGATCCGATTTTGCAAGGCGTACTCGAGTGCGAAACTCTCTCCATGGGTCCCGGATATTCGCTCCGCGAATTCCGGGATGACGGGAGTTGAGAGGTGAATTCTCCGCTCGTCGTCCCGGACTTGATCCGGGATCCATCGCAGTAAGAAACGATAACGCGCCACTGCCGTGGCCGTCTTCGCGTAGAATGGATTCACTGGATCCATTCTTCCGCCTACGGCGGACCCGCTTCGAAGGATTCTAGATATTTGCTGCACAAATTCCGGGGTGGAGAGCTCAGGCTCTACCCTTCGCTTGGGCGAGGGAGGTGCTACTGCTCGGCCACTGCAGGGCGGGCGTCGCTGATGTGCTCATGGACGATCGTCCAACCGTCGTCCCGCTTTTCCATGACCACGGTGGTGTGGACGCGCCTTTCGTCAGCACCGGGAAGAACACCGGCGCGGACACTGGTGGTGGCAAAGTGCACGATGGCCACGTTATCGCCGACATAGCGCATGGAGATTGGGACGAAGTTCGCGGCTTCATCCTCACCGAGGCCATCGGGCGCTTCGGCGAAGAGCTCCGTGAGGTACGCCTCGATCGACGATGCGGACCGCCGGATTTGCCCGAACGCGTTCATCCATTCCGCATCATCGGCGTAGCCTTTGGCGAACATCTTGGCGTCGCCTTCGGCCCAGGCCTGACCCGTCATCGTCAAAAGGGTGCTGATGGCCCGGCGATCCTCCTCAGATGCGGGTGCCCCGATCGTTTGATAGGCGGGCAGCGGTTCGTAGGGCTGCAAGTCCGCCTCGCTGAGGTCGGTCGTGGCGCAAGCGGTCAGAGCAAGCCCCGCGATCAGGCATGATGTGCGTTGCATGATTGGAATCCCCTCGTTTGCGAAAGCGTGCCACGCCCAAGCTTTCCGGGGAACCCCGCGGGCTGCTGATGTCGGGAGCGGGAAAGATGCGGGTGAACGAAGCGTTGAGCCCGTGACAGGCTCGCGATGCTGGCATGGGGGGATAAGTCCGCGTGCTTATCGGGCGTCATCCCGGAAAGTCGTAGACTTATCCGGGACCCAGGGCCTGATGCTGCGAACGGTACTCGGGTTGGAACCTCTGTCCATGGGTCCCGGATATTCGCTCCCGCGAATTCCGGGATGACGGGAGGGGACACACTCGGCTGCTAGCCTTTTTTGATCTTTGAGATAAGGAGGTTGGTGTCGGTGGGCGGGCGGCCTAGCGTATCGAGGGCGTGCGCTACGGCTTCTTCGATCAGAGCCACCAGGTCCGGGTTTTTCAGGTCTTCTGGCGACGTTATGGGCACGTGCCGGATGCGCGTTCCTGTTCCGTGGAGCAACTTTGCAGGATCTTTGAGCTCCGTAGCCGCATTGAAGCCAAGATTGAGGTGCTGCTCATAGACCGGGATGTGGCAGAACGCGTGCTTGAGCTGACGAGACACGCTGTACACGGACGATAGGGCATGGGTGTGGTACAAGAGCTCATTGCTGTCCGGGTAGATCTTGAGGACCGCTGAGCGAACATCGCGGTAGAGAGCTTGAAGCGGTACGTGCTTGTGCGACAGGGCCTGTTCGAAATCAGGGTGGAGTCTGGTTGGGTCGACACGATCCATGCGGCTGAACTCCTTTTGGGCCCCGCGGTGGGGAATGTTTGAACACCATATTCAATTCCGTCGCGCGTTCGTCCTGCCATCGTTTCGGCGTGTTGGCGATGAACCGGCGCTCGTTTCGAGGTTGCCAACGCAGAGACTGGCCGGTTGAGATACGGATTAACGGGCGGTTAACGGTGTGATAGCGTGCGGCCACGTTTGGGGAGGCACGTATGGGCAGTGTGGCAATCGTTCTGGCGCGGGCGTTGATTATGGCGCCGTTTTTGGTCAGCGCGGCGAATGCGGGGCTTGATTATACCTCGGCGTCGATGGCGTTTGCTAAGGCTTATCCGCAGCTTGAGGCTTTGTTCCCTGTGCTTCTGGGTGCGCAGGTGGTGATTGGGTTGATCATCATTCTGGGCTTGCCGCTGCATCGGGCGCTGGCGGCCGTCGCGGCTGTGGTGGTGGTCCTCCTTGCAGCCTACCGGGCACCGTTTTGGAATGTGATCGGCCGGGAAGAGGTAATGCTGATGAACATTTTCGTCGGCGCCATGGCGCAGGCCGGGGGCTTGCTGCTGATCACCGCGATGCCGCGCCGCGGTCAGTAGGGGTCGGATCGGCGGAGGCACTGCCGAGCAGCGCTCCGCCAACGCGTTCAGTTACTCTTGCTCTCGAGTCTCGGTGTTGACGCCAAGCGGGCTGTCCGATTGCAGCAGCCGCTTTTGCGTGTCCGTGAGGCGCATGCCGTTCAAAACCTCTGAGGCTGCTTCGGTTGGTGCCTTGTTCAAGGCCGCAGTGAGGGCGGCATCGCGGGCGGTGACCTCGGTGCGGGTGAGGCCTGCGTCGTGGATTTCCCGTCCGCTCGCCCCGGCGCCAATCAGCGATGCGCTGTTCTGGATTGACGGGCCGCCGTAGAGGAAGGACCGGAAGACCAGAGTTTCTGCGAGGAACATGTCCCAGGCGGCGGCGATGGTCGCGTCCTCAAGGGTGCCGATGGCGATATTGATCTGCATCACGCCGGCATTCCCTTCCATCAGGAAGCCTTTGTAGGTGGCGAGGCTGTTCCACGTGTTGAAGGCCGCGGGCGGAAGGCGGTTCGAGTTCTGGTAGATCCCTAAGAAGGCGAGGATCGACCGGCGTCCGTCACCGAGCTCGTCGATCAGCCCGATCGCGACCTGATCCCCGGTCGGTGCCCGCACGATGATGGTGTCCGGCTCACGGTCGAGGACCGTCAGGCCTTTCGCAGCGATCAAGCGGTCGACCTGCGCCGTGGTGATTTCGGCTGCGGCGTATGCCAAGCTTGCCATAAGTGCGGCACCCGCCGCTAAGAGCTGTTTCATCAGCATGAATTTGGCCCTCCTTAGGCCCCCAAAAGCCGCGAAGTTTCCGCCCCCTGCCACGTGATACCGCATGGACGGGGGTCAAAACCTCGCCTATCCCGCCACCATGACCGAGCTTTCGCGTATCCGCAATTTTTCCATCGTGGCGCATATCGACCACGGCAAATCCACCCTGGCTGACCGCCTGATCCAAGTGACGGGCGGGCTGACCGAACGGGAGATGCAGGAGCAGGTCCTGGACAATATGGACCTGGAGCGGGAGCGCGGCATCACGATTAAGGCGCAGACAGTGCGCCTCACCTACAAGGCGGCGGACGGGGAGGAGTACATCCTCAACCTGATCGACACGCCAGGCCACGTCGACTTTGCCTATGAAGTGAACCGGTCGTTGGCCGCGGTCGAGGGCTCGCTGCTTGTGGTGGATGCCTCTCAAGGGGTGGAGGCGCAGACCTTGGCGAACGTCTACCAAGCAATTGAAGTCGACCATGAGATCGTCCCTGTCCTGAACAAAATTGACTTGCCCGCGGCTGAGCCTGACCGGGTGAAGGACCAGATCGAAGAGGTCATCGGCCTTGATGCCTCGGACGCGGTCGAGATTTCGGCGAAGACGGGCATGGGCGTGCCCGACGTGCTCGAAGCGATCGTGAAGCGGTTGCCTGCGCCTTCGGGTGATCCGGACGCGCCGCTGAAAGCGATGCTGGTCGATAGCTGGTACGACCTCTACCTCGGGGTGGTCGTCCTGGTGCGGATCATCGATGGCAAAATGAAGAAGAACCAGAAGATCCGTATGATGAAGGCTGGCGCGACGTATCAGCTTGATCAGGTTGGTGTCTTCACGCCGAAGAAGATTGAGGTTGATGAGCTCGGCCCGGGTGAGATCGGCTATTTCACTGCCTCGATCAAAGAGGTGGCGGACACCAAAGTCGGCTATACGATCACGGACGATAAGAAACCGGCGACCGAGGCCCTTGAAGGCTTCAAACCGAACCAGCCGGTGGTTTTCTGCGGGCTCTTCCCGGTGGACAGCGCGGACTTCGAAGATCTGCGCGACGCGATCGCCAAGCTGCGCCTCAATGATGCCAGCTTTGAGTATGAGATGGAGACGTCGGCGGCGCTCGGCTTTGGCTTCCGCTGCGGGTTCTTGGGGCTGTTGCACCTGGAGATCGTCCGTGAACGGCTGGAGCGTGAGTTTGGCATCGATCTCATCACCACGGCGCCGTCGGTGGTCTATCACATGTACAAGACCGACGGCACGATGGAGGAGCTGCACAACCCGGCGGATATGCCGGACGCGGTGCATATCGACCACCTGGAAGAGCCGTGGATCAAGGCGACGATCCTCGTCCCGGACGAATTTCTCGGCGGCGTTCTGAAGCTGTGTGAGGATCGCCGGGGTATTCAGCAGGACCTCACCTATGCGGGCAGCCGGGCGATGGTCGTGTACGAATTACCGCTGAACGAGGTGGTGTTCGATTTCTACGATCGGCTGAAGTCGATCACGAAGGGTTATGCCAGCTTTGACTACCAGATCCTCGACTATCGCGGCGGCGAGCTCGTCCGCATGCAGATCTTGGTCAACGAAGAGCCCGTCGATGCCCTCGCTGTGGTCGTCCACCGCTCGAAAGCCGAAGCGCGCGGGCGGGCAATGTGCGAGAAGCTGAAGGATCTCATCCCGCGGCACCTCTTCAAAATCCCGATCCAAGCGGCCCTCGGCGGCCGGGTCATCGCCCGCGAAACCATCGGCGCGATGCGCAAGGACGTCACCGCCAAGTGCTACGGCGGCGACGCAACCCGGAAGCGCAAGCTCCTCGAGAAGCAAAAGGCGGGTAAGAAGAAAATGCGCCAGTTCGGCCGCGTCGAGATCCCGCAAGAGGCCTTCATCAAAGCCTTGAAGATGGACGACGCTTGAGGTTCTATCTCGTAAGTAGCAAGCGGTGAGCTGGTTTTGGCTGTCGAGAGCACTTACTCCCCCTACTTGGGGGCAAATCTTTTCATCGGTTTCGCGCAGGTTCTGGCTGCAGTAGCTACCTTTGTGGTGGCTATTGGCGTGTGGTTGCTCCATCGCCGCCGGAATCGCGAAGCAATCCGTGGTCGAGTATGGGCTGCACAAGTTGCGATAAACGTCGAGTTAGTTCGATCGGATGCCTTTAGGGCCGCCGCTGAAGCCCTTCTCGAGGGGAGGCTGAATAGAAATTTCAGAGACAAAGATATCGAGTTGGGAATTGTTTATTGCTTCATGCAAATAAATAAGATTTTTCTTTTGTGGAACGGACTCAACTCATTCACGTTAGATAGAGGTGATGTGATCGAAGAAATCCACTCCCAGCTTAGTTTAATATCAAAATCGCGAAACGTGGTTAAGTTCTGCTTAGAACGGGGCTACTGTGCGGACTTCAGAAAGTTTATTCTCGACGAATTAGCAAAGATGGATTCTACGCCATATCGACCTCGAAGCTTCCAGCAATTCATCCAAGACTTCAAAAAAGAGGACTGCTGACGGTGATAGCCGGGCACCTGTAGGAGAACACGATGACCAAACGCGTTGCTGTTGCGGTGATTCATGGGATTGGGGCGCAGGTGCGCAAGGATCCTATGAAGACGGAGCAATTGTCGTTTTCGAAGGGGCTGCACAACCGGATACGGTCTGAGCTCGGCGCGGACGTGATGAGCGATAGCATCGCTTGGCGCGAGATCTTTTGGTCGGACATCCTTCAGGAGCGGCAGGACCAGTATTTCGATGCGATCCGGAATATCGTCCGTGTGGGGCGTTTGCGCCGGCTGGTGGTCAGCAACTTTGCCGATGCGCTGGCGTTTACCCGTCAGGGTGCGGCGTACGACGAGCTGAACCGCCGGATCGTTGCTGTACTGAAGGATTTGAAGGGGGATTGCCCGACGGATACGCCGCTGGTGATCCTCGCGCATTCGTTCGGCGGACGGATCATGTCGAACTATATTTACGACATGCAGCAGGGGATGCAGTCCGCGGAGACGGCGTTTGAGCGGTGTGAGACAACAGCAAGGTTTGTGACCTTTGGCTGCAACCTACCGCTGTTCACGTTTTCCTATCCGGAAGAAGAGCTGGAGCCGATCCGTTATCCGGGCGCCACGCTGCCGGACGCGTTCCGCCAAGAACCGTGGTGGGCGAACTATTACGATCGCGATGACTTGCTTGCCTATCCCATCGCGCCGATTGGCCCGAAATATCAGGCGCTGGCCGACCGCGGCGAGTTGATCGAAAAGCAGATCAATGTCGGCGGATTGTTCAAGAGTTGGAACACCTTGAGCCACAACGAATATTGGACGAGCCCGAGCTTTTACCAGCCGGTGGCGGGTATGCTGCGCCGCCTTGTGAACCTCGTTTAGATCCAGTCCTGGCCTTTGAACCAAACACCGAGTGCGCCGCCCATGGCCACGCATGTTGTGACGAGGATACCGAACGCATAGGGATTTTCCGTACCGGGAATACCTGCAACGTTGACGCCCAAAAGCCCCGTGATGAAGGACAGCGGCAGGAAGATCGCGGAGACGATCGCGAGAAGGACCATGTTGCGATTGATCCGTTCACTGCGCGCGGCTTCCATTTGATCGACGATCACCGAGGCGCGTTCGATTGTGATGTCGAGCTCTTCGACGACGCGGGTGGCGCGGTCGGTCTCTTCATCGATCTCCGCTTGTTCTTCGGAAATGAAGGGGCCGCCGTCACGTGCGATCAGACGACGGATAGCGTCGCGCATCGGCGCCAAGTACCGCCGGTAGGTAACCGCATCGTGCCGGAGCGACGAGATTTGCTCGCACATGGTCATCCGTATACCGTTTTTTGCGGCAGAGGCTTCGTGCGCCTCTAGGCTGTCGGCCATGTCGTCGACGAAGGGTTCGATGATGTCCATCAGGCCACGAATGATCTGGATCAGAAGGGCGCAGGCGGTGGCGTCGCCGGTGCCCTCCCGATAGCGGGCGCGAATCTCTTGGACCGCCACGCTGCGGCGCTTGCGGAGCGTGATGATCCGGCCGGGCTCAAGCCAGCAGCGGAGCGAGAGCATGTCCTCGGGTCGGCAACCGTCGTTGAGGTTGATGCCGCGCAGGTTGATCAAGATCCCGCCGAGAAGATGGCGGCAGCGCGGCCGGGTTTCTTTGGCGAGCAACGAACGGGTGATCAGCGGCGGGAGGCGGAGCGTCTCTTCGAGAACAGGGCCTGCGTCGTCGAGATTGAGGTGGATCCACACGAAGCCTTCCTTGGGAGGGCCCGACGCGTCGAGGGTTTCCAAGGGGGTCGCTTGCCCGTCAGCAGTGACAGAGAACGCCTCGACCACCCCGGGTATCGGGTACTCGGGGTGTTGCGCGGGCGCGTCCAAAGGCTGATAGTCGTCGGTCATAAAGGCCTTTCAGAGCCGAGGAGGGAACATGGCGGACGCGGACTACATCGTCGTCGGTGGCGGATCGGCGGGGGCTGTCATGGCGAGCCGCCTCAGCGAAGACCCCAACACCCGCGTCACCTTACTCGAAGCCGGTCCGCCGGATACCAACCCGGCGATTCACATTCCTTATGGCTTATCCGTCCTTGCCAAGATGAAAGCAATTGCCCATCCGTTCGAGAGTGTGCCGCAAACGCACCTGGACGACCGGGTCATGTTTCAGCCACGCGGTCGAACGCTCGGCGGCTCAAGCTCCGTAAACGGAATGTGCTATATCCGCGGCGATGCCTCAGACTATGACGGTTGGGCGAAGGCCGGGGCGACCGGTTGGGATTGGTCGTCGTGCTTGCCCTATTTCAAGAAGGCCGAGGACAATGAGCGGGGCGAAGACGACCTGCACGGCGTCGGTGGCCCGCTGGGGGTTTCGGATCTTCGGTACATCAATGCGCTGACCCGCGACTATATCGAGGCGGGTGAGGGCCTTCAGATCAAGCATGTGCGTGACTTTAACGGGCACGACCGGGAGGGGCTGGGGATTTATCAGGTGACCCAGCGCAACGGCGAGCGGTGCTCAACCGCGAAGGGGTATCTGAGCAAAGAGGTGCGTAAGCGGACGAATTTGACGATCATCACGGGTGCCCATGCCCAGCGCATCCTGTTCGAAGGTAAGCGGGCCGTTGGTGTGGAGTATGAACACCGGGGTACCCTGAACGACGTGCGCGCCTTGGGTGAGGTGCTGGTGTGCGCCGGTGCGTTTGGGTCGCCGCAACTGTTGATGGTTTCGGGGATTGGTCCGGGTGCGCACTTGCAGGCGCACAACATTAACGTCTTGGTGGATCGCCCGCAGGTGGGTGAGAACCTGCAGGATCACCTCGATGCGCACCTGACGTATAAAACTGAGACGCATACGGCGTATGGGCTGAGTCTTCGCTTTCTGGCGCGATCGGCTGGCGAGCCTTGGAAGTATCTGCGGCGCAGGGAAGGGATGTTGACGTCCAATATTGCCGAGGGCGGAGGGTTTGTGCGTTCCTCGCCAGATGAGCCGCGGGTTGATTTGCAGCTGCACTTTATCCCTGCGGTTTTGGTCGACCACGGGCGGGAGCAGTTCTTTGGCCATGGGTTTACGTTCCATATCTGTCTTCTTTACCCGGACAGTCGGGGTACGGTGCGCTTGCAGAGCCCGTCGATGGGTGATGCGCCGCTGATCGATCCCAACTATCTCTCGGATCCGCGGGATTTGCCGCGCATGCGGGCGGGCTATCGGCTGTGCCAGCGGCTTGCCGATGCGCCGTCGCTGAAAAAGCATGCGCCGCACGCCCGCGAGGCGCAAAATGGGACGGAGACGGACGATGAGATTGATGCGCTGGTGAAGGCGCATGCGGAGACGGTCTATCACCCCGTCGGCACCTGTCGCATGGGCTCGGACGAGGACGCCGTGGTCACCCCCGACTTGCGCGTCCGCGGGGTGGAGAGGCTTCGCGTCATCGATGCCTCAGTCATGCCGACGATCGTCGGGGGCAACACGAATGCGCCGACGGTAATGATCGCTGAGCGGGCGGCGGATATGATCCGTGGCGCTGCCTGAGGTCAACGGAGGTCGCCGCCGAGGCGGCCGAGGACCAGCAGGAGGATGAAGGGTATGAGGGCGATGCCCAAGAACCCGTAGCTGATCGGTTCGTAGGCGATTGCCCAGAGCGATCGCGGTGCGAACCCAAAGCGCGCGACATCGGCGGCAATGAGCGAGGCTGCACCGGAGAGGGAAAAGAGGATCGCGTGCTTTGACCAGCGGAAGACCAAAACCCCAGCGATCAAAAGAAGGCCACACGACGCCGCGAGCGGCAGCGTTGTCAGCGCAGCGCGCCGAGCTTCTGCATCGCCAGCGGTGAGCGAAAGTCCGCGCAGCTCGCCCACAACGCTCAAGGTGAGCTGCATGGCCAAGAGGATCAGCATTCCGCCGGTGACGAAGAACAGAAGCTTCCTGAGAAGCGGGATCTTACCGCCGGGTCGCCGCTCGTCTTCGGACTTACCGAAACCGTAGAGCGCGTAGAAATTTCCGTATGTTGCGAGAAGGACGAAGACCAGGCCCAGGGCAACGTAGAACGGCTCTGGGCGATCGCTTGCTTCGGCCAGAGACACGAGCGTTATGCCGGATGCCATCCAAATGATGCCGACGATCAGACTTCTTCCGATCATGATCTTTCCCCAACGCGCCCCCGAACCCGTGGACGCCTTTTCATGGCACTGCCGAGGCGCGGATTCTATGCGCAAACACACACGTTGCGCCGCCGCAAAACAGGTGCTAGCGGCGGCGCGATCCTTTGGGGGTGGTTCTCGCTCCCATCCGTTGCCGCGCCGTTGAGACGCTTTCGACTGGCCTGGCACCCCAAGACGGAGACAACGCATCCATGGCCGACCAACGGTCTGAAATTGCTGAACGGTACGCCAGCGCGCTGTTTGAGCTTGCAGCGGAAGCTGGCGCGGCCGAAGCCGTTGAGGGCGACCTCGACGCGCTGAGCAAGGCGTTTCACGAGAGCGCTGACTTTAGGCGCCTGATCCAATCGCCTGCGTTTTCGGCGGACGACAAAACGGTCGGGCTGTCGGCCTTGCTCGAGAGCGGTAAAGCGCACGCGCTGACGCTCAACTTTGGCAAGCTGATCGCCAAGAATGGCCGGCTTGATGTGCTGCTCGACATCGTCGTCACCTTTAAGCGGATCGCCGCCGATGCGCGGGGCGAGGTCTCGGCCGAAGTCGTTTCCGCCCATGCGCTCAGCGATGAGCAAACCAAAGACCTGAAGGCCCAGCTGCGTGCGTCAATCGGCAAGGACGTGGCGCTGGAAACCCGCACCGACCCAGACCTTCTCGGCGGCCTGATCGTGAAGATCGGCAGCCGGATGATTGATAGCTCCCTGAAAACCAAATTGGCGCGGCTGCGCGCCCGACTCAAAGAGGCGTAAATGGAACTCAACGCGTCCGAAATCAGCTCCATTCTGAAGAGCCAAATCAAGGACTTCGGCAAAGACGCCGAGGTCTCTGAGATCGGCCAAGTCCTGAGCGTCGGCGACGGGATCGCCCGCGTCTACGGCCTCGACAATGTCCGCGCGGGCGAGATGGTCGAGTTCGAAGGCGGCGTGAAAGGCATGGCGCTGAACCTCGAAGAGGACAATGTCGGCGTGGTGATCTTCGGCGATGACACCGGCATCCGCGAAGGCCAGACGGTGAAGCGGACTGAAGCGATCGTGGACGTGCCGGTGGGCAAGGGCCTGCTTGGCCGCGTTGTCGATCCGCTGGGCAACCCGCTCGACGGCAAAGGCCCGATCGAAGGTTCGGAGCGTCGCCTGGTTGACGTGAAGGCGCCGGGCATCCTGCCGCGGAAGTCTGTGCACGAACCGGTGCAAACGGGCATCAAAGCGATCGACGCGATGATCCCTGTGGGCCGCGGTCAGCGTGAGCTTGTGATTGGCGACCGCCAGACGGGCAAGACCGCCATCTGCATCGACGCGATGCTGAACCAGAAAGAGCCGAACGAGGCGGCGTCCGACGACTCGGGCAAGCTGTTCTGTATCTACGTCGCGATTGGCCAGAAGCGTTCGACCGTCGCGCAGATCGTCAAGACGCTGCAAGACAATGGCGCGCTCGACTACACGATTGTTGTGGCGGCGACGGCTTCGGATCCTGCGCCGCTACAGTTCATCGCGCCGTTCGCTGGTTGCGCGATGGGTGAGTATTTCCGCGACAACGGCATGCACGGGCTCATCGTCTATGATGACCTGACCAAGCAGGCTGTGGCGTACCGCCAGATGTCGCTCCTTCTCCGCCGTCCGCCGGGCCGCGAAGCGTTCCCGGGTGATGTCTTCTACCTCCACTCCCGCCTGCTCGAGCGTGCGGCGAAGCTGAACGAAGACAACGGCTCGGGCTCGCTGACGGCGCTGCCGATCATCGAGACCCAGGCGAACGACGTCTCGGCCTACATCCCGACCAACGTGATCTCGATCACCGACGGCCAGATCTTCCTGGAGACGGACCTCTTCTATCAGGGCATTCGCCCGGCGGTGAACGTTGGTCTGTCGGTGAGCCGTGTGGGCTCGGCCGCGCAGATCAAGGCGATGAAGCAGGTCGCTGGTAAAATTAAGGGTGAGCTGGCGCAGTACCGCGAGCTCGCGGCGTTTGCGCAGTTCGGCTCGGACCTTGATGCGGCGACCCAAGCGACGCTCAACCGCGGCGCCCGCCTCGTCGAGCTTCTCAAGCAGCCGCAATACTCGCCGCTGCAGGTCGAAGAGCAGGTGGCGGTGATCTTTGCCGGTACCCGCGGCTTCCTCGACCGGATCGAGACGGCAAAAGTGCAAGAGTTTGAGGCAGAGTTCCTCCGCCACATGCATTCTCAGCACGCTGATGTCCTCACGGCGATCCGCACCGAGAAGAAAGTCACGGACGAAACGGACAAGAAGCTCACGGACATCCTGGAGAACTTCACCAAGTCGTTCGCGTAAGGATTACCATTGCCCTCGCTCACGCATCCCGATTGGTCCCGTGAAGCGGGCAAAGGCTGGAGCCCCTCAGCAGGCTTGCTGAGGGCGCACCGCGGCTTTGACCGTTTTCGTGGACGCTCTGGTGTGTGGGCGAAGTTGCGGCGCGGTGTCTGTGTGCTGAAGCACCGGTTTTGGTCGGCGGTGACCGGCGCCGATATTCCGTTGGGCACGCAGCTTGGCGGCGGGCTGCGTTTGCCGCATCCGAACGGCATCGTCATTCATCCCACCGCGAAGATTGGCGTCAATTGTTTGATTATGCAGGGCGTCACGATCGGGACCAACATCGGAACCAAGGCGCCTGAGATTGGTCCAGGCTGCGATATTGGTCCGGGTGCGAAGCTTTTGGGATCGATTAAAGTCGGCGCGCGCGCGATGATTGGCGCGAACGCCGTTGTGACCAAGGACGTGCCCGACTTAGCGCTCGCTGTCGGTGTGCCAGCACAAATCCATACCGAGTGGAACGATCGTCGCGGCGCCTTCGACGGCCAAGACGCTCTGTCCGCTGATCATACGAAGAGTTGAGCTATGCCTAGCCTTAAAGATTTGAAGACCCGCATTGGTTCGGTGAAGTCGACCCAGAAGATCACCAAGGCGAAGCAGATGGTGGCTGCGGCGAAACTGCGCCGGGCTGAAGAAGCGGCGAAGGAAGCTCGTCCTTATGCTGAGCGTATTGAGACGGTGCTCGCGAACCTCGCTGCTGGGCTGACGCCTGGTGCGCCGGGGCCGAAGCTTCTCACGGGCACAGGTTCTGAGGAAACGCACCTGCTGGTGGTTGCAACCGCTGACCGCGGCCTTTGCGGCGCGTTCAACTCGTCGATCGTCCGCCTGGCGCGGGAGCATATCGTCAAGCTCCACACCGAAGGCAAGAAGGTCAAACTCTTCTGTGTCGGGACGAAAGGCTACGAGCAGCTGAAGCGTCTCTACAGTGATTTGATCGTTGAACGGATCGATTTCAAAGAGACCCGCAACGTCGGCTTCAACGAAGCATCGATGATCAGCACCAAGCTCCTCGAAATGTATGAAGCAGGCGCGTTCGACATCGCCACTGTCTTCTTTGGCCGGTTCAAGTCGGTGATTGCGCAAGTTCCAACGGCGAACCAAGTGATCCCCGCGAGCCCGCCTGAGGTGGAAGAGGGCGAGAACAAGATCTCTGCGCCGTATGAGTATGAGCCGGACGAGGAAGTGATCCTCGAAACGCTGCTTCCGCGCTATGTCGCGGTGCAGGTGTTCCGTGCACTGCTCGAAAACATGGCGTCTGAACAAGCCGCCTCAATGACGGCGATGGACAACGCGACGCGCAACGCAGGCGACCTAATCGACAGCCTCAACATTCAGTACAACCGCGCGCGCCAGGCGCAGATCACGACGGAGCTCGTCGAGATCATCGCGGGTGCGGAAAGCGTCTAGCGGCGCGCGGGCAGCTCAGACCATGGCTTCGCCCCGGCGGCACTTCATTCTCACCAATGGTCGGAGCGGGTCGAACTACTTCGTCCAGGTGCTGAACCAGCATCCCCATGTGGTGAACTTCGGCGAGGTGCTGGGGCCGTGGACGCCGAGCGGGAGGCATTTGCTCCCGCGTTTCTCCGAACCCGGACGGTTTCTCGATTGGATGATGAAGAGCCGCGCGGCGTTCTATGCAGGGCAGGGGGCGTCGGCTGCTGGACGCCTGAAGCGCGAAGCGAAGACGCATCTGCGCCGCCGCAGCGCGATTGCCTCAATCGGCGTCAAAGACTTTGCCATCAACTTCCAGCGCATGGGCGCGATGGATTATTTCGCGGAGCGGCCGGACATTGCTCTGGTGACGCTGGAGCGGCGGAATGTGGTGGAGCGGTTCTTGTCTTCGCGGCTCCTGCAAACCACCGGCGAGGTGAAGCGGGTGGAGGGCGCCTCCGCCTCGGGCACGTCGGCCGTCACCCTCGACCCGGGGACGATCCGAGCGGACCTCGACGAGATCGCTGAGGAGAATGCGTGGATCCAGCAGATGGCCGACGCGCACGAGGGGCCGAAATTCGCGCTGGTCTACGAGGATTTCTTTGGCGGGAGCAGCGAGGCGCAGGCCGAAACCCTCGCCGAATTGCAGCGGTTTTTGGGCGTTGCGCCTCAGACGCTGGCCGCCGAACACCGCAAGCTGAGGCAGGCAAGCCTCAGAGACTCGATCGAAAATTTCGACGCAGTCGCTGAAGCGTTGTCCGGCACCCCCTACGAGGCGGAAATGCGCGCATGACGGGCCAAAAAGGCGACGCAAAGCCCATAGATTTTGACGAAACACGGTGCTAGCGCGCCGCAATAAAGAAGGAACACGCGATGGCAGATGGAAAAATCGCGCAGGTGATTGGCGCGGTCGTGGACGTCGAATTCGACGACCACCTCCCGGCGATCCTGAACGCGCTCGAAACGAAGAATGGCGACAACCGCCTGGTCCTCGAGGTTGCCCAGCACCTCGGCCAGAACACGGTGCGCTGCATCGCCATGGACTCCACCGAAGGGCTCGTCCGTGGTCAGAGCGTTGCTGATACGGGCACGGCGATCCAGGTGCCGGTTGGTGAGGCGACCCTTGGGCGGATCATGAACGTGATCGGCGAGCCGGTGGACGACGTTGGACCGATCAACGCGGACACGAAGCGCCCGATCCATGCGGACGCACCGCCGCTGGTAGAGCAATCGACTGAGGCTGAGGTTCTGGCGACGGGCATCAAGGTCATCGACCTCCTCTGCCCCTATGCGCGGGGCGGTAAGATTGGCCTGTTCGGCGGTGCCGGTGTGGGCAAGACGGTTCTCATCCAAGAGCTGATCAACAACATCGCCAAGGTGCACGGCGGTTACTCGGTCTTCGCTGGCGTTGGCGAGCGGACCCGTGAAGGCAACGACCTTTACTGGGAGATGATCGAGTCGAACGTGAACAAGAACCCGTTCGAGAACAACGGTTCGGCCGAGGGCTCGAAGGCCTCGCTGATCTACGGCCAGATGAACGAACCGCCGGGCGCCCGTGCTCGGGTTGCGTTGACTGGTCTGACCGTCGCTGAGCACTTCCGTGATCAGGGCCAGGACGTTCTGTTCTTCGTCGACAACATCTTCCGCTTCACCCAGGCGGGTTCGGAAGTGTCTGCGCTTCTCGGCCGGATCCCTTCCGCTGTGGGGTATCAGCCGACCCTCGCCACCGACATGGGTGCGATGCAGGAGCGGATCACGACGACCACCAAAGGTTCGATCACCTCGGTGCAAGCGGTCTATGTCCCTGCGGACGACCTGACCGACCCCGCACCGGCGACGACCTTTGCCCACCTCGACGCAACGACGGTTTTGAACCGCGCGATCTCGGAGAAGGGGATCTACCCCGCTGTGGACCCGCTCGACTCGACCTCAAGGATCCTCGATCCGCGGGTGGTTGGCGAGGAGCACTACGAGGTCGCCCGCGGCGTGCAGAACATCCTTCAGCGCTACAAAGCGCTGCAAGACATCATCGCGATCTTGGGCATGGATGAGCTCTCCGAAGAGGACAAACTCACCGTGGCTCGCGCGCGGAAGGTGGAACGCTTCCTCTCACAACCCTTTGATGTGGCCGAGGTCTTCACCGGCTCACCGGGTGTGCAGGTGCCCCTCGAAGATACGGTCAAATCCTTTAAGGGCTTGATTGCAGGGGAATATGACCATTTGCCGGAGCAGGCCTTCTACATGTGCGGCGGCATCGACGACGCCATCGCCAAGGCTGAGAAGATGGCGGAAGCGGCCTAAAGGCCACACAATACACTTTTGCTTAGGACAGATTAACATTTGTCCTAGGCACAGCCTTTGCATCTCCCATATACGCTCGGAGAGTGGAGGCGGAAATGTTCGTGATGTTCCTTGATCAGCTTTGGGTCTGGATGGGCCTTCAGCAGGAGGAATTACGGGAAGAGCGCGGTCGCGGAATTGTCTACGCGGTTGTTGTTCTCGCCGGTGTCGCGTCGGTTGCCCTGGCTGCCGATATGATTTTGAACCTGTCAGGCCGCTTCGGTTGATCCACTACCTGCGGCAAGGATGATGTCCGATGTCGCAGTTTTCTTTTTCCCTCGTCTCGCCAGAGCGCGAATTGTTCAGCGGCGATGTCGACGCCGTTTCGATCCCGGGCACCGAGGGCACCTTTGAAGTTCGCGCCGGCCATGCGCCGCTGATGGCGACCTTATCCCCTGGCATCCTCGAAGTGCACCAGGGCGGGACAACCCTGAAAACCTTTGTTCGCGGCGGCTTTGCCGATGTTTCCCCGGCCGGGCTGACGGTGCTTGCCGAACGGGCCGTGGCGGAGGGCGATCTCAAAGGCGATATCCTGAATGACGAGCGCAGTCAGGCACAGGCGATCCTGGGCGATCAGTCGGCAGATCCGGATGCGCAGCTGAACGCCCAGCGGGCGGTGGACGCGCTCCAGCCGTACTGATCCCGCGCCCCTGGCTCGGCATCTGTCCCGATTTGAAGCGATCGGCTTTGGCCGTCCTGATCTGGGACATTTTGCGTTCCGGCATCACCACACTTTGTTTGCGCAAAGCGCCTTCGCGCTTGCTTCACGTCGCGTTGCCGGTCACTCTGCGACCGGGGACGGCGTAATGAAGAAGGGTGGTGCGCGTGATCGCTCGCAGCATATCTCTATTTATTGGTGCCGCGTTGCTGACGGCCTGTTCGATCCGGACAGCGCCGATCCCGGTCGCCGAGCCGATCCGTCCGCAATTGGTTGAAGCCGAAGCGCCAGAGGCGATAGCTCCCCAACCTGCAACACGGCGCGCTTCGGTGGAGACGCCCGCTGAGCCGGAGCCTGACGCCGCGGCGCTCGAGAACAGCGCGCCTTTGCCGATCCCCCAGCGCGATATCCTTCCCATCCGTTTTTATCCGGATGCGCACCTTGTGATGCAGGCGGATCTGTTGAGTGACAACGAGGCCCGGGTGAATCAGGCGCGCCTCCTCATCGAAAGTGCGCCGCAGGATTACCCGCCTTATCTCTACGCTGCCTTGTCAGACGCCCTTGCGCGGGCTGGTGCGCGCGAGGAGGCCCAGTTCTGGTACTATACCAGCGAGCTGCGCGCGCGGTACGACGCCAACCGCTGTAACCTCTCCACCTCGGCCGAGCGCCATGTCCGTGTGCTGACTGAAGTTTATGGCAAGGGGTTTGCCCTTGACGCGATTGAGCGGCCTAAGGCGGTGGCGGAGACCCTCGCCAGCGTTATCGCGTTTGATGCGGGCACGGATAATCGGTACGATCCGCGTTGGATCTATTATCTCCCCGTTGATGCGGAGCCCTATAATGGGCGCGAGACCAATGTTCCGCCTGCGGATGCGGCGTGTCAGCCCGAAGAGCGCTGGCCGCTGATCAAAGAAGCGACGCGGCTCGCCTATCAGCGGGAAATGGCCTCGCGGGTGCCGGGGTTTGAGGTCCGGCGGACCGCTCTTCTTTCGCGCCAGCCCGGAGGCTAAGCCGTCGGTCGCGTGACGTGCGCGGATTACCAGACGATAGATGGAAGATAGGGCTCGCCGAACACAACGGCTGTGATCCCGATGCTGCCGCCGATGAAGGCGAGGAAGAGGCGGGCGAGTCCCGGTCGTGCCTCGCGCGCGGCCCAAATCGTCAGGACAAGGAACAGCCCCACCATCGCCGCGGGGACGGTCCATGCGCCGATATCCAGGATCATGCTCATCCGCATTTCATCGTTAGGGTTGCTGAACGACACGGCCTGGGCAACGATCCGTTGGTGTGCGGACGTAAAGACGACCCAGAACGCCACCAAGAAGCCTCCCACGCGCGCGAGGATCGCCGCTGACCCTGCGAGAATGAGCGTCACGGCGGGGCCAGCGAAGTCGATCAGAAGGCGGTCCGCCACTGAGGGGGCGCCGCCGCCGACAGTCCTAACGTGGTTGATGCTGATCTCGACCTCATAGCCGAGCAGCTTTGCCATCGCCGCGTGCCCGAACTCGTGGGCGATGAAGCCGAGGACCATGAGGATGAAGGTCGTGGTGAGTGTTTTCATCCGCTGGCGCCTCCCTCCTGTCCAGCGGAAAGAGTGGCGAGGCGCTGGTTCTTTGTCGAGTCTCGATAACGCTTATAACGTGTCTTGATCGTCGGACTGGGGCCTGATGACCCCGAGCAAGCGGCGCGGATTTTTAGCGCTGAGGGCGAGCGTCGCGTCGTCGCGAGGAAGTCCCTCGCCCCTCCGGTCGCGGCGCAGCGCGGCAACTTGCTCGGTTAATTCGGTGATGGCTTCGCGGAGTTGGGCGACCTCGGACCGGTTGCGGAACAGGGCGCTGAACGCGGCTTTGAGGCCGTAGACCACCACGACGGGCGCGAGCATCAGGACAAGATAGCCGCGGAGTGCGTCGGCCCTGGCGGGGAGGTCGCCGAAGCCTTCGATCCCGAACAGCGCGAGGCCGGTGACGACGCCGACCACCGCGAGATAGTTGATGATTTTGGGCAGCGGCGAGAAGGCGCCAAGCAAGGCGAGGAGCAGGAGCGACAAGACGAACAGCACGATCCCGGTCACGCCGAGGAAGCTCATTAAGCCACCTAAAGCTGCAAATGCTTGGCCGAGAAGCCCGAAACCTTCGCGCACAACGTCCATGATCGTCCTCCCGGCCCGATGAAGCGAGCCTAGCTCGTCAATCGGTGATCGTCACGTCAACGGATCGGCGGGCCGTTTTCGAATTGGTCCCAGAGGCGCGAGCGGAATCGCGCTGGGGGCAGGCGGTCGCGGATCTCGACGATCAAGGTGTCTTGGGTGACGCGGCCGTGGCGGTCGGTGGCTTCGACCGTCACTTTGTGCACGCCCGCGCCGAGGCTCTCGGGAAGGCGGCCGCGCCAGAGATGCACGTTGCGATCAGCGACGACGCCCTGGGGCTGGGGAACCGAGGGCGGGATGGCGGTGCCGCGGAACACTTCGTTGCCTTGGTTCCTGGCGATGCCCGAGCGACTCTCGATGGCGTAGCGCGCGACGGTCAGCTGGCGTTGGGCAGCGAACGGGTCGGCCCAGTCAGGGCCAATGTTGGCGCTCTCGCCAGTGGCGGATTGGGTCCGCTGCATCGGCGTCGTGGTGTCGCCGATGGTCATGGTCACTTCGGTGGATGATGAGCCGTCCCAGACGTTGGCGGTGACATAGCTTCCCCGCGACAGGTCGCGCGGTGTCAGGATCTGCACATCAGGGAGGTCGTTGATGGAGAGCGGGGGCAGCGGATCCCGTTGGTCAGGGGACTGATCACGCCAGGCCATGATTTGCCGGAACCACGAGCGAAAGATCGGTGTGTTGACGGACGTCCACATCCTCCGCTCACGTCCTACATTGGCGCCGATATAGGTTTCGCGGTAGGTTGCGCCGGTGATCTCGAGTTTCAGCCAGCCCTTGGGCCCGCCGAGCCGTTGGAGCGCCATCGGCGTGCCGTCGTAGGCGAAGTCGCCTTGGTACCACGCGCCTGAGCCAGCGCCGGCGACGATGTGCCGGAAGGGGAGGACTTTGACGCCGACCGCTTGCTCCCAGCCGTCAAACCTGTCCCCCGGTTCGAGGACTTCGATCGTGTGGGTGTGCCCCGAGAGCGAGAGGGCCTCACGTTCACCAACCAGAGCGTAGAGGTCGGTCACGTTGTCGGTCTGGTGCCGCGGGGACGTCATGTCGACGAACGTCACAAACGGAATGTGGTGTGCAAAGACGATCAGTTTGTCCTCGTCCGTCCTTGCAAGGAGGTTTTCGACGAACGCCATTTGTTCGTCGGTGATACGGGCGTTGTAGAGTTTCTCGTCGCCTTCGACGCAGAACTCGCGGCCAGGACGCTGGGCATCGATGCGGGTACACGGATAAACGACGTTATCGAGGACGATGAAGAGCGCTTCGCCGATCTCAAACGCGTAGTAATTCGGCCCGTAAAGATTGCGCCAGCTGTCGGCGCTGTCCTCGTCAAAGTCGGCATCCCAATCAAAGTCGTGGTTGCCGTGCACCCACCATTGCGGGGCCTGGAGGGTGCCGATCAGCTCCGCCATGCGAGGAATGAGGCCGAGGTCATCGCCCATCACGTCGCCGACGGCGAGGACGCATTCGGGTTGATCGTCCGTGCTCCGATCAAGAATGTCGTCGATCGTGCTGTTGCGGAAATAGCTGACTTCCTGGTTGGCATAGGCCTGGACGTCTCCCAGGACGGCGCAGGTATAATCGGTCGCTGCGTTCGTTTTGATCAGGGGGAAGTTGATCGTTTCGGGCAGCATCCCAGTCGGCGCGAGGCCGCCATAGCGGAGAGCTTTGGGCGAGCCGGCTGGTTTGTGCTGGTAGGCGAATTGCGGAACCCAGTTGGAATCGTGGGGGACTTGGTACCCGGACGGTTGGATAACCATGACCGCCATGTCGTCTCGCGCGGGAAGTTCGTAGCGCCCTTGGCTGTCGGTCAGGACGACATCGAGACCGTTCGAGACTTTCACGCCGCGTATCCCCGGCTCGCCGGAATCGCGCTGGCTGTTGGCGTTGCGATCCTCGAACACAACGCCGGAGACAACCTCACCGCCGTCGCCGTCACCGCGAACAACCTCAGGGGCGCCGCGATAATCCGTAAACAGATGGCTAGTTTGCGGCGCGGTGTCAGAACTGGCTTCGATGAGCGGGGCAGTGCCGTCAATCGGCGTCGTCTCACAGCCGATGGCGGCCAGAAGGAAGGCGAGGGTCCAGGCGCGGCGCATGGTTGGGGGGCTCCTCAAGAATGCTCTCGGGCGGCCCCTAGCGGAGCTTTATGACAAAGTCGCGTCAGCTGTTCAGCGGGTGGGGACGGGGGCTTCGCCGCTGTAATCGTAGAAGCCGCGGCCGACCTTTTTGCCGAGCCATCCGGCTTCGACATACTTCACGAGGAGGGGGCAGGGGCGGTATTTGCTGTCGGCGAGGCCTTCGTAGAGGACTTGCATAATCGACAGGCAGGTATCGAGGCCGATGAAATCGGCGAGGGCGAGCGGGCCCATCGGATGGTTGGCGCCGAGCTTCATGCCCGTATCGATGGCCTCGACCGTGCCGACGCCTTCGTAGAGCGCGAAGATCGCTTCGTTGATCATCGGCATCAACAGGCGGTTGACGATGAAGGCGGGGAAATCTTCGCTGACGGCCATAGTCTTGCCGAGCTTTTCGACCAGCATCTCAGCGGTCTCGAAGGTCTCTTGGCTGGTGGCGATGCCGCGGATCACTTCCACCAGCTTCATCACCGGCACGGGGTTCATGAAGTGGAGGCCGACGAAGCGGTCGGGCCGGTCGGTGACGGCGGCGAGCTTGGTGATCGAGATCGACGAGGTGTTCGTGGCGATCATCGCGCCGGGCTGGAGCACCTCGGAGAGCGAGCGGAAGATGGTCTTTTTCAGCTCTTCGTTTTCGGTGGCGGCTTCGATGACGAGGTCGGCGGTGGCGAGGTCTTCCATCGCGCGGGCGGGTTCGATGCGGGCGTGGGCCATGGCGGCTTCGTCGTCGGAGATCACCCCTTTGACCACCTGGCGGCCAAGATTGCTGGTGATCGTCTCGCGGGCCTGGTGAATGGCGCTTTCGTTGACGTCGTGGAGGAGGATGTCGAACCCGGCGAGGGCGAACACGTGCGCGATGCCTGCGCCCATTTGGCCAGCGCCGATCACGCCGATCGTTTTGATTTCCGCCATCGCCTTGCCGCTCCAACTTCGCCAGCGTCCTCCACCATGAGCCTAGCCTCCGTGCGGCGCAACATCATGACGGAATGGTGACGAGAAGATAGCCAGCGAGTGTGACCAGTCCGACAACAGTTCCGACCGTGACCACGGCGGAGACCCCGCCGATCCACTGGCGGTAGACGCTGGCGAGGACGATCGAGGAGACCGCTGGCGGTAAGCCGGTGAACAAAGCGGCGACGATCGTCGCTGTGCCGTCTCCGGTGAACAGCCAGACGAACGCGGCGGTGACGGCGGGGAACAGGGCGAGCTTGATCGGCAGGAGCAGCGCGGCGCCTTTGACGTTGCTGACTTGCCGCTGGAGGAAAAGATCGGCGGCGCTGAGGCCGAGGATGAACAACCCGAGTGGCCCCGCTGTGCGCGCCAGGAAATCGAAGAGGCTGGCGAAGGGATCGGGGACGGGCGCGTCGATGAGCGCCGCGGCGAGGCCCAGGAGAGTGCCGATGACGATTGGATTGCGCAGGGCACGGAAGATCGCTTGCCGAAGCGTGCGGATGATCGTGCGCAGGCCGGTTGCCCCGGTATCGTCACCTTCGGGCCAGGTCATGAGCGCCGTACCCGTCGCAAAGACAAGGGTTCCCTCGAACAGGACGAGGATGAGGAAGGGTGCCGCCCATCCCTCGACCGACGTGGCAATCGGTATACCGAGGAAAATGGCGTTGCCGCAGGTTGTGGCGAAGACGGCTGCGCCGCTCTCGCGGATCGAGAGGCCGAGGGCTGCGCGCGAGACAAGGAACGCGGCGACTGAAGCGATCACCAAGCCGGCGACGTAACCAGCGGCGAGGCCGATGAAGATATCGCCGTTCAGTGTGTTGACCCGCATGAAGTTGAAGCCCGCGAACGGCATCGCGATCATGAACACGAACCGCGACATGCGACGGGCATCCTCGGCGTCAAACAGTTTGAGGGCGCGGGCTCCGGCGCCGACAAAGATCGTCGCGAAGAGGGGGATCAGCAGGGCGGCCAGGGACATGGGCCGCTCGTGGCCGCAGTTTTATCCGTTGGCAACCGGCGCGTAGGGCAGGTTTTTCCCGTCATCCTTGTCGCGGCTCATCGCCGTGAGGCGGGCGGAAACATCCTGGTAGAGCGGCGCAGGCTGGATGTTGAGCTTGGCGCGGGCGTCTTCGAGCGGCATGGCGAAGAGGGCTTCGATGTCCTCGGTGTAGAGGTTCCCGGCAGCGCGGCCGTTGCGCAGGGCTTCGCGCAGTACACGGAACAGCGGCTCCTTCGGCACCCAGGACTTCATCTCGACGATTCCCATAAAGGCGATGAACAGGTCGCCGAAGCCGCCGCGGTTCATCCCGTAGGTCCAGGCGAGGTTGGAGAGCTCGCCGAGAGCACCGCGGGTGTAGCCGGTGAGGACGTGGATGAGATCGTGCAGGTCGCGGGCGCGGTCGCTGTACCACTGCAGGATGTCGTCATAGGTTTTGGGCTGGAACTTGCGCTCCTCCGCTTCGAGACCGCGGGCGGTGAGGCCTTCGCGGACCATAAACGACCGGTAGGCTTGGCCGAGTGATCCTTCGGGCAGCCTGGCGAGGGCGTCGTGGTCGTCGAGGTAGGGAATGAGGTCGAGCCGCGCTTCAGCGGCCCGGCGACCTTCCTCTGTGGTCATGGCAGCGCGGGTGAGTTTGCGAAAGTGCCCGCCGTCCAAAGCGCCGATGATGTGAAAGACGTGCTCGGTGCTTTCTTTATCCGCGACGAGGCGGCGGAAGTGGTGGACCGCCTGAAGCGGACGCAGGCGCGGCGATGGACGCGCGGCGGAGACGATGGGGATACCGTTGATTGTGGTGTCGGCCATGCTCTGCCCTCCTGTGAACACAATACAGGATAGGCAGAGCGGCCACCAAGGAAAAGCCGGCCAGGCGCAAGGACCCTCGGGGGGCTGGGGGGCGAGATGTTCCGAAGGCAACCCCAACGCCTGGCCTGGGCACACAGTCGCTCAAAAATGCGGCGACAGTGAGGAGCAATTGTGGAGGTTGCGCGGCAGCGTTTCTGCGGCGTTAGCCATGACGCACCTCACCTACTGGCGGGGCTGCGGAAATGCGGTATCGTGGAGCGATGATGACCACTTCCAGCGGCGCGCGGGCGCCGGCGTCTGTGCATTTTGACCGCCGCGAGCTTGACCGGCTGCTGCAGCTCTACGGTTTTTTCGTCGCGAAAGGTGACTGGAAGGACTACGCGATTGACGACCTGCCGGACCGGGCGGTGTTCTCGATCTTCCGCCGCGCCGCGGAAGCGCCGCTCTACCGGATTGAGAAGCAACCCAAAATGGCCCGCCGCCAAGGCGCTTGGTCGGTGGTGGCGATGGGCGGCCAAATCCTCAAACGCGGCCACGAGCTTGAACAGGTGCTGAAGGTCTTCGATAGCAAAAAGCTGAAGGTGGTCAGCTAGCGAGGCTGATCATTGGTCCAGTTCGACCTGAAAGATCGCGACCGCCGATCCTGATGCATCGCCGACGATGAGTTCGTCGCGGCCATCGCCATCCAAGTCCGAAAGGGTCGGAGCCCAAGGCGCCACGATCCCGTGACCGCCCAGAGGCGCCGACCTTATCGACTCGCGCCCTCCGATCACGGCGTGGAGGGCGCCGCTCCAGCTCCCGACCACTGCGTCGGAGACGCCGTCGCCGTTGAGGTCGCCGACCGCTGCGGTCTTGGCACCCGCTGGCATTCGGAACTGCTGCGGTGATCCAAAGGTGCCGCGTCCATCGTTGAGGAAGACAGCCAGTCCCGCGCGCGCGTTCTCGCTAGCGCCCAGGAGATCGAGGTGGCCATCGCCATTAAAATCTGCAGCGACCACAAAGAATGGCGCTGCCAGAGTGAGCCGCTGTTCCGCCTCGAAGCGCAACGCGCTCTTTTCCGTTCGGTTGCGGACGACCCTGACGTGGTCGCGGTTCGGTGTGGCAAGATCTGGCCTGCCGTCGCTGTCGAAGTCACCAAGCGTGAAACCGAAGTACGGTGCTCCGCCTGCATCCACGGAGACGCCGCGCGGGCGGAAGCTACCGCCTGTGTTCTCCAAGATCACCGCCCCGGCGCGGTCGCGGCTGTCGACCATCAGATCGTCGGCGCCGTCGCCGTTGAAGTCAGCCGCAGCGATCACATGCGGGTGGGGCAACGACGCGGCCGTGACGCGGCGTGGTGAAGCGCCATCGAAGCCGCCGCTGTCTGTGCCCAGAAGAATTGTGACGAAGGCCTGCTCGTGGTTGGCGACGGCGAGGTCCATCGCATCGTCGCCATCGGCGTCGAACGCTACCAGCCACGACGGCTCAGGCCCCAGTGCCAGGCGAGACGCTTCTGACAGCGATCCCATTCCGTCGTTGAGGTAAACGATGCCGGCGCCGGTGTCTTCCTCGCCGACCAAGAGATCGCGGTGGCCGTCGCCATTTAAATCGATGGCGAGCAGCGCTTTCTCACCCGGCGCAACGCTGAGTGTTTGCAAGCGCTCGAGCTCAGCCCCAGCGGCGACGCTTCCGGCATACGCTGCGACCGCTGAGGTTATGATCGCTATCAACGATTGTTGCATGTACAATCTCCAGGTCCGTACGACCTGAGCCTCGTAAGCCAGAAGCCAGCCAGCGCAGCATTACCAACCCAGCGGGTTAGCGCGTCGGTGCTGTTGTCTTCGCAACAAAAAAAGCCCCGGCGCGGGGGCCGGGGCTTCTTGATTGGATGGTCTTGGTCGAGCCTTAGTCGCGGCTGAGGGCGAGGAGGTTCAGGATGTGGATGAACAGGGTCACGAAGGTCCCGTAGAGCGCGAAGGCGCCGAAGATGGCCATCCGGTTGTTCTGCTCACCGCCGCCTTGGACGTAGAGGTTCTTGATCATCTGGGTCTCGTAGGCGGTGACGCCGGAGAAGACGACGACCACAAGCGCCGAGATGCCGAAGCTGAGAAGCTCAGAGCCGAGGAAGAAGTTCACGACGATCGCGATCAGAAGACCGATTGATGCCATGAACAGGAACTTGCCCATCGGCGAGAGGTCTTTCTTGGTCGTGTAGCCGTAGAGCGACATGGCCAGGAACACCGTCGCGGTGATGAAGAAGGCTTGGGCCACGATGCCCGCCAACCCCGCGCCGACGAAGCTGGCGACGATCGGGCCGATCAGCATGCCCCAGAGGGCGACGTAGCCCCAGTAAGCACCATGGGCCATGGCCGCCGAGCCGTTCATGATCATCCGCGGGGCCAGGAAGCCCAGGCCGATAATGCCGATGAACGGGATGAACCGCACCGAGATGATGGCGCTGGCGACCGGCGGATTGAGCAGGAGGAAGAACGCGATCAGCGCTGTCCCCGCGATCCCCAAGGCCATGTAATTATACACACCCAGCATGTACTTCCGCAGGCCCTCGTCGAAGGCCACGGCGCCGGTGCGCTGTTGATAAAGACGTTCCGTCTCTGACATTGATCACTCCTATTCGCGCCCACGTGTCGAGGGCACACTCTCCACCAAGATAAGCAACCTGGCTCGCATCGCAACGGGTCGCGCGGCAGATGCTGCATTTCGGCCCGTCCCTTGCAAACCCCCCTTTTCTGTCAAGCCGCTGTTGGCAGAGCATTGCGCTCATCTCTCAATTTGTTACGCTCGCGTTAACGTTTAGGTAAATGGTGGGGCGCCTGCGACGGGCAGCGCCGGAAAACCTGGGGAAGGGCACGCACAACATGGCGAAAAGAGCAGGGGCGCGCGCCGCGCTGCGCGTATCACTGTCGTTGGCAGCGCTGGCAGTTTTCGGTGCGGGGAGCGCCTTGGCGCAGCAAGGCGGGGGCAAAGCGCCGCCGACCATCGCTGAGCGGACCGAGGGCTTTGACGTCGTCGAGGGCCTGTTCCCGATCTACATGGACCCGAATTCCGATGCCGCGTTCATTGAGGTGTCCCAGGATCAGCTTGGGCAAGAGTTCATCGCGCTGACGCATATTGAGAACGGCGTGCTGGAAGCAGGTGCTTTCCGCGGCGCCTATGCGGACCAGCGGATCATTCGGTTCGACAAGCATTACGGTGCGCTGGAGCTGTCGGAGGTGAACACCTCGTTCTACTTCGACGGCGACGATGCGATTGCGCGGGCGTCCGATGCAAATATCAGCCCGGCCATCGTGGGCAGCCTGAAAATCGCTGCCGAGACCACCGACGAAGACGGCGACAAGCGCTTCCTGATCAGCGCCGACCAGCTGTTCAAAGGCGAAACACTGAGCCAGGTGACGCCGGGGCCGAACCCGTTCTCCGGCCCGTTCTCGTTCCAAGTTGGCGGCCTGACGCGCGACCGGACTAAGTATGACGAGGTCCGCGGCTATCCTGAGAACGTCGATGTGGTCATCGACTATGTGTTCGCCAACCCATTCCCGCTGAACCGGGGCTCGGCTGCGGTGACCGATGCGCGGTCGGTGACGCTCAAGGTCCAGCACTCGATCGTGGCGATGCCCGACGATGGGTTTGAGCCGCGGTTCGACGATTACCGGGTCGGCTACTTCTTCGACCAAGTCACCGACATGACGAGCTTTGAGTCGGCGCCTTACCGCGACGTGATCAACCGTTGGCGGCTGATCAAGAAAGATCCGGAGGCGGAGCTTTCGGATCCGGTCGAGCCGATCACCTTCTGGATCGAAAATACGACGCCTGAAGAATATCGCGATACGATCGCCGAGGCGGTGCTTGCCTGGAACGAAGCGTTTGAGACAGCGGGCTTCACCAATGCAATCGCGGTGAAGATCCAGCCGGACGACGCCGAGTGGGATGCGGGCGATATTCGCTATAATGTCCTGCGTTGGACGTCCTCACCGATCCCGCCGTTTGGCGGCTATGGGCCGAGCTTCACCAACCCGCGCACAGGCGAGATCATCGCGGCGGACATTATGCTCGAGCTGAGCTATCTGCGCGGCTCAGCGCTCACCTCGGAGATCTTCGACACGGCGAGCATGCCGCCGGTCTTCGAGCCGCCCAAAGAAGGCGATCCGCAGCCACATGAGCAGCAGCGCGCTGAGTTTGGTGTGCATCCAGCGCTTCGCGGCAAGCACAAGCACCACTGCTCCGTCGGGCAGGAGCTGCGCGATAAGATCGGCTTCAATATCGCGGCGATGCAGGCCATGGGCGCCTCGCAAGAGGACATGGACGAGATGGTGCGCCAGAGCCTGTCGAACCTGATCCTGCACGAGGTCGGCCACACCCTCGGCCTTAGCCACAATATGAAGGGTACGTCGGTTTACGGGCCGCGTGAGATCCACAACAAAGATCTGACCCAGGGCGCACCGTCCAACTCGGTCATGGACTACCACGCCACCAACATTGCGCCGATCGGTGTCGAGCAAGGTGATTTCGATCATACCCGTCCGGGTGCGTACGATAAGTGGGCCATCGAGTTCGGCTACAGCCCCGACGTGGCGGATCCCGAGGTGCGGGAGACGCTTCTCAGCCGCTCGAACGAGCCGATGCTTGCGTTTGGTAACGACGCTGACGATATGCGCAGCCCGTTCAACGGCATCGATCCGCGGGTGATGATCTTCGACCAATCGTCAGACCCCGTCGCTTATGCCGTTGACCGGATCGAGCTGACCAAGTCGATCTTGCCGAAGATCCTCGACCGTTACGACGGCGAAGAGAGCTACCAGCGGTTGCTGCAGGAGTATTTCGTGCTGACGGGGCAACAGGCGCGCATGGGCCTGGTGATGTCGAAGCAAATTGGCGGCATCTACGTTGAGCGGGTTGCTCCGGGTCAAGACGATAAGGTGCCGTATACGCCGGTGCCCGAAAGCATGCAGAAGGCTGCGATCAACGCGCTTGCGGACCACATCTTTGCAGCCGATGCGTTCGATGCGCCGGAAGAGCTGTTCCGGCACCTGCAGCCGCAGCGCCGCGGGTTCAACTTCTTCTTCAACACAGAAGATCCCAAGATCCACGCCCGCGTGCTGGGGGCGCAGCTGAGCCCGCTGTCGCAGATCATGAGCCCGAACACGATGCTGCGTTTGACAGACTCAGCCGTGTACGGAAATACGTACTCTGCGGCCCAAGTCATTCAGGATCTCAACGATGCGATCTTTGGGAATGATTTGATCGGTATGCCGAATACCTTCCGCCGGAACTTGCAGATCGCCTACACCCAGCGGCTCGTCGCGATGGCTTACGGGTTTGGTTATGACCCGATCGCGCAAGCGGCGGCGTTGGCGGGGATCGAGGATATAAAGGGGCGGCTTGGGTTCATCCCTGAGTTCATCCTACCGATCGAAACCCGGGCGCACCGCGCCGCGATCCGGCACGAGCTTAATTGGCTGATCGACTAAGAGCTCGCGCTAGGTTGATGTGATCAAAGGGCGCTGCGGCGCCGCATCTTTGATCTCACGGCGCGCGGCGCCTCCGATGGGGCGGGCTGTTCGCCCGGCGACCACTCGGTCGCTTGTCTGCTAGAATTCGAGCTCAGTCCTTCACGCCGCACCAACTTTGGGTGTACAATTGGGTGCTCCAGCGGGCGGGGCAGATTTTGCGCCCTCCAGAAGCCGTTGACCGATGTCCAAGTCCGTCCCGCGAAGCCTCGCGCAAAGCCCTGTGAGTTAGGCGACAGCGAGGGGCTTTATCTGCTGATCCAGCCGAACGGCTTGAAACGTTGGCGGATGAAGTACCGCGTCGATGGGAAGGAGAAGAAACTCGCTTTCGGGAAGTATGGGGATGTCCCGCTGACGACCGCTCGTTCTCTGAGAGACGAGGCGCGGGCTATGCTGGCCCTAGATGACGACCCTGCAGAGGTGAAGAAGTCAAAATCGGCGCTTCGGAAGGCGACAGAAGAGCATACTTTCTCAGCGCTCGCAGACGCCTACCTCGCAAAGAAAGCCCGCGACGGCATAAAGCCAGCGACTATTCGCAAAAAGCGGTGGCTCCTGGACAAGGCGATCGCAGATTTCGGCGACATTCCTACGACCGAGGTGAAAGCGCCGCTGATCCTGAAAACGCTCCAGAGGGAGGAGGGGCGGGGCAACCTCGAAAACGCCAAACGTCGGAAAACCGTGATTGGCTCCGTTCTCCGCTTCGGGATTGCGCTTGGCTGGCTCGATGCTGACCCAACGCCAGGGCTGCGCGGTGTGATCGCGACGAGAACGACCAAGTCGCACGCTGCCATCACAGACCCTGATAAACTACGGCACCTGATGAGGGCGATCGACGCTTACGACGGCCAGCCGACCACAAGGATTGCCCTCAAGCTGATGTCGCTCTTGTTCCCGCGTCCGGGCGAGCTTCGTCAGGCCCGTTGGTGCGAGTTTGACCTCGAAGCGGCAGTTTGGACCACCCCTGAGGAGCGGATGAAGATGGGCCGACCGCATCACGCCCCTTTGGCGTCCGAAGCGGTGTCTCTCCTCCGTGAGCTGAAGGCTTTCACTGGAAACAGCGAACTGGTCTTGCCCGCGCTTACCTCAAACGTCCGTCCAATGAGCGAGAACACTCTGAACCAGGCTCTCCGTCGGATGGGATTTGGTCCGGACGAGCACACGTCGCACGGTTTCCGCGCTACCTTCTCAACCTTCGCCAACGAAAGCGGCCTTTGGCATCCCGATGCGATCGAGAGAGCGCTGGCGCATGCGGAGAAAAACACCGTGCGCGCGGCGTATGCGCGGTCTGGATTCTGGGATGAACGGGTGAAGATGGCGGAGTGGTGGGCGGAATATCTGGCCTGGTGCGGAAACGACGCTAATGTTCGATCACACAAAAATTCGTTTTTTTAGCCAGGTCGAGCTTCCTTCATCGTGGACCCTATACGAAATGCTTCTCCCGATTTCTATTCAGCATACCGAATATAAGAAGAAATGGGTGAGCGACTTTGATGACGCTGTAGACTATTACCGAGCTCAAGTTCTTGTTCGACTCCGATCCGGAGACCTGATCGGGAAAGGGCTGAGAGCCTTGGTGGGTGACGAAGTCGGCGAAGATGCTTTCTGGGACCACCTCAGCGATCTTCAAAGGAAGCTGGGGTTCGATGACTTCAGCGAACTCCTCGAACCAATTCCTACAGAATACTGGATATCACGTAACATCGATTGGCAAGAATCCAGCCTGTCGGCACCGGACAGAGTCTTCGTCGCGCTCCAGTTCGACATGGATGATATTCTGCGCGTCTTTCCTCCGCGCTCTGAATGCAAGGTTGTTTTCAAGGACCGAGGTAGCTTGATGTTCGCATCAACTCGAGCACAGGCAAGTGAAGCCGCGCCAGTTCGATCTGGAAGGCCTGCAAAAAACTGGGAAGCCATCGCGATTTACATTGCTCAGATAATTCAGAGAGATGGGTCGTTGCCAAAAAAGCAGGACGCTTTGGCGCAAGAGATTTGCGACTGGTATCGCCGCTCGTTCAAAAGCTCGATCGGCCTTTCCACCGTGAAGGCGAAGTTAGCTGGATATTATGCGAGCGAGAATATCCAGAAATCTGAAAAGTGACGCTGTATAGTCCGGCAAGAGTGTTGGCCCGGCTATTCAGATCGCAATTTGTAGGACGAAGAGCGACGGTTCCGTACCTCAGAGGACAAGTCCTCCCGAGGTAGAAAACAATGGAACACCCGTCAGAGTTTCGGCGAACTGGCTTCGTTCGCCTTGCTCAAATCCTCGCCCCTCGCGGCCCGATCCCCGTTAGTAAGTCGACTTGGTGGCAGGGCGTTAAGGATGGCCGCTTCCCGGAGCCTCAGAAGCTTGGCCCGCGCACGACTGTGTGGCGTGCAGAGGATATCAGGGCGCTGTACGAGGTGGAAACGGACTGATGGCGAAGCGGCTCGCTTCGCGCGGTATCAAAAAGCACCAGTCCTAAACACTGGAGGAAGCGGCTCTGATCCCAGGCGTTCACGTCCAGACCGTGCGCAGTTGGGAACGGCGAGGCTTGCCCATCATGCGCGGGCAGAAACCTCACCTTGTTCACCGTGCCGACCTCAAGAGCTTTTTGGATAAGTACGTTCAAAGAGCGAAGCGTTCCCTCAAACCCAATGAGGTCTACTGCCTCCGTTGCCGGGATGCCGTGCGACCGGCTGGCGATCGTGCTGACTACGTCTCGAACGGCGAAGGCAACGGCCGCCTTTCAGGCATCTGTCCACGCTGCGAAGGCATGGCGCATCGCCTCATGAGTACACGATCAATCCACGCGGTCGCGCCCGATCTGTTGATCGGATTTGAGGGAGGGGAGGAGAGCCTAACAGGTTCCGACGATCCCCCCTCAAAGACTCACATTCCGGACGGAGACTAGACATGACGAAACGCAATGAAGAAAACGAGCGCATCAAGCGCAAATACCTGCACTATCTCAAACAAGCTGGCGGGAAGTCAGCAGCGACCCTCGACAAGGTCGCGGCCTCGCTGACGCGCTTCGAGGAGTCGACGGGTGCGCGCTCGTTCAAGCTCTTCAACACAGAGCAGGCCGCCGCGTTCAAGGTCCGCCTCCAGAACGAAAAGAACGCCCGCACAAAAAAGCCGCTTAGCCTCGCAACCATCAACGGCATCCTGAGTGACCTGAAGGCTTTCTTCAAATGGCTGGCTTGGCAGCCGGGCTACAAATAACAGATCACGCCTACCGACGCCGACTACTTCAGCATGCCGTTGAAGGACGTCGCCGCAGCCGGTGCGTACACGGAACGTCCGTACCCTTCGATGGAGCAGGCACTCCATGCGTTCCGCCAGATGCCTAAGGCTACGCTGATCGATCGTCGTAACCGAGCAATCTTCGCGCTTCTCCTCATGACCGGCATTCGCGACACCGCTCTAACATCGCTCAGCCTCAAACACCTCGATCTTACGGCGCGGGCGATCTATCAGAATGGGCGCGAGGTCAAGACGAAGGCATCGAAGACCATCGTTGCTTATCTTCTCCCAATCGACGGAGAAGCGGAAACCACCATTAAGGAATGGGCGGACCAGCTGATGTCCAGCCATCTCTTCGGCCCCGCTGACCCTCTCTTTCCAAAATCTCTCGTCGGCTTAGGAGTCGGCGGTGGATTTGAGGTCTTGGGGTTAGCGCGAGAGCATTGGGCTACAGCATCACCTGTGAGGACAATCGTCCGCGAAGCTTTTGCTGGAGCTGGCTTACCCCACTTAACACCCCATGCGTTCCGTCGAACTCTGCAGGACTGGGCGGCCAAGCGGTGCAAGACCCCGGAGGATTACAAGGTCCTCTCCCAAAACCTCGGCCATGAAAGCGTGCTGACCACGTTCGCGAGCTACGGCATCGTCGCGCGGGAAAGGCAGGGGGAGATTATTAGGGGCATGGGCAGTTCTGCTTCCGCGCCTGGCTGACGCTTGTTGGCAATCGACCCATGCCGACTACGGCATTGCTCCGTTGTCTCACCCGGATACTACCCCTAGAAACCCGGTTTGACCTTCGGGCCTTCTTCCGCGGCGCAGGCGGGCGTACAATCCAATCAAGACAAGGCCATGCCGCAAGGCCGCTGGCTGGTAGGGTGTCATGGCGAGTGATACGAACGAGACGCCGAACGCGCGGGATTCCTATAACGGGCTCTCGCGGCAACAGCTGATCCGGCTCCTTCGCAAGCGGGATGCGGAGCGCAAGCTGGGCCTCGTTTGGGAGCGCGACGAGATCGAAGCGGACATGGCGATCGATGCGAACTTCGTCGTTACCGATCTGATCGAAGACCAGTGCGAGCGGCCTGCACCTTGGGAGAACCTTGTCATCGAGGGTGACAATTACGATGCGCTGCGCTGGTTGTGGATGACCCACAAGGGACGGGTGAAGTGCATCTATATCGACCCGCCCTACAATACGGGGAACAAGGATTGGGTCTACAACGACGATTTCCGCGACCCCAAGGATCGGTACTTTCAGTCCACGTGGCTGGAGTTTCTCTATCAGCGTTTCCTCATTGCGCGCGATCTTCTGTCCCCCGATGGTGTGATCCTTGTGTCGATCAATGACGAACAACGGGCGAAACTTGAACTGATGATGGATCAGGCACTGCCGGGTATGAGGGTCGGTAGCCTAGGTTCCAAACTCAATCAGTCCATTGATCGTTGATGGCAAATCGTGTTTCGCAGGGTTGGAGCGGCGATGGAGCGAGGCATGAGCAGGCTGTTTTGGCTGAACGACGAGCAGTGGGCTGCGATTGAACCCTTCATGCCGAGGAACCAGCCGGGTGCACGGCGCGTCGATGATCGGCGAGTGATCTCGGGCATTATCCACGTTCTCAAGACGGGATGTCGTTGGGTCGATTGTCCTCAGGAGTACGGTCCGCCCACCACGGTCTACAATCGGTTCAATCGCTGGTCGCGAAAGCGGTTCTGGACAGGAATGCTTGAGGCGTTGGCCGTTGCAGGCGCGGTCACAACGAGCACCTCCATCGACAGCACGTACGTGAAAGCGCAGCGCTCGGCCTTCGGGGGTAAAGGGGGGCGAAAGCGCAAGGTATCGGCCCATCGCGCGGCGGCCAGACAAGCAAAATCCATATTCTCGCCGACGTGATCGGGCGACCATTCTCACTCAGTCTCACCCCCGGAAATGTCAGCGATGTGCGGGCCGCAGAGCTTCTTTCGAGCGGCTTGCGGGGTGCGAAGCACCTCATTGCCGACAAGGGCTACGACGCGAACGCCTTTCGCAAATCCCTCCGTGAGCAGGGGATTCGACCCGTGATCCCAGGCCGATCCAACCGCAAGCAGAAGATCGCCTACGACAAGGCCCGATATCGGGATCGGCATCTGGTCGAGAACGCCTTCTGCCGCCTCAAGGACTTCCGCCGGATTGCGACGCGATATGATAAGCTCGGCAGGAACTTCTTGGCGGCCGTCGCAATCGCGACAGTTGTCGCTTTTTGGATTTGAGCCGTTATGCGCCCTCTTGAGCCGGACATACTCGAGCATTTGAAACCGACCTGCGACGGCGAACCGATCCATTTCGTCGGCCTGGGCATTTATGACTTCCAAGTCGGCTATTCGAGCGTCAGACGCATACAGACGATGGCAAAAGTGGTTTGTTCACTGCAGGGGCAGACATTCGCATGGGAAGAAGGGCCTTCAAACATGCCGGTATGGCTACTCGTGGGCCAAACGCCTTCGAGTTTTGAGCTCACTTCACCATATGCCCTACGAATGAACCTTGCCTCGGGTGACTGGGTCGAATTCTACTGCGACGATAGCCCCTACGAGGCGTTGATCATCGACTTCGGCATCAAGGAC
>JBCDHW010000018.1:0-30456 GCA_038749595.1 Pseudomonadota bacterium
ATCCGGGGCCCATCTCGAAAAAGCAGTGCACAGCACAACTTATCCCCGGACCCTCAGCCCACGGTACATTACCCCTCGCGGTAGGAGCGGGGCGGTGGCGCCTGACCTCCAGCCTGCCGCCGCGCCAGGACAGCGCGCGCTTTGTCTGGGGCCGGAGCATCCCTCCGGCTAACGGCCCAGCGCACAGGCAGCGGGGCGGGGTGAGCTGATGTTCGGCCCTCGTCAAAGGTCCCGGCACGTCGCGCGCGGTGAGGCCTTGGAACGCTTCACACCGCCTGCACAGTACAAAGAGTATCCCTCCGCAAGCGGTGCGCCGCGCGCGAACCCCGCCTCCTCCGACCGTCCTCAAATCTGAGGCGGCCAAAAGTCATGCGCAGGCGTCCGCCCCGCTCCGACGCTTACGCCGAGCGTTTATCCTCGAGCAGCATGCCGCCCTTCTTCTGCAGCTTTTCGGCGATCTTTTCCGCCATCGGCGCCAGCATATCGGGGAGGTTCACGGTGATCCGCACATGCTGCGGGAACATTTCGATCGTGCCCGTCAGCTTCTGGAACATCGCCTTCGCCTGAAAATTCAGCGTGTCGCCTTCCCATTGCCGCTCCACCTTGAGCGACATCGATCCGGCGATCCCGGACGTCAGCTCGTCAATATTCTCATCGATCCGCGCGCGCAGATCATCCAGCGATTTCTCGTGTTCGAGGACAACAGAAACAGGTTTGCTCATCCCCGCCACATAGGCGCTGCGCCGCCCCAACGCGAGGCCGTCCGGGCACTTTCCGCGATCCACCAGGACCCGGCGTGATCAGCGCGCGCAGTCGCCGGCGTACGCTTCGGCATAGGGCTGCCCAAAGCAAGCCAGAAGACGCTCAACAACCGCGAGGTTCGGCGGCTCGTCAACGAACCCTGGCGGCATCGTCACCGTGGGGTTGTCTTCGAGAAATTTCCGGCGGGCGGCTTTCTCCTCCTCGCTCACGGGAAAGGCCGCCAATCGGTCCCGCGCAGCGACCAAGCGCGCCCGATCCCCTTCCAAAAAGGCCAGCGTTGCGTCGACGTAGATATCCCACCAGTCGGCATCGCCGTCGCCTTTGTAAGTCTCGGAAAAGGACCCTGCGAAAAACGGCAGCGCTTCGCTCGTAAAGCCGCCATTGGCGAGAAGCTGGCCCGCGTGCCACCGCAACAACTTAATGTCGTCTGGTGCGGAGGGCGTAGAATAGAGGATGTAGGCTTTGATCGCTTCGGCCGCGGCGCGTTCGCATCCCTCCTGCGCGTCGATGCCCCGCCATCCGCCGCCGTTAAAGTCTTGGTCGAACGCCCGCTGATCCAAGTGCAAAAGCGCCGACAGCGCGCGTTCGGTCACCCCGCAGCGCTCGAGCTCTGCCTGAGCGGATGGCGGCAACGCCAAGAACGCAGACTGCGCTGCCATTATCGCCAAAGACCAGATCACCATCACTGCACCCTCTCCCCCCATCTCTGCGCATATCGCTGGAAAGTTGGGGAGGTTCGTCCAAATCTCTTTCCAGGGGTTTGGAGGGTTTTTGATGCATCGGCTCATTTTTTCCAGCGTTGGTGTTCTGCTCGTCGTTTTCCGTTGGGCCCAAGCGGACCCGCTGCTCGACATCATGCAGCAAGAAGAAGGGTTTGCGGGGGTTGTCTTGGTGGGTGACGAAACGGGACAGGCGACGTTTCGCGCAACGGGCTTTGCTGATGACGCCGCAGAAACCCCGTTTGCCAAGGACGATATCTGGCGGTGGGCATCGGTGACCAAACAGCTGATTGGCGTCTTGATCATGCAAGAGGTCGAGGCAGGGCGCCTGTCGCTTGACGATACGCTGGCCGAACGTCTTCCCGAAGCCAAAACGCGGCATGCCAAGACGATCACGATCAAGAACCTTCTCCAGCACACATCGGGGATGCGCCCGCCCAGTGGCCTGCCGCCGGAAGGGGCCGACCGCATCGATTTTTGCGCCAGCCGCGCCCTGCGCAAACCCGGGGAACGGTTCGCCTATAATGGCTGCGAAACTGTTCTTGCTGCGGAGATTTTATCGCGAAGCGCCGGGAAGAACTGGCGCACCCTGATGAAAGAACGGATTTTTGACCCCGCGGGAATGATGAGAACCGCCGCCAAGCTTCCCGGTGAAGGCCGCGCCATCGTTGGCGGATACCTCGCTGACGGGAGCCGGGAGGGCCCCTTCGACGTGGCCGTCCTCGATGCCGATGGCTCGGTGATTGGCCCCGCCACAGATCTCGCCCTGTTCGATGCGGCCATGATGCGCGGTGATCTGTTGTCGGATGAATCGCGCGAGATTTTATGGACGGGCGCGCCGAAATTTGGCTTCGTCGCGCTGGGCGTTTGGTCATTTTCCGCGCCGCTTGATGGTTGCGGCTCAGACCCGGTCGCGCTCGTCGAACGACGCGGTGCCCTATTCGGTGTTCAAGCGCGGAACTTTATCGTCCCGGAACGGAATATCAGCCTGATCGCCTTCACCAACCGCCAGGCCTTCGACTTTGGCGAGGTCTGGACGGGTCAGGGCTTTTCTTACGAATTGCTCAGCGAGGCTGTCTGCAAAGCCGCGCAATAATTCGTCTACGGCGTTCCGTTACGCTGCCAGTTTTCGGATGACGTAGTGCAAGATGCCGCCGTTTCGGTAGTAATCGAGCTCGTCAGCCGTATCGATCCGTGAAAGCAGATCAATATTATGCACGGTGCCGTCAGCCATGGTAATATCAGCGCGAAGGGTCTGTTGCGGCTCCATCGTCTCCACCCCGTGGATCGTCACCTCTTCTTCGCCGGTCAAGCCGAGCCCGGCCCAGCTTTGACCGTCCGTAAACTGAAGAGGCAGCACACCCATCCCGATCAGGTTGGACCGGTGAATGCGTTCAATCGACTGGAAAATCACAGCCTTCACACCGAGGAGAATGGTCCCCTTCGCTGCCCAATCCCGCGACGATCCGTTGCCGTAAAGCTCCCCGCCAAACACCACCAACGGCTTGCCGTCCGCTTTGTGGCGCATCGCGGCGTCGTAAATCGACATCACCTCGCCGTTATACTTCGTGATGCCGCCTTCAGTTCCTGGCACCATATTGTTCTTGATACGGATGTTCGCGAACGTGCCGCGCATCATCACTTCATGGTTGCCGCGCCGCGAACCGTAGGAGTTGAACTCGCGTTCGGGAATTTGGTGGCTTTGCAGATAGACGCCAGCCGGGCTGTCGCCCTTAATCGCACCCGCCGGAGAAATATGATCCGTCGTCACACTATCGCCCAAGAGCGCAAGAACCTTCGCGCTTTCGATGGGCTCAGGGTCACTCGGCCGCTCACCCATGCCAACAAAGTAAGGCGGGTTTGCAACGTAAGTCGACGGCGGCCAGTCGTACGTGTCCGCATCGCCCGGATCAATCGCCTGCCACTGCGCATCGCCTTTGAAAACGTCTGCATAGCGCTTAATAAACATCTCGCGCGTCACGCATTCGGCAACAATTTCAGCGATCTCCGCGCTGGTCGGCCAAAGATCACGAAGGAACACATCGTTACCGTCCTGGTCCTGACCAAGGGGCTCCGTCGTGACATTTTTCGTCATTGTACCGAGGATCGAATAGGCAACGACCAGCGGCGGCGAGGCTAGGAAATTCGCCCGAACATCTTGGTGGATACGCCCTTCAAAATTCCGGTTGCCCGACAGCACCGCCGCCACCGCCAGATCATTCTCGCGGATTGCGCCAGAAATTTGCTCCGGCAACGGACCAGTGTTCCCGATACAGACCGTGCAGCCATACCCCGTCAGGTGGAAACCGACCGCATCAAGATCGTCTTGCAGCCCCGCGCGCTCAAGATAGTCGGTGACCACTTGCGATCCGGGCGCCAAAGACGTCTTCACCCACGGCTGCGCCTTCAGACCCTTGGCCCGCGCTTTTCGCGCAACAAGACCCGCTGCGATGAGCACGGATGGGTTCGAGGTGTTCGTACACGACGTAATCGCCGCGACCGCAACGTCGCCGTGGCCGAGCGTGTAATCCTCTCCTGCGACCGGGACCTGCTTCCCAGCCTGGTCGCCCATCCCATATTCCTTGTCGAGCGCTGTCTGGAAAGCCTCAGGCGCCTCGGTCAAAATGATCTTATCCTGCGGGCGTTTCGGCCCAGAGATCACCGGCACAACTGTCGTCAGATCCAGCTCGAGTGTATCGGTAAAGATCGGCTCCACCGCATCATCGCGCCAAATTCCCTGTTCCTTCGCATACGCTTCAACCAAGGCAATGCGATCCTCATCGCGCCCTGTCGTTTTGAGAAAGCGAAGGGTTTCGTCGTCGACGGGGAAGAAGGCGCAGGTCGAGCCAAACTCTGGCGACATATTACCCAACGTCGCCTGATCTTCGAGGCTCAAGTGCCCCACGCCGGGCCCGTAGAATTCGACAAATTTCCCAACCACACCGCGGTCGCGCAGCATTTTCGTACACGTCAGAACCAGATCGGTCGCCGTCGCTCCTTCAGGCAACTTGCCGGTCAGCTTGAAACCAACCACTTCTGGGATCAGCATACTGACGGGCTGGCCGAGCATCGCGGCCTCGGCTTCGATCCCGCCAACGCCCCAGCCGAGGATCGACAGCCCATTGACCATCGTCGTGTGACTGTCCGTACCCACACACGTATCGGGATATGCGTAGGTTTCCCCATCGTGTTCGGCGGTCCAAACCGTTTGGCCGATATATTCCAGATTGACTTGGTGGCAGATGCCGGTCCCGGGTGGAACAACGCTGAAATTTTCAAAAGCGCCCTGACCCCACTTCAGGAATTGGTAGCGCTCGCGGTTGCGTTCGTACTCTCGGTCGACATTCTTCTGGAAGGCTTGTTCCGTACCAAAATAATCAACCATCACCGAGTGGTCGATGACCAAGTCGACCGGCACCTGCGGATTGATCTTCTCCGGGTCGCCGCCCATCGTCTTCATCGCATCACGCATCGCGGCCAGGTCAACGATGGCGGGAACGCCGGTGAAATCCTGCATCAGCACCCGCGCCGGGCGATAGGCGATCTCTACAGGATTTTTTCCGCCATTCTTCAGCCAGGTTCCGAACGCGTCGATCATCTCCGTCGTCACCGAGCGACCGTCTTCGAACCGGAGCATGTTTTCTAAAAGATACTTAAGAGAAACCGGGAGGCGGGACAGATCACCGAGGCGCTGTTCGGCCTTCTTCAAAGAATAAATTGAATAGGAGCGATTACCGACTGAGAGAGTTGTCTTGGTCTTCAGGCTATCTTGACCGGGTATCATCCTTGCGCACTCCTAAACTTGAGAACCGCTCTCAAACACTGTTGGTACACTGCCTTCCTTATGCGCGCAGTGCCGGGATTGTGCAATGCAACTGTGGGCAAATCTCGGTGAGCGCATGGGGCCTCGCGCGCCTCTGAGACGGCCAGACATTATGCTCGCAACAGAGTGTCGAGATATAGTAACGATCTGAGATCGAGGCACCGGGTCGCAATGACGACGTAACGCTCTGGTTCGAAACAAAATCGGTCGTATCTTGCTCCCCACGGCGCTCGGCCTAGATAGCTTTCAACGGCTGCGTTGGGTCAGAAGCCGCATCGGTCATCAACGCTTTCCGCGCCACCGTGCCGACGCAACGGCGGTCTGGGGAACAACAACAGAGCTGAGAAATGTCTTCAGAAGATACAAAGTCGCATTTTGTCGAGCCCAACTACATCGAGGTGATCCGTTGGATGGTTGCTGCTCCCGCCATCATCATCTGGATGATGGCGTCCACACTGCCAATTTATAGCCTGTTCGGGCTGAGCCGCAGCTTATTCACGATCACGGCCGATATTGCCTTCCTCGGCTCCGGCGCGCTTGGCCTGATCACACTGTACGGGGTCGCGCAGTTTGCCGCGTCCGATCACAAAGCGCGGGAGCAAGTGGTCTCGCTAGTCCGGGGCAAAGGCCATTTGCTTGCCGGCTACTCCATGGTGTGGATCACGTTCTACACGCTCTATCGCTGGTTCCTCGCTTAGCCATCATTCGGCGCGCGCCGAACCTCGCCTGCGGTATGGCCCAACCTGACCAGTAAAGACCTGTCCGCCTGCGTTTATGGTGCAGGGCGGGCCCGCCGGTTGGTCACTGCCCAGCGGACAGTTCATCGTCGCGACGGACACGCGATACGTGCGCCGGACGCCACGGGACCAAAGCGGCGTTCGAACCTCACCGCTTTGTGATCTCTGATAAAAAGTTGTAAACGGTCCTGTTTTTCCGTTCTACTTCAGAGGCCTGAGCGGGGCGTATTGTTTTCGCGAACGCACGTGTCGACTTGCGCCGAGAGCGCTTAGCGAATTCTATAGTCTTCCAGGAACAGCCTCCCAGGTCCGGGAGCAAACGGGAGGTTGCGTTGTCGGATACGGACGAGAGCCACTCCGCTCAGGCAGCGCCGTCTGCTCAAAAAAACCCCATCACCAACCGCGCAATATTCGACAAGATGCGCGCCGACTGTCTTGCCGACCCCGGCGCATTTCATGGTACAATCGCGAAAGGCGCGATCCATTGGTTTGTCAGCGACGCCAGTGCGAGCGGCGCTTGGCTTTCCTGGGACAGCGACGCCAAGGCCTGGAAAGGCTGGGACGCCAAAAGCGGCGAAGCCACGCAAACCGAGCACGGCGAAGACTTCTCACCGTGGTCGCGGGCACTCAACGCCGACGAACCACCCTTCTTCCGATGGTTCGAAGGCGGCCTCACCAACGCCGCGTTTAACGAAGTCGACCGCCACGTCTTAAGCGGTCGCGGCGACGAGGCTGCCCTCATCTACGAGGGCGACCGCTGGAACATGGCCCTCAACGATGGTCGCGGCGGACCCGTCGACGGGCGGACGATCAGCCGCCGAGAGCTTCTTCTCGAAAGTGTGAAATGCGCCCGCGCCCTGCAAAACCTCGGTTTGAAGGCCGGTGACCGCATCGCGCTCAACATGCCGAGCATCGCTGAGCAGATTTTCTGGACCGAGGGCGCCAAGCGGATCGGCGTCATTTACACCCCGGTCTTCGGTGGCTTTAGCGACAAGACCCTGTCGGACCGAATTGCCGACGCCGGTGCCAAAGTGGTCATCACCGCCGACGGCTCCTACCGCAACGCCGCGCTCGTTCCCTTCAAGCCCAACTACACCGATCCCGCCCTCGATAACTTCATCGCCGTCGACGTCGCGAAAAGCCTGTTGAGCCAAGCGCTCGACGCCCCCGCGCTTGATCTCAGCGCTGCCCAACGCAGCCAAATCCTCGCGGCGGTAGACGATGTCCTCGACGGGGAGGTCACCGTCGAACGCTCCGACGTCATGCGCGGTGTCGGACGTGCACTGAGCGCCCTTGGCCAAGCCGGGGGACTGGACGCCAAACGTGCCGCCCAGCTGAGGATCGCCGCCGCTGAAACCCTCGTCGCGTCACCGCCGAGGGTCGACGCCGTTGTCGTGGTCAAACATACGGGGCAGGCTGATCTTATTTGGAACAGCAGCCGCGACCACTGGAGCCACGACCTCACCGACAAAGCCTCTGCCGAACTTCTCGCGGCTGCGCGCGCAGCCAAGATCGACGTCGCGGACGAAGCCGCGCTGCTCGCGCTGCCTGATCAAGACCTCGTGCGCGCGTTGTGGGCATCAGTCCCGCCTCTGCCCGTCGACTCCGATTTTCCGAACTTTATCATCTATACCTCGGGCTCCACCGGCAAGCCGAAAGGCGTTGTGCACGGACACGGAGGATATTGCGCAGGGATCGCCGCGACGATGCCCGTCGCCTTCGACGCACGGCCGGGCGACGTGATGTACGTCGTCGCCGACCCCGGCTGGATTACCGGCCAGAGCTATATGATCGCTGCGTCGCTTCTCACCGCAGTGACGACAGTGATCACGGAAGGCTCCCCCGTCTACCCCAATGCGGGACGGTTTGCGTCGATCATCGAGCGCTACGGCGTCAACATTTTCAAAGCCGGCGTCACGTTTCTCAAGTCCATTATGCAGGACCCGGAGAATCTCGCCGACGTCAAAGCCTACGACATGTCGTCCTTACGCGTCGCAACGTTTTGCGCCGAACCGACATCGCCGCCGGTCCAAGCCTTCGCCATGGATAACGTCACACCGTGGTACATCAACAGCTATTGGGCGACCGAGCATGGCGGCATCGCGTGGACGCACTTCTTCGGCAACGAAGACTTCGCGCTGGAACCAAATGCCCACACCTACCCTCTCCCCTGGATCGTTGGAGATGTCTGGCTCGAAGACGCCGACGGCAAAGGGTTGAAAACCTCCCTGACACGGAGCGATGATGGCGGCGCGCCGTTCCGGCAGGCGGAGACGGGCGAAAAAGGCGAGGTGGTGATCACCTTGCCCTACCCCTACCTCGCCAGAACCATATGGGGCGACACGGAGCACTTCACCGTCACAACGAACGCGCACGCCGCCCAGATCAACCCCAACTGGAAGGGCGACGTTGATCGCTACCGATCGACCTATTGGCAGCGATGGAAAGGCACCTGGACCTACACCCAGGGTGACTTTGCCATGCGCCACGACGACGGATCGTTCTCTTTCCACGGACGGTCTGACGACGTGATCAACGTTTCCGGTCACAGGATTGGTACGGAAGAAATCGAAGGTGCTATTCTTCGTGACAAAGCGCTCGATCCGAACTCGCCGGTGGGCAACGTCCTCGTCGTCGGCGCGCCCCAGCGGGAGAAGGGCCTGACGCCGCTCGCCTTCGTCACGCCGGCAGCGGGCCGTAAGCTGACGATTGAAGACAAGCGCCGCCTGACCAATCTGGTGCGTACGGAAAAAGGCGCGGTCGCCGTTCCGTCCGACTTTATCGAGCTCTCGGCCTTCCCCGAAACCCGGTCAGGAAAGTACATGCGCCGCATGGTGCGCGCGGTTGTCGAAGGCCTCGACGTCGGCGACACCAGCACGCTGCGCAATCCCGAAAGCCTCGATGAGCTGTCCCGCGCGGTTGAGGGTTGGAAGCGCAAGCAGACGCTCGCCGACGAACAATCTTTGTTCGAACGGTATCGCTATTTCCTCATCCAGTATAACCGCCTGGCCAGCGGCCGCCTCGTTGCGACCGTCACGGTGACCAACCCGCCCGTCAACGCCCTCAACGAGCGCGCGCTGGACGAGCTGGGGACCGTGGTGGACCACCTCGCCCGCCGTGATGACGTGACCGCCGTCGTGTTCACAGGCTCCGGCGGCGCGTCCTTTGTGGCGGGTGCGGACATTCGCCAGATGCTCGAAGAGGTCAACACCGTCGCCGAAGCAATGGCGCTGCCGAGCAACGCACAGCTTGCCTTCCGCAAAATCGAGACCATGAACAAGCCGTGCATCGCGGCCATCCAAGGCGTGGCGCTTGGCGGCGGTATGGAGTTCGCGCTCGCCTGCCACATGCGGATCGCTGAACCCAAGGCTCGGTTCGGCCAACCGGAAATCAATCTGCGGCTCCTCCCCGGATATGGCGGGACCCAGCGGTTGCCGCGGCTTCTCACCGATGCGGGCGGCGAAGAGGGGCTCGCCATGGCCCTGGAAATGATCCTGGGCGGGCGCGCCATCGACGCCGCGAAGGCGTTGGAGATTGGTGCGGTCGACCACGTCGTCGAAGGCTCCGACGACGTCTTATCTTATGCCCACGCGCTGATCCGCGCATATGATCAGGACGGCGCCGAGAGCACGCTTGGCAAGGCATTCTCGACACGGAACGATGCAACCGCGCGCTGGGAAGATCCCGGCCCGGTGGATCTCGACGGCGTCCTCACCGATCCGTTTATCGCGCAGATCCTGGATCAACTGGCCTGGGCCGGACGCGATAAGGCGGGCGGGCGCGCGCTCGACGCCATGCGAGCCGGTTGGAAAGACGGCATGCGCTCGGGTCTGTCGCTTGAGGCGCAGCGCTTTGCCGAGGCGATCATCGATCCCGAAGGCGGCAAAACCGGCATCCAGCAATTCATGGACAAAAAAAGCCCGCCGCTGCCCGTGCGCCGCGACGGGATCTACCGGCATAATGAGCATGCGGAGAAAAAAGCCCGCATGATCGAAGGCGGGGAGCTGCTCCCGGTGGGGGCGCCGTTCTATCCCGGAGTGACGGCCATACCGCCTTACCAGCTCGCGTTTGGCATTGCCCGCGACCCGGAGACGGGCGCACCGCGCTTTGGCCCACCGGCAACTCATGAAACAGAGCTGATCGTCCCGGTACGGAAGCCTGATCCCAACGAGGCCCTGGTCTACGTCCTGACGTCGGAAGTGAACTTCAATGATAACTGGGCCCTGACGGGAATTCCCGTCTCGCCGTTCGACGGACACGACGAGGACGTGCAGATCACAGGATCGGGCGGCCTCGCCCTCGTGGTTGCTCTGGGGTCGGAGTTAAAGGCGCAAGGGCGCCTAAAGATCGGCGACATGGTCAACGTCTACTCGGGAACGAGCGACTTGCTCTCTCCCGAAGCGGGCAACGATCCGATGTTCGCTGGCTTCTCCATCCAGGGCTACGAAACAAAGACGGGCAGCCACGCGCAGTTCTTAAATGTGCAGGGCCCACAGCTCCACCGTGTACCGAGTGATTTGACGCTCGAACAAGCGGGCGCCTATACGCTCAACCTCGGCACCGTCACCCGCTGCCTCTTCACAACGCTGCAGATCACACCAGGAAAGACCCTGTTCGTTGAAGGCGCAGCAACAGGTACCGGGCTCGACGCCCTGAAGAGCAGTATACGGACGGGCCTCAACGTCACGGGACTGGTCTCCAGCGAAGAGCGCGCAGCCTTCATCGAAGGGCACGGCGCTGCGTCCTTGAACCGAAAGGACCCGGCCTTCTCAAAAGCCTTCACAGCCGTGCCTGATGATCCCGCCGAAGCGCGCGCCTGGGAGAAGGAGGGCGCACCGATCCTCGACGCCTTCCGCAAGAAGAACCGCGGTCAGCTTGCTGACTTTGTTGTCAGCCACGCCGGAGAACGCGCCTTCCCGCGGAGTTTCCAACTCCTCGCCGAGGGCGGCACCCTCGCGTTCTACGGTGCATCGTCCGGGTACCACTTTACATTCATGGGCAAGCCCGGCGCGGCGCAGCCCGATGACATGCTCGCCCGTGCCGACCTCCGCGGTGGGGAATCGGTCCTCCTTTATTACGGGCCATCATCCCACGAGCTTGCCGACCAAGCAGGGCTCGAAATGATCGAAGCCGCCCGCTTGCGAAAAGCGCGCTTGGTCGTGGTCACCACCACCGACGGTCAGCGAGAGTTCCTCCAATCCCTCGGCCTCGAAGAAGCGGTCGAAGGGATCGTCAGCCTCGAGACTTTAAAGCGGCGGGACGGTGACCAATTCGATTGGCCATCGACGATGCCCCGCCTTCCGGATGCGAAAGCGGATACGGAGGCGTTCAAAGCGGCTGTTCGCGACTATCAGCAACGGACGATGAAGCCGTTCGGCTCAGCCGTTGGCAAATTGCTCCGCTCACCAAGCAATCCGCGCGGTGCGCCAGACCTGATCATCGAGCGCGCGGCAGCGGACACGTTGGCGGTATCGACGTCCCTGGTTAAACCGTTCGGCGGACGGATCATCTATGCCGAGGAGATGAAAGGCCGCCGGTACACGTTCTACGCGCCGCAGGTTTGGACCAGACAACGGCGGATCTACATGCCGACCGCGAATATCTTCGGCACACACCTTTGCAACGCCTACGAAGTATCGATGATGAACAAAATGGTCGATGCCGGGCTGCTAGACGTCACCGAGCCGACGGTCGTGCCGTGGGAAGAGCTACCCCAGGCCCACCAAGCCATGTGGGACAACACCCACACCGGGGCGACGTATATCGTCAATCATGCGCTGCCCGCCAAAGGCCTCCGTTCACGGAACGAACTGTTCGAGCTTTGGGCCTCCCAACCAGAAACGTAACACCAGACCGGCGGCCTCCCCATCGCCGCCGAGGAGATAAAGATGACCACTGACGATATCCTAAGCCCAATGGACGAGGATCGGTCGCTTGCGGATCTCCGCGGCGCTTTGGCGGGAAAAACCGTGCGGGTGACGGGTGCCGCCGGTAATCTGGGTACGCACATTTGCCAGACCTGCGTGCGGGAGGATGCCTATGTCATCATGACGGGCCGCACCCGCGAACGCATCGACGCCGCACGCGATGCGTTGATCAAAGAGACCGGCGCGCCGCCGGACCGGGTCGCCGCGATCGTGCTCGACGGCGGGGATCCGGATTCGGTGCGCGCCGCCCTCGAAGGCATTCGTTCCGACTTCGGACGGATTGATGTCCTCATCAACAATGCCGGCTCCGCGGGCCCGAAACAGCCCCTCGCGCAAGTGCCCTTCACCAACGAAGAGATGGAGGCCCTTGGCGAAAGCGAGACCGTCAGCGACGCCATGCGCAACATTCTTGGCGTCACCTGGAACCTTTGCCGCGTCGCCGTGCCGATGATGCCGAAGGGCGGTTCGGTGGTGAACATCTCCACGATTTTCTCCCACACCCGCTACTTCGGCCGCACGGCGTATACCGTTCCGAAAGCCGTTCTTAATGCCCTGTCCCGCTCACTAGCTGAAGAACTTGGCGAGCGCGGGATCCGGGTCAACAACATCTTCCCCGGCCCGATCGAAAGCGACCGCATACGGACGGTTTTTGCGGCGATGGACAAGGCGCAAGGCCAGCCGGAAGGAGCCACGGCTGACTATTTCACCAACCGGATGTCCCTGACCCGCCCAGTGCAAGGCAGCGTGACGGAAAAAACGCTGCCGCGGCCCGAGGACATCGCCGAGGCCTGTCTGTTTCTCGCCAGCGATAAGAGCGCCGCACTCAACGGATGCGAAATCGACGTCACCCATGGCATGCGTGTACGGAAGGATTACCGCTCTGCGTATATGCGCAGGCCAACGACCCGATCGCTCGATGGTGCCGGGTCGAACATCCTCGTTGTTGGCGGCGAGGATTGGTCCGACGGCATCGAGGTCGCGCGAATCCTCCTCGATCTTGGCGCCAACGTCCTCTTGGGCCTCGCGCGGCAAGCAGACGTCGCCCAAGCGCAAGCGCGCACCCAGGCGCAGGGCATGACCGACGGTCTCGAAATCGTTCGTTTCAACCGCTCTGAGCCAGAAAAACTCGAAACGGCGTTGTCGGATTATACCAAAGCTAATGGGCCGATCACCGGTGCGATCCTCAGCCCGATCAAGGCACCAGAAACGTTCCGTGGACCGCTGATTAACGCCAGTGACGAAATGGTCGAGACGTTCATGAACGTCGAAATGACCGGCATGATCAGCCTCGGCCGAACGCTCGAACGCTACTGGCAAGGCCGCACCGATCTGCCCCATGCCCCGCGCGTCGTCTTCATGTCCAACACCAGCGACGGCGCAGGCAACATCTACAACGCGATGTTGTCGGCGGGGGTCACCCAACTGATCCGTACATGGAGAAACGAGGCAGAGACAGTCTCCAATCGGAAAGGGCATCCGCACGCCGTTTGGGCCAACCAAATTATTCGCTATACGAACGAAGAAGATGAGAACCTTCGGTTCGCCGCGGGCCACGCAACACGAATCGTTTTCAAAGAAAACAAACTGGCCGAAATCGATCTCGACATTCCGTCGAGCATTGCCGAGCAAACCGGTGCCCACAAAGCGATGGTCGGCTTTGCGGAAAACATCACCGGCCTACATCTTGGGAAGGTCGCCTTCATCACAGGCGGCTCGGCCGGTATCGGCGGCCAGATTGCCCGCCTGCTCGCTGTCGCCGGAGCCAAGGTGATGATGGTCGCCCGCCGCGAAGCGGAGCTGCAAGAGGCGCGCGCGCAGATCGTCCGTGATCTGCAGGATCTCGGCTTCGCCGGGGTCGAGCGCCGCGTGAAGGTAATCGCAGGCGTCGACGTCAGCAACTTTGAATCGCTCAAAGCGGCAGCTGACGCAACGGTCGAAGAGTTCGGCCGGATCGACTACCTCATCAACAATGCCGGCGTGGCGGGCGCCGAGGATATGGTCGTCGACATGGACATCGACGCGTGGCGCTTCACGCTCGACGCGAACCTCATCTCGAACTACCTGCTGATCGACCATGTTGTGCCCGCGATGAAGGCGCGCGGCAGCGGCTATGTGCTGAACGTCTCATCTTATTTCGGCGGTGAAAAGTTCCTCGCCGTGGCCTACCCCAACAGGGCGGACTACGCCGTGTCCAAAGCTGGCCAGCGCGCGATGGTGGAAAGCTTCTCAGAATATCTGGGTCCTGAAATTCAGTGTAACGCTATTGCGCCGGGTCCGGTCGACGGTGACCGCCTCTCCGGCACAGGTAACCGGCCGGGGCTCTTCATGCGCCGCGCGAAACTGATCCTCGAGAACAAGCGTCTCAATTCGACCTACGCGGCGGTGATCAAATCGATCCGTGAGGGCGCAGCCGTCGACAAAGTGCTCGATCGCTTGATGCGGAACTCCATTAGTGTCGTGTCCCACGATGGCGAGGCGCCGGAGATTCTCCGTCGGCTGGCCGTCGATTGCGCGCGCCAGGGCGATGGGATCTGCACCTGGGACCAATTCATCCTGACACCGACGCTCGCGGTCCGCTTGCTGTCCCGCCTGCGTTTGGGCGGATACCTCGCAGAGTTCCCAGAGTGGGTGGCCGCATCGCAGAGTGAAGCCTCCGCGGAAGAGCGGCTGGTTATGACGCCTCCGGACGATAAACCGTTTTTGCCTGAGAACCAGGTGCTCGAAGAGGCCGAAAAAATCGGCCGCGGCGTTCTTTCGAAACTCCACCTCGGAACGATGCCGACAGAGGCGGACGTCGCGCAGGCGACGGTGTTCTTCCTCGCCGACCGCGCGGTCAGCGGTGAGACGTTCATGCCGTCGGGCGGCTTGCGGGTCGAACGCTCCACCACCGAACGCGAAATGTTCGGTAGTCCGAAAGAAGAGCGTATTGAGCAAATGCGCGGCAAGACGGTCTGGCTCATCGGCGAGCACCTCGCCGACTATATTGCCGAGACCGTGAAGAGCCTCGTCAACGAATGCGACGTCGGTAAGGTCATCGTTCTCGCGCGCACGTCAGGCGGTATACAGAAGATCCGGGACCTCGTGGCCGGCGCCGATAATGGACGTATGGAAACGATGATCGCGGGCGACGATATCGAAAGCGCTATGGATCAGGCGTTGGCCGAACATGGTCGGCCGGTCACCGTGGTGTCGATGCCAAACGAAGGGCTCCCCGACACGCTGTTTGACGAAGGCGCGCGCCTTTCTGCCAAAGGGTTCAGCGCCGTTGTCGAAGAGAACCTGACCCAACACTTCCGTGTGGGGCGTAAAGCGTCCCTTTATGACGGCTGCCAGTTGGTCATCGTCTCGCCGGATGTTCCGTACGGAACGCGAACACCCGCTTTCGCCCTCGCGAATTTCATCAAAACGACGCTGCACGCCTTCACCGCCACGCTCGGTGTCGAAAACGAGCGGCTGGTGCACGACGTTCCGGTGAACCAGATCAACTTGACTCGCCGCGTCCGTTCCGAAGAACCACGGGACGAAGATGAGCACAACGAAGAGCTCAAAAGGTTTGTACGCGCTGTTCTTTTGGTCGGCTCGCCACTTCCCGATGCGCAAGACAGCCGTTACCGCTCGCGGATTTACCGCGGGACCTCAATGACGGTCTAATGATCCGCAGTGCGCCGAAGCCGCCGGCTTAAACGGTCGGCGGCAGCGGTTGATAGCTCGTGATAAACTTGAAAATCGCGGCCGCTTCCGAGGCACTTTGGGTCGAGAAGGCAATTCCGTATGCGCTCTTTCGGGTGATGAAAGGCAAATACGACAAAAGCTCCGCGTTCCAATGATGTTTGAAAGTGATCTCGATCGAGAGCGGCGCCTCAAACGAAAAGGGCGTAGGCGGCGATTTCTGTAGAGCCTCTTTCGCGGATGCCGTGATCAAAGCACAAGCAGCCTGAGGGAGTAACGTCCGTGCGGCCTCGCGCCCACAATCGACCTTCACCGCCGCGGTGGTGACGCCCGGAATAATCTCGGCCGCATGGGCGCACGTGGGGTCATCCCCCGTCACCAAACTGACGCCGACACCATATTCCGCCGCAACCATCGCGTTGAACGTCAACTCGCTGGCGGGCGCACCGTTGATGGTGACACTTGCGATCTGCATACCCCGGAACGTATGGGCCAAAACGCCCGCCTGGTGGTGACCGCCCGTGTGGTAGCCGATCATGAAGGCGTGGTCCCAGCCCTCGTCCACTCCTTGCATCATCGAGAGCGGCCGTGGCCAGCTCGCCACAACTTGAACATCTGTAGGCAGACGATCATAAAGCAGATTGAGCGCATTGCCGTGCCCATCCGCCACCAAAAACGCAGTCGCCCCTGCCTCCCGAGCACCAGCCACCGCGGCATTGACTTCATCCGTCATCCACCGACGCGCATCCTCGTAACCGTGACCGCCAGGAACAGTCTGCGCGGTCGAGGCGACCCCGGCGATGCCCTCGATATCGACAGAAATGAAGACACGCATGGTCGCCTCTTGCTTTCACCCAACCTAAAGGGGCACGGTGGTAACCGTACGGTCGTACGGGAAGATGTCTATGCTTGCACGTTTAATCGCAGGGATCTGCGCTCTCATCGGCAGCGCCTGGGCAACGGAAGTCCCGCCGCCAGAAAATTTAGACGAGCTCGATCGCGCAATCGCCGCGCTGGTGTCCGAAGGCTCTGTACCCGGCGCGTCAATTGCCATTGTCGAGAACGGCGCGGTAACGATGACCCGCGCCTACGGCATCGCCGACATCGCGACGAACGAACCGATGCGCGTCGACACAAGGATGAAAGCGGGATCAGTTTCGAAAAACGTCACATCTCTTCTCGCACTTATTCTCGATGCAGAAGGTTCTTTCGATATCGATGCGCCGCTCCGCACCTATCTTCCCGACATCGGCCTCGACAACCCCTATGCTAATGACCACCCCATTCTCATCAAACATCTTTTGTCCCACACAGCGGGGATCGAGGGGTCGACATACAACGAATACGCCACCTCGCGGCCGCGAACCTCACCTACAGCGTATACTGAGTTTATTGCTCCAAGGCTGAAGGTTCGTTGGCGACCTGGTCAGTACTTTTCCTACGCGAATTCGGGCCACACCCTTGTCGCGGCGGCCATGGAGGCCGCAACGGGTGTCCCTTTCGATACACTCATTGAGCAAAAGATCTTTATACCCCTCGACATACAAGAGAGTATATTCTTCCGTACCGACCGAGCCGACGGATCGCTCGCGAAAAGCTATGGTTCTGATGGCCGGAAGGAACAGCCGCACTGGGACATGATGATCCGACCTTCGGGCGCGCTCATCACGACCCCGCGCGAGCTGGCAAAAATTGTTGTGCTCTATACCGATCGCGGCGCTACACTGTTGGCGCAAAGCGCGATCGAACAAATGGAGACGCCGGCTTTGACGCTCGCCGCCGATGCCGGGCTCACAAATCGAGGCTATGGGCTTGGGAACATCCGCTTTCGCGAGAACGGGCAGACATTCCAAGGGCACGGTGGGTCTACGGAGGGGTTTCGAACGCACCTCGGCTACCACGTAGGGAGTCGTTCCGGGTACGTAATAATGATGAACGCCGATGACGGCACGAGCTATCGCATTCGGCGCCTCATCGCATCGTACCTCACCCGCGACACGCCCATAGATGAGAATACGGCGATCGATACTCCTTCGGGCGACGACGTCGTTGTAGCCGGTTGGTATCGACCGTTTACGGAAGATATGCTTTTGAGAAGCTGGCTCTGGTCCACTTTTGCTGCTGTCAAAGTGAGGCTCGATGGCGATACGCTAACCTTTGACCCCGTCATACCGCTGTTGCCGCAGCAACGGTTGACCCGCGTTCAAGGCAATCTCTTCGCGCCGGAAGGCGAACTCGAACCGAGTCTGGTTTTTGTTCGGGACGAAGCAGGGCGCCCTGTGCTTGTGGATGATATGGCATTCAGGTACAGCAATGCTGCGGCGGCGGCGGGCCCATTCTACGTTCTCACCCTCGGTATTCTAACGGGGTTAATCAGCATCGGGAGTGCTCTCTTTAGGGTCGTTCGGTCGGTCGTTCGCAGCAACGGAGTACCAGTCACCGATCCGCAAGTTTTGGTCGGTTGCTCGGGAGGCTGCCTCGTCATAACCACGCTCCTCGTGGTGCATTTCGGTGCTTCGGGAGACTGGGGAGCGCTTGTTTTGCTCGGCACCCTGTCTTGGCTATCTGTACTCCTCTTTGTACTCACAATCGCTGGTCCGCTATTCCTCGCAGGCAGCATAGTGCAGTTAATTCAGTATAGAGATCAAATAGCAACCGGACCAATCACCGTGTCGATGATGGTCGGTCTGCTCGGCGTATGGCTTCTTCTTGGGGTGTTTGGTTGGGTGCCGCTTGTGACGTTCAGAGCTTGAGCACGGCTTCAACCAGCGGCGTCACGCCAAACCGTACGGAATCACAAGCGGGCAGACCGAGATTTTGCTCCGTACGGCGAAGATAATTACGAGCCTCATCATCTGTAGACAGACGACGTGTGTTGATACTTAAGCCAATTGCTTTCACGGCGGGGTTCGTCACCCGTGCGGCGGCTAAGTGCGCGTCGATACTGTCTCTCATGCTGGGGAGCGGACGCGGGTGCAGCCCCCGCACCATCGATTGCTCCGCCTGATGACAAAGCACGAGAGCGTCGGGCTGACTTCCATGGACCAAGCCCAAGGTCACCGCGGCAAACGTTGGGTGGAGGACCGTCGCTTGGCCTTCGATAATGTCGAAATGGTCTTCATCCGCATCAGGAGAGAGTGCTTCTGCGACACCCGAAATAAAATCGCCGGGAACCGCGTCCAGCGCGATACCATGGCCAGCAATCAGGACACCCGTCTGCCCAGTCGGCCGAAAAGTCGCCTTGGCCCCGGCGTGTTGCAGACCGCGATGGATAGAAAGCGCAGAAAATTTCTTTCCGACGGCACAATCCGTACCCACCATAAGGATGCGTTTACCAGAGCGTTTGATCCCTGTTGCGAGCGGTAGTTTCTTCGGGGGCTGCCGAACATCATGAAGCGTCCGCCCATGTTTCTGGGCCGCTTCTCGTAAAGCCGGAACATCCGTAAGCCGATCATGCAGGCCGCTGGCGATGTTGAGGCCCGCTTCTAAGGCCTCAACGAGGTGGTCAATCCAGTGCTCGGGCAAGATGCCTCCCCGCGCCGCGACACCGAGCACGAGTGTCCGCGCTCCCTGCGCTACTGCCTCGGAGAACGACAAATCGGGTATCCCGAGGTCGACTTCGCACGACGGCATCCGGCTCTGGGCAAGGCAATCATCAGGACACCAATGAACGAGGCCTTCCGCGGTCTTTGCACCGTAGCCAGCGTCCGCATCGCCAAGGTACAGCAGGTATGGCTTCTCGATAGTCTGCATACGATTGAACTCCCGGCATGTTTCAGCCGGGAGTGTGGGTCAAATCGCGTGCCTGGGCAATCACTCCGCTGCCATTGATGCCGCAGGGGCGCCGTAGAACGCTTCACCCTTGGCAACCATGTCGCGGAGAATTTGCGGCGGCTTGAAGCGCAGCCCGTGAGCTTTTTCGAGCTCTTCACATTCGGCGAGGAAGGTCGCTAGACCAATGTCGTTTGCGTAGGAGATGACGCCTCCGGTCCAAGGCGCGAAGCCCCATCCGAAAATGGAACCGACGTCTGCGTCGTCCGCGGCGGTCACCACGCCCTCTTCCATACAGCGCATTGTTTCAAGCGCCTGGATGTGAAGGAAACGGCGCCGCAGCTCTTCCACCGTAGGCTGATCACTATTCATAGGGAAACGTTCGTATACGGCGGGCCAGATATGGGTCTTATTGTTGCTGCTGTCGTACTCGTAGAACCCTTTGCCCGCTTTTTGACCAGGCCGCTCCACTTCCTCGACGATCCAATCGAGCACTGCCAACGCTTCAAAGGGCTCGCCGCGCGCGGCCATTTCATCGCGGCCGACTTCTTTGATGGTCTCGTGAATAATTTTGTGGCCCGTATCGATGCCGACCATGTCAATCAGTTCGAGTGGGCCCATGGGCATGCCCGTCGCTTTGCCTGCGTTCTCGATGAGCGCCGGTGAAACGCCTTCGGTCAACATCATAAACCCTTCGCGGGTATACGTACCAAAGACGCGACTTGTGTAGAACCCGCGGCTGTCGTTGACGACGATCGGCGTTTTTTTGATGAGCTTGACGTAGTCCATCGCGACCGCTGCGGCATGATCGGAGGTCTTCTGTCCTCGGATGATCTCGACCAGAGGCATTTTTTCTACGGGCGAGAAAAAGTGTATGCCGACGAACTCTTCGGGACGCGATGCGGCTTCCGCAAGCCCGGTTATCGGCAGCGTTGATGTGTTTGTGCCGAAGACATGGGTGTCGTCCGTGTTCTCCTCAACAGCAGTCGTGACTTTTGCTTTGATCCCGCGATCTTCGAATACCGCCTCAATCGTCAGCTGGGTGCCCTTGAGCGCGCTATAGTCCGTAGTCGGATGCACGCGCGCGATGACAGCGTCGGCCTCATCTTGGGTCATGCGTCGCTTGGAAACTTGCCGCGCCATATAGTCTTTGACGTGCTGGTGGCCGCGCTGTGCCGCCTCCTCGGAAATGTCCAACAGGACGCAATCGCAGCCCGCCATCGCTGTGCAACTCGCAATGCCAGCGCCCATGACGCCTGCGCCGATGACCGCGACCTTGGTGAAGTTGGTGTCAGGGATCCCCGCCGGCCGTTTCTCCAGCTTGTTCGCCGCGTTACGGCCAAACCACAGGGTGCGGATCATCGCTCGGCTGACCGTTCCCATGAAGAGGCTGGTGAACTGGCGTCCCTCAAAGCTGAGCGCTTTGTCGAAGGGCATCTGTAAGCCATGATACACGGATGCCATGATCCGCTCCGGCGACGGATAATTTCCCTTCGTCTCCTTACGGAGCATTGCTCCACCAGCCGCGAAGACCTCTTGCCAACCGCGCGACCCTGGCTTGTCACCCGGCACCTCAAAGCCCTTTTCGTCCCAAGGCGCTTTTGCGGGAACTTTCCCGGCTCGGATCGCCTCAACCGCCACATCGACAACGTCAGGACCAGGAGCAACCGCGTGCACGACCCCAAGCTGAAGCGCCTTCGTTGCGCGGAGGTTTTTGCCCGTCGTTAGGTAAGGGAGGGCATCGCGTGGTCCGATCAATCGCGGCAGGCGCTGCGTCCCGCCCGCACCAGGCAGCAAGCCAATCATGACTTCCGGCAACCCGAGCTTCGCATCTTCCGCAAGCACGCGGTACCGACAAGCCAACGCGAGCTCAAAGCCCCCGCCAAGGGCGTCGCCATTCACCGCGGCGACGGTCGGCTTTTTCGCCGTTTCCATCTCGCGAAAGAACGCATGAAGCTCCTGGTTCTGAGCAAAAACGGCTTCGGCGGGGAGTTGCTGCATGCTCTCGAGGCCGCCGATATCGGCGCCGACAATGAAGCTGTCTTTACCCGACGTGACGACCACCCCATCGATGGCATCGTCCTCCATGAACCCCCGCCATGCTTTCTCAAACCCGCGGAGGGACGCTTCGCCGAGCGTGTTCGTCGACTGTCCAGCAATGTCCCACGTGATGATGCCAACGCGATCACGAGTCTCGGTCGTAACAATCTGTGTCATGATGATTTCCTAAACCCGCTCAACAATCGTTGCCACGCCCATGCCCGCGCCAATACAAAGGGTCACCAGAGCTGTCTCTTTGTTCGTGCGCTCCAGCTCATCGACGACCGTTCCTAGGATCATCGCGCCGGTCGCGCCGAGGGGGTGGCCCATGGCGATCGCGCCGCCGTTGACGTTGATGTCGCTGTGATCGATGTCGAGCTCGTCCATGAAGCGCAGAACGACCGAGGCGAAGGCTTCGTTGAGCTCCCACAAATCGATGTCCGAGGCGGACATGCCCGCGCGATCGAGCGCTCGACGCGCGCTGTCCGCCGGCCCGGTGAGCATAATCGTCGGTTCACTGCCGATCGTGGCAAAGGTGCGGAACTTGGCGCGCGGCTTGATGCCCGCTTTCTCGCCCGCTTGCTGGGAGCCGATCAAAACGGCCGCCGCACCGTCGACGATCCCCGAGCTGTTCCCGGCGTGGTGGCGGTAGTCGATTTTTTCGAGCTCGGGATACCGCTGCACGGCCACGGCGCCGAACCCAGCCATCTCGCCCATCATGCCGAACGATGGTGCTAAGCCGCCGAGGCTTTGCATGTCGGTCTCGGGCCGCATCAACTCATCATGGTCGAGGTAGGTGAGGCCGTTATCGTCTTTGACCGGAATAATAGCGTTTGCGAAACGGCCATCATCCCAAGCGGCCTTAGCGCGCTTTTGGCTTTCGACAGCATACTGATCGAGATCGTCGCGGCTGTAACCGTACTTGGTGGCGACAAGGTCCGCCGCGACGCCTTGGGGAACGAAGTATGAGGGAAGGGACAACAGCGGATCGGATGCGAGCGGCATACCGCCATCACCGATGGCGACGCGGCTCATGCACTCAACGCCGCCGCCGATGGCAAAGTCAGCCCCTGCCATCACCTTTGCGGCGGCTGTGTTGCAGGCCTCCAGCCCGGAAGCGCAGAAGCGGTTGATCTGCATACCGCCGACGGTTTGATCGTAATCGGCGGCAATAACCGCAGTCCGCGCGACATTTCCGCCCTGCTCGCCAATAGGCTCAACGACGCCGAACACGACATCCTCAACTTGCGACGTATCAAGATCACTGCGCTCGCGTAGCGCGACGAGCACTTGTCTGCTCAGCTCGGTGGGGCTCACCTCCACCAAACTGCCGTCCTTTTTGCCCTTACCGCGCGGGGTGCGCACGGCGTCATAGATAAAGGCCTCGTTCATCGGTTATCTCCGTCCGAAATAAATGCGTATACGGCGCTAAAGGCTGCGTGCGATGATTTCTTTCATGATCTCGGTCGAGCCGCCGTAGATCCTCTGAACCCGCGCATCGGCGTAGGCGCGCGCAATCGGCGTTTCCCACATATAACCGTATCCGCCGTGCAGCTGGACCGCTTCGTCCACGACCTTTTGCAGCATGTCCGAGCACCAATATTTGGCGGCGGCCGCCGCGTCGACGCCGAGTTTCTTCTCCAGCTCAAGCTCAAGACAGCGGTCGATGTAGGCTTGGCCAATACTGATCTCGGTCTTCATCTCCGCGAGTTTGAACCTTGAGTTCTGGAACTTGCCGATCGGCTTGCCAAAGGCGTGGCGCTCGTTGGCGTAGTCTTTGGCGAGCTCGTACGCATACTGAGCGGCGGAAACGCAGCCGATGGCGATCATCAGCCGCTCCCAGGCAAGCTCTGTCATCAGCATCATGAAGGCCATGTTCGGGCCGCCGAGAAGGTTATCCTTGGGCACGCGAACGCCATCGAACGTAAGCTGACAGGTATCCTGCGCACGCATACCAACTTTTTTGAACGGCTTGTCTTTATGGAAGCCCGCGCGATCAGCCTCGACGATGAGCAGAGACATCTCCTTCGCCCCGCCCGTTTCGCCCGTCTTGCAGGCGACAATCGCGAAATCGCAATTCCAGCCGTTGGTGATGTAGGTCTTCGCGCCGGTGATGACGAATTCGTCGCCGTCTTCTTTCGCGGTCGTCGTAATGGCCTGGAGGTCGGAGCCTGTGCCCGGCTCGGTCATCGCGATGGCGCCGATTTTCTCGCCCGTTGCCATTTTCGGCAGCAGAGACTGCTTCAGCTCTTCCGAGCCATAATTGTTGATGTACGGAGCAACAATGTCCGAGTGCAGAGCAAAACCCGGCCCGTTAATGCCGCGATAACCCTGCTCTTCCAGCAGGATCGTTGAGTAGAGACGGTCGACACCCGACCCGCCGTACGCTTCAGGCATTGTGCCGCAGAGCAAGCCGAGCTCTCCAGCGCGACGCCAGACATCGCGGTCGACGAAGCCCTGTTCCTCCCAAGCCTCGTGGCGCGGAACGATTTCGTCGTCGAAAAAGCGAGCGACGGTGTTGCGAAAGACTTCGTGTTCTTCCCGGTACAGATCGCGTTGAAGCAGCATTGGGTTATCCTCCCATTTACATGCAGTACGTACTGTATATATGTTGCAATCGCAATAGGGCATCACGTCGGCGCACGTGATCGGGGCAGCAGAGTTGGATACGGCCGTGACGACAAAAGTGCAGGAACGCCGGACGCAAGAACAGCGCAGCCACGCCATGCGCGAACGTCTGATCGACGCTACCCTAACGGTCTTGCGTGAGGACGGCTATGCCGGTGCGTCGGTGAGCAGGATTGTCGAAAAAGCTGGCGTCTCGCGGGGGGCGTATCTGCATCATTTTCCGGCTAAAGACTTATTGATGCAGGAGGTCGGGACATTGGTGCTCCGCCGCGTCTATCGCGCTGCGGGCGAAGTCGCTCTGAGTGCGGATAATTCAGAGGATCGATTGGCTGACCTCATTTGGTTCATGTGGCGCGATGTGGTTCGGGGCGGCGAGGGCGAAGTGCTGCTCGAGCTGTTCCAAGCCGCGCGCACTGATCGCGAGCTCGCGGAAAGCCTGCGGCCACTGGCGATCCGTTCAATTGAGTTGTTCCAGCACGCCGCCAGCCACTATTTTCGGCCGAAAACAGACGCAAGCCCGCCGGTCGAGCAGATTATTTTCCTTGTACAAACAACCCTGAGAGGGCTGCTGTTGGATGCGCCATTGATCCGCAATGAACGCTTTTACGATCGACACGTCGAAGCCTTGATCCGTGTGGTCAGCGTCCATCTGGAGCCGCGAGACGTGTCCCAGCCACCCACGAAAATCGCCGCGTGGGACACCGAAGGCCAATGAGCAGTGACATCCCATCCCCGGTCGCCGAGTCGCTGCCCCAGCTGGTGCGTGAGGCCAACGCCCGCCTTGGGGACGCTCCTGCGTTATCCTGCATCCTCCCGAACGGATGGAAGGCTGAGCTCAGCTACCGCGAACTTGATCAGCAATCGGACGCTTTTGCGCGCTACCTCCACTACGAGGCCGATGTTCGGCCCGGCGACGTCGTCGCGATCCAAGCGCCGAATATCCTTGCCTACCCGCTCGCCTTGGTGGGGGCACTCAAGGCGGGAGCCACGGTATCGGGGGTCAATCCTCTGTACACGCCGCGCGAGACAAAGCGGCAGCTCGAAGACTGCGGGGCGAAGGTTTTCGTTGGCTTCGACGTGTTCGGCGGGCAGACCGACGAAGTCTACGCCGATGGGATCGGGGCGAAGCTTATCCTCGCGTCGGCTGCGGACGGATTTTCTTGGCCGCGCCAGCAATTGATCAACCTGCTCGCCCGTCGGGTGAAACGGGTCGTGCCCGAGATCAAGACGCCGTTCCTCACCCTCGGTCGTGCCCTCACCCGGGGCGCCGCGTTCCATCACATGACCGATGAACTCGAGGCACACGGCGATCAGCCGACGTTTCTCGCCTATTCCGGGGGAACCACAGGGGTACCGAAAGGGGTCGTCCTGACGTCCCGCGGGCTTCTTACCAACATCGCGCAGGTTCAGTCGTTAAGCCCAGAAGCGTTGGGCAAACAGGGACGTACGGGTCTTTTGATCTTGCCGCTGTACCACATGTACGGCGTCTACATGCTCGCGACGTCGCTCAGCACGGGGAGCCACCTCGCGTTGGCACCGAGCCCACGGCCGCTTTCGAATCTGAAAGCGGCATTTGAGCAAACCCGGCCTGACGTATTCCCCGGCGTGAATACGCTCTTTGCTGGCCTTCTTGAAGAAGATTGGTTTACGGATGAACTTGCCTCATCGATCGAGCTGACGTTCTCTGGCGCAACGTCGCTGAGCCCTGCGGTTGCTGAGAAATGGCGGGCAAAGACGAAGTCAGAGATCATCGAATCGTACGGCATGACGGAGGCAACCACTGTGCTCACCACGAGCCCGGTTGGCGCCCAAAACAAACCAGGCAGTTGCGGTGTTGCCATCCCCGGGACGACGATCCGTATCGTGAAAGATGACGGAACAGTGGCCAAGACCGGTGAGCGCGGCGAGGTTCAAGCGAAAGGCCCACAAATCATGGGCGGGTATTTCAAAGCGCCTGACCTGACGGCCGCAGCGTTCGACGATGGCTGGCTAAAAACCGGCGATGTCGGGATCTTAGACGAGGATGGTTATCTGTCGATCGTTGACCGCGTGAAAGACATGATCTTGGTCTCGGGCTTCAATGTTTTCCCTGGCGAAATCGAGGATGTGATTTCTTCTGTACCCGGCGTTCAAGAGGTTGGGGTGGTGGGAATTGACGACGAGAAATCGGGGGAACTGCCCGTCGCTTTCGTCGTCAAAACCGATCGTTCGTTGTCGGCGGAAACCATTGCCGCGACATGTGACGCACAGTTGACGAACTATAAGCGCCCCAAGGAGATCCGCTTTGTCGACGCTCTACCGAAATCACCCGTTGGAAAAGTCTTGCGTCGCGAGTTGAGGTCGATGCTGTGAGCGCCGGTGGCGACGAGCGCGCGTCCGCTGGTGCCGGACGCTTCGCCATTATTGCAGCACTTTCGTTAGCACACGAACTGCCCTCGACCATCCTCGGCCAAGTCGTGCCGACGGTCTTCACCGCGCGGCTTGGGTTGCCGGTCAGTCAGCTGTGGGTTTTCTCCATCCCTCTGGTTGTCACGGCACTAAAGTGGCTTTGGGCGCCGTTGGTCGACGCATACGGATCAGACCGGTTCGGCAGGCGTCGGTCGTGGATCGTGCCATCGGCGTTCGTGGTCACGATATTCTACGCGATCGTTGCCTTGATCCAGCCGTCACTGGCCACGCTTCCCGTGCTCATCACGCTGTTCGTCTTGGTAAAGATTGCTTTCTCGACCTACGAGATCGCGACCGACGCCTATGTTGTTGAGGCGGTCGACGCGCAGCAGCGCGGCCTTGGGTCGTCGGCCGTATGGCTTGGGAAAGAGTTCGGGCAGATCCTCGGGCTGGCAGGCACGTTCATCATCGTCGACCGCTATGGCTGGACCGCTGCGTTTATGGCCGTTGGGATCGCCTTTTCGCTGACTGTGCTGGCGGTTCTTTTGAAGCGCGAACGACCGCAGTCGGACGAGGCGCTTGCTGCGCGCGCTGCAGGCCGTCGTGCCCAGGTGTGGCACTACCTACGCGAGCCCGTGAACCGTCGGGTTCTGTTGCTCACCTTCTTCTTTGCATTCGCCGTGCAGATGGTCCCCGCCACAATCGGTCCGTTCCTTGCGTCGCGCGGACTGTCTCTATCGGAGGTCGGGATCGCAATTGGCCTGGCCGCCAGCCTCGGCGCAGGCCTGTCCCTCGCAGCCGCTTCGGCGGTCGTTCATCGGATTGGTCCAAAGCGCACCAGCATCATTTTGATCCCAATCGGGCTTCTGGCCCTGCCGCTGTTCTTGTGGCTGGCGGCTAGTGAGAACCCTCCCCTGGGCCTGGTGGTTGGCACCGTTTTCTTAGGGTCTGTTTGCACGGCCCCCGTCCGTATGGCGTTCTACGCAGCGCGGATGGGTTGGACCTCGCCAAGCCAAATCGGCACGGATTTCACCACACAGCAATCCGTGTGGTTCATCGGCTACGCCGTGTCGATCGGTGTTTCCGGACTTCTTGCGAGCACGGTTGGTTGGTTCGGCTTCTTCGTCATCAACGCTTTGCTCACGTGCACAGCGATCGTCATTTTCGTTATGTCATTCAATGATATAGATCGAAAGATTGCGGCTCTCAACGAACCGAACAGCGCGGCGGTTGGTTGATCGGTTAACCGTCTGAGCAGCCGCCAGACCGCACCGCGAATTGAGCCAGGTGTTGCTGACAGACAACAACTGGAAACGTGTTTCAGCCTCACGAAATCTTGCTATTTTCGAGAAACAGTACGATCGTACGTTAACCTTTACGGGTATAGAACGGGGCAAATCTCATAGGGAGAGAGCGATGAAACGGGCGATCTTGAAAGTGCTGGCCATGAGCTCAGCGTCGGCATTGGCAGTGCAAACTGCAGCGGCGCAGGACGGCTCAGACGACGAAATCGTGGTCTACGGTGAGAAGGTTGTGCGTTCGGTCCAAGAGACCACCACCTCGGTTGACGTCGTCACGGCGAAAGATATCGATCGCTTGAACATTATTGACCTGGAAGACGCGCTGCGCCGCGTTGGTAACGCTGGCTTCGTGACCACCGGCAACGGACGGAACGAGCAGTTCACACTCCGCGGGGTCCAATCTCAGGGCGTGACCGGCGGAACCAACACCCCGGTCGCTCAGCTTTATGTGGACGGGGCAGTGGTTCCCAACCAAGCGGCGGGCGCTGCCATTACCAACGCCTGGGATGTCGCCCAGATCGAAGTGCTTCGCGGTGCACAATCAACCGTTCAAGGACGAAACAGCCTCATCGGCGCAATCGTTGTCGAAACCGTCGACCCGACGAATGAATTCACTTGGGACGCGCAGGTCCGGTATGGGGAATTCGGCACTTATGACGTGGCCGGGGCATTTGGCGGTGCACTGATCAACGATCAGCTGCTTTTCCGCGTAAGTGCGCAGTATGCGGAAAGTGACGGCTTCGTCGAGCGCCCCGATGGCAGCAACGCGGACGAAGAAGAGACAACAGTCCTGCGCGGTAAGTTGCTGTTCACCCCCCTCGCTCTGCCTGATCTTCGGGCCGAGTTCACAACAATCTACACGGACGAAGTTGACGGGAGCGCGCTGGTCGACCGCGACAATCCTGGCGCACGCGTTTCGAGCCAAGACGTTGCCACGGTCACTGAGCGGCAGCTGAACCTCTACTCACTGAACGTGACCTATGGCTTGTCCGATGCGGTCGACCTGGTTTCGCTGACGACGTACTCGCAGCTCGAAACCGATGAGGTCGCTGACTTTGACGGCCTGTCCGCGTTTCCGTTTGAGTTTACACCGACACGTGACGACATTCGCGATCAAACCGACTTTCAACAGGAATTCCGGGTCCTGTTTGATACCGATCGTTTGAGCGGTCTGTTCGGCGTTCTTTATGCGGAACGAAAGGCAGACGACCAATCCGACGTGACCCAGGTCTTCCCGGTTGCGGCAGCCGATGTCGACCTTGCAGGCTTGGGACTCGATCAAGTCTACCAAGGCGTGACGGCGGCGGCCACAATGGGGGCGATCTCGATCCCAACACCGGCATCGGCGCCGCGTTTGCTCAGTGATCCGCTCATCTTCGGGCCATCGCTGTCGCTCGCCAGCGATTTCGTCTTCCGGCCCGAATTCGAAACAACCGCGGTGTTCGGGGAGGTGACGCTGAACGCGACCGACGCTTTAGACCTCACCGTTGGGTTGCGTTATGAGCAAGAAGACGCGAGCTACCAGGCGCTTCAGACGAACACGATCCTCGAAGCCAGCGATATCCTGGCCACGACACCAGGGGGCAACCCTGGTCTCACCTCTGCGATCAGCGCAGCCTTAGTGAACGACCTCACGCCATTCGTCGGTGCACCGACGGCCGCGGCTATTGGCGCGGGCGCTGCACCGCAAATCACACCGTTCTACGCGCAGTTTGCGACCGGTGCGGTTCTGCAAGTGACGGGGCCGAACTTCTTCAACCCGATCGACATTAGCGAAAATCAGAACTTTGATGCGTGGCTGCCAAAGTTTGTGGCGACGTATCAGATTTCAGACAGCTTGGGCGCTTCACTCAGTGCACAGAAAGCCTATCGCCCTGGCGGCCTTGGGATAAACCCCGTTCGCAACCGGATTTATGCCTTCGATCCAGAGTTCTCGTGGAACTACGAGCTGGCGTTGCGGTATCTGTCGTCTGACGGTCGTGTGCGTCTGAACGCGAACATCTTCGCCATCGACTGGACGGACCAACAGCTGGAGGTAGCGCTCTCAAACACCGCTCAAGACACGGAAGTTCTCAACGTCGGTGAAAGCCGGCTCTACGGTGCCGAAGCTCAGCTCGACGTGTCGGTCACAGACAATCTCGACCTGTTCGCGACGGTCGGTCTTCTGGATACGGAAGTTACCGAAGACGGCCGCGACGGATCTCCGTTAGAAGGCGACGAGTTCCCGTTTGCTCCAGCGTTCAATGGTACGGTTGGCTTTTCTTACGAGAACCAAGCTGGCTTCAGCCTGACCGTCGACGCGAACTATATCGGCGAGAGCGAGCCGCTCCTGCCCAATGGACAGACCGCGACAATCCTGCTGCCGAACTTCATGCCGGGGGTTGTCGGTGATCAGAGCAACGAAGCGGCAACGATCGTGAACGCGCGCATTGGCTATCGCATCAACGATATGGCTGAAGCGTTCGTGTACGGAAGTAACTTGTTCGACAACGACTACATCGCCAATGCTGAAGCCGCTGGCGGAAGCGTCGTGCTCGGTGAGCCGCGCGTTGTCGGTGTTGGCCTCCGCTTCGGAAATTGACCAGGGGAACAGTGAGCCCCCCCGGTGCAGGGGCGTGGCGGGCGCCACCCGCGGGGGGACACGCCGTGCGATAACGACAAAAAAAATTTTTGTTAGCGCGGACCCCCCCC
>JBCDHW010000019.1:0-21570 GCA_038749595.1 Pseudomonadota bacterium
AGTGGATCGCCGCCGTCAGCTCCACCACCCCAAGCCCAGAGCCCAAATGCCCCCCCGTATGCGAAACCGCATCAACAACCTCCAACCGCAACTCATCACAAAACTGACGAAGCTCTGCTTTCTTCAGTTGACGAAGATCGGAAGGGACGGTGACGCGGTCCAACAGGGGAGTACTAACCATAGCTCCGGACGCTAGGATGTTCATGCCACCAGCTCAAGACGGTAGCTGAGTGCTTTGCCCCTTTGTTTACAACAGTTCCGCAAGATTTGCTCAGTCGATGCCCATCCGCAACGATAAGGGATTCTGATGCCGAAGTCGCCGCCGGTTTAGGGATGCTGACCTTCCTTTAGGAGTCGAAGCTGGCCGGCTCGGTAGCCACGGCCCCGCCCTGCCCTTCGACGATCTTCTCAATCCGCTCCCGCGCTGCACCGAGGGTGGTCTCGCAATGCGCTTTCAGCGCAGCCCCGCGCTCGTACAAGGTGATCGACTCTTCGAGAGCGACGTCGCCGCTTTCGAGCTTTTTGATGATCGTTTCGAGCTCCTTCAACGCATCTTCGAAGCTCATTTTCGCAAGCGGTGTGTTGTCTGTCATTCAGCAGCCAGGGATTGGGCGGCATCGGCCGCGTCGTTGGCAGGGTGTGCCCCCGTCTTTGGCCGACGGTAGGCGCGGTAGGACCAGTAATTGTTCCCGCCCTGGTGCTCAACCAGCTCCCAACCGCGTTTTTTCAGCACCCGGTGGATCATCCAGTTGAGATACCCGTGGGCACAAAGAAGAACATCACCGCTGGCCTGGGCCTCTGCACCCAGCCTGTCGGCAACCGAGATGACCCGGCGGCGGGCGCCCCAGTGGGTCTCGGTCCCTTTCGGCGCATAGCCAAAGAACCAGAACGTCCGGCTGATCACACCCCATGTTGTGGGCGTCAGCTTGATAAAGCTGGGAAAAAACGGCGGCGGCGGCAACGGCGCTTCGACAAACAAAGCGTCGCGCGGAACGATCCGGGCGTTGTCGACGACGGCATCGGCGGTCTCAATCGCGCGGGGCAGCGTTGAACACAGGACAACCTTGGCGTCCGAGGCGATCGACACCAGACCGTCTGGCGGGGTTTGCCCAGGCGCCAAGCCGCTTTCGTCGTAATTCGCCCACCACAAACCGTATTCACGCGCCGTGATTTTCACGCTGCGGTCCACATCGGGGCGTCCGTGACGCGCGGTGACGATCATCCCTGCCATCGATCGCAGCTCTTACGGGCGGTTTTCGCGCGCGGCCAGTGATTTATGCCCGGCCGCTGAGTTCACGGGCGCGGCGGTACGCGGCCTCCACGGCATCGCCAAACGTCTCAACCACGCCCCGTGCGTTCAAGACATCAAGACCAGCAGCGGTCGTCCCCCCCGGGCTGGTCACGGCCTGCCTCAACGCGCCGGCGTCGCGGTCATCCGCCTCCAGCAGCGCAGCGGTGCCCGCGAACGTCTCTTCAGCCAGCTTTCGCGCGACGTAGGGGCTTGCGCCTTGCGCCTCAGCCGCCGCGGCGAGGCCTTCGACCACCCGCAGGAGAAAAGCAGGACCGCATGCGGCAACACCCATCCAGCGATCGAGCTGGTCCTCATCATCGGTCCAGGCGACAGCGCCCGCGCCGGCCATCAACCGCTCGGCAGCCGTTCGGTCGTCAGCGCTGAGTCGCGCGTCGCTGGCCAAAAGCGACATGCTCCGGCCCACAAAGGCAGGCAGCGAGGGCATCACCCGCACCACCCGTGGCCGTCTTTCGTCCCGGGTCAGCAGCATCGCAATTTCCTCGGCACCGATCCCCGCCGCAATCGAGATAAACAGCGTCTTGTCAAAGTCTGGCCACGCTAAGCTAGGGAGCACACTCCCAAAAACCTGCGGCTTGGTCGCGAGCACGCAGAGGTCATAGGCGCCGTCGCCTTCCGGATTGAGCGGCAGGCCATGTTCCGAGCACAAGTCTGCGATCGCCTGACTGGGATTGGGGTCGACCACAGCAGACCCTGCCGCGTCGACGATACCCGCCTTGAGCCAAGCGTTGAGAAGGGCGCCGCCCATAGAACCGGCGCCGATGTGGATCATTCTGAAAGGTCGCGTCATCCCCGCCGCTTAGCGCAGTCACCGCTGAGCGAAAGGGGCTCGGCCCGCGCCGCGAGGCTGCCATTTTCTCTACCGCTTCCGCGGCAAGCCTGATCAACTTTGCCGAGCGTTTCGTGGTGAAGGGAGCCAGCGCGATGCCCGCACTGTTGATGGTTTTGGCCCTGGCGGCCGCGCAGCCCGCGCCCGCGATGGCCGACGAGCGCATTCTCTACGCCTATCGCGGCTTTACCATTCGGGATGGTCAGTCCGGACCGGTCGCGCGGGTCCAGACCGCTGTGAACGATGCGCTCGACCAGTGCGGTTCGCAGACAGTCCTCACCGTCGATGGACTCTTTGGCCGGGGTACACGGAACGGTTTAGCGGAGCTAGCCACGTGCCCAACGTTCGATGATGTGCTCCCCGAGGACAGTCCAGCGCGGTCCGGCGCCCTGACCACAGCGACGTGGACGCTCCTTTTTGATGACGAGCCGCCGCCGAGTTTCACAGTCCGGGCGCGCGCGCTCAAGTTGACCTTCGAAGCCACAGACTACCCGGTGATGCAGTGGAATTTCTGCCAGAACAGACCTTTCTACGATCCGCAAGCCGACGATCCTGAATGCCGATCAAACGATCGCCGGTCTTTCATCACCTGGGGACCCAATGGCGCCACTGCCGGGCACGGGCGCGAGGTGCAAGCAATCATCACGCTCTTTCTGGACGATGGCGCCCCAGAACGAGAAAACCACTTCGCGCAATCATTCGGAGACGAGGCTGCGGCCGTCAGAACGATGCTTGCCCTTGATAACACAGACGATAACGGCCCGCTTGAGACCTACCTTTGTCGCGTATGGGATGACAGCGCCCGGCGCGCAGCATGGCGGGAGGGGTTTAAAGCGTTTGGCGCTAACCAAGCCGTCCAGGAGACCTACCGGACCGTGTACAGATCACGATCGTTCGATGGCGGCAAAATCAAGGCATTTTATGATGTGTGGACGGACGATGCCTTCGGTCTTGTGCCCACAGAAGTCGACCATGCGTTCTTCGTCGACCGCTCTGCCCACATGGCGATCCGCAGCACCGAGATGCGCACGGCGCTCGCCGACCTGCGCGCAGAGCACCTCGACAGCTGGCCGCTCGAGCCTGCACAGATTAGGCGCCACATCGCTTTGACTGTGCGGCCAAACAATCAGCGCACTGATCGGCTTGGTCGCGATGTGGCCTACTACATCGACGGCATCGACGCGGCGACGTTGAGCGAAGACGAGCGGGATGCCTGGACTGCCCGGGGCAAGCGATCCGCGGGCGCCCTGGGTCTGAGCGACGATCGCCCGGCCGGCATCTATGTGCCCGGCCCTGCGATCGCTCACCCCATGCCAACCGGCACTTTGGCGGACAATCCGCAGATCACGTGCCCCGCTGTGGTTCTCAACCCAACCCGGCCGTGACCGCCGCACCTACGGGCTATCGCGGCATTGCGCCCATTCCTTTTGCCAGAGCGCACGTTTAGGGACGCGCATTCCTTGCCGGGTGGAGCGCTCTGATGGCCGACAGTCTTACCGAAGTCTCAGGGTCTGCGGCCCGGACACAGCAGTTCAAACATTTCGATCTTCTGCTCGCCGCGACCTGCGTGATCGTCGTCTGCTCGAACATCATCGGTGCAGGGAAGGTCGCCCAGATTGGCGACTTTGCCTTCGGCGCTGGCGTCTTGTTCTTCCCGCTCTCCTATGTCCTCGGCGATGTGCTGACCGAGGTCTACGGCTACCGCAAAGCCCGCCGGGCAATCACGGCGGCCACCACCGCCGCCATCTTCGCGGCGCTGATGGCAGCGTTCATCACCGCAATGCCCCCAGCGACCGAGTGGAACAGCGACCTCGGCGGCGTCTCGCGACAAGACACTTTCGCCATCAATTTCGGCCAAGCCCCGCGCATTGTTGCCGCTTCCGTCATCGCGTTGTTCGCCGGCGAAATCGCCAACGCGCGGGTGATGTCCATCATGAAAGTGAAGAGCGGCGCGTCAAAGCTCTGGCAACGGACGATCGGCTCCACCGCCGTGGGCCAAGGGGTGGATAGCCTGCTGTTCTACCCCCTCGCCTTCTACGGCGTTTGGTCTAACGACCTGATCATCACGGTACTGATCACCAACTACGCGCTGAAGGTGGTGTGGGAAGCGCTCCTCACCCCCGTCACCTATAAGGTCGTCGGCGCTCTCAAACGCGCGGAAGGTGTGGAAGTCTTCGACGCGCCGGGTACGAACATTTAGGCTGTGCCCACAGGCTCAAGGATACACGCGACCAAAGCCTCTTCCGCCGTTTTTCCGCCCCAAATCACGTAATTGAACGCAGGGTAGTAGCGGTCGAACGCGTCCATCGCGCCGCGCAGCAAAATCTCCGCCTGCCCGGGCGCCATGCCCTGCCCCTCGGCCAAAACCGCACCGTTTCGATAGACCAAACCGTGTTCCTCCCCCCACAGATCAAAGTGGCCGATCCAAAGCCGCTCATTGACCATCGCCAGGAGCCGGAGAACTTCGCTGGCTCGCTGCGGCGGCACCTTCAGCTCGAGCGGCGCGCCAATCTGCAAAACCTGCGCCTCTTCGCGCCATGCGAACCATAGGGAGATGTCCCGCCACGAACCGGTCAAGCAAACGTGGACCTCAGTCTCATCAACCCGTTGCGACTCAAGATCCGAGGCCCTGGCGAGCTCTTCAATCAAATCAATCGGATCCGCTTGCTCCGCCAAGAGGCTCATGGTGTCCAGCGTCATCGCGTGCCCTTTCGAAGTCTTTAGGAGCGCACAACGCTCCGGTGACGTCCCAAATAGAGCGATGACTCGCGGAGCGCGCAAAGCGATTCGGGTGATTTTCGCGTCCGCTGGGATAAATCGGACGAATGCGGATAACGTCTTTCGGAGCGCAGCCAGGTTTTCCTCAGTCCCCGGTGCGATTCGGGAAAAAGAGTTAACGCCTAAAACAGCGCGAGCTTATCGGCGTCAAAGTTGCCGATACGCGGGAAGACCGAACGCAAACCATCCGCATCAAGACCAAACCAGGTGCCCAGCGCACCGCCATATTGCTCAATGGATAGTGTCGGGATCATCGCGCCCCGGCGCCAATCGAGCGGGTGCCCGGTCTCATAGGGAGGAACTTCGCCGAGCACCCTGCCCCCCTTCACCGCGCCGCCCATGACATAATGGTGGCCGCCCCAGCCATGATCCGTACCCGATGCATTGCTGACCAATGTCCGTCCGAAATCGGAGATCGTAAACGTCGTGACCTGGTCGGCGACACCCATCGCATTGATCGAATTTTGAAAGGCAAGCAGCGCATCGCCGAGCGTCCGCTGAAGCCCTGGGAGCACTCGAAACTGATTGTTGTGCGTATCAAACTTTGACAGGAAGACCGAGAAAACCTGCCGTTGCACGCCGAGCTGACGCTGAACGGATATCAGCCGCGCCACCATCGCCAGTTGCTCCGATAACGGATTTTTCTCTAACACGGCATCGGCGCCCGCAGGATTGTCATTAACCAGCCGCGCCAGTTGGATCGACGTGTCGTAAGCGCGGCGCTGGAGCGCGATGATGTCGTTCTCGAACGCGCCTTTGCCAACGGTGCGCACGCCTCGGAAATGGTCGCGCAGAATGTCATCGAGGGCGCCGGTCCGCGAGAAACGCCGCTCCTCAAACCCGAAGGGCAGTTTGACGCCGCCCGGGTTGATCGTCAGCCCAGGCGTCGTTTGTCCGACCACAAACGAAGCATTCCGGCGGACCGAAACGCTTGAGAAATCGCCGCCGAGCGCCATGGCGTCGATCATCCGTCCACCCCAGCCCGTGGTCGCGCCCTCAGGCTCGTTTGTCTGCCAAATCGACCGTTGGTCATTATGGCTGGCAAGGCGCGGGGGAAGCACCGCCGTTTTGTCGGCAATGGCCTGCCGGGTCACAGGTTCGACAAGCGGTCCCGCGTTCGCCACCACCGCTAGGTCACCGCGCTCATACAACGTGTGCAGACCAGAAAGCTCGGGGACAAAGCCCATTCCCTGCCCGCCGGGCGTCAGTGTAAGGAGGTTCTCTCGCGCACGCTGTCCTTCGTCTAGGGGCTGCAACATCGCCGACCGCGCCCGTTGCCACGATCCGTAGGCGGATTGACTGACCGGCACGAGACAGTCGTGCGAATCCACCCCGCCGATCAACGTCACGCACACCAAGGCCTTGTAATCCTTCGGCTGCGCCCACGCACCACTCGGCAACGTCGCCACCGTCAGGCCTGCGCCAAGCGCTTGCAGGAAGCTCCGGCGGCTTTGCACGCACCCCGCCATCAGCGCTGCACCATAAATTCTGGGGTGGTGGTGAGCATCATCGTGGCGATCATCAGTCGGCGATAAAGGTCCTTCGTCCTCCGTTTTCCTGAAGCAGAGACGTCGATCTCAGCGACCGCGCGTTCGATCTGTCGGCGGACGGACGGACCGAGCCGGCCATACGTCAGCATCGCCTCAAGTTCTGCCACCAAAACCCGTGGTCGCTCCGCTGCCCGGAACAGACGCGCATCGTCGCGGAGGAAAAACTCCGGCGGATTTTCGCGCATGACATTCGTTAGGTACCGCGCCTGGCTGATGATGTGGTCATTGGTCATCAGTTGCATTTCGGGGGCGACCATCCCCTGCCGCGCTGCTTCTGTGCCCGCCGCGACGTATCCCGGGCGATAAAATCCGAACACAGAGGGCGGTGAGAAGACCAATTGGTTATGCATCGCATCCGGTTTGCGCAGGGTCTTCACATTCGGCAGTGCACCTGTGGTCGATGCTTCGGCGTCAGGATCGGACAGCACACGGAGCGTGTGCGCAAGGCGCAAAACCGGCTCACGAACCTTGCCAAAGTCAGGATCATCCGCCCGCGCGCCATCACGGGCCTCGGGGTCGAGCAAAATCGCAGCAATCACGGGCTTCAAATCCCCCCGATCGCCACTGCCTACCGGCGTTCCTGATGGCAACGTGTACTGACCATTATTGAACACGCGCGCAATCCTCTCGACATAGGCCGGAGACGGGTTCGATGTAATGAACTTCTGGATCAGCTGCTTACTAATAAACGGCGCAACGTTGGGATGCTTCAGAAGGTGGTCCAGGGCGCGGCGCACGCTCTCCTCGGGCGGTAGGTTGCCCGGTATCGTCGTCCCTAAAAAAGTCTTCGGCCCAGGCTCATGAAACGCGGGGTACCCCTTCAAAGGTGCATCGGCATTGTTGTCGTTGAGCCGCGATCGTCCGAAGAGTTTGAACGGCGAGGCGAAACCCGTGAACACCGCCGCGAGGCCTTCGACATCTTCCGACGTATACGTCTCAACGCCTTTTGATGTCCCATCGAGGTTGAGTTCCTCAAGGCCAATCGTGAACAGCTGCATGACTTCGCGGGCATAGTTCTCATCGGGCGCGCGCCCTGTCCGCGGGTCGGCTTTCATATTTTTGAAGTAGGTCAGATAATCCGCCATCAACGGCGAAAACGTCACATCGTGGATCAGTGTGCCGTAGCTCCCGAAACTCGCGGTACGGAGCATGTCCACATAATTCGCAAACGTCTCCGCCTCAAACATCTGCGTACCGTCAGCCGAGATGACAACAATCTGCGAGAGCGCGAAGGTCATCCGTGTACGCAATTGATCGGGCGCGTAGAGGGCTTGCTCCCAGAAATAGTCGCGAAATGTGTAGCGGCGTGTGCGCGCTTCACTAGCGCGGTGGGCATCAATCCGCGCCCGCGCGCTTTGGCCAGGTGTCGCAAACTGTTCAAGGATCCAGCCTTCGTAGCCGAGCGCCTGGACCGCCGCGATCTCTCGCTCGGTGGGGCCAAAGCTCGCCTGCACCAAAAACCGCGCAGCCTCCTGCCGAGTCGGCACGGCGTCAGCCGCGGCCTGTGCAGAGGCGAAAACGAAGAGGCTGGCAACAAGCAAACGGAATAACATCACGAGCGCGTGTGTAGCACAGCGCGGGTCAATGTCTGCTGAAGCCGTCGTTAGCTTTCTTGGAGGTCAGGAAGCGACTTTCATCGCTGCGATTTCAGCCTTCAGGTCTTCGACTTCAGTCCGAAGCGCTGTGGCCATATCGCGAACAATTTCAAACTCTTCCCGGGTGACCAGGTCTTGCTCGGCCAGGAACCGCTGCAGTTGGCTCGAGAAAACCGTCTCTGCTTCCCGGCGGACGCCGTCGGCCGTTCCCGCCGCCTCAGCAATAATTTTAGCGACGCCATCGAACAGGGGAGACTTGGTTTGCATCGGTGCGGATCCTCTAGCTGAGCGGTTGGGATGCGCTCGACAGCGTGGCTGGTCAAGGCGGTGGAAAGCAGCGGCAGAGGCTGTTGTTCCGCAGCAAACCGGATTATGGGGCGGGCATGGTATTTCCCGAGATCGATCCCGTGTTCTTCCACCTGGGGCCGCTCCCCATCCGCTGGTACGCGCTTGCTTATTTGGCGGGCATCACCCTCGGCTGGTTCTACATCGCCCGGCTTCTCAGCCAGCCTCAGCTTTGGAGGGGCAGCGCCGCGAACGGCGGCAATCCTCCGTTGGACAAGACCCAGCTCGATGATTTCGTGAGCTGGATCATCCTCGGTGTCATTCTAGGCGGGCGTCTCGGCTTCGTTGCCTTTTACCGGCCTGAACTGATGTGGGAGCCGATGAGCAGCTGGCCCTCGCTGCTCGGCACAGTCCCCGTCTGGCCACCGCTCGCCGTATGGACGGGAGGCATGTCGTTCCATGGCGGACTACTGGGCGTGGCCGTGGTGACCATTCTCTTCGCACGAAAGCGCGGGACCGATGCGTTGCGGATCGGGGATCTCCTCGCCTGCACCGCTCCGATTGGCCTCTTTTTTGGTCGGATCGCCAACTTCATCAATGGCGAGCTCTACGGTCGCGCCACCGACAGTTGGATCGGAATGCGCTTCCCGGAACGCTACGACCCGGTGGCGGGCGCGTGGCAGTACGCGTACGACGCTGTCCCCCGCCACCCGAGCCAGCTTTACGAAGCCGCACTGGAAGGGCTCGTGCTCTTCGCGGTGTTGCGAATCGCGATCACGCGGTTCGGCCTCCTGCAGCATCGGGGCGCCTGCACCGGCGTCTTCCTCGGCGGCTATGGCCTCGCGCGGTTCTTTGTCGAGTTCTTCCGTGAACCGGATACATACGCCGCGACGTTGGGTTTCTTAACCCGCGGCATGCTGCTGTCCCTGCCTATGGTCGCGCTCGGAGCGTTCCTCTTTTGGCGCGCGCGGCAGAACCCGAATGCCCCGGCGGCGGAGCAAACAACGTGACGGCACTTCACAACGAAAGACCAGCGCCGAGCGATCTTGAAGAGCGGCTGATCCAACTCATCGTCGACCACGGACCCATCCGCGTCGGCGATTTTATGACGGATGCGCTCAACCACCCTCAGCACGGCTATTACTCCACCCAACAGGCCCTCGGCGCAGCGGGCGACTTCACCACATCGCCGGAGATCAGCCAGGTGTTTGGCGAACTGGTGGGCAGCTGGCTCGTCCACGCCTGGGAGGAGATGGGCGCGCCCTCCGCCTTTAATTTGGTCGAGCTTGGCCCAGGACGCGGCACGCTCATGGCGGACATCCTCCGTGTGGCGAAAGTCCGCCCACGGTTTTTATCGTCCGTGCATGTCTATATGATCGAAGCGTCCGGTCGGATGCGTTATCAGCAAAAGCGCCGCTTGCACGAAACGGGTGTACGGATCACGTGGGCGGATCGCTTAGAGGACGTGCCGCCCGGCCCAATGCTGCTCGCCGCGAACGAGTTTTTCGACTGTCTGCCCATCCGCCAATTCGTCCGTACAGCGGACACAGATGATAGGCCTTGGCGCGAGCGCCTCGTTGGCGTGACCGATGGACCGCAAAAGCGGCTCGCCTTTGTGCTGTCTGAAAGCCGCTTCGCCGACCAACCCGGGATGCCGCCAGGCGCCCAGCCCGAGAGCGTCTTCGAAAGCTGCTCGGTGGGCCAAGAGGTCGTCGCGGAGATCGCCCATCGGTTCAGGGAGCATAAAGGCCGTGCCCTGATCATCGATTACGGCCACGGTCGATCCGGCTACGCCGATACTTTGCAGGCCGTGAAAGGGCACAAACCTTGGCCCGTGCTCGAGACGCCAGGGCTCGCTGACGTGACGGCCCATGTCGACTTCGCCGCCCTCGCCCGGCGCGCACGCCAAGAAGACATGCGGGTCGACGGACCGATCCGGCAAGCGGATTTCTTAGAGCGCATGGGCCTACACCTCAGGCTCGGGGCCATCGAAAAGAGCATGGAGAACGACCAAAAGCGGGAGGACTTCCGAAGCGGCGCCCTTCGTCTCATCGACCGGTCGGGGATGGGCAACCTCTTCAAGGTGATGGCGATCTCCCCGAAAGGCACCCCTGCCGCCCCCGGTTTCGAATGACGTCACCGCCGCGCCGGACGAGTGACCGCATCCACCACCCCCACGGGTTCTTCGGTCGCCTAGGGGGTGTTTCCGAGGGACCGTATGCGGAGCTGAACACCAGTTTATCCGTAGGCGACCATTCAGCCCACGTCGCAGAAAACCGCCAGCGGGTTGCCCATGTGCTTGGGGCGCAACGCCTCCTCACCGCGCGGCAGGTTCACTCGGCGCGGGCAGTTCTCGTGGAAACACCGTTTGCTGATGAAAACCGGCCTGAGGCCGACGCCCTCGTCACGCGCCTGCCCGGGATCGCGTTAGGGGCCTTGGCCGCAGACTGCACCCCGATCCTTCTTGCCGGGAGAGACTGTATCGGCGCTGTCCATGCAGGCTGGCGCGGCAGCTTAGGCGGCGTCATCGCCAGCGCCGTTGCGCTGATGGCCGACCAAGGCGCGGCCCGCGACACCCTTCACGCCGCCATCGGCCCCTGCCTTCGCCGCAGCCACTTCGAAGTCCGCGCCGATCTCCACACTGCGGTGACAGCCGCGTTCCCCGATGCCGCTCGCCATTTCACCCCGATTTCCGAAGAGCAATGGCTCTACGACCACACCGCCTTCGTCAAAGACCGGCTCATCGAGGCAGGCATCGCCCCCAACCATATCGACGACATCGGCGGCAACACGTTAGGCGAGCAAGACCAATTCTTCAGCTATCGCGGTGCCCAGCAGGCAGGGCTGAAACAATTTGGTCACAACGTTTCCGCAATCGCCCTGCCCGCAGACTTGTGAGCCCCGCGCTTCCTTGACAGCGCAGGAGGGGCATCACAAACGGCGCGCGTCTTGGGCAGGACATGCGGCGGAGCTTCGAGGACGCCGCGGAGGTGGCATGCCCGCAACGGCTTTGTTCGAGGGCTCGGCACAGGCCCGCAGGTCGAACGAGGCGTAAGGAGCGCGCCCATGAAGATCTTATCCGGCAATTCAAACCTCCCCCTGGCGCAGGCCATCGCCAAGCGCCTCGACGCGCGCTTGGCCAAAGCGGACATCAAGCGCTTTGCCGACAGCGAAGTGCACGTGGAGGTACAGGAAAATGTCCGCGGCGAGGACGTTTTCGTCATCCAATCCACGTCCAACCCCGCCAACGATCATATGATGGAACTGCTGATCGTCATCGATGCCCTGGCGCGCGCATCGGCCAGCCGGATCACCGCGGTCATCCCCTATTTCGGCTACGCCCGCCAAGACCGCAAAGCCGGTCCCCGCACGCCGATCACCGCGAAGCTCGCCGCCAACCTGATCACCACGGCGGGCGCCGACCGTGTGCTGACGATGGATCTCCACGCGGGGCAGATTCAAGGCTTCTTCGATATCCCGACAGACAACCTCTACGCCGTTCCCGTCATGCAAGAGCACATTGTCCGCCACTTCCGCGACGACCTCTCGGACGTGATGATCGTCTCGCCCGACGTTGGCGGCGTGGTCCGCGCTCGGGCGCTCTCCAAACGCTTGGGCGACACGCCCCTCGCCATCGTCGACAAACGCCGCGAGCGCGCTGGCCAGTCCGAAGTGATGAACATCATCGGCGACGTCAAAGACATGCACTGCATTCTCTTCGACGACATCTGCGACTCCGGCGGAACCCTGGTCAACGCAGCCAAAGCGCTGATGAACAAGGGCGCCAAGTCCGTCTCCGCCTATGTCAGCCACGGTGTGCTCTCCGGTAAAGCCGTGGAGCGGATCGAAAACTCCAAGCATCTGTCACGCCTCGTGATGACCGACTCGATCGGCGACAACGGCCGCTTGAGCGGCGCCCAAAAGATCGAAGTCGTGCCCGTCGACCGCCTCCTTGCCGAGGCCATCCGCCGGATCGCCAACGAAGAAAGCGTTTCGAGCCTGTTCGACTAAGCAGGACGCCAGCGCCCTTCTCAACCGCGCCGTGGCCGCCTAAACGCTGGCCATGGCAGCGCCTCTCTTCTCTCTCAAAGACATCCATTTGACATTCGGCGGCGACCCCCTGTTGTCGGGCGCCGAAATGATCGTGCAAGACAGCGCTCGGATTGCGCTCGTCGGCCGAAACGGCTCGGGCAAATCGACGTTCCTCAAAATCGCGGCCGGGCTGCTCGAAGCTGACGCCGGCGACCGCACCGTTCGCTCGGGAACCACGTTCCGCTACCTCGAGCAGGACCCAGACTTCTCCGCCTTCGCATCAGCAGAAGCCGTTGTCCTCGACGGCCTGTCGCCTACGGATGATCCTGGCGAAGTCGGGCGCCTGCTCGCTGATCTCGGCCTCGACCCGAACGCTGCGCCAGGACCTCTTTCCGGCGGTGAGCGCCGCCGTCTCGCGATTGCGCGCGCCCTTGCTCCGTCTCCTGAGGTTCTTCTTCTCGACGAACCCACCAACCATATGGATCTCGATACGATCCTGTGGCTTGAGCGCGAAATCCAACGCAGGCGCTCGGCATTGGTGGTGATCAGCCACGACCGCCGGTTCCTTCAGAACGTCACCAACGAAACCGTCTGGCTCGACCGCGGCACCACCCGCCATAACAATCGCGGGTTCGGAGGATTTGAGCAATGGCGCGATGAAGTGCTGGAGGCCGAGGAGCTTGAGGCCCACAAACTCGACCGAAAAATTGTGCGCGAGGAGCACTGGCTGCGCTATGGCGTTACCGCCCGGCGGAAACGCAATGTTCGCCGCCTTGCTCAACTCCATGACTTGCGTCGTCAGCGTGCGGAGCGACGCGGACCCCAGGGCAACGTCAACCTTACCGCCTCTGAGGCCGAAGCTTCAGGTAAGCAAGTCATTGAAGCGAAGTCACTTTCGTTCAAATACGGCGCGCGGCCAATCGTGTCGGACCTGTCGCTTCGCCTAAACCGGGGCGATCGGCTCGGCATCGTCGGACCGAACGGCGCCGGTAAAACGACCTTGCTCAACCTCCTCCTAGGACTGACGGATCCTGCCGAAGGCACCGTTCGCCACGGAACAAAACTTGAGATCGTCGCCCTCGATCAACAGCGCGTAAATTTGAAAGACAGTACACGCCTCATTGATGCTGTGACCGAAGGCCGGGGCGATCAGATCACCGTTGGCGGGCAACCGCGCCACGCTCTCTCCTACCTAAAAGACTTCCTCTTCACGCCCGAACAAGCCCGGCAACCCATCGCCGCCTTGTCAGGGGGCGAACGCGGCCGCTTGGCCCTCGCCATCGCTCTCGCGAAGCCTTCAAACCTCCTTGTTCTCGACGAACCAACCAACGACCTCGACCTTGAAACCCTCGACGTCCTCGAGGAAACGCTAGCCGGATATGATGGTACACTGATCCTTGTCAGCCATGATCGCGATTTTCTCGATCGCGTCGTGACGAGCGTCCTGACCCCGGTCCCCGAAGAGGGAGTCGGGCACTGGCGCGAATATCCCGGCGGATATGCCGACATGGTCCAGCAACGCTCTGAAGCCACCGCGCAAAAGCCAAGTGAAAAACGATCCGCAAAGAAATCAACAGCGACCGCACGCCCAAAGCAACAAACAAAACTGAGCTTCAAAGATAAGCACGCCCTCGAGACGTTACCGCAACAAATCGATCAGCTTGCTGAGCAGATCGCACAGTGTGAGAAGGCCCTCTCTGATCCCGGCCTCTACAGCCGCGACCCCGCATTGTTCCAAAAAACCCAGGAAGACCTCGCTGCAGCGCAAGCTGAGCGCGATGCGGCAGAAGAAAAATGGCTGGAATTAGAGATGCTTCGCGAGGAACTCGAAGGCTAACTCACTGACTGTTATCAAAAGCCGCCTAAGCGTCTTCGTCCGGACCAAGAAGGCTTTCTTGCTTCGTATCCACCCAAAGCGGGTACTTTTTCATCGCCGCCGCAAAGAGCGGCGACTGTAGATTCTCGTCGAGCCAACGCGAAAGATGCGCCCACTCCTGGGCATCAAACCACGCCATATCGGCAATGCGGAATTGGCGAACAAAAGGGAAAATCGCGAGATCTGTGTACCCACTTTCACCGCCCGAAAGATACAAACTCTCCGTTAACTGCTGATCGAGCGCCCATAATATCTCTGCACCAATCGCCCTATGCTGCAGCGGGTCAACGTTCTCATAACGGTCAGGATACTTATAACGGTCAAGCGCACGTTTGAACGGCCCATCATTCCGCTCGATACACTTCATCTGTTCCGCAGACGGAGCGGAAAGCATCGTTGGGTTTTGAGCAATCGCCCAATCCATCACGTCCAAACTCTCGTCAATGATCTCGCCGTTTGAGCACACGAGAACAGGAACCGTCCCCTTTGGCGAAAGCGCGAGCATTTCCGGTGGTTTAGCGCGCAAAATTAGCTCGCGAACACGAACGGTCACACCGCAACGCAGAAGAGCCATCCGTGCACGCATCGCATAGGGACAGCGGCGAAACGAGTACAGAACCGGCAGTTCCGCCCGCGATGTAGGGTCAAGCCTACCGTCCAAAGTGCTGCTCGCCGCGGGCATGCGCCAGCGCAATCTGCCGCTCGCGCTCCCGAAACCCCTCTTTACGCTCATCTGTATACGTGTCTACGCATTGTGGACACGAAACACCCTGAACGTAGGCGGCATCCTCCTTCATGGCGTCATCAATCGGCATGCCGCAGGCGTAGCATAAATCATAGGTCCCGCGTTTTAATCCGTGTTGCACAGAAACACGCCCATCGAAAACAAAACACTCGCCCGACCATCGGCTTGCTTCTTCGTCGACATTTTCGAGATACTTCAAGATACCGCCCTTGAGGTGGAGGACGTCATCCGCCCCCTGCGCTAAGGCATATGACGTTGCTTTCTCACACCGAATTCCGCCTGTGCAGAACATGGCGATGCGCTTGCCGGGGTTATCCGCCCGGAACGTGTCGAGCCAAGCCGGAAACTCCCTAAACGAATCAATTTTTGGATTGATGGCGCCGTCGAATGTTCCGATCTCCACTTCATAGGCGTTGCGCGTGTCGATGACGACCGTGTTCGGATCACTCAGAACATCGTTCCAATTCAAAGGGTCCACATAGCGGCCAACCCGAAGACCGGGATCAATGTCGGGTTTACCCATAGTGACGATTTCATTCTTAACACGGACCTTTGTCCGTAAGAACGGCTGCGTTTCGGCGGTGCTATATTTGACTTCGAGCGCATCCGTCCCCGCGATGGATCGGAGCACAGAAATAGTGACGGCCACACCGTCCGGACTGCCCGCAATTGTTCCGTTTATGCCCTCGGGTGCAAGCAGCAGCGTTCCGCGCACGCCATGCTCTGCCAAGAGATCAGCCAACGCCTCGCGATGTCGCGCACAATCCGCGAACGAGAAAAAATGATACAGAGCTGCGATACGAAATTCCGACATACGGTTTCGTACCGCGACTTAATCGCCGGGTCCAGCATGGTAGATTAGCCAGTACCTGACTGTTATTCATGCACTTATAGGATAGCCTTCGGCTAAGCGGAGAACGAGGGATCTGTACTCTGCTTCGCCTCAAGCAGGCCAGCCGCATCGAGCCATGCGCGACAAGACTCCTCTTTCGGCAGTGTGCTGATTGGAATCTTTGCCTCGATGATCCATTGCAAAATGCCTCCATGAAGGTGCGTTACCGATTCCAAATCAATTCTGGCTTCTGGCGTATCCGCAACAAAATTGATCAAGGCGTCAAGGTTTTCGATCCCAATGGCGCCATCTAAGACTGCTTCCTTCTCGATTATAGTCAGTGTCAAGAGAGAATCTCCGAAAGCCGAACGACGAGCAAAACGCGGCCGTCCCCCATGATCGCACTACCAGAATAATGACGGCATGCGGCGAGGACGCCAACCAGTGGCCTAATAAGTACATCCACACTCGAGTGAAAGCGATCAACAACAAGGCCCACATCCTCCCCGTCAATCTGAACGACCAGCACCCGAAGCTCATCCGTGTCGCCCGTGCGGGGCTTGCTCTGTATACCCAATCGGGATCCCAGACGAACGAGCGGAATCAGCCGATCGCGCAAGACAACGACCTCATCACCTCGCACCTTCTGGATCATTTCCGTACTGACTTTGACCGTCTCAATAATCGCGTCAATGGAGACACCAAGCTGAACATCACCAATATCGATAAGCATGATCTGCGTCACCGCCATCGATAGTGGGACATAAACCTCAATCGTCGTGCCGACCCCCACTTGGCTTTTGATTTGCAGTGATCCTCCGCACTCCTCCAATACTGTGCGTACCGCATCCATACCGACGCCGCGGCCTGAAAGCTCTGTGATGCTCTCGGCCGTAGAAAAACCCGGCTCAAGAATGAGATTGATCGCTTGTTCGTCCGTAAGCTGCGCTGCGCGTTCGTCATCAATGACGCCCTTCAAAATCGCCTTCTCACGCACAATCGCCGGATCAATACCTTTTCCGTCATCAGATATTTCTATCAGTACACGATCTTCTAATGCTGACGCCTTCAGCGCAATTGTCGCTTCCGCAGGTTTGCCATTTTCCTGCCGAACCTCTGGCATCTCGATCCCATGGTCGAGACTGTTCCGTAACAAGTGCACAAGGGGATCACTGAGCTTTTCGACGATATTCTTATCGACTTCCGTTTCTTCGCCCGAAATCTCAAGCACCACCTGCTTACCGATTTTCCGCGACGTATCGCGAACAAGGCGGTGAAATTTCTGAAAGATTCCCTGAAGCCGAACCATCCGCACATGCATCACAGCCGTCTGAAAATCATCAGCAATACGATCAACAACGTCGTATACGGCCTTTATCTCGCGACAAATGTCGCGCGTGGGCGCTCCTTCTTCAATCCGCTTCATCAGAAACGGAAGTGCGTTTTTGGCGACCACCAGCTCTCCCGAAAGGTCAACGAGCTTGTCGACCCGGCTCTGCTCGACTCGCAGCACCGCCGACACCTGGCGTTTGGCTTCGCTCATCTGGCTTCGATCATCCGCTGGCTGATCGAGTGAAGCGTTCATTTCAAACGCCGCCAACTCTAATGGATCGATTGCACCAAGCGCTTCGTCCACCAACGCAAGAAGCGGCGCACACGAACTTTGCTCTATCGCCAGCTGAGCAGCAGCGGTAATTTCCTCGATACCAATGGCGTTCGAGTGGTCAGCAAGGCAACGTGCCAAAACACGCTCAACACTCCTGACGACGCCTTTAATAATGGAGGTTGGCAACTCTTCCGATAGCTGTTTCCTCACCTCGATGAGCCACCAGTTTCGTGCGCGTGCAGACTCATCGACTGGGAGTTCTTCATCCGCTGGTGATTCTTCAATTTTCGCGGCAATGACGCTGTCGGGTTCATAGCGAAAGCATGTTTCTACGGCCTCAACCGGACCAGAGCAAACGCACTCAATGACCAAGCGGCACTGGTACGGATCGCGATCGGTTTCGTCAGTATCGTGAGTATCGTAGTCTGGTATACCCACCCACCGCCAGAGGACATCATCAAGTCCAGACACGGTGGCAAGCGGGTCTGTGCCACTGAAATAACATGCTTGATCTGGTGTATACCGAACAAATACAAGATCCTCGACTGCCGCACGTTCTTCAATCAATACGCGTACGTCGTCAGGGATGCGCGCACACCAATCATGTGGAATAGGCGCCTTTTCAACGCCTTGGCCCCCGCTCTCGTCAATGTTCACGCCGGACAATCGCGATCGAAGTAAGCGGCTCAGCCGCTGACTTGTTGGCTCAGCGTCCGCCGGAAGCTGTCCTGACCTGTGAAGTGCCTGCAACCACTTCACCAACTGATCGTTAACTTCAAGGAGGAGGTCAACGCTGTCCGACGTCAACGTCAGCGCACCATCGCGCACCGCGTCAAGCAGATCCTCTCCCGCGTGAACAGTATTCGTAAACGGTGCAATTTCAAAAACGCCAGATGCACCTTTTAACGTGTGGATGGTCCGAAAGACGTCGTCAATTGCTTCTTTATCCGTTGGCTGACGTTCGAGTGTGAGAAGCCCATTGTTCGTCTCCTCGACCAACTCACAAGCTTCATCGTAAAAATCCTGAAGGAGATCATTCATTGGCCGTCACCCAAATAGGCGCCCAAGATCGAGAGCAACAGCTCGGGTTGCACCGGCTTCACCAGATAACCGTTGGCGCCTGCTCGATACCCCTTTCGTTGATCCGTAAGCTGACTAGCTGTGCTTACCATAATTGCCGGGATCGCGGCATGATCAGCATGCTGCCGTAGGCTCTCGACGAAGCTATAACCATCGACACCCGGCATATTCACATCGACAAGCGCCAGATCGAAAGTCCCTTCGTCCAGCAGCTGAAGTGCCGCGGCGCCGTCTGATGCTTCAACCGGCGTGAAATCTGAATCTCTCACAATACTGCACGTGTACTGTCTATATGTGAGGCTATCGTCGACAACAAGGACCCTACCCATGGCGTTTTTCACCCTTCGGTTTTCTGTACGCGGTGACATCGTTGACACGGACGGTTTCGAAGTCAGAAGAAATCCGCGACATTGACTCGGAATGACCTAAAAAGACGTACCCGCCCGAGTTGAGCGCTTCGTAGAGCCTTCTCACGGCCTCTCGGCGTGATGCATCGTCGAAGTAAATCAGCAAATTTCGACAAAATATGACGTCCACGCCTGATACTCGGATCATTTCGTCAGGATCGGTGATGTTGACTTTGTTGAATTGGATCGCGTTTTGCAGGCATTTCTGAATTTCAAAAGTTCCGTCAGGCAATGACCGAAAATACTTCGCAATGACATCTGTTGGCACATCTTTGAGTGACCGTGAACCAAATCTTCCTTGTCGCGCACGCTCGAGAACATCACTATCGATATCGCTTGCGATGACTTCAACGTCCCATTGCTCAAGCCCTGACCAGTATTCGGACAAGTATAAGGCAATCGAGTAAGCCTCTTCCCCGGTTGAACACGGTATCGACCAAATACGTAGGTTCTCGTCACTCTTCTTCGCAGAACAGATTTCATCGAGAACATCAGAGACAAGTACATCAAATTGGTGAGGTTCACGGAAGAAATACGTCTCATTCACGGTCATCGCGTTGACAATCCGCTGTAGCTCGATGCCCGACTGGTCAAGCCGAAGCCGTGAGAAGTACTCACTAAAGGACTTCATCCCTAAATGATTGATACGATCAATTATCCTTTTATCGACAAAGTATCTCTTGCTATCTGCGAATTGAATACCGGTCTTTTTGTAGAAAAATTCCTTAAACCGTTGGAAGTCAGAGTCGACGATCAGCGTACTTGGCGGAGTGTCAGTTCGAGGCACAATGCACCTCGGGATCAACGGTTTCGAGCGCCAGATCGGCGGCGAAGATCACAAGCGGCGAATCACTCCACAGCGTTTTCAACGATTGTAAAGTCGGTATACAGATCTCAGTTCCTACAGTGATGAGGGCGTTGACCAAGGCACAGACGACATTGACGCTGTCTTCGACCTCAAGAGCATCGATGATCCAGTGCTCTGTATCAGGATGAATTGCAAACGGGATGGATTCCGCCGCGAAGATCCGCACGTTCTCCTCTTGGTCTGTCAATAACAGCGGCAGCCTGGATGAGAGGAGTTCAGGCGTGTCCGCCATGATGGTATTCGCTGCGGTACGCAGAGCAACGTCGTTGCTTGTGAGAAACGCCACGAAGTATGCGAGACCGCCCTCATCAAGCAGCGAAACCAAACCGCGGAGCGCCCGCTCAAGATCTTCAGGATCGGTCGCCGCACGGACGATTTCGGCGAGTTCGTCTGCCGTCCGGGCGGAAACGTCTGAACTTATGAACCTTTTCTCACCCACTATCGGCCGACGGATTTTTGCTTCGCTAAGCATGAGACGCCGCCGTTCTTCGCGGAGTGCCTCGTCCTTGTACGGCACTTGCCAGGAATCCAGCGATTTCCGTATCGCGCAAAATATGGTTTGCCCCATCAAGCTCGATCAACGCTTTTGGCATGCCAAAGATGGTCGCCGTTTCACTTGACTCTGCGATCGTTTCGCCACCGCGCTGTTGAAGCTCCGCGAAAGCAGCAGCACCATCATCGCCCATGCCCGTCAGCTGGACTCCAATGATCTTGTGCGGATCAAAAACATCGAGGGCGGAATAAACCATTCGATCGACGCTCGGGTGCCAATTGTAGCGAGCATCGCTCGGTGCGCTGCTGACAAATGTTCGCGTACCGCGTTTCGTAAAAACGATATCGGCGTCACCCCTTCCAATAAATACCGTACTCGGTTCAAGTTGACGCTGCGAAGTCACCTCAACCACAGGAAACTGACACAAACCGTTGAGTCGATTGGTGAAAACGGAGGTAAAACTACTTGGCATATGTTGGCAAATGACAACAGGCAGCTGAAAATCAGTTGGCAGATCTTTGAGCAACAGCTCGATAACCCGTGGACCACCTGTGGAGACGCCCACCAAAACGACCTCGCATCCTGAAGCGATTGATGCTTTACCTGGTCGAGCGCTGGCGCGTCGGTGCGAAACATGACCCGCTTTAGCATCAGCCTGGCGCGATGTCTGGCCTTCCGCCCTTTTCATCGTAGACGAACGATCTCTTTGCTTCGAGCCAACCGCAGCTCGAACCTTAGCGCAGAGCTTGGGCAAGATCTCATTCATATTTAGAGAGACAGTGCCGCCCGGCTTACAGATGAAATCCGTTGCGCCCATGGCCAACGCCTCAAGCGTCGACATCGCTCCCTTAGCCGTCAGTGAAGAGACCATCACCACAGGTGTTGGCCGCTGGGTCATAATCCGGCTCAAGCACTCCAACCCATCCATCTTTGGCATGTTGATGTCGAGTGTAATGCAATCGGGTTCGTGAATGCAGAGCTGTGCCAACGCATCTTCACCATCACGCGCCGTGAGCACTTCAAAGCCATCTGCCTGCAGAGCAGTTTTGATGAGCCTTCGCATCAGCGCAGAGTCGTCAACAACGAGAACCTTCATGGTGCGGCCTTCTCCTACCCGAGCGCGCGGACGGCATCGACTTGTGATTGATCAAGTAACCGATCGACCTCGAGAAGCTGGATCATTCGCTCTTCGGTATTGTCGCGAGCGATCCGCCCCATCAGATCTCGTTGATCATGAGATAGAGAGGGCGCAGTTTCGATGTCTTTCTTCCCCACACGTCGAACT
>JBCDHW010000020.1:0-19558 GCA_038749595.1 Pseudomonadota bacterium
AAACGTCAGCAGTCAGTCTCAAAGTGTGAAGCTAAAAGCTTCCGCCAGGACTGCGCCGCCCACGTTTCTCTTTCTCAATACCAAATTGTCAAAGAGCGCTTGATCCGATAACCAAGCGTCGAACCGAAGTCCAACTTGTTTTTTGGAGAGTTATCCACCCCTTGGGAGAAGCTTCGAACTGTCCGAGGAACGCCGGGTAGAGACCCTTTATTCCGACGTCAACCAGAAAGTTTGCCTTTCCTTCGACGCTGCTTTGACTTTGGTTTTACTTAAAAACCTCGGCCTCAGCGATGGAGCGGCGAGATATGCATCTCTGTACCCCGTGTCAACGACGATCGTGACTTTTTCTTCTCGTCGTTTCCAATCCGGAGAACCCGGAACCAGAAGCGCAGAGAAGGCCGTGGGCGAAGCTCCGAAAGTTCGAAAAACCGCGCCCCGTCGGCGTCTCGATGCCGTGGAGAGCGCTGTATATGCAAAAAGGGACCAGGGTCCGCAAGTGCTTTTTTGGCTCAGGCCACACTTTTTTCGCGCGCGCCCAGGCAAATCACCCTAACTTCCGCCGCCACTTTGGGAATTCGCCGATCTCGTGCCGACAAACCGCGGCGTAGACGGCTTTAGCCGAAGCCAAAAGGCAGGGCTGGGCGGCGCGCAAGCCGATCAAACAGCGGAAAAGCCACGAGCCCAAAGACGAAGCCGCCCACATGCGCTTGCCACGCGATGATCGCGGCGCTCTCTACCCCAAAAGCGCCAGCGATGCCGGTGGCGATGTTCAGTCCGATATAGACGACCGACGCCAGCAAGACGGGCCGCGCGTTGACCGGAGCCAACCGGCCGTACTCCGCGCCGAGCGGCACGAAAAGGCGTAAAGCGAAGCGCAACGTCCCAGCCATCAGACCGGAAATAGCACCTGATGCGCCCACCAAGCCAATCGTCTCGATCGGGTTCCACAAAAACTGCGCAACCGCTCCGGCCACCCCGCAGCTGAGATAGAAGGCGACAAAGACCAAGACATTGTGTGCACGGTCGTCAGGATTTCCGCCTTCGACGCACAAACGCCGAGCAATCCCTGAACCGAACACCACGAGCCACACCATGTTCAGCGCCAGGTGGCCGAGATTTCCGTGCATGAAGATGTGCCCGAAAAGCGGGACAAGCGCGCTCAAGAAAGCGCCGCTCTCGATCCGCGCCAAAAACTCCACGGGAACGAAGCTGAAATCATCAACGAGCAGCCCGCGCCCCGTCGGCGATGGAACGGTTAACGACACGAAGAACGCCAGAGACGTCCATAAAACAATGGTGCCAATCGGCGACGGCACGTTGAAAATCGGTCCACCGCGATAGCGAATACCCGGGTTGGGCTGACCTAAACGGCGGCGAACTGCGGAGGGTCGATCGTTCATGGGCTCCAAGAGCGATAACAACGGCGCGAGCAACCAACGTGGAGACGCTCACCTACCAGCGCAACATTACAATCAAGCTTTTGACCGTTTGTTGATGGCCGCAGCGTATCATCAAGCCTCCAAGCGGGGGCTAGGGAACGGGTGAAACGCATTTCAGCAAACGATCCATACGGCTTCGTCCACCACAGCGAGGAAGATCGGCTGGTCGGCAACCCGGCCGATCGGCGCCATCGCCGGGTCGCTGTGCGCCTGCCCGTTCGCTTTATTCTGCCCGACGGCGTTGATCGGCGCGGTATCGTCACCGATCTCTCCATCCGCGGGGCCGCAATCATCAGTGAACCCGGGGCAATCGTCGGCGACGCCGTCATCTTGCACATTGCTGACCTCGGACGATGGGCCGGGCAGGTCGCGGGCCTCCAGGAACGCGGCTTCGGCGTTCGGCTCGCTGCCTCGAAGGAGGAGCGCCTGTTCCTCGCCGATGCGCTGACGGCCTTTCTCAATCCTGAAAGCACGTTTGACCGCGCGGTTCGGTTTTCCCACGAGAGCGAGACCATTTTGGAGACCGAATCAGGAACGCACGCCTTCGGACGGCTTCTCGATGTCTCCGAATCAGGTGCCTCCATCGCCACAGCACTGTTTCCCGACTGTGGCGAAAAAATCCGCGTTGGGCGAAAGCGTGGAACCGTGATCCGCCATCACCCCGGCGGGATCAGCGTGACGTTCAAACGACCCGAGGTCGAAAGCGAGTAGAGATGGTGAACAGCGATAACTGGTGCATGAACGTCGAGGGCAAGGTCTACGGACCGTATAGCGCCGAACAAATGCGCGGCTTCGTCGAGGAACGACGGCTTGCCTACCACTCCCTCGTCGCGCCAGCGGGGAGCCGCGATTTCCGCCCTGCCTTGCAATTCTCTGAACTCAAACCGCTGTTCAGCCGCTCGTCTCAGGCCGTCGACGCGGTCACAACCACCCCGAGGACAGGGCAGCCGCTGATCATCGTGTTCGGCTCAGACGCGGCTTACCGCCAGGGCGCCGGAGTGCTCAGCGACCTCGAAGCGGTGATGCAGCTGTCGGGCAGCGCAGCCCTCGTCCACACCGCGATGAGCGCTGAGGCGCTGCGCGATCGGATGTCCAAGGCCATTCCGAACACGGAGCGGGTGCTCGTCTTCCCCTGCGCCGAGAGCACCGCGGCCTGCTACGGCGTGAGCTTAGAAGAGCATGAACGGATAGCGAAATTGATCGCCGGAGCAGGCGCAAGCCGGTTCTAACCCCCGTTGCAAAGCACGGCGACGCCGCTACCTTTTTTCCAATGGTTGCACAGAGTGACACGTTGGCGGGGTCGGACACGCCGCATGTTTTGGTCGTCGATGACGATGAACGCATCCGCACATTGCTCGCTCGCTATCTTCGTGATCATGGCTTTCTCGCGACCGCCGTCGAAAGCGCGGCCGAGGCCGATGCGCTGCTCAAGACGATCACCTTCGACGCGATGGTCGTCGACATCATGATGCCCGGCGAGGACGGGCTGTCCCTGACCGAGCGTCTGCGCGCCACGTCCGAGATCCCGATCATGCTGCTGACAGCGCGCGGCGAACCCGAAGACCGCATCGCCGGTCTTGAAAAAGGCGCCAGCGACTATCTCGCCAAGCCGTTTGAGCCGCGGGAGCTTGTCCTCCGCCTTGAGGGCTTGCTGCGGCGATCGTCGTTACCGCCCCGCGATACATTGGTGCGGTTTGGGCCCTTTGCCTTTGATGCGGCGCGCGGTGAGCTCACCCAAGCAGGCGAACGCGTGAAACTCACCGATGCCGAGCTTCACCTCCTGCGCACGCTCGCAGCCAAGCCCGGAGCGCCGATCCCGCGCACCGTCCTCGCTCAGAAAGAGCTTGGCGTGTTTGATCGCTCAATCGATGTGCAAGTCACCCGCCTGCGCCGCAAGATCGAAGTTGATCCGCGTAGCCCGCAATTTCTCAAGACAGTGCGCGGCGTTGGCTATGCACTGATGACGGATTAATCCACGATGCTTCGGCGCATTGCACCGAAAAGCCTCTGGGGACGGACGATCCTGATCGTCGTCATCCCCATTTTCATGATGCAATCGGTCGTCACACTGATTTTCTTCAACCGCCACTGGGAAGACGTCACCGGCGCTCTCTCGAGGCAGACCGCCAGCGAGATGGCGCATATCCTCGCTCTTTGGCGCGATCCACCGGAAGGATTAACGCCTGAAGACGTCATTGATCTGGCGAAAATCGACTTAAATCTCTACATGCGCTGGGCGCCAGGCGAGGTTATTCCGGACCAGGATAAACTGACCTTGTTCTCACCGCCCAATGAGACGCTGCAGCAACAGCTGATCAAAGCAATCGATGAACCGGTCTGGATCAATACGCGCGGTTATGCGGACGAAATTGAAGTGCGCATCCAGCTCGACGACGGGTATCTCGTGTTCGTCACCCCCCGCGATCAGGTCACCTCGCAGAACGGATTGCTATTCTTTCTCTGGCTTGTTGGGACGACGATCTTGCTCGGCTATGTCGCGATCGTCTTTATGCGGAATCAAGTGCGCTCAATCACCCGGCTCGCCGCTGCGGCGGAGGCATTCGGCCGGGGTGGTGATATGCCCGACTACCGACCCACCGGCGCGCGTGAGGTGCGGCAGGCGGGCCGTGCCTTCTTGGCCATGCGTGCACGGATCAAACGGTATATCCACCAGCGCACAGAGATGCTGGCGGGCGTTAGCCACGATCTCCGGACGCCCCTCACTCGGATGAAACTCGCCATCGCCATGCTGCCGGAGAACAAAGACAAGACAGCGCTCGAGGCTGACGCCCGTGAGATGGAGCAGATGCTCGAAGCCTACCTCAACTTCGTCCGCGATACGCAGGATGCTGATCGCGACCTTGTCGATGTGGAGATCCTGGCCGACGAAATCGCTGGAGAAGCCGCGCGCATGGGCGGCGTGCTGGATATTTCGATCGACGATGAGCTCTCGGTGCAGGCGAGCGCCGTCAGCTTGAAACGTGCCCTGACGAACCTCGTGTCCAACGCCTTCGCCCATGCCGATCGCGTCAGACTAGAAGGACAGCGCACGAACCATTCGGTTCTTTTGTCCGTCCACGACAATGGCCCCGGCATCGCAGAGGACGATCGGCGCAGAGCCGTCCAACCCTTTGAACGGCTTGACCCTTCCCGGTCCGCTCCGGGAACGGGTCTGGGCCTTTCCATAGTTGCCGATATCGCCAAACGCCATGGCGGCAGCTTGGAACTGGGCGATTCGCCCCTCGGCGGCTTGCGCGCGACCCTGCGGCTACCCGGTTAGTTGGTGAAATCCTCAGCCCGCGGATCAGCGCCCCAGGCCTCAACAAAGCCATCATCGGTCAGAACAAAGATGATGTTCCCAGCGACCACAGGCGCCAAATTCGCATTGCCCTTAAGCTTATAACGCTCCAGCACTTCGCCATTTTGCGGCGATACCGCAATCATCTGTCCTTGGTTCCCAGAGATCCACAGGCGGCCACCCGCCAGCACGGGACCTGCCCACGTGATCCGGTTTTTGCGTTTCTTTTCGTTGCGATATTCCGGGAGCGTCTTATTCCAACGCACCCGGCCGTCGACCCGGTTGATCGCCGCCAATTCTCCACGGTTCGAGATCACGAACAGCGTCTCGCCCGACAGCCAGGGGGTGTGAAAACCGCCCAGCGGCGCTTCCCACGCAACATTGCCCGACCGCAGGTCGATCCCCGCCATCTGTCCAGCCTGGCTCACTGAAAACACCGCACCGCGATCAATGATCGGGCTTCCCGCAATATCTCCGAGCACGGACAAAGCATTAAGACGCGAGGTGCGCGAGACGACCGCCTGCCACTGCACCCGGCCGTTGGCCATATTCAGCGACGAAACCTCACCGGAGGAGAACGGCACGATCACCGTATCGCCGTCGAACGCTGGCGCCGCGGCGGCAAGGAAACGCGCCGACTCCTCGAAGCTTTCGTACGTCCACCGAACATTGCCGGTCTCTTGCTCGAGCGCCACGACCTCGTTGCTAATGCTGACCGCAACCACGAGACCCTGCGCAACCAATGGCGGGTTCCGCATCGGCCCCGGCGCCTCATGCTGCCATAGCAGCTCACCGGTGTTACGATCGAGCGCCGCGACAAAGCCAAAACCGCTGGTCACAAACAGGCGCTCTCCGGCCACGGCAACGCCGCCGCCGAAACCAAGCTCGGCCGGGTTGATCCGTGCAAATATGTTATACCGCGATGCGCGCCTGTCACGGACATCCGGCGTCAGCGTCGTTCGCCAAACCGAACGCCCTGTCTGGCGGTCAACCGCCACGACGGAACCGACGGCATCAATCAGGTAGAGGCGTTGCTCGTCGACCACCGGCGGCGAACTGAGCAACCCTTTTTTCGCCTTGCTGCTGACGATCCGTGTACGCCAGATGCGGCGAATCTCCTGGGGCGCACCAACGTGAACAGGCGCGTGATCTGCCGCCCCGCCCGCTTGGTTCCATGTTGAGTTCTCAAGCGCAGGGGGCAGGACCACCGGCTCGGCCGCGAGAACGGGATCAGCAAAAATCTGCTCCTCACCTGAAAGGACCGGGATCGCATCGGCGAATTGCTCGCGCTTTTTGTCATCCTCAGAGGTCGAACAAGCGGCAAAAGCGAGGGTCGCGAGAAGAACGAGAAAAAAGCGCACGGTACGGATCACTCCTGGGGAGGCTCTTCATTACTGGGCTCCGGCGCCGACGGCTCCTCACCTTCGGGCGCTGGTTCCTCAGCGGGCGCCGCCGCCGCGCCAAGGTTGCTAAGATCCGGCATGATGTCTTCGACGCCAGGGGCGCCCACCGGCAACCCCGCCGCGCCCAGTTCCGAACCCAACCGATCGATGAAGGATCGGGTATCCACCGGCGCTTGGGGTTTCGCGATCGACGCACCGTTCAGGGCCGCATCAGCAATCGCCGCATAGGACGTGGCCCGCGCGCGCATCCCTTCGGGCGTACCCGGAGCTTCGGCAAGCGCCTGGAAGCCCGCCCGCGCCGCACGGTAAGATCCCTCCGCCAGCGCCGTCGCCGAAATCACTTCCTCCGAGTGCGGACGGAAGGCATTGGTCTCGATCAGCGAGACAATCGACGCGGCCTCGGCCGGGCGGTTGCTGACCAGCAGATACGCAGCGTTGATCCGCGCAAAGTCGCGCATCGCTGGCGAAAGGGTGCTGTCGTCATAGATCCGGGCGTAGAGCTCGCCCGCCCCCTCAAGGTCGCCCGCGCGCCCGAGTTCACCGGCTGCGCGCAGCGCGGAAAGCGCGCCGTAGCCGCCTTCATTCTCTGCCGCAAAGGTGCGGAGGGTGTCGGCACTGGGCGGGGTCTGCGCTTCAAAACTTATCGCGGCATAGGCCTCGGCGGCGGCATCCATCGCGCTGGCCTTTTGCCCCTGCCAAAACTGGTAACCGGAGACGCCGCCGACAATCGCGATGGCTCCTATCGCGAGGGGCACCCGCCATTCGCGGAACCGTTGGAGTGTCTGGTCACGTTGGAGATCTTCATCGACCTCGCGGAGGAGGACGTCTTCTTCTGCGGCCACCGGCGAACCCTATCGCTGCTTCATCCAAATGGCAGGGGCAGCAGGACTCGAACCCGCGACCCTCGGTTTTGGAGACCGATGCTCTACCAACTGAGCTATACCCCTAGGCCGTCCGCAGGGCATAAGGCCCGTGCGGACAAGAAGCAAGCAAGTCAGGGCCTGAACCGGCGACTTTCGCAGAGCAACCCTCCGCGAAAGTCCGACTTTTTACTCTGGCATCGCGTAGAAGAATTCTTCCCGCACAACCTTTCCGTCTTCGACGGTGTAGGTCGCCGTCTCCAGCATATCCATCACCTGACCGGAGTTGCGGTCCTTCGCTTTCAATCGAAAAATCACGCTGAACTTGTCGTCGCCGTTGTAAAACGGGCCTTCCGCCATCTGTTCCGGCGTGAGATCGCTGGGCAGCACCTCCATATTGCTGCGCCACCACTCATGCTTAGCGCGAATCGCGTCGAGGCCTTTTTTCACCCGATCGTCCCCCGGCATCGCGAACGCTTCAACAGACTCTGCGTGGTCGGCATAGAGATCATTGAGGTTTTGCTCGTCGCGATCATTCCGGCAGTTCTCGACGAGGGCCTTGGCGACGCGTTTGAGGTCTTCACTCGGACCCATAGATGTTCCTCCTTTGTGCTCTGCGGCGGCTTGCCACACAAAGGCCCTCGGACAAAGCTCTTTCGTCAGCTCCCGAGGAGGGTTCGGCGGGCTGCGTTCACTTTCGCGGCAAGGTAATCGGACCCGCCCTGATCCGGATGGGCCCGCACAATCATACGCTTATGGGCTGCGGTTATCGTGTCTTCAGAAGGGCTGCCCTCGAGACCCAAAATCGCCAAAGCCTCTTCGCGGGACATCGATGCGGATGGAGGCCGCTGCGGCGGCGTTTCTTGCCGAGCGCCGCCGAACAGGCCGTCTGCGCTCCCCTGCGCGCGGTCGCGCACAACGAGATTCGCCGCTGCACCGAGCCCGATCAACCAAACGATCCCCGCCAACGGCGCGAGCCGCCAACTGACCAGCAGAATAGCGAGCAGCGAAACCGCCACCATGATGCCCGCGACCTGGGCCCGCACCCGCGTGCTCAGGTTCAAGCGCTTCAGAACGACGCCTGAGAACAGCAAAGTGAGAGCGATAAGCGCGAGGATCATACCCGCCCACGCTAGGCGGCGACGCGCTTGTCCGCCAGGGGCGCCTGGGCTGCAGGTTTCTCAGGCTGCGGTTCGAGGCCGCCATGCGGCGGGAGCCTGAGGCTCGCCAAAAAGCTCCGCAGCTCTTGGCGGGCCGCGATATGCGACATCGATGAGAGCTTCCGCGGGCTGCCTTTGCGCCCAAGGTCGAGGAGGGTCATCCCGTAGCTGAAGAGCTCGCGATAGATGACCCGCTCACCAAACCCGCGGGCCTGGCGGAACTGAACCCGACCGGACAGCTCCTCCAACTTCTTCGCCATCGCAGCTTTGTTTTTCGCGTTGGTGGCTTGCAGCCGGTTGCGGGCGACGATCCAGTCGATCCCGCCCATGACCCCGGACTGCGCCCGGCGCTGGCGCGCACGCCAGACGGTCTCGGCATAAAGGCTCGGCCCCTTAATCTCACCCGTTGCGGGATCCAGCCGCGCCAGCAAATCGAAATCGACGAAGCTATCGTTCAGTGGTGTGACGATCGTGTCGGCATAGCAATGCGCCGTCCGTGAGAGGTGGGTGTCCGCACCCGGCGTATCGACCACAAGGAAAGCGCAATCCGCAAACGCGGCCAACGTCCGCCGCAGCCGGTCGTCATCGCACTCTTCCCGCTTGGCCACGCTGTCGTGGTCTGAGTTCTGCAGCGGCAGGAACTTGGGCATCGGAAGATCTTCCGCGGTCAGACCTTGCGCGACGCCCCACTGCGCCCGGTTCTCAAGATACCGCGCGAGGCTCTTCTGGCGGACGTCGATGTCGAGCACGCCCACCGAGTGCCCGGCCCGCATCAGGGCCACAACGAGGTGCATCGCAACGGTCGTCTTGCCCGAGCCGCCCTTCTCGTTGCCGACGACGATAACGTGCGTGTCCGTCTCTTTGCTCATCGTCCAAAATCCTTTGACGGATAAAGCGCCGAACCCGTCAGGTCAGAAACAGCACAATACGCGCCGTCGGCACGAAGCGTTGCACACAGATCATCCGCGTCGGCAGCGCTCGACAAAGGGCCGGCCAGGAGACGAACAAATTGCCCGCGCTCGCCCAAATCAACAGACCGCAGGATCGGTTCGAGCGCGTCGAGCGCGCCCGGGTGGCGGTCGCTAAGGATCCTCCATCCGCGCAGCGCATCAGCGTCGCTGTAATAGCTTGCAAGGTGAACCGTCGCCGACGCCGCGAAGTCTTCGTCGTCATCGATTTCAGGCAAGGGGGTCGGCAGAGGCTCCGGCAGGGGCGGCTGCGCTGACCGAGCAGCACGATTTCGCTCAAGCAGACCATCGCGGTCCTGGGCAGCGAGATCTTGCGCCGCGACCTCTGACACCGTGAACAGCGCCAGGGGAGCGGCAAACACCTTGATTTGTGCGGACAACCGAGGTTTGAGCATGGATTCAGCGTTTACCCATTGAGGTTACCGAAACGTTACTGGGGGCACCTTACAGGGGAACTCTCTGCTGCTTCGCCCCAATTGGGAAAGGTCAAAGTGCATGAAGGTTGTCAGGCGACGCGCAGAACTCGCGGAAGCCGCGCGGGAGCTGGGGTTGGCGCACCGCGGCCATGCGCTGGTTCCGACCATGGGTGCCCTGCACGCGGGGCACCTTTCCCTCATCGACGTGGCGCGACAGCATGCCCCGCTGGTGAGCGCGACCATCTTCGTGAACCCCAAGCAATTTGGGCCCGGCGAAGACCTTGCGACCTATCCGCGATCGGAACAGGACGACCTCCGCCAGTTGGAAGAAGCGGGTGTCGATTTGGTCTATCTGCCGCAGGCGGATGAAATGTATCCCCCCGGCCATCAAACAACGATCCGGGTGGGCGATGTCGCTGCGCCCCTTGATGGAGCCTCGCGCCCGAACTTTTTCGGCGGCATCGCCACCGTCGTCACCAAGCTGTTCCTACAAATGCGCCCCACGGCGGCGGTGTTCGGCGAGAAAGACTACCAACAGCTGCTGGTGATTAAGCGGTTCACGGAAGACCTCGACCTCGGCGTCAAGATTGTCGGTGCGCCGATCGTTCGGGAGCGTGATGGCTTGGCGATGTCATCGCGCAACCGCTACCTCACCCCGCCGGAGCGGCGCATTGCGGGCGAGCTCAACATCATTATGCGGAAGGTCTGCCAGCGGATCGAAGGTGGTGTCCCCGTTGCTGCGGCCATCATCCAAGGGCTCGACGATATGGAAGCCGTCGGCCTGCGGCCCGTCGACTACCTCGAGCTCCGCTCAGGCCGAGATCTCTCGCTCATGCCCGACCGGGTTCTGCGCCAAGAGGAAGTGCATGATGCGCGCCTGTTCGCAGCGGTGATGCTGGGCAAAACGCGGCTGATCGACAACATGCCCGTCGCCGAGGACTGAACAAAAAACCCGGCGGGTTGGCCGCCGGGTTTCGATAGTCCGTGTAGACGCTAAATCGCGATGCTTAAGCGCCCGGCTCGGCCATCAATTCGTCCTTAGACACCGTTTTCTCGGTCACGTCGGCCTTCTCGATGAGGTGGTCGACCACTTTCTCTTCAAACAGCGGTGCACGGATTTGCGCAATGATGTCAGGGCGATCCTGGATGATGTTGTAGAACTCTTGCAGCTGCATACCCATCTGCATCGCCTGGCCTTGGATCGCTCGCGTCATCTCCTCTTGAGGAACATCAACGTTGGCATCTTTGCCGATCTCAGCGAGCAGAAGTCCGAGACGGACCCGGCGCTCGGCAATTTTCTGGTAATCCGCGCGCAGCTCTTCTTCAGTCTTGTCCTTATCTTCCTCGTCGCGTTCCGCGCCCTCAACTTGGGCCCAGATCTGGTCGAACTCGGCTTTCACCATGCCGGGCGGCAGCTCGAAATCGTGCGCGTCGTCGAGGATGTCCAGCAGCGCCCGCTTCATGTGCAAACGTGCTTGGTTGTCATAGCGCCCCTGGACCATCTCTTTGATCCGTCCACGGAGCCCTTCGAGGTCATCGAAGCCGAGCTGCTTGGCAAAATCGTCGTCGATCTTGGTCTCGCCTGGCGCCTTCACCGCACTCACTTTCACAGCGAACTGCGCTTCCTTGCCCGCCAGGTGGGTCGCCGTGTAGTCCTCCGGGAACGTCACAGTGATGGTCTTCTCCTCACCGGCCTTCACGCCCGTCAGCTGCTCTTCGAAGCCAGGGATGAACGACCCTGAGCCGAGATCCAGGTCGACGCCCTCGGCACTACCGCCCTCGAACTCCTCGCCGTCGATCGACCCCGTAAAGTCGATGACCAAGCGATCGCCATCCTCTGCGGCGGCGCCTTCATCTTTATCCTCGAACGTCTTGTTTTGGTCGGCGAGGGTTTTCAGCTCGTCTTCAAGCTCGCTCTCCTCAACCTCGGTGACCATCTTCTCGAGCTTCAGGTCATCAATACCCTTCGGCTCGATTTCCGGCAGCACCTCAAAGTGCATGTTGTACTCAAGGTCAGCATCGCCTTTGACCACCTCATCGATGAGCCCTTCTTTGATGTCAGGCTGCGGCGCCGTCGCCGGCTTCATGTCCTTCAGGGCTTGCGCCTGGGCGTTGGCCATTTCCTCTTGGATCAGCTCACCCATCAGGTTCGCGCCATAGAGTTTCTTCAGAAAGCTTGTCGGTGCCTTGCCGGGGCGGAAACCTTTCAGATGGACCTGCGGTTTGATCTCTTCGAGCTTCGCGTTGAGCCGATCCGCCAGGTGGCCTTTCGGGATCGTTACGCTGAATTCGCGGCTCAAACCTTCGTTCTTTGTTTCGGTGACTTGCATCTTCAATCCGTTATCGCGCGGGGCGCAGGACGCGCCGATGAACCTGTGTCCGCTGGGCAGCGCCAGCGGAAAGCCCGCCGCCTAGAGCGGAAACGCGCAGGTTTCAATGGCCGTAACGCCCAAGGCCGATCACAGCTGCGGGTCGTCCCAGGACCGCCAATTCGAGACCAGCGACATCTAGCCCACCGCAAACAACCTGCGTTGAGATGACGGCGCGGCCATGATATTGATCCGCAACAGAAGTTGCTTGCCTACCCCCGCGCGCTCTGCAGAGGCCTTAATGTCGACGATGACCCTGCCCCAACCTGTTGAGCGTTCACTGCGCCTCGCGCTCGGAACGATCGGCGGGTATGCGTTTGCGAATGGCTTCATCGGGTCGACCGGCGCGCTGCTATCGAGGCTGGGTCTCGCGCCTGGCGAGGCGTCGAGCATCGCGCTTTTGGTGGGGATCTTCGTTTTCGCCGGGATTGTCGTTTGGGCCGCCGCCACCACGAGGCTCCTGATCACCTCCGCGGTGGTCGTTGGCTATGCGCTCCTCGCCAATCTCACCGCCCCTTATATCGCACCAGTCTAAAGGCCGATTATGCGCATTACGGACGAATTCCGCAAATCGATGAACTGGCTCCACACGTGGACAGGCATTGCTCTGTCGAGCATCCTCTTCGCGATGTTCTGGATGGGAACGCTCACTGTTTTCCATCTTGAGATCAACAAGTGGATGATGCCGGAGACGCGAATCGCGGTCGATACGACGATGCCGATGGATCCGGTGGTCATGCCGCAACTCGAAGCCGGTACGTTCGAAGAAGGTGAGCAGGTGTTCTTCGCGCGGCCAAGCGAGCGCATGCCGCTGATCCGCTACGCGCGCTTTGGCGGATCCGAGCGGCAGTCGCACTTCCTCCACCCAGAAACCGGCGAGATCGTCGAGCGAACGAACTCGCACGGCGCCAGTGACTTCTTCTATCCGTTCCATTTCAGCCTCCACATCAGTTGGATGGGGCTCGGCTATTGGATCGTCGGGCTCGCTTCGGTGGCGATGCTCGTCCTCGCGGTGTCAGGGATCTTCATCCACCGCAAAATTTTCCAGGACTTCTTCTCGTTCCGGCCAAAGAAACAGGCGCGCCGTTCGACTCTCGACCTCCACAACATGACGGCAATCATCGCGCTGCCGTTCCACATTCTTTTCCCGCTCTCCGGGATCCTGATCTTCGCGCTGGTCTATTTCCCAGACTCAGCGAGCGTGCCGTTTGGAGGAGACCGCGCGGCGTTGAACGAGACGCGATCAGGCTTCACCACTTATGAGGCGGCGGGCGAACCGGGCCCGATGCCCCAGTCCATCGACCAATATATCGACCGCGCCGAAGCGATTTGGACCGAACGCGACGGGCGCACGGCGCATGCTGATTATCTGCGGGTCGCCAATGTCGGAGACGCCAATTCGGTGGTGACGATCCAACAATCCTTCGGCCCAAAGAAAGTGGCACGCGGTACGGACATGATCAGTTTCCGCCCGGGGACTGGCGAGGTGGTGAAAGACTTCGAGATCGGCAAAATCCGCCACGCTTCCGCCTATCTTGAAGGCGCGCATTTCCTCCGTTTCGACAGTTGGGCCGTGCGGTGGTTGTTCTTTCTCGGCGGCCTCGCCGGATGTGCGATGATCGCCACGGGCCTCCTGTTCTGGATGCGTGCACGGATCAAAAAAGGGATGGAGCCCACATCGGTGCGCGTCGTTCGCGCCCTTTCCGCAGGGTCCGTCACGGGGATCATTGCAGCCAGCGGCGCTTTCATGGTGGCGAACCGATTGCTGACCAACGAGTCGACCCTCGGCGGGCTCGACCGGGCTGCGCTCGAAGTGGCGGCGTTCTACGTCGTCTGGTTGGGCACATTCATCCACGCAGGCATCCGGGACAAAGCGGCTTGGCGTGAGCAGATGTGGCTGATCGCTGTGATCGCAGGCGCGGCGCCGATCTTGAACTGGATCACCACCGGCGGCTTCATCGTCGGTGCCCTACAGCCTGGGCAAGTCGCGGTGGCCATGACCGACGTGGTGCTCATCGCCGCCTCCGCAGCGGCCGTCATGGGTGCACGGCGTATGGCCAAAACCGAAGCGCTTGAGCGCGCCAAGCCTGTGCGCGCCCCGCGGGCCGCCGCCGCTGGCCTGGCTCCGGCCGAGTAATGGCGATGATCGTCAGCCTAGGGACGTTGCTGATCGCAGGCCTCCTCGGCGTCGGCAGCACGACGTTTCTGGCTCTGAGCCAAGACCGCCATTGGAAAGCCCTCGCGCCAAAGGGAACAAAACCGCGTCCTGTGCTCAGGAGGATCGGATGGTCCCTCGCCGCGGCGACGCTGGTCGTCTGTGTCCTGCGCGATGGCGGCAGCTTCGCAGCTCTCATCTGGCCGATGGTCATGGCGGCTGCGAGCTTCACCGTCGCAATGGGGCTGGCCTATTACCCTGCGCCGCTGAAATACCTGGCAGGAAAACTCGCGCCTGCCGCCGCGGCCGCGAGCACAAAGCAAGCGGCTTAGCCTCCCGATCAACGCTGCCTTGTGCCGAGGCACACAGTCCGTGTACCGTCAAACGTCGCGGAGGGGAGCCGGGCACGGAGAGACATGACCACGTTCACAATCGACGCGCGCGCGACGCCGAGGGCCCTCAAAGCGCCTATCGAGATCGCCACCTATCGCTGGGAGAGCATCCCCTGCCTCACGGCAAGCGTTGCACGCAACGGGTGTTCCGGACACGGAGAAGGCACGGCTCTCTTCTATCGCCCCGAAACGGCCGAGGGTTTGGCCGCACAGATCACCGCGCTCGCGCCGCACCTCACCCCGTCCGTTTCGCGACAGGACTTGCTTGGTCTTCTTCCCGCCAACGGCGCCCGCGCCGCGCTTGATGCCGCGCTCTGGCATCTCCAAACCGCAGAAAGCCGAACGCCGGCGTGGCGGCGTGCAGGGCTCGTCAGTATACAGCCCATCCTCACCGTGGCGACAGTTTACCTCGACACGCCCGGCGCCATGGCCGAAACCGCGCGCGACCACGCGGCTTCGTATCCGTTGTTGAAGATCAAGCTCGGGGCCGAGGGCGACGACGAACGGCTGCGCGCCATCCGCGCCGCCGCCCCTTCGGCGCGGTTGGTGGTCGACGCCAATGCCGGTTGGACAGAAGACGCTTTCGCATCTCTCATCCCTATACTGACAGAAACAAAAGTCGAGCTGGTGGAACAGCCCTTGGCACCCACCGACGACGGCGCCCTCAATAATATCGACGTGCCGATTAAGCTTGCTGCCGATGAAAGCTTTCAGACTGCAGAGGATATCGCCCACTGCGTCGGCAAATACGACGTCCTCAATGTCAAACTCGACAAATGCGGTGGACTGACGAGCGCACTGGCCATCGCCGACATTGCCGAGCGCTTAGGGTTTGAGTTGATGGTGGGAAACATGCTGGGCAGCTCCCTTGGCATGGCGCCAGCGCATCTTTTTGCGCAACGGTGCCTCTTCGCCGACCTCGACGGCCCCCTCTCCCTCGCCAAAGATGTCCGTCCACCCCTCTTTTTCGACAAAGGCTATGTCAGTGTTCCGGACCCAGAGCTTTGGGGCTGACACCCCGCCCGGACAGCTCGCCGGCCCAAGTCATTTCATCTGTACTTCCCCTACTAGTGAACTGATCACAGTCTTTGACGGCGATCGACACGTGCAATCGAGATGACGATTGCAGGATGAGCTTTTGTGCCCGTACCAACGGCCGCAATCAATTCTGGTGGACGTCCAAAGTAGCGACCTTCCCGGTCAACTAACCGACGTCTCAGCACCGCAACAAAAAACGGGGGCGCTAACGCCCCCGTTTTCGTTCGGACCGATCTTCGCGTTAGTGCGTGTACGTCAAGCCAAAGAAGAAGAACCGACCTCGCGGACCCACCGGCCATGCCGTTTGCGTCGCGAATGGCTCTTCATCGGTAAGGTTATTCACGCCGCCATAGATCGTCAGCTGCTCGTTAAACTCATAACTCGCATTGATATCAAACACATAGGTCTCGTCAAAGAATGCATCGGCACCGTAGCGCTCTTGGGAGTCGATCGCCGCAAACCCGTCGATAACATCCACGGCCTGCTTGTCCTGATACAGCATCTGTACACCGACATTCAGCGGACCGCGCTGCCAATTGACCGTGACGTTCCCGGACAATTCGGGGATCCGCACTTCGCCAAGATCTGGGTTCACTTCGGTTAAGTCGGTTGGATTGAAGAAGCGATCAAGCGCCTCCTGGTACGATCCGACGAGACGGATGTCGAAGTCATTAGCGCCCACTTCAAAGCCGTAATTGCCCGCAAAGTCGATCCCGCTTGCTTCCAAGCGCGCGAAATTAATCTGCCCACTTTGCAAATCATTGAGCCCGCCATCACCGCGCCGCGTGAACGACTGACAAAACGGCACGTTGGGGAAGTCTGCTGAGTCCAGGCACCCCGAGAGAATGTCCGCCGCGTCGACATCGCTGATCGCATCGTTGATCTCGATGTCCCAATAGTCGACCGTGAACGACAGACCGTCGATGAACGAAGGCTCGATCACTGCGCCAAACGTCAGGGTTTCCGCGGTCTCTTCCTGGAGATCTGGGTTACCGCCCGACGTCCCGGCAAAACGTCCCGTCAGCGGATTGTTCCAGATGTAGGCGCCCGAACCGTCGACAATCTCATTGGTCGGAACACCCGCGGCTTGGAGCGACGCGATACAGTTCGCCTCGCGCGCTGCGCTGCCGCCGTCGATGTTACCGGGGTCGCAAGGATCAGCGGTCGCAGCAATGGTGATCGGAAGCGGCGGATCGAACAGCTCCGAAATGTTCGGTGCACGGACAGCCTCGGAAACGGTGGCACGGAAGCTGAGATCCGATATCGGTGACCATGTCCCACCGATTTTCCACGTGGTCGCTCCGCCGATCGTCGAGTAATCCGCATACCGAATAGCGCCGTCGATCGTCAGTTCCTCAGCAAACGGCCTGCTGGTGAAGATCGGCAGGATCACCTCGCCGAAAATATCAACGACATCAAATTCACCCGAAGTGTTAAACTCTTGCGAGTTGTCGATGTCGGTGATCGAGAACAGGAACGGGTCTATCTCACTCACTTGAACGCCAGGGGTAAACGAGGTCCCCTCGGGCAAGATCCCCAGAACCAGCGGATCGAGCCGCTCGTCACTCGCTTCCTCGCGGTATTCGATCCCAACCGCATAACCAAGGGCACCGTCAAGGAAAGGCGTGCCTTCAAAGACTTCGCCCGTCGCGACAGCGGCCAAGACGGTTTGTTCAAGCTCCAGCTTGTTGGTAATCTGTGCCGTGACGAAATTCTGCGCCGCGGCGCTGGCGGAGTAGACACCAAACGGGTTGAGCGGGGCACACTGACCATCGCCCGGCGTGAACGAGTAGTACCGGTCGGACGAGAAGCCGCCATCAGCAAAGCCATTGCTGGCGGTGAAGAAATCGATCTCATACGCCGCATCCGGATCAAGGCCAGACCGGCAGACAACCGATCCGTCCGGCGCGGTCGTCGCATCAAGCGCTGCGAAAACCCGATCAAGGAACAAGGTCGTGTCGTTTTCGGTGTTCGTGAACCGACCATAATTGGCCGACAGCGACAGCGTGTGCCCGTCGGCGAATTCCCAATCTACTCCGCCCACGAAGCGAATGGTCTCCCGCTCATTGGTGTCAACATTGTTGTCACTGAAATCGAGCGGATCCTGGGTCAGCAGCAAACCGCCGGTCGCGTCGACAACAGGCTGCAACTCATCGGGAATGAACGGGTTATCTGCCTGAATAAAAAGGGTATCGTAGAACGTATCTTGCTCAGCAAAGGTGGATGCTTCGCTCAACACATACTTCCCTTCGAAGAACACGCGGACCGTATCGGACACGTCATACGTCGAATTGAGGTTGATCGCCCAGCGGTCGTTTTCGGGGAAAAGGGTGTCACGATTAAAGTTCAGTGCACCCCCATCACCGCCGGAGCCCCAAAGGCCGCCGCTGACGATCAGGTCGTCTTGAAACACATCGACGCTGCCATCCGGATTGGTGATCCAGCACCCGGCGAGGAACGGGTCTCGCCCGCCTCGGCTCTCCTGACAGTCCGCGACGCCATTGCCGTTGATATCAACGTAGGTCGTTTCTCGCCCGAAGAAGGTCGGTGCGATCGAACCCGCCTGGGACGTCAGCCAGAACACCGGGTTCTCGATCACCGCCCGGAGCGGCGCTGCCCGCGCACGGTCCACCAGCGCTTGCTCCGCAGACGTCAGCGTCAAACCCGCAAGATCTGCCGGGTCGGTCGGGATCAGATCGCCGGGGAAGTTGCTGCCAAAGTTGGGTAGGTTGCCGCCAAAGTCCGTATTCTGAAAACGTCTCAGCGGGTTCTGATCAGGACCGACCGAAGCGATCCCGTTGTCCCGTGACCAATCGCGGTCGCCGTATCGGATGTTGTTGTCGTCTTCATAGCTGACCGTCAGGACGACATTCCCCCGGCCTTGGTGGAAATTCCGTCCAGCAATCGCATCGATGACGAACGTTCCGGCGTCCCCTTCCGATGAGATCCCGCCGCTGGTGTTGAGCTGAAAGCCTTCGAAGTCGTCCTTGAGCACGAAGTTGACGACCCCCGTCACAGCGTCCGCGCCGTAGATTGCCGAGGCACCACCCGTCGTCACTTCGACGCGCTCAACCAACGCCCGGGGGATAGAGCCGATGTCCACCGACTGGCTGCCGCGGAAGCCAGCCACATGCCGGCGCCCGTTGACAAGCGTCAGCGAACGTTCAGCCCCCAGACCGCGAAGGTTCAGCTGATTTGCTCCGGTTACGGAATTTTCGGACGTCAGCGATGAGACCAGCGCCGGAATATCATTGATGACATCAGCGATGTTGATTTCGCCAGAAAGGCGGATCGTCTCCGCATCGATCGATTGCACCGGCGTTGACGAAACGAGGTTGGGATCCCGCGCAATCCGCGAGCCCGTAACCGTGATTGTGTCGTCGACCTCAGCGTCTTGCGCGACTGCGGTCGCTGCACTGCTCAACGCTGTCGCTGCGAGAAGCGACGAAAGAAATTGTCCGCGCATGGTGCCCTACCCTTGATTGCCAGCGCCGGAACGTTAACCAAAGCTTAACCCACCTCAAGGGCCGCAAGTCGTTTGTCGTGCCGAATTCGAACCCAAGGCTGCATATTGCCTGTCATTGATGCATCTGCGCAACAATCTAGCGGCATTGTATGCAATGCAATATCGCGCACATTCCGACCTGTTGCCGCGGCGCCCGTCAGGCCGCGAGACAAATGCGTTCGTCACCACGCCCGGCCGAGAACGGTGTCCGCCTGAAATCGACAACGGGAAAAAGTGCAGCGGCGCCCCCATCAAAGAGTTCCCGCAGCGGTGGATTCGCGGCGTTAGCGAAACCGTTCAATGGTCCGTGTCTGGACTATTCCATGGCGAAGGAGGGATCAGACGGCCATGCAAAAAGGCCCCCAGCTTTCGCTGAACCGGAATCGATTCCATCGTTCAACGCTCCAACCCAAGAGCCACCCGGCTTCCGCCGGGTGGTTTCGCTCGGTCCACTTACGCGACGTGGATGTCGTTGGTGAACTCGTCGAGCAGGCCGTATTGCGGGGTGAGGGCCATCTCCGGCGGGATCGCCCACAGGAGGCTGTCGACCAGCGC
>JBCDHW010000021.1:0-11995 GCA_038749595.1 Pseudomonadota bacterium
GCTATGTGAACGGCCAGCTCTCCGGCACCGAACGCTGGACCGGCATTCTGAGCGTCGTCGTCCAACCACCCCGCGATGCCGACCGCCTCCGCAAGAATCCCCTCGGCGTCTTCGTCCACGCCATCAACTGGTCAAGGGAGAACGCCCAATGAGACACTGCGTGTCCGCCAAACTTTCCATCACAAACCTTCTCGCCGGTTCAATGCTGGCCGGCTGCGCCACCTTCAAACCGCCCGAGATCAGCTATGATGACCCGGTCGCCGCAACGCTGGTCGCGGAACCGGCACGGCCTGTTCGGATCGTTGAGACACCCGAGCCTCTACCGCTACCCGGCCAGCTCATGCGGGTCGATGCCGACGATCGGCCGGCAGAGGCGACGGAACCGACAGAGCGCGTGACCAACGCCAACGCCGCCGCCCGGATCGAGCCGGTGCGCGACGGCTTCATCAACGCCGTGCAGCTCTATCCCTACAGTTCCGGCGCACTTTATCAGGTCTACACCTCGCCGGGACAGGTCACGGATATCGCGCTACAGGCGGGTGAGAACCTTGTTGGGAGCGGCCCGATCGCGGCGGGCGACACGGCGCGCTGGATCATCGGCGACACCGAAAGTGGGTCCGGCGACAGCCGTCGCATCCATGTGCTGGTCAAACCGACCCGGCCCGATCTCGTCACCAATCTCGTCATCAACACGGATCGGCGCACTTATCATCTGGAACTGCGCGCGACGCCGCAGGCCTATATGGCCTCGGTCTCGTGGCAGTATCCCGAAGACGAGTTGATCGCACTTCGTCGTCAGAACGATCACGCCGAGGCCAGCCTTCCGATCGGGCGCAATGTCGATCTCGACGATCTCAACTTCCGCTACCGCATCACCGGCGACCGCGCGCCCTGGCGGCCGCGCCGCGCCTTCGATGACGGGCGGCAGGTCTTCATCGAGTTCCCGCGCGGGATCGGCCAAGGCGAGATGCCGCCGCTCTTCGTGATCGGACCGGAAGGGGACGGTCAGCTCGTCAATTACCGCATCCGGCGCAACTATATGATCGTCGACCGGCTCTTCGCCGCAGCCGAACTGCGTCTCGGCGATCGCCAGCGCGTCGTCCGTATCGTGCGGACCGATGGGGTCCGGCGTTCTGACCAGCGCGAGGAGCGGGTGGTTTCCGCCTGGCGTCCCGATGAGGACCGCTGAGCCATGACCAGGACCGAAGAACAACAACAAAACGACCGCCCAGAAGAGCCGCCACGCACCGAGCAGGACATCGCCAAGGAACTGCGCCTGCGGCCCGATCCACCGCGCGTCATGCGGCTTTCGCGAAAGGCGATCACGGTGCTTGCCGTCGCGGGCGGGCTCGGCATCGGCGCGATTCTGATCGTCGCGTTACAAGGTTCTGATCCGGGCGATGGGCCTTCGGAACTCTTTTCGACAGAACGAGTCCAGGAGGCCGAGGGCCTTTTGGGTCTGCCGCGCGACTACGCATCGATCCCGCGGCTCGGACCACCGCTTCCAGGAGAACTGGGACGCCCGGTCCTGTCGGCGCAGCGGCGAGGTGAGCCTGTGACCGTCGTGCCTGCGACGGGTCCCGCGGTCGATCCGGAAGAGCAGCTGCGCTTACAAGAAGCTGAAGCGGCGCGGCTCGCGACGCTCTTTGCCGATGCAAGAACAAGTGGCGCGGCCGCGCCGCGACCACAATTGGCACCCGGAACAACCCAGACACCAGGGCTGGAAGGGTTCTTCCCCGCATCGACCGGTGCTTCTCGGCCGCCCGACACCACCGAGCGACAGGAAGCGTTTCTGGATCGTACGGTGGACCGCCGAACCACGGCCACAGACCGCCTGCAGTCCCCTCCCAGCCCCTTTGTCCTGCAAGCCGGGTCGGTCATCGAAGCCGCACTTCTGACAGGACTCCGCTCTGACCTGCCCGGGCAGATCACGGCACAGGTCACCGCAAATGTTTATGACAGCCCGACCGGGCAATTCCTGCTCATCCCGCAGGGCGCGCGCTTGCTCGGTGAGTATGACAGCCGTGTCGCGACCGGCCAACGCCGCCTGCTGCTCGCCTGGACGCGGTTGATCCTGCCCGATGGACGCTCGATCGTCCTCGAACGTCAACCCGGGACCGACCAGGCGGGCTATGCTGGCCTTGAAGACGGTGTCGACAATCATTGGGGCCAATTGTTCCGCGCAGCCGGTCTCGCGACGATCCTCAATATAGGTTTGGAAGCCGGTGAAGATGGCGGAGATGAAATCGCCGAAGCCATCCGCGACGGCACCCAGGACACGATCGGACGCGCAGGCGAAGCCATCGTGCAACGCCAGCTGAACATCCCGCCGACGCTCACCATCCGGCCAGGATTTCCCGTGCGGGTGATGGTGACGCGCGATCTGATCCTCGAACTGCAAGGAAGCACACGATGAGCAAGTTAAAGCTAAGCGACATTCGCGACGACAAGCCGATCAAGCTGTCCGTGGAACTACCGGCACAGGTGCATCGCGATTTGACGGTCTATGCAGAGATTCTTAGTGCCGAAAACGGCCAAAACTTGGAGCCAGCTAAACTCATCGCGCCCATGCTAGAGCGATTTATGAAGACAGATCGAGGGTTCGCGAAGCTGCGAAAGGAGTATCGGCGGTCTTCTTTGCCTCGACCCGCGCTAGGGTCAGAAAGCACCTGAAAGCAATCATCAAGCGAGTCTAGGCCTGCGCCAATGCCGCAAGTGCCTCCTTCTCGCTCCACTTCTTATCGTACAGCGGTGCGGCACGGGGCTCTCAAAGAGCTGTATGGCGGCAAGGGTGTCTACAGAACGAAGATCGCATTGAAAGGTACGGCTTCGAGGATCACATGGCCAACACCATGGGCTCTTTTGAGTTACTGCCGAAGCCAGGCGCACTCTCCACGAGCCGAGAGTGCATTCCCGGATAACGCAAGGAGAAAAAAGACCTCATGACCCGTTTGCGTCCGAAGGCGTCCTAGCGAGCTTGGGGTAATGGCATTGCCGGAAATTCGAACTTCATTTGTATTCTCAGTTCATTTTGCAAACATATATTGCGTGCTAATCAAATAGAGACTTCCACGCCATACCGAAGCCCTTCATGACGACTAACCGACGGTTTACGCAGAACTGTTGTCAGACATGGCCTCCATTGCGCGTACGCGCGACAGGCTCAAAAAACGCCTAAGAGCCGGATTGTCATTGTCCGGCAGCCAAGTGATAGAAAAGGGCACGAGATCTTGATCGTCTATGATTGGACGGAAGACTACTCCGGGATAACTCACTCCGCACCAGTGATCGGCGACTAGACTTGCACCCAAACCAAGGCCGACCAAATTCATGATGCCCTCGCGGCCAACACGATGGTGCGTCACCCGCAAACGCCGACCGAGTTCGCCGAGTCTGTGAGTAAGATAGTCATGTATCTCCGGCCCCGGTTCCGAGGCGCAAACAATAAATTCTTCATCTCGAAGTTCGTTCCAGGACAGATAGTCGTTCTTGCTCAACGCATGACCCGCCGGGAGAGCGACATAGGTTCGCGCGCGCATAAGCATGAGGCTGTCACCGTTCTCGACCGGCAGAGATCCGCACGCGACCACCGCGTCGAGCTTGCGATGGCTCAACCTCGTCAGCAAATCTCCGCGCTCTCCTTCTACAATAAGCAACTCTATGGCGGGATGATTGGCCAAAAAATCCGCTGTAACGTCGCGCAAAACACCCGCCGATAGTGATGCGATCATTCCCAAGTAAAGACGACCATTACTGGCGGAGCCGTCGGCGTTTGCGAGCGCGATAGCCCCGCTAAAATCGAGCACGATAGCCCTCGCTCTTTCTGCAAAGCGCCAGCCTGCACGCGTCAATCGTGCACCGGTATTACTTCGCTCGAAAAGCGATACGCCGATTGTGTCTTCCAACTTTTGGATACGCCGTGAAACAGCCGATTGACCGATGTTCAAGAAACGGCTGGCTTTTCTAAAGCTCGCAAGTTCAGCGACGCAAAGAAACACGTCAAGATCGAAAATCTCCAGCGATCTTGTGGGGTCATATTTGTGCGCACGTTCAACCATTCGCTGGGCATCAAGACAAGAGGAGGTCGACCGCAACCCACCGAAGTGCATCATGTGAAGGCGGAGAGCCTACGATAGCAGCGATCATCAACACCATTTTTCTGTCGAAGTCTTTCAGCATTCCGCATGTCCTTAGCGATCTCGGAAATATTCCGCGTTATCGAGCGCGAATTTCGCAAAACTGCTGGGCCGCCGGCGAAACACTTTCTCAAACTCTTCCGTGTGAACCGTAGAAAACGCGCCCGCCGCACCAGCTGCGTAAACGCCGCCTATCTCCGGAGGCGACCCGACAGTTTTGGAGTGTTCGCAAAACGCGTCTGGGTCCTTGTTCCACCGCAATGTCCGCCCCGTGGCGAGGCTCAGGCGGCTAGCGATGCCTTCGCCGGACAACGCTTCGGGACCGGAAAGAAAAATCGGTTCCAATGGCAGCGAATCGGCCGAACGCAATAACAGATCTGCGGCGGCGAAGGCGATGTCTCGGGCATCGACCATAGCCATTCGCCCGTTGCCTGACGGCAAGTAAAATGTATCGTCGCCGCGCTCATAAAGTCCCGGCACGATCATGAAATGCTGCATGAAGATGGTTGGACGAAGGATGGCGTGTTCGACATTCATGGCACGCAGCATTTCTTCGCCCGCCCAGTGTGAGGCTGGGGGCGTGCCCTCAACAGCGCCTTCCGAAATAGGTCTTGCTGCGTCGTTGCTGACTTTGACGATCCGCGTCACGCCTTTGGCGGCGTCGAGAACCGCCCTTTGCCAGCCGACCATATCGTTACAAAGCGGCGTGATCATGCACATCCGATTGACACCATCCCCGAAGACTTCTGCGAGATCGTCTGGGTCTGTGGAAAATCGTACCGGATGCACGAGCGCTGGATCGATGGCCGTCAGCAATTGTGCTGCTGCACCGTCAGGATCACGTGTCGCAACGCGGATTTCTCCAACAAGCGGGTCGAGCGACAAGAGGTGAACGAGTTCCCGCCCGATATTGCCGGTCGCGCCGGTCACAAGAACGGTAGGCATGGCCGCCGCCCTCCTTCTTTGATTGCCCTAGAGTTCGGAGTGAATTGCCGACGTGACCTCGCCTTCGATGAGCGGCGCGAGTTTCGCGTTGGCCTCAGCGACCCAGTCAGCCGCCATGTGGGCGTTAAAGTCCGCCTCCCGGTCCCACGCTTCGAAGATCGTGAAGGTGGCGGAATCGTCATGAGCCCGGAATACGCGATAATACTGGTTGCCAGGGTCCTTAGCGGCGCGCGCGGCGACCTCTCGCATGAGCGCAGCTAGGTCATCGGCGGTGCCGTTGCGCGCTTTCAAATTGACCGTGACCGTATGAGCGGGCGTGGCGTCGCCTGACGCTTCGCTCTCGGAGGGAAAGCCCTCCATGCGTTTTACGGAGTCATAGTGCTCCTTGAAATGGGCGATCTTTCCATCGCGTACGCGGACAATCGTGATGTAGCTGTTCTTTTGGACCGTGGGGTCGTCGCCAACGGTCAACTCGCTTCCAAACTCGATCACGCAAGCATTTGGATCGGCAAGGGGCGTCACTACCCGGCCGGGATAGCCGATTGGCGTAACCGCTCCGAGCGCGTCGCGGAAATATTTCTCAATAGTTGGCCGTCCTTCGACGCTTTTAGGAAAGCCGCGAGGCGCGAAGGGAAATTCAAGAACTGCGTCTTCAGTCCACATCTGCGCGATGGCGTCGGCGTCCGAATTTGCGAGCGCATCGAGGAAAGCATTCGCTGCGATGGCCGCCTGGTTATTCTCTGGCGGGCTAATGAGCGCCCACTGTTGCGAGACGTCTTCAGGCGCTTCGGTCAGCAGCGACCCCGCTTCCTCCAAGAAGGAGGAGAGTTCCGGCGGCCGGTGGGCGCGGTGGTATTCCTCGAAACCGTCCTTGGTGGTCCAAATCTCGTAGAGCAGGAATTGCGACGGGTTAGCCTTGTTCCGGTGCAGATCGAACCGGATCATGCCGAAGTCCGGCCCGACGCGGCGCTCGCCATCGGTGACGGCGAGCAGTTTTTGACGCACCTCTTCTTCCTTACCCGGCAGGGCTTCCAGAAGATCAGTGATGATTAATTCAGGTGTTGCCATTGCGCTGTTCTCCTCAGATTTACGAACGGCACGTCAGTTCGCGACGTAGCCGCCGTCGACCGACAGCGCTATGCCGACGATGTTCGAGGCCTTGTCGGAGCACAGGAAGACCACCGCATCGGCGACTTCTTCGGCAGTCGCTATACGGCCGTTCGGATGGGTTGCTTCGAAGCCTGCGCGCGCCGCTTTGCGCTCGGCCTCATCGGGGATAGAGTCGAAAAACTTGCGCAGCATGGGAGTATCGACACCGCCAGGATTGACCGCATTCACGCGAATGCCCTGCTTGGCGTAGTCAATCGCGGCCACCTTGGTCATGCCCATGACGGCGTGCTTGGAGGCGCAGTAGACGGACGCGCCGGGTACGCCGACGAGCCCGCCGCCGGAGGCGAGATTGACGATAGCGCCGCCGCCCTGTTTCAGCAGGTGTGGGATGGCGTACTTCATAACGAGGAATGGCGCGCGGACATTGGTCGCGAATACTTCCTCGAAACTTTCCAGGCGCTGATCGGCGACCACGTTGACCTCGCCCTGGGTGCCGGCGTTGTTGACCACATAATCAAGGCGCCCAAACGCCGTTGCCGCATCAGCAACGAGCCGCTCTGCCGATGTCGGGTCCATGAGGTCGGCTTCGAGGCTGCGGGTTTCGCCCCCAGCCTCTTGCACAAGCGAGGCTGTTTCCTGGAGACCTGGGACGCTCCGTCCAGTGATGACGACCTTGACGCCTTCGTTCGCCAACGCGACTGCGCTTGCCTGTCCGATCCCAGAACTCCCTCCCGTAACCAGAGCAACTTTTCCTTTCATCGATGCCATATCTGCTTCCTTCTCAATTCAACTGACACGCTCGCCGTTCAAACGCCGAGATCGGAATGCACAATAGGACGCCGGGCGGCGGGCGTATTTACATGAAGCTGATGAGCTATGGCGCAATCCGAACATTCGCGCCGAGACGCGGCTTGAGCGGGTATGCACAACCCGGGACGTGCAACGACGCGCCGGGTCCGACTGACGCTTAGAGCGCTGAGCCTGTGTGGGAGGGTAAGCAGATGCTAGGTGCGGGAGCGGGGATTCCCAGCAGCCAATTCACGCAGCGGATTATAGTATTCGATAAATTCTTTCAGCTTTCCGTTAACGACGCGGATGACGTTGACGTATTGCTGGTCGTAGGGTTTGCCGTCGTCCGTCGTGGAGGTATTGCTCCATTGGATCAGCGCCCATTCTGGGTCGGCGAGCGCGTCGTACTTAAAGTCGACGACCTTCATGTCTTGACGGGTTTTCCAGCCGCCGACCAGGGCGCGTTCGATGATCGAATCCCGCCCTTCAATTCGTTCGGGCGCACCCTCAGCCGCGTAAGGATAGATGAATATGCAGTCTTCAGCGAGAATCTCGCGATGGCCGTCGAAGTCTCTGTCCTCAGTGTATTTAAGGAAACGCTCTATGATATCGCGAGTGTCGTTCATGCCCATCTCCCGCAGGGTTGATCCGAACCCTTGCTCACTTTCAATGCCAGTGAACACTATGGTTGGCGGAAGCATTGCGCTTATCGGACAGATGATATTTCTAAATCGCCACGAGCTTTAGCAAAATCCGAACATTGAGCAGACCAAAACGCAATCATGATGCCCGCGCCGCGCCGGGAGTAAGTCCAAACTGGCGTTTGAAACAGGCGGTAAGGTGGCCCTGATGGGCGAAGCCACAGCGATAGGCAATTTCGGAAATGGGAAGATCCGTGTACTGAAGCATGTCCATGGCCCGCTCGCCTCGACGACGCTGGACATAAGCCCAGACTGGTTCACCGACCGTTGCCTTGAAGGACCTCGAAAAATGTCCTGCCGAAAGACATGCAATGTTCGCCAATGCCTCTAATGTCAATGCTTCGCCCAGATGGGCCTCGGCATAGTCGATGGCTCTGGCGATGCGGGCGTCTTCCGGGCGTTCCGGTGACGTCGGCGAAAGGGCGTCTGACATCGTTGTTTCGGCGAGAAATTGAAGGATTAAGCCATCAAAATAGAGTTTACCACCAGGCGCCTCGACAGTGGAGGCCCGCCACAACTGATTGATTAGCGCCGCAAGTTTAGGTCTTGGGGTGTACTCAATTCCACCGCAATAGTGATGCGAGAATGCGTGGCGGGTCAATTTGGCCTGATCGAGAATAGGATCTACGATACAGGCAGGAAGAGTCAAAAAACGCACATGGAGACGGTGAGAGAGCAGAAATCGGACCTCCACCGAGGGAGGTACTACATTAAAGGTAGCGGCTCTGGTATCCCCGTGAAGTCGGAGGCCATCTCCGTAATCGAATCCAACATGATCGATCTCCGTAAGCTGACAATTAAAAACATACTCAGGAATGGGTGGGTCAATCAGGTCGATCGCATCATGCTCAACGTCAATTAGGTTTGCGCCAAAAGAGCCTCCACCACGGTGTTCCTGTCGAAAATCGGCATAAGCCGAGTTCTCAAAAAAACTGGCGTAGTTTTCGAAGTGCTGACCAGGTCGGGCGGCGTGTCGCGGTTCAATCATCTTCGCAACTCATTCCACACTTCGCCTAGTGTAGCGCCGAACTGGCGTTTGAAACAGGCCGCGAATTGGACCTGGTGGGTGAGGCCGCAGCAATAACAGCAGCCGGTATCACCGCATAAAATCATCGCAATAAGATCTGAATATTCGATGTAATTGACCGATATTTTCATTTTTGACCTTAGCTGCTTGCTCAACACACTTAAAAATACTCCGATTCATTCAAATAGTTTTCTCACCATAAATTTCGAGCATGCTCGGAGGTCTCATAGGAGGTATCGCTCGGCCCGACAACACAAGCGACTAATTGTTATCGTAGCTGGCTAGGAGCGCAGACTGCCGGGCGTCATGCCAAAACTGTCCTTGAAACACCGGGTCAGATGTCCCTGATGCGCAAACCCGCAGTCGAAAGCGATCTCGGCGATAGGCAAGCTCGTGGTCTCGAGCAGCTCCTTAGCTCGTTTGCATCGCCGCTCGGTCACATATTGCCAGACCGACGTGCCGATCACAGACTTGAAGTTGCGCGAGAAGTGTCCCGGTGACAGATAGGCAATCTCCGCCAGCTTTGCGACGGTCAGGTTTTCCCCCAGATGTGCGTCGATATGGTCGAGCGCGCGCGTGATACGGGGGTCGAGCCGGCCCTGAGCGTCAAGATGCTCCTGATGGGCGCGTCGCTTGTTGGCCGCGAGCACTTCGACCATCTGAAACGTGGGTTCGAGGATATCGCGCGAGCTGAACGACGAGGCCCAGGCCCGTTTCATCAGCAGCGCGATCAACTGATCGCTGAGCCGTTCCGGTCTCGAGGGCGCCGCAAAATCGCCCATCGTCAGACTCAGGACACGGCCCTTGGCGCTGGCGGTGAGGTCATTTCCAACAGGCAGCAAAACCAGTTCACCGACGCACAGCACACCATCTAAGCCCCTCAGTTCGAACCCTTTCGCACGGCAATCGAGCACCAAAACCAGTTCGCAGGCATTGCGCTGGGGCCAAACATCGCCGGGCGCGAGTTTGAACATCCGCAGCCTGTCGGTAGGCTTAGTGTCTGGTGCAAGTGCTGTATTCTTGTAGCCGGATTGATGATCGGACCGCTCCATGGTATCCCACAAAGCATGTCCGGGAGATTGCGTATTCCGCGCCTAACCTTTTTCAAAATTAGCAAAAATAGAAAATCCGACGATTTTGATACGCGACTATCGGTGCGATGATCCGGCGCCGTTGGGCCCTGCGCGCTCGTCCAGTTCTTCTTCGATCAGCATCCGGATCAGCACGAGTGCCGTTTCCGCGATAGGCGCAGTGCTGCGCCAGGCACGCTGCAGGAGGATGTTCACAAGGACTTCAGCGACTGGCGCGGTGGGCGGCGTCGCGACGATGCCCGGCAGCGCGAGCCTGAGCGCCCGCAGCTTGCCCAGCATGGTAAGCGATTGCCCTTCCGGCAGCAGGATCGCAGCACCCGAGCGGTCCTTCTTAGGCGCCTCCGGCCAGTAAATCTTGCCATGCCCGGCAATGCGCAGAACGATCTCAGGAGCCTCCTCCGCCGTCAGGACATCGCCCGGCTCGAAGAAGCTGTGGAGAATAATACCGCCCCCCAACTCCCGGTAAATAAACTCCTCCACGTCAAGGCGCCCGCGTCCACCGGAGGAGCGGGCATGACGGGGTTTGGGCGGACGGGAGGTCATGACAATACCATCGCACCCCCGCACGCGCGCGTATTCCATAATCGTCGGCCAAACAGCCCGCAAATCCATGAATCACTCGACGATTACGGAATACAATCGCGTTTTGTGCAATATATAGTGTGAAAGTTCTTGAGAACCGCACGCGACAGGAGGCGGATGACATGACACAACAAACCGCATCCTCGCTGGCGGAGTTCTATCGCGATCCGGAATCACCCTATGCAAGGTTTCCGCAGGAACAGCGTGTGGGTGGCAGGCTGCCAATCAAGATGATACGTGCTGAGCAGGAGGCGTTTGAAGCGGTCGATCCAGCTGTTCCGGAAATAAATCTGATCGTGGGTTTGAAGGCCGAAACCCAGTTCAGCTGGGATGTTGGCGACGGCTGGACCGACGAGCGCCGGTGGCGCTCAGGCGATATCAATCTTGCTCCAACGCAAACTGCTGTCAGTTACCGGTGTAGAGGTGACCACGAAATTCTAGTCTTGGGCTTTTCGCACGAAGCCGTCATCGACATCCTTGATAATCATCGCGCAGGCACTCTCGCTTCGTTCGACCCTCTAACCTCTGGGACCCTATTCCGTGACGAGACCCTGCGCCGCACAGCTATGCAGCTTTGGACCGAAAGCGCACGTACTGGCGGCACCAGCGATCTGCTGATCGACGGGCTCACGCAGGTCCTGATCGCTCGCCTGCTCGACAAGGCGGGCGCGCTTCGCCGAACGCAGATCATCGTCCCGCTCACCCAGATCGAGATCGCAAAACTCGACGACGTCATCACCCACCGCATGGCCGAGCGCCTCACCGTCGCAGACCTGGCCCGCGTTCTCGACATGCCCCGCTGGACCTTCGCCGATGCCTTCAAGGCTGCAACCGGCGACACGCCCCATGCATTCGTCACCGCCAAGCGCGTTGACAAGGCCTGCGAGCTTCTGCGCACTGGCGACATGGCGCTGGCAGAAATCGCCTACGCCACCGGCTTCGCCTCCCAATCCCACATGACCGACACCTTCCGCCGCACGCTCGGCACGACACCCGGAAAGTGGCGGCGGGAAGTCCGGTCGTAAATTGAGTGCGCTCCGGCGCGGACTATCGTAGGGCTATGGCGAAGAAATAGTTCGTATTTTCATCTCGCGTGGCCCGCCGGTTGGTATTCGAACCGTCGGCGGTCATTTCGCATCAATGCACTCTCACTCACGCAACAGCGTCCCAGTTCTCACGTGTTGGGGCACGCGAGATTCGAACCAACAAACAAATTTGAGTGAATGGGTCGATGGGCGTTTCAGCGCGCCCAACGGAACAGCTTTCTTCTTCAAAATGGCCACGTAAGCACTACGTAAGCACTGTTTCTCGATGCGCAGAAATCTCTAAATATCTGAATTTATGAAGAAAAATGGCGCACCCGAGAGGATTCGAACCTCTGGCCTCCGCCTTCGGAGGGCGGCGCTCTATCCAGCTGAGCTACGGGTGCATACCGTTCGCGAGATGCTTACGCCATGCTTACGCGAGATTTTTGGCTCCTTGAAGAGCGAACCCGATATCCGCTCAAGCCGTTGTTAAGTCACTTCTTTCTTCCAGCACCTTTCGCCATAACCAGACTTGACATCCGCCTTCGGAGGGCAGCGCTCTATCCAGCTGAGCTACGGGTGCCGCGGA
>JBCDHW010000022.1:0-6359 GCA_038749595.1 Pseudomonadota bacterium
ACTATCTCAACGCACTCGCCAATGCCTCGAACACACCATCGATCCTGATCCAGCGGGGTATTCTGAAGACAGTTGGCATCAAGCGAAGCTGGCTCTTCCCATTCTGCACGCTCGGAGAGTTTCGCGCTGTGACGTGCTACATCGCCACCCAAGACGACGAGCTAGACGTGCGATTCCAATCGACGCGCGAGTTGCTGCATGCGCTTGCGACGCGGCTCATTGACAGACTGAAAGACTTGTCGGTCGAGACGACGGAGGCAGATACGTCGCCTCTGATCGCCAACAAGCTACCCATCGAGCTGAGCGCCGACGAACGCTCCTGCTACCTTTGCCTTACTCGCGGGTTGTCAAATGCTGAAATCGCCGAGGAACCCGGTGCTAGCGTGAACACCGTGAAATTTCATCTCAAGAAGGTCTTCAAAAAGCTGGGCGTTCGCAGCCGCGCCGACGTGATTGCAATAATGCTCGATAATGACTTCCAGATCCGCTGACCAACGCAACCAAGCCCATAAGGTCGCATGACGGCCTTACCGAAAACCGTGCCACGTCCAAACTGTCAACAATAACGGTTCGCTCGGACCGCCCGAGGCGGCACACTACCGGGAGGCTCTGCGGTAGTAGTCACGCAGACCCGTCAGTAGCCGCTCGGGAAGAAGTTCGACTGATCTAACTCCGGTCTCGGCTTTTGAACGGCGGCTTTTCTTATCCTGCAACGCACCAGTCAGTCTGCCTTTTTTGACCGCTTAGGGCCGAACGCGACAAGTCGGCGTCTGAATGCAAAGCGCGTCTAGCGATCGGGCTCGACAAGCTTGCGGGTGTTGGAGAACGGATGAAGGGGTCAGACCGCTATAGGCCCCGCCCGTTGAAAGTTAAGTTACCGCGAAGCGCGATCATCCGCCTGCGCCTTCGTTGAGCCGTTTGAAGAAATCCTCCACCACACGCGTCGCGGAGATGTCTTGATTGGTGGCGCCAACGACGCGGCCAAGGCGCGATCGACCCGCGCCGGGCCAAGTATGTCCGCCACCGTCGATGATAAAGTGTTCAAGCGGCGCTTCGCAGCCCTCGTAACTGCGCAAAAGGACGGTGGAGTCATCGTCTTCCACTCGGTCGGGCAGGCGCGCTTCACGAAAGCCGTCGCATCCGTTGCGCGCAGCCAGTGTCGCCACGGTTTCTGACACTGGCTCCACCCAGCCACGGTCGCGAATGAGCGGGTTCCAACCGCCGATGCGTCCACCGCCCGGGGGCATGATGTCGTCGTCGGTTCCATGGAGGTAGAGAACCGGGCGCGGGGGGCCGTCTTGGCAGGCGCCGCCGTCCGGAAGGCTCGCAATCGCGACAGCGGCTCCGGCGACGAGGTCCGGCGCGTCGCAGAGAAGCCTGAGAACCATGATCCCGCCGATCGAAGGGCCTGCGAAGTAGACGCGTTCTGGGTCCGCGACGCCGGCTCGCGCTAGTTCGTCGATCAGCCGTCTGAGGAATCCGATGTCGTCGGCCGTGTCATAAGGTCGACCTGCACCATCCACCCGCCCGTCGTTCCAGTCACCGAGCGCGGATGGCCAGAGCACGATCCAGCCATCGCGGACCAAGCTGACCCCAGCGCGGCGGCGCAAAGTGCGCGGTCCTGCGAGACCGCCGTGCAGTACGACGAGCACCGGTGCATCCTGCGTGTTGGCATCCGCGTCGATCAGTGCCCGCCGATCGACGCCTTCATGCTGGATGGTGATCGTGCGCGTTACGAAGGCATGCGCCGAGGTCGCTATCAACGACAGGGTGATGGCTAGAAGTAGGCGGGGCATGGTTGGTCTCCGTCTCAACAAACGCATATCTACCTATGCGGATCGCAGCGGATGTCACCGCAAGCTCACGTGAAGACGCGGGCAACAAAGGAGAGCGCATGTCGATATCCCGCATCTCATCCATCCTGCTGAGCGCCGGCGTCCTGCTTTCGGCTTGCGAATCCCCGGGCGAGCCCCTGCGCATGGAGACGCTCGCCGGGTATGATTTCGCGGATTTCATCGACGCGCGCCCCGGTGGTGTCGCGATCGAGGGGCGGCTGATTCTACCCGAGAAGGGCTTGCCGCGCGCTGCGGTCATCCTGAGCCACGGTGCGGCTGGCACGGGCGGGCGGCAGGAAAGAGCGGCGACGCTGTTCGCCAAGGCCGGATGGGCTGCGCTGATCCTCGACCATTTCGAGGAGCGTGGCGTTCGTTCCGTCGCGCGTGATCAGATCAGGGTCAGCGAACAGCAGATGGCTTCGGACATCTTTCGGGCGCGGGACAGCCTCGCCACGCGGCTGGATCTTGAAGCTTCGAAGATCGGCGCGATCGGCTGGTCGAAAGGGGCGACCGCCGTTACCCTGGCGGCCGTCAGCCGGCTTCAGGGCATGCTCGCGCCCGATACGCCACCGCTTGCCTTCGCCGCGGCGCTCTACCCATTTTGCGGCTTCCAGCTGGACCATGAAGCGCTTGCGAGCCCGCTCTTGCTGCTGCTTGCGGGGGAAGACGACTGGACGCCTTCCACTCCGTGCGTCCGGCAGGCTGAGGCTTGGCGGGCGACGGATCAGCCCGTCTCAGTCAAAGTCTACGAGACCGCCGCGCATGGGTTTGACAGCCGCTCGGGTCGTTTCGAGATCGACAGCGCGATCACCGTCCGGGACACCTCGCCCCGCTGCACCCTGCGCGTGGATAAGGACGGGCGCACGGTGACCCTCGACGGAGCGCATTCGCTGGCGACGCCCGACGGTCGGCGCGCGTTTCTCGCGGTGTGCGGAGAGCGGGGCGTCACCTTCGCTGGCGACGAAGAGAGCAGACGGGACGCCCTTGCCCGCCTCCTCGCTTTCGCAAACGGCTCGATCTCAGACTAGGGCGATTATATACCTTGCAAACACGGCGCAAGATACCCATATCCTGAGTAGAGGATAGAGGGACACATCATGTCGAACCTGAGCGCCCCGTACCTGCACGACGAGGCCGCCGCATACGACTTTGTGGAAAGCGTTCTTTGGCCGGAAGGCCCGGTGTGCCCGCACTGCGGTTGCGTCGAGAATATCAAAGTGATCCCGGCCAACCCGGAGAAGCGCGTGCGCCACGGCCTCAAGCGTTGTGGTGACTGCAGGAAGCAGTTCACGGTTAAAGTCGGCACCGTTTTCGAGGCCAGCAAGGTCAAGCTGCACCTGTGGGTGCGGGCCATTGTGCTTATGACCGCCAGCAAGAAAGGCATCAGCGCGCACCAGATGCACCGCACCTTGGACGTGACCTACAAGACGGCCTGGTTCATGTGCCATCGTATCCGTGAGGCCATGCGCTCGGGCGATCTAGCCCCATTCGGCGCGGATGGCGGCACCGTGGAAGTTGACGAAACCTACATCGGCACCGAGCGCAAGCGCACCAGCAAGAAGCAACGTGGCGGTCACCACAAGATGAAGGTTCTGTCGCTGGTGGATCGCGCCAGTGGTCGAGCCAAGAGCGTCGTGGTGGACCGTGTGACCAAGGGCGAAATCCTGCCGATCCTGCGCGAGAATATCGCCGAGGAAGCCACGATCTACATCGACGAAGGCAAGTGGTATGCGTTGACAGAGATTCTTGGCGTTTGCGGTGAACGAGAAGGGGAACGAGCCATGGACGGAATCCTTGGTACTGCTGAAATTGGTCAGGGACGCTCAATTCATATTGCCACGTTATCACGACAATCAGTGATTGAAAATCACGCCGAACACCTTGGATTTGATGGATACTTTCTCTTTGAGACCACAGACGACCCGAATGTGACGGGGCTTTCTATACTGGCCAAAGCGCTCTCGGTAGACGCAGCATTCAGAATGCTGGACGTTTGGCGGGCTGGCCACGCCTCAGCATGAATCCGGGGCGTTGTTTGCAAGGTATATAATCGCCCAAACTAGAGTTGCGTATCTTCGAGGGACGAACGGTTAGGCGCGGCGGTATATAAAAGGCAGAGTGAGCAGGCGGACGAGACACAGGCGAGCGCTTATCAAGAGCCAAAGCGACGTCGCCACCAAGACCATTTAAAAAAACCAGCCCAATAGACCCGACCTTCGGGCTAATCGCGGCAAAAGCTTGGGTTTCTAGGCAAACGAGGCCCGAACAAACGCTCGACCTTCGCAGTCGCCACAAACGTCAGCTGACGGGACTGCGCCTGCAAAATCAAGCGCACTTAACGAAAGGCGCCTTTGAGCCGTTTTGTTAGGGGAGATCCCGCAGATGCAGCGGGGTCTATGGGCATGAACACCCCGGTCGATGGGTTGGGTCCAGGGGAAGGGCAGATATGAAATGCTCCCTTCCTGGTCTCGATGAAGTCGTTTCCATGACATGGTCTGGATGAAGTCCTCATGGGGGTATCGGGGGAGCTTGGAGGCTATCCTGATCGTTGATCAATCTGGCGTCAGATTGTGCATGGTTCGGTGCAGGTGGAGAGGCACATCTCCAAGCCCTGCGAGTATTTGATAGGCGATAATGTCAGCTGGCCAGATGACGCTCAATGCTGAAGTTGGCCATGGCTGGGGGGATGCAACGCGGACGCGCAGCGGGTCCCCTTGCCAAGATGCGTTTGGAGCGAGGGGCAATTTCGGGGTGAAGTGTCTCAAACGCTGAGCGGAAGAAATAGCGCGCTGGAGCAATCGTATGAGCAAGGAAAAGGCCGCCTACGATGGTTTGCAGGCAACCTTTGCGATTTCGCGATTATCCGGTGAAAGAGGCGCTTGGAGCGCGTCCTCCGGGTTTTCCTGGATTGGGAAGAGGTAGAGATCCTCGTTCACGATCTGGGTGCCGCTTAACCCAATAATGAACCAATGAAACTGGATCGAACGTTGAATCTGGAAAGTGTTTGTTTCAAACTTCAACTCAGACAGCGGTAGCGCTATCGCTCCACCGGCTGTGCTCACTCTACCAAAAAGTCTTTTGCATTTTAGGACCCAAATTATGTTGAGATGTATTCTTGAATTGCGCAACCGGGCATTCGTGGTAGCACAGCAGACTGAGAAGTTAGGCCTATTTCGTTGAAGAAGTGGTTCGTTGAAGTCTCAGCATCGAGACGGCATGTGGCGCAAAGAATAGGTGCGCGGCCGCCTGTCATGCGGGTTTTGGCGGCTTCGGCATGGGGAAGAGCTTTGCGAGCTTTCTGAGGTTCTGGGCGGTGGCGGCGAGGAGGAATTCGTCGTTCGCACCGGTTGGCCCGCGCAATCGCAGCCGTCCGAGACCCAGGATCCGCTTCAGGTGCGCGAAGAGCATCTCGACCTTCTTGCGGAGCTTGGCCGAGATCTCGAAATCCTCGGTCTTGGCGATGTCGCGGGCCATCTCGCGCGCGCCTTCGTGCTCTGAGCGCAGGATGCGTCTCGGCGTGCCCTTCGGACAGCACTGTGCTCGGAGATGGCATGCCTCGCACTCGGCCTTGAGCGCCCCGTACTTTGCAAAGCTCGTGTCCTTAGGCTCGTATCGGATGGTCTGGAACTCGCGCCAGTTCTGGCGCAATGCCCTCCCGGCGGGGCATGTATAGGTGTCCGTCCGATGATCGTAGGCGAAATCCTCGCGCGAGAACGTGCCGTCGGTGCGCTTCGATTTGTCGATCACGGGGATATGCGGCTCGATGGATCGTTCCTCGACGAGCCAGCCGAGCATCTCGCCGGAGCCGTAGGCGGTGTCGGCGATCAGGCGCTCGGGCCAAAGGTCGAAGCGGTCACGGACTCGGTCGATCATCGTCCGGGTGGCGTGTGTCTCGCCGGTGCGCACGGAGCGGCTGGCTTGGACGTCCAGGATGATCGCGTGGTCGGTATCGATCAGGTAGTTGTTCGAATACGCGAAGAAGGCGGGGCCATGATGGGCCGCGGTCCATTGGCTCCCCGGATCCGAGTGGGAGATGAACTTTGGCTTGACCTCGGTGGCAGCGCCGAACGCCTCGTCGTCGAGGGCGAGGAGATAGTCCACCACGGCACGCGACGCCGTCTCGGGGTTGATGACGTCTGGATCCCAATCTTCTTTGGCAGTCGAATTCAGCTTGTTGGCGTCGGCCTGGATCAGGCTGGCATCGGTGGCGAAATGCTCACCACCGACCACACCCGCCGCGATACACCGGGCGACGACGTCCTCGAACACCCTCCGAAAGAGATCGCTGTCGCGGAAGCGCCCGTGCCGGTTCTTGGAAAACGTCGAGTGATCCGGGATCGGGCCGGTGAGGTCGAGCCTGCAGAACCAGCGATACGCCAGATTGAGATGTACTTCCTGGCAAAGCCGCCGCTCGGACCGGATCCCGTGCGTGTAGCCGACGATCAGCATGCGGATCATCAGCTCGGGGTCGATCGAGGGCCGCCCCGTTGAACTGTAAAACGGCGCCAGATGGGCGCGAACGCC
>JBCDHW010000023.1:0-4457 GCA_038749595.1 Pseudomonadota bacterium
GAACATCCGCCGGAGCTTGTTCTTGTCACGTGCGGTGCCCAGGCTGTCGGAGCGGCGGAACGCGCGATACGTGCCCCGCAAGCCACGCTTTGGGGTCTCGGCCGCGTCATTGCGAGCGAGCAGCCAGCGCTGTCTTGCCGCCTCGTCGATCTTGATCCAGCGACCGACGATCACGCCAACCTCAACGCGCTCGCCGACCTGATTGCCGCAGGACCGCACGACAACGAGATCGCCTTTCGTAACGGAAAGGCCTACTCGCCGCGGCTCGTGCGTTGCCCGAAACAGATGAATCAAGTGCCGCTCCCAGCGGGTTCTGGCCGCTTCCTAACGTCCACTGGGACTTTTCTTGTCGCCGGCGGGCTCGGCCAATTGGGCCTGACGCTCGCGCGCTGGCTTGTGGAAAAGGGCGCGCGCGCACTCGCTCTCATTTCGCGCGGCGCCCCAACCGATTCTTCGCGCAGTGTGATGGAGGCGATGGCGAAAGACGGGATCCGCGTCGAAGCGTACGCTTGCGATATTGCCGACGAGACGAGCTTGTCGTTGGTGATTGAAGCGATTGAACGTGAAATGCCACCGCTGGCTGGCGTCGTCCATGCGGCCGGGGTGGTGGATGACGGCGCTCTTGATCGACTAGACTGGCCGCGGTTTCGCTCCGTCCTCCACTCAAAGGTTTGGGGCGCACGCAACCTCGACCGGTTCACCAACGGGCGACGCCTCGAAATCTTCCTCTGCTGTTCCTCGGCGGCGGCTTTGCTGGGCCCGCCCGGTCAAGGAAGTTACGCCGCGGCGAATGCCTATCTCGACGCCCTGGTTCACGACCGTCGTGCGCGCGGTCTTGCGGGCCAAAGCATCAACTTCGGTCCTTGGGCTGGTATCGGGATGGCCGCACGTATTCCGCCCGCCCACCGCGCCAGGCAGGAGGCTCACGGGATCAGCTTCATGGCACCGGCCTCCGCGCTTGCAATGCTCGACCGGGCGGTTGCGGACGACGTCGGGCAGCGAATGATCTGCCAATTCGACCCGGCGCCACTGCATCAGCTCGCCGGTTTCAGGCCCCCGCCGCTTCTTGAGGAGATCGTTGGCGACCGCCGCCAAGTCTCTACCGACCCTGTCGTCGCGCTCCTGCTCGATGGCCTCGCTGCTGCGACATACGACGGCCGCGTGGCCTTGTTGATTGCATACTTGAAGCATGTTCTGGCGAAGACGCTGCGTGCTGACGCCAACGAGCTTGAACCCGATCGGCATCTCATGGAGTACGGGCTCGACTCCATAATGGTCATGATGCTCGCCCAACGATTTGAAGCGGACCTCAACGTCGCAGTTACGGCAGCAGCTCTCTTCGGTTGCATGAATATTGCGACAATGGCGACCTATCTTGTCGAAGTCTTACCTTCATCGCGCTCCACTAAAGAAGGCCAGCTGAATAGCACAAAACCCGAAGGTCTTCAGAGCAGTCCCCAAGACCTTAATCCGCCGGAGGGTGTCGTCGTCCAAGCCAGTGAGACTTCGCCCGTCGCAATACCAGAGAGTGCCGGCGAGCGTGTGCGCAGTCCGCTTACGGCGTCTCAGCGCGCGTTCTGGGAAACGACACAGCTGCAGCCGAACAGCAATCGCCTGATCGTTCGGCAAGCGATCCGCCTTCGCGGGAACATTGATTACGCGGGGCTCGAAATTTGCATCAATGCCTTGGTGCGAAGACACGACAGCTTACGCAGCACGTTTATTCATGAAGGAGGCGGGCCGGTTCAAGTCGTGGAGCCCTTCGCATTTGTGCCGCTGGTTCGGCGCGACGTGTCCGATGAAGCACCAGAACATCGCGACGCTGCTGCGTTCGGGATTGCAGAAGACCTCATCCGGGAGCCATTTGATCTGGCGCGCGCTCCGCTCGTGCGTTGCGTCGCGATCAAGCTAGATAGTGAGCTCTGTCTGCTTGTTTTTGCTATACATCACATCGTTGCCGACGCGTGGTCTTTTGGCGTGATGCTCGATGAGCTCGCAGTACTTTACGACAGCGCCCCAATTTTTCAATCAACTGCGCTGAATCCCAACCCGGCGCCATATGGTAGCTTCGCTCGATGGGAGCAGGGGCTTGAGATCAGCGAGGAAGGCCAGGCGCATCGCGCATTCTGGCGCGAGGTCCTGCAGGACGCCCCGAACGCGCCGCGACTTCCGGCAGACCGTCCCCGCAAAGGTGGCCACGTAGGTCCTTCGGCGGAGCACTCCGTGTCCCTCGGATACGATGAACACAAGCGGCTCACCTCGTTCTCGCGCACTGAAGGCATCACCGTTTTTGCGGCTATGTTGACCGCCCTGACAGTCTTTGTCGCGCGGCAAACCGAAACGCGCGACTGTATTCTCGGAGTGACCGCGGCGAACCGAAATGAATCGAGGTTCGCAAAGGTCATCGGGCCCTGTGTGACATCGTTTCCGTTTCGCATCCGTCTTCCCGCCGAGAGTACGTTTCGAAGTGCAGCCCACGAAGTTCAAAGGATGCTGACACAGTGCCTCGTCCATCAGGCGTATCCGATCGATCGGGTGTTCACGACGTCAGAGGGCCAATCAACGCAAGCTCTCAAACCCTTCACAACAGTCTTGTTTAACTACGTGGAACCTCGCGAGAGGACGACGGAGTTCCGAGACTTAGAAATGTCGCGAGCCGGAATGTCCGACATGCAATCGTCCGCTGAGTTTGCGCTGATCGTCTGGGGCCGCGATGATGGAGCGACACTCAGCTTTGTCACTCACAAGGCTTTGTTCAACGAGGATCGGGTGGCGCGATACGGAGAAGAGTATCTCGCAACTCTAGCTTCCGGTCTTTCGGCGCCAGACCAACTCTTGTTCCCGGAACCTCATCAGGAAAAGAGTGATCCTGCTCTCCCGGAGTTACGCGAAAACGTGCGCGGTCCAATTGCCGCGATCGCGAGGCCATTCGACAACGCGGGGCGGAAGGCGGGCGCAGGCCGTACATGACGCTGCCCCCCTCTTCGACCGTTTGCACGCAAGAATGTGAGCCGTTGTGAGCAAGCCTGAACACCCACCGAAGAAATTGTCATCAGTCGATGTGACCGCCGGTCACAATGCCACCGGGGTTGGTTTTGCGAACGCGTTGCGTTCTACGATCAAGACCCTGATCTTTGGTGGGATCTATTTCTTGTTTGAGATCCCGCGCCAAACAAAGCTCTTCCGAGCGCTTGGCGGGCATCTTGATCAGAACCCGGGTCGGCCAGCGTCTGAGAGCGTCGCAGCTCTCGACAGTCGCTCGAAGCGTCGCTTTCGGCGTGTCGTACTCTGGCGCGCGGTTCGCGGCCGAAACGACATTTCCGCAGATGCGGCGGGCGCGGTTTTGGATGCCATGGAGACAACGTTGCGTGCTGGCAGTGCGCCCTTTCCACCGGTGCAGCAGGTCGAGCAAATAGACGTCGCGGTCACAACGGCCGAATCTGTACACGCCTCATTCGTCGCGTCGCCGAGCCCTGTTGTGCTGCACGGCTTTGATTTCTCTGCAGTCAATCACTGGACGTTAGATTGGTTCGTCGAAAACTACGGCGACACAACAGTTTTATTTTCGAACGAGGTCGAAAATTTCAAAGCACCACTCAGCACGCTCAAGTCGAGCGATGACAAGTCGCTTTACCTTCACAACTCTGAGAACCTTTTGGTGCGGAATCCATCGCTTGTCTCAGATCTTCGCCTCGACCGTTTCGCTTCCTTCGTAAAAAAAGCACACAACTCAACTCAGTTGTTCATCGGTCCTGCACGCGGGACGGGACTAGGTTTCCACTGCGCCAACAACTTCAACATCTTCATCAACATTCAAGGCCGGAAGAAGTGGACGCTTGTGCCGCCTGACGACTCTTACCTGATGTATCCAATGATGAGCGCGTCCGGGGCGTACTTTTCGAGCAGCGTCATGTACCCGCAATCGGCTGATTTGGATCGATTTCCGCTCTATCGCCACGCGCGCAAGCTGGAAGTTGTGCTGGAGCCAGGGGACGTTTTGTTGAACCCGCCCTGGTGGTGGCATTCAGTCGAAAACCTCACGCCACAAACGATTGCCGTCTCGACGCGGTGGACGATCAGGCGAGATCCGTCCAGCAACGTTCTATTTCTGGCCGCCCAAGGTGTGTCGCCCCGTTTTATGGCGGCGTTCTGGCGCGCCGTTTACAAGGTGCTGGCGTCGCAATCGATGGCCGGTCGGCCAATCGAAGATGACAGCAAGACGAGTTTTGAACGAAATTCGCACACCGTCGAATCGCTGGCCGCCGCGACCGTCTACCGGGAACCAGATCGCGTTTGGGGCGCCCATGCGTCATCCGCTCGGGCGCAGGAGAGGCGCGATGACCCCTCAGCGGCAGGGCGATGAGGAACGAAACCCATTTTATGGCAGAGTTGGCTGTTTGATCCCGGGCTTTGATGGGGCAGCCTTTTCGCCGGAATGGAAGGATGCGCCGTAGGAC
>JBCDHW010000024.1:0-4244 GCA_038749595.1 Pseudomonadota bacterium
CGTCGAGCGACAGATACCGTTCGTCATCCGGCCGCGAGAACCACTCGGACGACACCCGGTCGACATTCGTGCCGCGCGACACATCCACCTTGTAACCGCCGCTCATGTCACGCCCGGCATCGATGATTTCGCTGTTCATTGGAAAACCTCCACGACGGGCGGCCGAAAGCCTCTCTCTCGACCTCCAAACCCGTCACGGCGAAAGCCGCCGAACTCTTGCTCTTTTTTTACGCCATCGTTGAGAATCCAGAGACCTCAACGCGACGGATAGCACACGCGTCGAAATTCTCGCTCTGACTTCTCCTCCACAGTCAGCCCGGCCAGTCTGGAAGCTATCTTTGTCTGGGTGAGCATAGAAACCGTTCTAAGCGCTTGATTGCGCTATGAACCGCGACAGGGCCTCGCGTCGTGCAGCTCGATCCAGAGCGTAGGCGGTGTGTCTGAACTCGACGCCGTCAAGGAGGCCTTGGATATAGCCTGCAATTGTATCCGCAGCCATGATGAGGACGCTGTCAACCGAGTGGATGTACTTGCTCGTAATCGATCCCGTCGAATGGCCGACGAGGGCAGCAATTGTGCTTTCGGTGAAGCCAAGATCATTCGCCGTGCTGGCGAAGCTATGCCGAAGAATGTGGGCGGTGAAGTCGGGAATCCTGCGTCCGCCAAAGATCCTGTTCCAATGGTTTGGAAAACTTCCAAAGGTCTGTGACGCTCGTGTCCCAGGAAAAACGTAGTCGCCAGAAACCGTCTTTCGGCGGTCTTCGAGCAATTCGATGACAGGTAGTCCGATCGGTCTTGTCGATGCACCTTCCTTTGAGTCCGCAAGTCGCAGGCAGCTGTTTTCAAAATCGACTTCGCTCCATTTCAGGCCAAGTATCTCGCCGCGTCGACAGCCGGTGAGCGCGAGAAGCCGTGTGATAGCGATTGTAGGAGCGAGTTCATGGTCCTCGCCAGCCTCGCGAAGCATCTTGCCAAGCTCGCGGTATTCGTCATCGCTCAAGCGCCGATCCCGCACCTGATCTTTCGGCTTTCGAATACCATGGGCGACGTTGTGTTCGATGATCCCGATGTTAATTGCATAAGTAAGCATCGAGCCAGTCAGGCCGACGCATTTGCTCGCCGTTCCACGACCGCCGCGCAGAATAGAAACACCTCGCTTCTTGCCAGTCTTTTTGACAGCGCGCGTTTTCCCGGCAATCACATCGTTCATCATCTTCGTCACGTCTGCCTTGGTGAGGTCACGCACGCGGCGTTGGCCGATCAGGGGGATGATGTGTCCGTTCAAAGCACCGATGTTCGTATAAATCGTGGACGGTCGCTTTGGGCGTCCGCCTTTGCCCATGATTAGCCCGGCTTCCATGGCTTTGACGTATTGCTCGGCCAGTTCCTTTACGGTCATCGCTTTGCGGTCGAGCTGCCGGTTCTCGGCAGGGTTCTCACCGCGGGCGACCTGGCCGAGCTGTGCCATCGCTTCCCTTCGGGCGGTCTCGGGCGTCCAGACTCCATGAAGGCCGATCGCGTAGCGCCGCGAACGACCGGCTGCACGATACTGTATCACGTAGCTGCGTTTTCCTGAGGCGAACACGCGCAGCCCGAAACCAGGCAACTCATCATCCCATACGACATAGTCCTTGTCGCGGATCTCGACCGCATCGACGAAACGTTTCGTAAGTCTTGCCATCCGAATTCAGACCTTTCCGATCGGCAGACAGCCTTCTCACGTAAGCACTACGTAAGCACACGGGCGAAAGCTGCGACCTGTTTCTGGATAGAAGCTTCGGGACAGCGAAACGGAAATACAAATATATTCAGTATCTTATCGTGCTCCGTCGCGCTCTATCGCGCAATTAGGAAAGGTGTCAATAGTGCCTCCGAAGCCGAAGGTCACAGGTTCGAATCCTGTCGGGTGCGCCAATTTTTACTTTAAAATCAATTATATAGAATTTCCGCAATCTGACTTTCTTTTGCTTACGCGACGATTTCGCGTAAGCAGTCCGACCATCGTGACTTTCTGCAACAGCATCGCCGACCCGGCGGTGGTCTTGTTCCGCTCTGAATCTCTTTTCGCGTGGCGGTGAGCCAACCGCCGACGATAACTCACCACGATGCCATGCGGAGAGCTTATCTCATCCCGGAATCCGCACTCGGCAAACCCTTCGCCAGCGCGGTAGCGAACCCTTTGAAGAGCGCGTCGATCTCGGTCTTGGGCCTATCCCCGATCATGGCCCCGAAGAAGTTTACAGAGAACGATACGTGCATCACCGCTGCGAAGAGCAGGTCGATGTCCATGTCCGGGGGGACCGCGCCGCGATCTTGCAGTCGCGCGACGCGCTCCCGGAAATTCGCGTCCGCCTTTCCGTCCAGATTTTCCGCACCTTTCTTGCGAAACTCCGCGTCGATGGCGGACCGGCTGATAATGAGCCGAATAATCTCCTCTTCCTTCAGATCGTCGCGCAGTTTGGCATGCAGGTAGTGATAGATTTCGTCGGGAAGGGTGTCCTGCGGTGGATAGCCGAGCCCGCCCTCTCGGCGTGACGCCACAAACTGATCCGTCAGCGCAGTAAGCAGCCCTTCCTTGCCGCCGAAATACCGGCTGATGAGCGACAGGTTCGCCTGCGCCACTTCCGCTATCTCCCGCAATCCGGCGGCGTCGTAGCCGCGCAAGGCGAACACCGTGCGTGCGGCATCCAGGATACGGGCTTCCGTCGCGGCGCGATCCTTCGCGTGGGCGGTCATCTTCGTTTTTCGCGTTGCTGCCTGCATGTATACATCTGTTTACAGGCCGCCTGCGCTTGTGTAAAGAAAACGAGTGTTTACATCAATGCGACGCTTTAGAACCCTTTTAGACGGCACGCCCATGCTGCAGACGGCCTTGATCCTCGGCCTCCTGTCTGCGGTCGGGCCTGTCGCGATCGATATGTACCTCCCCGCCATGCCCAAGATCGCGGCGGGACTCGGGGCCGACGAAGCAAAGACCCAGCTCACACTGGCCGCCTATTTCGCCGCCTTCGGGGTGGCGCAGCTTATCTACGGCCCTTGGTCCGACCAGGCGGGGCGCAAGCTACCGCTCTACACGGGGCTCACGATCTTCGTTGTCGCATCCATCGGCTGCGCACTCTCGCCCACCATCAGCTGGCTGATCGCTTTTCGCATCCTGCAAGGGTTCGGCGGCGCTGTACTGATGGTGCTGCCGCGTGCCGTGATCCGTGACATGCATGCGGGGCCGGATGCCATGCGTCTTATGGCGGTGGTGATGCTGGTGATTTCCGTCTCTCCCATGCTCGCCCCGCTGGCAGGGAGCGTTTTGCTGATCATCGGCGACTGGCGGCTGATCTTCTGGGTGCTGGGCATCGCAGCGGGCCTGAGCTTGCTGCTGACCGTCACGGCGCTGCCGGAGACGCTTCCCTTGCAGCGACGGGTGCGCGTGAACCCACGCACACTCTGGAGCGGGAGCAAGACCCTCTTCCGCGACCCGATCTTCATGGGGCTGACCTTGGTCGGCGGCTTCGGCTTTGCCGGTTTCATGGTCTTCATCGCCACCGCCGCCTTCGTCTATTCAGAGCAGTTCGGACTGGGACCGATGCAATTCAGCCTGGCCTTCGCGCTTAACGCAGTGGGCTTCTTCGCGGCGGGTCAATTGGCCGGTCCACTCAGCGGAAGGATCGGGATGCCGCGTGTGATCCGTTGGGCGGCGGTCGGGTTTGCGGGCTTTACGGCTCTTTTACTCGGGATCGCACTGGCCGGAAAGGCGACGCTTGCGGTCATTATCGCCGGACTGTTTCTGGGCAATGCCTGTCTTGGCGTCATCGTGCCGACAACGATGGTGATGGCGCTCGATCCGCATGGGGAGAACGCGGGCCTCGCCTCGTCCCTCGGCGGCACGCTTCACGTGTTGAGTGGCGCGGTGATCGTCGTCCTGACCGGCCTGTTCTTCGACGGGACCGCCCTGCCGATGATCGCGGCCATCGCGCTCTGCGCCCTGCTTGCCCTCGCCGTCGCCCTCGTCACCCTGCGTTCGATTGACCGCAGCCTGCCTGTGGGGAGCCGTGCGGCCCCATCCTCCCGGACGCTTTGAAAGGACATGCTATGACCACTGAAATCCCAAAGCAATCGCCCGCGCCGCTCAAGGTCGGGATGCTTGTGTATCCGGGGTTCACCCTGCTCGATCTCGCCGGGCCGCAGGCTGTGCTCGGCATGCATGCCGATACGTTTCTCATCTGGAAAACGCTCGATCCGGTGCCGAC
>JBCDHW010000025.1:0-3561 GCA_038749595.1 Pseudomonadota bacterium
AGACAACCCAACCTGAAATGTCAAATCAAACGCTCAGCACCCGAGCCGGACTTTGTCCGCGCTGCCCGGAACCGATGTCCGCGCGCCTCTGGAACAGCTGTCCGCGTCCCCCGGAATACGCACAACTCAGCATCGTCAGGCCGAACGCTCTTGTAGCGCACGCTCGACCGATCGACGCCGAGAACAGCACACGCCCGCCGCTCGCTCACCTGGTGCGCCTTGCACAAATGGGCAACAGCATCTCGCTTCGCAGCGGGCGCTACCACTTTCGCGAGGCGACATCCTTCAGCATCGCGTTGTCCAGCATTTGATCCGCGAGCAGCTTTTTCAGTCGCGCGTTCTCATCCTCAAGCGCCTTGAGCCGTTTGGCGTCAGACGCTTCCAGCCCACCAAACTTCGACTTCCACTTGTAGAACGTGGCCGTGCTGATCCCATGCGCGCGGCATACATCAGCGGTCGTGATGCCGCCTTCCTGCTCCTTCAGGATCGCGATGATTTGCTCTTCGCTGAACCGCGAACGTTTCATTGTTCGTCTCCTTCGTCGGGACGAACTCTACCTCAAACTGGAGGAGGAAACGGGTCTCAGGTCAAAACCGACAGTTCGAACGGCAGCAAAGTCCACATACCCGAAACCCGAGCGCCGCACAAAAGGGAGGCACGTTAGTAAAGGCGCTCGACTTGCCCGCGCCGCTCTACAGCAAGCATCCAGGAGTCGCGAAGCTGAAACGTCCCCGTGTTGAACAGGCCAAGCACTGATATCTTTTCGACACGGCCACACACGAAGACCTTTTGGCCCCTGCTCACGCGATCCAAGGCACGTCTGTTCTGGTCGGTCTTTTCAAGGCGGACCTGAAAATCCTCACCAAGATAGAGGAAGTAGTACAGCGTGCTTTGCGAGGATATCTTGCTTATGTACCCGTAAACATTCCAGTTTTTGCCTAGGTACTTACCTTCCGCCGAGATTGGATTTCGATCGAAGTGTTTCTCGATCTCGCCAGCCGCAACCACGTCTTCCCCACATACGGTACGTGCCGCAGCTTCACTGATGCTGAAGAGCGCAAGAGCCAAAAGAAATACAGCTCTGATCATGTCTGACTGAACCTCCAAACTCGATACCCGCGACCTTCCGACTATGGGCGGGCAAGCGCCCCGAGCGCAACTCAAAAAGCCTGGGCCCAAAGCGTTGATGATGGCCGCGCCGCCATACCCATGAGCGATCCAACGAGGAAAACGAAATGGCAGATCTGGCGACGGTTGGCGTTGAGTTTCAATCGCGTGGCGCCGAAGCGCTCAAAACGGAGCCAAAGGTCCACTTCGAGCCCTGACAAGACATCGAGGGCACTGCCGCGAACGGCGGCTTGCACCTTCCACACTGCGCAGAAACTGGATGCTCTTTATGCAAATGCCCAGTCACCGGGAGCAAATTCTGTGAGCGTCTCAACGAACGCTGAACCAGTGAGATTTTCAGGGCTTTCCGCGAAGGCGATAAGCAGATCCTCCCGTGTGAAAGCCTCAAAAGCAATTGCATGGTCGCGGTCAGTATGGCATTCTGAAACCTATATATCTTCGCTCAGTAGTTTAACTTAAGGGCGTCTACTCAATGACTTGCACCTTTCCTTTCACGGATCCGTCCGCATGTTTCGCCGCTATTTCGTCTCGGCTTTTCCTGCTGGTCCTTTGTGCTGCCGCGGTCTCCGCACCGGAGGCCATGGCCCAACAGGACGGCAAAGCGTCGACGCCGCTCGCCGCATTGCCCACGCCCCTCGATCTCGGCTCTGACGCGGTGGTGACCCTGCTGGGGGACGCAGAGATCCGCGTCGGCCGCGGTCATCCGGAACTCCGTCGCCGTCCGGTCGAGCCGGAAGCGGAAGGCCGGGCCGGGCCGGATTTTGCCACGGCGATCGGCCCGGCCGCGCGGTTGGGTTTCGGATTTCGTCCCGGTTCCGACGATCCAGGGCCGCGGCGTCCACATCTCGCCGGGCTCACCGCCGATCCAGGCGGCGGCGCGGGCGGCCCCATCGTCGGCGGCGACGACCGCAGCATCCTCGCGGCGACGGACGACCTTCAGAGCTTCCCCTGGCGCACGATCGGGGCAATCCTTAGGGATGACGACGGGGACGGAGCCCCGGACCCTGCGCCGAGTTGCTCGGGTGTAAAGATCGGTCCGCGACACGTCCTGACGGCGGCGCACTGCCTTTACGATTCAAGCGGCTGGTTCGGCGCGCTCTGGTTCGCGCCGGGCTATGCGGGCGGCTTCAGCCCGAACGGCCCGCCGCGTCCGCAGAATACGACGGCGGGCCAACCTACGAGATTCGCTCGCGTCGGCACGCTGGAAAACGATTACGGACTGCTCGTCCTCGCGGACAGTGCTGATACTGTGGCACTCGGCCATATGGGGCTCTGGTGGTACGGCGTGGATGACTACGACGGCCGCTCCGTGATTCTCGCGGGATATCCGGGCGCGAGTCAGACCTGTGCAAACTCGCCCTTCACCGGGGGGCTCTGCCAAGGCTTCATGTATTTTGATACCTGTGAGGTCGAGGAGAACACCGACGGCTACCTGATGTATGATTGCTACGCCTCGCGCGGCATGTCGGGCGGGCCGGTGTGGCGTTTTGTTAACGGCGCCGCAGCGGTGCTGGCGGTACAAAAGCGCGGCAACGAGGGCCCGCCTTTCGACTCCGGCGCGATTGTCACCGACAACCCTGCGACGCTGAACATCGGGCCGCGGGTGCGGCCCAACATGTATGCCGATCTCTGCGACTGGATCGGCCAGACACCGAGCACGATCGGCACGCATCCTTGCCAATAGACAAACCTACAGGAGAGTCATGAAGCGTCTCGGCGCGCGGCTTGGGTGCGCGCCGCAGACGACGTCCGCGGGACCCGTAGCCGGTGCTTCGAGGCTGCGATCGGCCTTGATCGTGTGACCGCCCGCCGACGGCGTCTGGTGTGGCAAGGTGGGTCAGCGACGATCCACGAGGAGGGCGGTCATGTCGGAGATGACCACGGTCGGGCTTGATCCATCGACCGGCAGTTGAATGCATGCATTCGCCGAGAGGGTGGCGAAAGATGTGTTTCAGCTACATGGTGCGGACGCGTCAGGACGGGCGGTTCTTCGGCGCGGTCAGGTGCTTGAGGTGCTGGCGGGGCTGCCGCGCTGCACGGTGGCGATGGAGGCGTGCGGCGGGGCGCATGTCTGGGGTCGGGAGATCGGCAAGCTCGGCCACGAGGTGCAGCTGATCCCGCCAGCCTACGCGAAGCCGTTCGTGCGGCGGCAAAGTGAGGCAGATCCAGAAAACGATCCGGGGGATCGTTTTCCTGCCGAACGATGTGGCGGAGGCGCAAGCCATCTGCGAGGGTTCGGAACCGGTCGCGCAGCGATCGATCGGTCCGGTGGACCGATCGAAGGCGGAGAACGCGCGGCAGCGCACAGCGTCCGAACATGCGCTTCGTACCGGTGAAAAGTGAGGAGAAGCAGGGGGCTGCGGCCGTCTTCCGGGTGCGCGGGTTGCTGATCCGGCAGCGCACGCAGACGATCAACGCGTTGCGGGGCCATCC
>JBCDHW010000026.1:0-3423 GCA_038749595.1 Pseudomonadota bacterium
GCTATGGTCACGCTACCAAGAAGCCGGACAAGTTTCGAGTAGTGGGGTTTGTCGTAACCCTTTTTTTGGGTGTTGGCGGGAGCGTAACCGACAGAGCCGCGACCATTAAAAAGGTGCGGCGCTCCGAGAGATGCAGAAGTTCGGAGCCGGTGTTTTCTTCAGCCTGCCGCGCCACCAGCGGGCCACCGGACGCGTCGAGTTCAAGCTATGTGTTTTCGATCTCATCCGGCAAGGATGCGTCTTTCTCAAAAGCCCTAGACCACCTGAACTGACTGTACGGCCTACCGGCTACTGGTGGCACGCCTACGCCGTGTCCGCCTTCAACGGCACGTTCGATATCCGCGCTCAGCCATAAGGCCATGAATACATCCCTGCATACCTTATTGTTGAAGGCGCTGGCTTGGAGCTCGCGATCCTCGTTGGCGGTTGGCGACCGCACCAAAATCAGGTGTTTGCTGTGTCGACAGCGGATCGAGACTGGCGTCGTGGAATGTGAACAGAGAGCCTGGCGGTAGGAGGAGGCTACTTGTATGCAGTATCTAGGCGGGAATGACGGAAACCGATTTTTGTGCACAGTAGCGTTTGAGACGTTCGACGGGATTTGATCCTGGTGCGATTGCGTCGGGGTCGATGCCCACGAGAGTGATCGCTGCCTGCACCTCGCCTTGCCAGTCAAGCACAGGCGCAGCCGCCGCAACGAGGCCCGGCACGAAACGGCCTTCAACGGAGGCGAAGCCGCGGGCGCGAATGCGAGTGACCAGTTCAGTGATGCCCACTTGTGTTGGCACAGCATCGAGCGATAGCCGCGGCTGCCGCGCAAGACGACGCAACTGCGCGTCGCGGACCGGCGCGATCGCGCGCGGTGGGCCCCAAGCCAGGAACACTCGCCCGGTTGCAGACGTTAGAAGCGGGAGCGTCGATCCGAGCCCCATGGAGGTGTCCGTCGGCGACGTGCCACGTTCCCAACGCACCACCGTCGCGCCTTGGTTTGCCCATACCGACAAAAGCACCGTCATGCCGGTTTCGAGCGAGAGATCTGCCAATCCGTCGGCGGCCGAGTTGACAAAATCGTGCCGTGTCATGGCTGCGAGACCGAGTTGCATCGCCGCAGGGCCCAGATCGTAGTGACCCGACCGCCCTTTTTGCCGCACGAGCCCAGCTGCGACGAAAGAAGCGAGGTATCTGTGTACTTTGCTCGGCGGCATGTTTACGCCGCGCGCAATCTCTGAAAGTGCCTTCGGGCCTTCTAGGGTAGCCATGTAGGCCAGCACGCCGAGCGCTGTATCCAGAGACTTCAGCCCGCCGCCGTGGCCGTTTTCATCGCTCATCTAAAACCTCCAGTCGGGATTTGAGCGGCGCAACATCCGCAGCCCGGAGGCCGTCGTCGCTCTGAACGAAGAGCGCGCGCACCTCACGGCCTTCGAAGGCCAGCGTTCCGTCCACAGTCCCGATGTAGCCGAGTGAGAAGGCGCGTGTCGACCAATCCGCGACCTCTATCGTCAGAAGAAGTTGGTCGCCGTCGCGCATAGGATGCCGAAACCGGGCCGACACATCGATCAGGCCAAGACCGATCGCGCCGAGCGTTCGGCAGAGTTCTGCGTGGCCACCGAAGTTGCGCAGGAGGTTATGAAAGGCCGCATCCATCCAGCGAAAAGCGTTTGGATAGAAAACGATACCCGCCGGATCGCAATCGCCGAACGTGATGTCGATTGATAGAGCTTCCGACATATTTTTCCTTATTGTAAAACGCATTGCATAAAACAGAATCCTACGCTAGCGTTTCTAAAACGTCGATAGGCTTTAGGGGGGAGGGAGCGATGACGCGCCTGAAGAGCGTCGATATCCTCGGCGCGGGGCCCGCAGGGCTATACACCGCCATTCTCATCCGCCGCGCGATGCCGGATGTCCGTATCCGCGTTCTCGAACAGAACGCCGAGGGCGCGACGTTCGGCTTCGGCGTGGTCTTCTCTGACAGGGCGCTCGATTTTCTCCGTGCCGACGATCCCGAAACGCACGACTTGATCGTGCCGCATATGGAACGCTGGCAGAACATGGTGCTGAACCTGCCTCGCGGTTCGGTGATGTTGGACGGCGTGGGCTTTACCGCCATAGGGCGGTTGCATCTCATCGAAATCCTGACCGAGCGCGCCCGAGGCCTCGATATCCCGGTCCACTTCGAAACAGCCGTGAAAGACTTGAGCACGCTGGAGGCGGATTTGGTTGTTGGCGCAGACGGGCTCAATTCGCTTGTCCGTCAAAGTCTCGAGCCGCGGTTCAAGCCCAAGATGGAGTTCTTTGACAACCATTTCGCGTGGTTCGGTGCGTCGATCCCCTTCGACACGCTGACCCAAACCTTCATCGACACCGAGTTCGGGCCAATGAACGCGCATCACTACCGGTATGCGCCGGACCGAAGCACCTTTATCGTGGAGTGCGGCGAAGCCACCTTCCGCGCGGCGGGTTTTGAGGGATTGAGCGAAGCGGAGAGTGCAGCAAAGTGCGGGACGCTCTTCAAGGATGTGCTGAATGGCACGGAATTGATCACCAATAAATCCAACTGGCGGCAGTTCCCGCGCCTATGGTGTGAAAGCTGGATCGCGGATCGTTTCGTCTTGATGGGTGATGCTGTTCACACAGCGCATTTCTCGATCGGGTCCGGCACGCGCTTGGCGTTCGAGGATGCGATCGCGCTGGCCGGTGCATTGGCGCAAGAGACCGATGTCGAAGACGCCCTGGCCAAGTACCAGGCTGCACGACCCCCAATTGCGCGCAAAATCGTCGATGCCGCCAATACATCTGCTCAATGGTATGAAGGCTTTAGTGAGAAGATGCGGCTTGAGCCGATGGACTTCGCCTATGACTACCTTATGCGCTCGGGACGGATGACGGACGAGCGGCTGCGGAAGATCGCCCCCCAATTCGCTGCGGATTTTGAGGCGCATAGGGCGATGGCGGATTAATGGCCGAGCTGCCTGAACAGATCCACGAGGAAGCGCGGGCCCCTGCCGCGCCCCTGCCGATGACAGACCCTGTTCCGACTAATGTAACCGGAGCGCGCGCGATTGGGTTCGGCAAAATGGCGCATCGGAACTGCTCAGAGATCTTGTGGCAGAACCTCGCTCGCAACCCTCAAAAGACAGCGCTGACCGGTCCCGGCGGACAGCTCAGCTACGCCGAGTTGATTGCCATGGCCGGCCGTTGGGGGAATGCTTTCATTCGTGCCGGTGTGGCGCGGGGGGAGCGGATTGCCTTCTTCCTTGACGATACGCCTGTCTTCGCGGCCGCCTTCTTTGGCGCAGTGCGCGCGGGCTTTGTACCTGTTCTTCTGAACACACAAACAAAGGCAGACCTCGTGCAGTTTTACGTGCAGGACAGCGGCGCGCGGGTTGCGGTAGTGGATGCGGGTTTTGCAGATGCCTTCCC
>JBCDHW010000027.1:0-3373 GCA_038749595.1 Pseudomonadota bacterium
ATCGGTGATGCGCAGGGAAAGATCGCTCGCCCCAAGGGTTCTGAGCTCTGCGAGCGGGCCTTGCGCGAGAAGCGCGCGAATGTTGGCGATCAGCGCTCCCGGGGTATCGATACCGGCAAAAAGCGTCGCCGGGCCCGTCTCGACCGTCACGGCGCCTTCGACGGCACGTGTGATGGCCAACCGCAGACCGGCAAGTTGGATCGATTGCGGTGCAATCTCGCCTTCCAGAAGGCTTGACCGGTCGAAACGTAAAACGGCGCGATCAAGCGCGACGCTGTTGCCCAGAGGCCCGGTGAGGCGCAGCCCCGCAGCCTGAACCATAGGCCGCAATCCGGGGCCGATGCCGACCGCGAGGCTGTCAAAGGACAAGGTCAGATCGTGGGGCGCGAGAAGCGGGTCAATAGCCGCCGCGGCACGGGCGCGTAAGTCAGGACCGAGCGCCACCGGGTAGGTGCTCAGCCACCAAACTCCGCCTGCCAACAGCGCGATCAGGGCGAACACCAGTGACCAGAGGCACCGTGTAACGATCCAGGCCGGGTGCCAATGACGGGCGCGACGGCGCTGGGGTGGTATTTTGGTTTCTACAGAATTGGACACAGGACAAGACGGGCTAGAACAAGGGGCATAGTCAAGACAGACCAGACCGAGCGAGGTAAAGAATGCTGGATACAGCCCCGATCGAAGCCGGATCCGAAGCGCCTGATTTTACTCTGCCGCAGGATGGCGGCGAAGATGTGACGCTTTCGTCGCAGCGGCCGTCCAAGGTGGTGCTCTACTTCTATCCCAAAGACGACACCAGCGGCTGCACAAAGGAAGCCGTGGGGTTCACAGAACATCTGGCCGAGTTCGAGGCGGCGGGTGCAACCGTGATGGGTGTGTCCAAGGATACCGTCGCCAAGCACGGTAAATTCCGGGCCAAGCATGAACTGGGCGTGATCCTGCTGTCGGATGCCGAGAGCGATGTTTGCGAACGCTACGGGGTCTGGGTCGAGAAGAAGATGTACGGCAAAACCTATATGGGCATCGAGCGCGCGACATTCCTGATCGATGGCGAGGGAAAAGTGGCCCAGGTCTGGCGCAAGGTAAAGGTCGCGGGCCATGTGGAGCAGGTCTTGGAGGCGGTCAAAGCGCTCTGAACGGCGTTTGAAGCTGCGGGTTACGCGATTGCTAAGGAACTGGCGGGGCTTTTATATTCTTCGCTTTTGCCTTGTCAGGGCCTCTGGTGTATGACAGCTGCATCGGCCCAGAAGGGACCGTCCTGATGAATTTGCACACAAACACGTGGTGGGGACCGCGGAGGGGGTGTGCCAGGAGGGTTCCGGACGCCGGGACCCTCCTTTTTTCTACTGCTCGCGCCGCCGGTCAGGGCTCACAACCAATATGTGACCTTCGAGGCGATGCCTGTAGCTGAGACGAACAGCTCGCCGCAGAGCTCCTAGCCCTGGCCAGCAAATAGACCTTTAGCCGGTGGCATACCGCTCAGCAGGGCTAAGGCGCTTTTCGCATCGCTCCTCTGGCCCGGGACCGGAAAGAGATCAAGGGCCGGCTGAGCCCATCGCAGGCCAAATCCAGCTTGGAGTTCGGTTCGCCTTTTGTCCGTCCGATCGCCGGCAGGCGCGTACCCCCTTTTGAGAGGCTCGCCGCTGTCTGGTGTGCCTTGAAGTGGGTGCCGTTGATCATAATCGTTTCGCCCGGCTGGTCGGGTTCCGAGAAGATCCGAGCGAACCGGCCCAAACGCGAGCGGTTGAAGGACCGGTGTAGAGCGTTCTCGGTGTATCGTAGGCGGACGGTGCGCCCTTCCACTGTACCCCCATTCTTCCCATAGATTATCCTGCTTAGCGCCCATCGGTCATCGACCCGCGTCTTGCCTTGAGACAACCGAACGAACAGACGCGACCGCTTCCTATGCTCCTCAGTCAGCCAGAAGTGCTAGCCGATCCAGCGCCCTCTCTTTGGGAGCTTTTGAGCTGGCCCATCCGTTTGGATCCTCCGCTATGTTTTGGAGAACGGAGGATCAGAGATGGCGGGTAAGAGCCCGAAGCCGAAGAGATCGTTGGGAAGCTGCGACGGGTCGATGTGTTGGTGTCGCAAGGCCCATCGGTGGCCGAGGAGGTGAAAACGGTCGGTGTGACGCAATTCACATACTTTTGGTGGTGCAACGAGTGTGGCGGCCTGCAGACCACCAGGTGAAGCGTCTGAAGGACCTGGAGAACGAGTAGGAGCGGCATCGAAAAGCCGTGTCGGACCTCACGCTGGAGAAGCTGATACTGTGTGAGGCCGCATCGGGAAATGTATAGCCTGCCCCGGGCGTGCAAGTTTTTTTGGTTTTACCACGTTAGCCTGGTCCGAATTGAGGGTGAAATTTTGGGTATATTTCTAGCGCCAGAGGGAGTGTACCGATGCCGAAGAAAAGCTTCAGTGATGAGCAGATTGCCTTCGCGCTGAGGCGGGCGGAAGCCTAGTCGACGGTTGGCGAGATCTACCGTAAGTTGGAGATCGCGAAAGCGATGTTCTATCGTTAGAGTACGTGGATTTGGCGTTGATCCAGTGGATCGGTGCCCCGCCGAACGGTCTATGCCGGGATGGGCGGCGCGCCCTGTTGCGCCATTGGTTCGCGCGACAATGGCGTGCGAGATCCGAAGGCTCAAGCCGCTTGAGGATGAGAGTGAGGCATGAGGCCGCGATCGGTCCGAGGACCCTGCCGAACAAGCTGAAACGGCTGGTCGCGGATCTGGCGTTGGACAAAAGCATGTTGCGCCAATGGATCGCCAACGATCCGAGAGAGATTGGCGCGCAGATGCGTTGAGAAAAGTGGTAAAGCCTGTTCGGCGCTGCGAAGTTGTCCGGCACTATCAAGACGTGTTTGAGCTGTCGGAACGTCGGGCTTGGAGGGCTATGGGCTTCGGGTGGGCTTCTCACCGATATCAATCCAGACGCGATCCGGAGGTGAACTTGCGGATGCGCTTGAAGGAACTGGCGGAAAGCCGGGTGCGATACGGTTACTGACGTTTGCAAATCCTGCTGCCGCGCGAGGGCTAGCCTGGGAACCACAAGCGCCTGAATCGCCTTTACTGCGAGGAGGGCGTTTCGATCCGCCCACGGAGCCCGAGGCGGCGGCGCGCCGGCCGGTACCGATCCGAGGCTGACGGCATGAACGATATCTGGGGTGAGCCGTCGCTTCGCCATGCGTTCAAGACCGATGGCGAACGCGCGCTCGATCAAATACCAGATGGCCATCGCCAAGCCGCCGCTGGCCAAGGAGATCAAGGAGATCAAGGAGATCAAGGAGTTCAAGGAGATCAAGGAATGCGACTTTGAGGCCGCAGAGGTCAATGAGACCCTGGTCCGCGACCTCGCCACCGGAGACTTCCTC
>JBCDHW010000028.1:0-3322 GCA_038749595.1 Pseudomonadota bacterium
ATGGGCGAAATGGCGATGACGGCTGAGGCGGCCGATCTCGACATCCTCGACACGCTGCGCTTCGAGCCGTTCCAGCAGCTCGACCAGATGTTCTTCCGCGACGATGTCGTCTACCTCATGCGCCACGGCCCCACGGATTGGAGCAAGCTCGACATACCCAACGTTGCGCCGACCGATTGCGCCAACCAGCGCATCATGTCGCCGCAGGGACGAGAGAATATGCGGGATCTCGGGGCGCTCTTGGCTTCAAACGATGTTCTCCCCTCGCAAATCGTCGTGAGCCAATGGTGTCGCAACCAGCAGACGCTTGAGAGCCTGCAGGAAGGGTTCGACAGCGTGGACCCGACAATCTCTGCGAGCATCCCTGTGGAGACCGATGGCGATCTGAACCTACTGCTGTCGCTCCAAGGCGCCAAAAACGTGACTGATTTGCGCGAGCGGATCTCGACATGGGACGGAGATCCCGAGCGCAGCGGACCGCTTTTGGTGATCTCGCACTATACCAATATTGAGGAACTGACCCAGTTCCGGGTGTTTGAGGGCGAAATCCTCGTCTTGGATCCGAAGCGCGATAATCAAGTCCTGGGATACCTTCGGTTGCGTTCAGCTGAGCCGGATGTTGGCCACTTCGCCGACGCACTCAGTTCGCCGCTTTTCGGGGAGAACCACGCCCTCGACATGGTGGAGCGCTACTACGCCGCGCTCAACTCACGCGACGAAGACCTGTTTGAGGGTACGTTGTCGGAGCGCTGGTTCGTCCATGGGGAGTCCCCGTCGCGGCCGATGCGGGACGTGGACGGCTATCTGGCGGAGATCATGACCTATACAGATGGTATCCCCGATGCCCGGTTTGATATCGAGTCTCTGCACTACGCAAACAACGTCGTCACAGTGATCGGAACGATCCGAGGCACCCATTCCGGTGAGCTCTTCGGCTATGCACCCACCGGCCGTGACGTCGAATTCAGCGCGATTGCGGTGCACCGGCTTTCAGACGGAGTGATCGAGGAAAGCTGGCAGCTGCCGGATCGACTTACCCTTCTGGAGCAGATCAAAAGCCCGGCGCAGTAAGTCACAACAAGGAATAGATGCGGGGCATCCCTTTGCCCTGCTGTGTTCCGAGACTTGAAGATAACAGTCACCGAGTGACCTGAGACCCGGCTTCCTGGGAAGAGACCACACAGCGCGAAAGCGCTTCGATGGCGCCGGCGAGTTCGACGCGTTCCTGCGAGATCAAGTCATCTCGAGATCCGGTACACGGGATCACCAAATCGTGTCGCATACGCTGTTATTCCCGCGCGAGTGCTCCCCATATCGGTTACAACACGATTTCGAAAGGAACATGCCATGGACGAAAAAACCAACTCACCGGCCGGCAGCCTGAAGGACTGGCTCACGACTGAGATCGACATTCGTGTCGCGCGATGGGTTCTGGTGGCGCTCGGCGCGGCCGCCCTCATCCTGCTTGGGGTTGCGATCGACTGACCCAACCTTGAGCCAGCCAATCTGAGTTGATCCGCCGTCATGATGCGACCGTTCTGGATGTCAGAGTGGCGGTGGCTCAACTAAAACGGCGTGCATGTCGACCTTTAGAATGCGCATGGGTCCCTGGCGCGCCAAACGCTATCCCGATGCTCGGAACTACATCGAAAGCTTGACCGGTGCCCCGCGCTATTCGCGGTTATCGATCACATTCGAACCGCGAGAGTTATGTCCTCGCACGCTTGGACGGCGAGCCCATTCCCAACTTGATAACGGCCCACAAACCCAACCACTTTTCCTCATTTTGGCACCCACGCTGCGGTGTTGTCCTGGTTGCTTAGGTTCTCAAGGCGTCGCTCGAACTCTGTGTGGAGATCGTCCGAGCCTTTCGCTGACTTTGCCAACCATACCACCATCCGCAGCTCTCGGGCTCTGACGATCGCGGGATGGATTGCACCGATGTCGATCCTGGGAGCAACCCGCGCAACGAAGCTCTCCAGGTCGAGATCAGGTCGGAACCGGCGTTTGGTAATGATCATTGGAGCGATATCGTTTTCGATTGAGCCATTCGATACCGCTTCGAAGTCAATGAGAAAGCCTGTGCCACCAACCCAGATTACGTTGCCTTCATGGGCATCTCCATGGATCGGGCGCATGGCATCCGCCGCTGTGCAGAAGTTCAAGTCAGCAACGCATGTCGCGATAGCATCTTCAAGAAAGGCGCGCGCCTCAGGTTTGATGCTCAAAGAACGAACTTGAAACAACGCGTCTTTCAGTGGCGCGAATGGCGGGAGAGGCGGTTCAAAACTTTCCATCGCAATGTAAAACTGCCGAAGTAGATCACCGAACTGGCCTTCTGGTGCTTCCGGCGCTGGCCCGGGCTGAAGGTACTCCCATGCCGTGACGAAGTGCATTCCACTCCAGTAGACGTCTTCGGCACCCTTGAGCGCCGCCGGGGTCGGCACGGAGTTTCGTGCGAGATGTTGCGCGATATCGAGTTCGCGTTTCACATCCTCAAACGCGGTTGCCGCATTGTGGACGCGAAGCACCAGGTGCTCAGCGGGAACGCGGAAAAGACTATTGAAGCGCAATCGAAGCGGCTTGATGCCTTTAATAGGGATGCCGTGTTTCCGGCAGAAAGCTTTGGCAGAGTTAAGCCGGTCTTGGGGTTCCCGCAACGACATAGGGCGTTTTGCGCCGAAGCTCGGCAATGTCGCAAGACGGCTGCGCGGGTTTGCTCGCTTCAGTACGCTGATACTGATCCCTCCAACCAACTGGAAGCAACGAGCCTCAGACCCGTACAGCCAGAGCCTAGTCTTCTACTTCACCGACAGCCAAATCAAGCTCTGGCAGATCTCTCAGTGTCTCCAGATCGAAGGTCGCCAGGAACTGGTCCGTGGTCACGAAGGTGTGCGGCGCGCCGCGGCGGGGCGCGCGGGGGCCGCTGGCGATCAGGCCGTTATAGCGCAGCCGGACCAGCAGATCGCGGCTGATCTCTTTGCCGAAGATATCCTTCAGCCCTGCCCGATCGACGGGCTGATGATAGGCAATGGCGCAGAGCACCGCCATCTCCAGGTCGGTGAATGGCAGCGACCGCGCGCCGAGATCCGCGGCCGCCTCGATCGCCGCGGCATAGCCCGCGCGCGTCTGGAACATCCAGCCGCCGCCCGCCTGAACCAGGTCATAGGGCCTGGTCTCGAGCTCTGCGCGAATGTCCTCGATCAGCAGATCCAACGAGGCCCCCTGCCCCACCACACGGCGCAGATCCTCGCGACTGACCGGCGTCGCGCTGGCAAAGAGCACCGCCTCGATCCGGCCCATCCACTCGCGCCAGCGCAGC
>JBCDHW010000029.1:0-3217 GCA_038749595.1 Pseudomonadota bacterium
GGATAATCGAAGCTAAACCGCGAATAGACCTTCATGGTGTGGACCACGGCGGCGGTGGAGTACTTGCTCCAAAGTTCGCCACCTTCTTTCGGATAGAAGGACATCGCCATCACGGTTTCGTTCTTGGCGCCCGGCTGCTTGTGGCCCTGCGCGTCCCACGCGAACTTCCGGCTTGTGGCCCAGGCAAAGTCGCGTACATTCTGCGCGGTGTAGCGCCAGGTTTTGGTGCCGGTGGGGTTGCTGCTTTCGTTGGCGAGCGCTTCTTCCTGAGTGACAATGAACACCGGAGCGTCGGCGTTGCGCGCCTGGGCCAGCCTTTGGCGCTGCGTCGACGTCAGCACGGACGTTGGGTTCGTAAGAACGCCAGTTGATGAGACGATATGATCGTTCGGCACGTTCATCGTCACGTCGTAATTGCCGAACTCGAGGGTGAATTCGCCGCGACCAAGAAACTCCTTGTTGTGCCAGCCTTCGTAATCCGAATAGGCGACAAGGCGCGGGAACCACTGAGCAAAAAGGAAGATATCGTTGCCGCCTTCGCGCTCGTCATCGGGGAAGTGCTCGTAGCCAGAGCGGGCAAAGATCACGTTCTCTTCGACGATGTTGAAGGCCCAGTCGATGTTGAAGCTCACGCTCTGACCGGGGCGCAGCGGGCTTACCAGATCAATCCGCATCAAAGTGCCGACAATGGTGTGCGAGAGTTCGCGCCCGTTGCTCAGCGAAACGCGCGTGATGTCGTAGCCGTACGGATCGTTCTCCATGGCCTGCTGGCGCCGCAGCTCCTCCATCGACAGGCGCGCCGGTGCTCCGCCGCTGGCGGCGTTTACCGCCGGTCCACGGCGGCCGGGTCCGCCGAACGTTTGCGTCAACTCCGCCATCGAATCTTTCTTGAAGATGTTCTGGTCCAGCTGGAGCCAGATCCACGGCAGAGTATCGGGAGAGTTGTTCTTGTAAGTGATCGTGGCCTTGGCCGTCAGACGCCGATTGTCTTCGTCGAGGTCGGCGACGATCTTATAATCGGCCTGTTGCTGCCAATATTGGTGCCCGGGTGCGCCTGACGCGTTGCGATAGACGTTGGGATCGGGAAGCACTTCGTCGAGCTGACGGAACTTGTCTTCAAAACTGCCTTTGGTCTGCTGGATCCCCTGCGCATAAGCAGGAATCGCGGCGACAAAGGCAAGCACAAATGCAATCAGTCTCAAAGGATTTTCCTTCGTTTAGTCTTGAGGTTGGCCACTGGAAAGCGGCCTTATTCGGTCACAACGTCCATTTCTTCGATTAGAGCCGTAGCGCCATCGACTTTTTCCATCACCCACAGCATGTACCGGGTATCCACATGGATCGAGCGGGTCGTGCGCGGGTCAAAGTCCCAGTCGGAGTTGATGCTCTCGTAGGTTCCATCGAACAGGAGCCCAACCAGTTCGCCTTTGGCGTTCAGAGTGGCCGAGCCGCTATTGCCGCCCGTTACGTCGAGGTCCGATAGGTAATTCACCGGAACTGACTTCACCGCTTCAAATTCGTAGTCGCCGTAATCGGCAGCCTCGATCAGCTCGAGCTGCCGTTTCGGAGCGTTGAACGGATCTTCGCCCGTGTCCTTGGCGGCAATGCCTTCGAGCGTTGTGAAGGGCGCGTAAATCAGGCCATCGGCCGGCGACCCGCCTAGCACATTGCCGAATGTTACGCGCAGGGTGCTGTTGGCGTCCGGATAAGCGAGCACGCCCTGTTCTTTCTGCCAGCCGGTGATCGCTTCCATGTAAGCGGGCCGCAAAGCCAAAGCGCGCCCTGCCCGCGTCTTGCTTTCTGTCTCAAGCTCAAAGCCGTAATCGTACATCGCGACCGCGAGCTTGATGAATGGGTCTTCGCTCGCTTCGAAGTCTTCTGGTGAAGCCTGCATCAGAGCCAGACGCGTTTCGACATCGCCCAGCGTCGTATTGGCGTAAAAGGCCTCAAGCAGTTCCGGCAGATCCTCAGCGGTCGTTTCCGCGGTGAAGCCCATCGCTTCATCAAGTTGGGGTACGCGCTCATCCATCGGTTGTGCGAGATAGCCGGTCAAAAACAGCGTCCAAACGGCCTTGTCGACACCCGCGTCATATCGGCGGTCGATGGCCTGCATGCTCTGTTTGAAGAACGTCATATCGCGCTCTTGATAGCCGCTCTCGCGTTCGGCGTTGGGCTTCTCGTTCTCCTTGGAGAGGCGGTAAAGACGACGAGCTGTGCTGAAAAGCGACGCGCGACCGACATTTCCATACCAAAAGTTCGTCCGCGAGGCTTGCGCGCTTTCCTCCGAAAGTTCGGCTAAAGCCGCAATCGCGATGGCGTAGTCTGCACGGGCTTCGTCTGTAGCGATCCATTCTCCCAGAGCGTCTTCACGCTCCCGGCGGCGATCGACGAGACCGACACGGCGCGCGCCTTCCATCTGACCGCGCAGGTTTTTCTCATAATTGTTCAGGCCCGCCAGCAGGCTCTCATACTTGACGCGCGCATCCGAACCCTCCGGCGCGGTGGACTCAATAGTGGCAATCCAGTCCTCGATCAGCTTCTGAAAGGTTGGATAATTCCACTCGAAAGTGTTCTCCACCTCGGCCAGAAGCGTGTAGCGGCTTGTCGTACCGGGGTACCCTGCGACCATAACGAAATCGCCGTCAGCCACGCCCTTGGCGCTCACTTTCAGGTGATGCTCCGGCGCGTAGGGCACGTTGTCTTCGCTGAAATCTGCCGCCGAGCCGTCGGGCGCGACATAGGCTCGATAAAAGGCGAAGTCGCCCGTGTGACGCGGCCACTGCCAATTGTCGATGTCGCCGCCATACTTACCGATGCTATCCGCCGGCGCGTAAACGAGGCGCACGTCGCGCACTTCGAGCCGCTTGATAAGTCTGTACTGCGCGCCGCCGTAAAAGCCGGAAACCTGACAACGATAGCCGGCTGCCTCTTCGCACCCCGCGATGATATCTTTGCGGCGCTGTTGCACCATCTCATACCGCGCCAATGGCTCCAAGCCTTCGGTTCCTTCGCGCATTGCGTCGGTGACGCCGGTCACTTCGGTGGTTACGTAGATGCGCGATCCGGGAGCCGCGGGGAGTTCGTCACCCTTGGTCGCGGCGAGAAATCCGTTCTCGAGGTAGTTGTTTTCGGCTGTCGAGTTGAACTGCACCGATCCGCGCGCGCAGTGGTGGTTCGTGACCACCAAACCTTCCGGCGAGACAAAGCTCGCCGAGCA
>JBCDHW010000030.1:0-3198 GCA_038749595.1 Pseudomonadota bacterium
ATAATAGGTAGAGTGCAATGGTGTCTTGCATCCAATTTGGAAGTTTAACCCCTGTCCACCATTCAACAGATATGTAAAAGATATCGTTCAGAAGCGCTCTATAGGCCTCCAAAACTGCGCTTGGTATTGCAAAAACATCGATGTTTGCAAAATTTTGTACCAACGATACGATTGAAAGCGCCGATGTTATTACGCCCAACGGTGCCCAAACCCACAGTATGTTTCTCATAATTTGTCCCAATAGCCCCCTTCATCCAGACATAGACGGCATGAAAGGTATTTTGGCAACACGACTCTTTGGCTAGACACTTCGCTCGATCCTGCCGGTCGAGCGTGTCTCCAAGGCGGTTAAGTCCTTCGCGGAGGCTTCGGAGGCCGTCACCAACCGCTCGACGCAGGCGAGCAAATCGCGTTCCAAGGCTGTCAGTTGGGTCATCTAGTCCTCCTCGATCCGAATGCAGGTCACGTGTCTTTCGCCCATCGTGCAGGTGCGCAGGCGCGTCTTCGACGGGTCCAGGATCAGCCATGTTCCCTCGGGCCGTTCGATCCGTGTCAAACCCATCTCCGTCAGCTCCGACCGCGTCAGGTGCACCGTCCACAAAAAGCTCGCGGCCATCATCGAGGCGATCCCCGTCAGCACCATCCCGGCGATCAGCCAGGGTGAGATCGTCAGCCAGAGGCGGATCGACCTCAGCCGTGTCTCGAACATGCTCGCCGTCTCGGTCTGAAAGCGGCGCGTATCGCTCGCGATGGTATGCTGCGCGGCGCCCACAATGTTCTTCAAATCGATCCTGAAGCTCTTGAGCTGGGACGAGATCGAGGCGACGTGTTCGGACCTGATCGTGTCGAGCTCCGCGTTCAGTTTCTCGCTCAGCCGGGTCGGCTTGCCAGTCTTCATTGTAAATCTCTCCTTTCAGCCGCCAGCGCTCGCCCGTGTTGGGATCGCGGGCGGTGATGTAGGCCTTGCCAGTGCGTGGCAGATCGAAGCCCGCGTCAGTGAGAGCGTCGATTATGGACGTACGATCTGTGATCAGGCCGAGTTCGATCTGGTCCTGTATCCATGCATGCAACTCGTCCCGGCCTTGGGCGCGGGTCGGGGCTTCGATGGTGTCGCGCACCTCCCTGGCCCGCTCCACATCCATCGGATCGGCCCAGCCGTGGCGTTGGTTCATCACGTCCCGCAGGCTGTCATAGGCGTCTTGATAGCCCGGTGGTGCGATGTTCAGGCTTTTGCCTGTCGTCAACTCCAGGCGCGGCGTGCAGAAGTGAAGCTCGACCCGGCCTTCGTGGCAATGGCGGACCCAGAGCATCTCATATTGCTCGGGGTCCAGCCCCGCGAAGGCCAGCCGCTCGAAATCGTCCATGACCTCGGCCTGCTGGTCCTCGTTCGGATCATCGCTGTCCGCAAAGCTGATCACGCCTGCGCGGTATGTCCACTGGTGGCGACTGGCGTCGATCAGCGCCTCGGTGCGCTCCGGGTTGCCGCGCAGAACTTCGGGCAAAGGATCGCGGGTGACGGTCACGGGCTGGCCGTCGGCATCCCGGATCAGGTCCCGGTTGTTATCATAGGCCAGCACACGCTCGGCCACGAGGTAGCCGACCGGACCCGCTCCCGCGCCTTTGCCATTGGGAAAGAACTTGATCAGCACCGCCGCGCCTCATCGAGGAGCGCGGCAAGCTGGCGTTCGATCACCACAAGGCGGCGCGCGACGGTCAGCGTGTCTAAATCGGTGCGCCCGACCTTCATCGTGTGGTTCAGCCAGCGCGCGATCTGATTGAGATTGCCACCGATGCGCCCAACGGCCAGCACCAGCGCCGGATCAACGCGCGGGATTGGCTTGCGGCGGCGCGCCTCGGTCAGGCCAAGCGCCTCGCGCAGTAGCGTCGAGGCGGGCAGGCCAGCGGCTCCGGCCTTGGTGCGCAGCTGGGCCTTCTCGGACGCGGTGCAACGGAAGACGAAGGTCTCGGTCAGCGGCTCTTTGGCGGGGGCTTTGCCCGCGCCGGTGGGGTTCGAAGGGGAGGCGTGCCGCCCCTCGCAAGGTCCTGTGTCAGAAGCGCCAGCGTATGACATGGGTCGCCTTGCTGTTTGCGCTTCGGTCCGATCATTGGTGCTCATGATCTGAGGCCCGCCGCTTGGATTTGGGCCTGTGTCACCAGCTCTGCGGCCAGAAGAGCATCGATCTGGCCGGGCGTGATGTGGCGGCAAAGAGGGTGTTTATCCGCCACCCAGCTCGCGAGGCCTGTCAGCATCTCGACCTCCTTGGCCTTCGTCTCTTCTCGGCCTTTGGCGATGTCCTCAACGTATGTGCGCCAGCGTCCCGACTTGAACCAGTTGTCCGAGAAACAAACCTTCGACCGGGTGAAGCCTGCGCTCTCGGTTGCGTAGGCCTTCACGGCCTGCAACAGGTCCTCGACCTTCGTCCCGGCATCCAAGGCCTCCCTGATCCGCCCGAGACACTCAGCCTTCCCGCGCAGACGGTCAGGTGGATAGACCGCCAGAATCTTCTCAGCTTCTTTATCCTCCGCCGCAACGCGCTCGCGCGTAGGAGGTTTATGGATGGTTTTAGGGTGGTTTGGGGGCCGTGGTGGCCCCGGTACCCCGTCCACTGTGGACCCCGTTCCGGGGCCAGTCTGGACGGGGTCCACTGTGGCCCCCGTCTCGATATCGGGCTCGGCGGTCAGTTCCAGCGCCTCGATCCGCGCCAGATCAATCCTGTACACGACGGTGAATCCGTTTTTGCACCCCCGCGCGCCAGTCTCGACAAGGATACCTTCCTTCAGGAAGTCCCGGATCGTTCGCTTGACCGTCGTCTCCCCCAGTTCTGTATGCCGCTGGATCGTCCCCTTCGAACACCAGATGCCCGATCCATCATCAGAAGCCTTGTCTGCCAGAAACATGATGATCTGCTTGCGCGTGGCACTCCCGAACTTCCGTTCAGCGCAAGCGTTTGCCACACGCCAGCTCATCGGATGGCCCCAAAAGCCGCACGGACGTGCGAATTTTGTACAGGTTTTGTACGAGAATTCGGTCGTTTTCGGAGAAATCGGCGAAAAACGAAACGGGCGTTTCTGCAGGCTCGGACAGAACCCATTGCAAATAAGCCATATTTTTCAGTCGGTTTTGGCGACCCCGGCAGGATTCGAACCTGCAACCTGCCCCTTAGGAGGGGGCTGCTCTATCCAGTTGAGCCACGGGGC
>JBCDHW010000031.1:0-3028 GCA_038749595.1 Pseudomonadota bacterium
AGACACTGAAGCTCGCGCGTGTCCTCGATCAAAACGACGCGGTCGGAGGATTTGGCGACCTCGGCGAGCAGCGCGTTGGTGAGCGTCGTCTTGCCGCTCGATGTCCCGCCGGCGACCAGGATGTTGGCGCGAGACGCCACCGCTTCGCGCAATGCGTCTGCTGCGCTGCCATCCATAATTTCCGCGGCGACATAATCGTCGAGGGTGAACACGGCGACCGCGGGCTTGCGGATCGCAAATGCGGGCGCGGCGACGACGGGCGGCAGGAGCCCTTCGAACCGCTCTCCCGTTCCCGGCAACTCCGCGGACACCCTCGGAGCATCCGCATGAACCTCTGCGCCGACATAGTGCGCGACGAGGCGGACGATCCGCTCGCCGTCTTCCGCCGAAAGCCGCTCACCCGTATCTGAGAGGCCGCCGCCAAGCCGATCGACCCAGAGCCGCCCATCCGGGTTCAGCATCACCTCGACGACAGCCGGGTCCGCGAGCCAGGCGGCGACGTCAGGGCCGAGCGCCGTCCGGAGCATGCGGGAGCCGCGCTCGATCGCTTCTGATCTGAGAGAGTGGACGGTCATTCGCGGCCCCGCATCTGGTTACGGGGCACATCAAGAAGACCGTTATCGCTCGCTCAGCAACAGCCTTGAGGGCGTAGTAGTGGCGTAGCGTGTAGAGGCAGGAAAGTGTGTAGGGCAGCCGCTTTCAACTCGTTGCTGGTAGCAACTCAGCGGACAAGCTTGCGTTGGCCGAACGGCAGCTATCGATGAAATACTCCTTCGCTTGCGGGCTGCGGACGCTGCATCTGACAGGTCAGCTGGTCGAGTACGCAGCGCAAATACATCGCGTAGCGCGGCACTTCCGGCATGCCGGTCTCGATGGAGAGGCTCGGGCAGCACCTCGCCGCGCAGGGCTGTGGCGGGTAGCACCGAGAGCCGTGCGTGCTGCGCGGCAAGAGTGGTTTCACGAGAAGTGAGCATCAGAATCTTGTCTGGATCGCCAAAAAGCAAGAGTATTCACGACACCCGTGGCACCGCAACGAATGCGGGATGGTCGAGATAGAGCATTTTGATGTCAAACTCTGATGCATCCCCCGCGCCCACAACAAGCTCGGCGAAATTCTTTCTCCGAGTGTTTCAGGCATCTGTATTGCCCGCCCTACTGTACTTTCTCGCGGCCTTTGTGCTTGGCTGGGCTATGGGCGGACCAGATACGGTCGACGGGAGCAGCGTCCTCTCTTTCCGGTGTGCCCCAATAACGGCATCAAACGTAGCCATTGGCGCAATCATCTATTTGTCGTTCTTGCTGATGCTATTCCTGCTTTCCTCGTTGGCCCCCAAACCGGAAGCCTGGCTAACCCGAATAACACAGAGGCGAGGGATCTTTGTGGGATTGATCGCGCTTGTCGGCACGGCCGCTGTTGTATGGGGACTCTTTTTGGCCGCCTTCTTGGGGACAGGTTGCAATTCGTTCCTTCAAGACCTTTCGACTATCGCGTTGGTTGGAGTTCTGACCGGTGGTTTTCTTCAGTTGATGTCTGCGGCGGTCAAGCCGAATCCGCACAGCGAACGTGAGAAGCGAATGCTTGCGAAACAGCAGGAAATTGCGCGGAAAAGAGCTGTCGAGTTGGGCGTTGATCCCGACGAGGCGGCCGCGGAAACAGAAAAAATCTGGAACGAAACAGGTAAGGGAATCGGACGGATAATGGAGAAGGCGCACGGCTTTGTCGCCGCGATTTCTGGCAGCGGAGCACATGGCGGCCTGCTCTTCGTATTTGGCGCTTCGTTCTTCATTGGATTAGGCTTTGGAGTTAGCGGACCGACCGTGTCAGTTCTATATTTGATTCCACTTCTATTGGGGCTTGCAGATGCAGCCACCCTGCTGACATTCCACGCTCTCCTGCGCCGCGTAGGCGAAAGCAAGCAGCTTGCGTGGGCAGCAGGTGTTTCACTTCCAATTGCTATGGTCGGCATGGTCTACAAAGCGATACTGATCGTCGCGGGCGCCGCTGCGCTCGGCTATGCTGGCGGGCCAGAAATATTTTGGACGGTGTACGTCGAGGCAACACAAGCAGCACCTTTCGGAAGCGGGTTGACAGTGACTGTCATACTGCTCGCTAGTGTGGCGTGGCCGCTGCTCCTGTTGGCGGGCCCTGCCGGTCGTGAGTTTTCGCGGGGATAATCGGCACCAAGTGGCTATTGCCTCCCCACCACCCAGTTCGCCAAGATCAACCCCGGTACGCTGTCATGCGCCTGCTCTGCGTCGCGGTCGAGCCGCTCGCGGCCGCGGATCGGCTCGCCCTGGATGAGGAAGGCCTCACCGTCGATCTCGACGCGATCGCCGGAACGCGGGGTCAACACCCATGCGTTGCGCCGATCCAACCGATTGGTTGTAGAAAGCTGCCGTTCGCCGCGCTGCCGAAAACTAGAAGTGTGGGCTCATTCCGGGCCTTCAGATGTACCTGAAGTGAAATCCTCCGACACCTCCTTCGTCAGCGTGCTCCCCTTCGCCAGCCGACGCCCAAGGGTCTCCACAAACGCCTCATACCGCTCGCGTCCCGTCGCCTGGGCGGCGTCGCGCATCTCGTCGGGCATCGGCGGTGTGGTGGTGAGCCAAAACCGGACGAACAGCGCCATCGCCTCGTTTCCGATCGTTACGTCCCGTTCGAGCCGCTCGATCGCGCGGGTAAGGCGATCAAGCCGGCGGACGATGGCCGCTTCGCGCTGGTCCGCGCCGTCAGGTGACAGGAATGCGGCGAGTGCGGCCTCCACGATCTGCGATTTCGAAAGTCTGCGCCGGGCGGCCAAAGCCTCCAGTTCCGCCGAAAGGGCGGGATCGAAATAGACGTTCAAGCGGTCCTTCTTCATCAGGCCTTCCCCATCCCGGGCATCGTTCAGAGCTCGATCCCATCATCGGGATCGAGCGAAGCCTGGCGCGCGACGCTGCGGAACCGGCCCTGCATCTGACGCGCACGGAGGGCGTCATCGTCCGGCTCATCGTCGAGGGCTGCGAACTCTTCCCGCGCCGGTCTCGG
>JBCDHW010000032.1:0-2916 GCA_038749595.1 Pseudomonadota bacterium
ATAGCCATCGACTTCCGCGCCGTTGGGCAAAGCGATCACCGTGTCGCTGGCTCCCGTCAGCCCCGCGCCCAGCTCAAACCCATCGAGCGCGCCGCCGAGAAAGCGATAGCGCGCGGCGATCCGCCCTTGATGCTCGGGAACACGCGGCAATTGATCGCCGACCGGGATGACAGTGTCCGCGATCACCCGCGCGTCAGTGTAGGCGTAGGTCGCCAGCAAAGAGAACGCCGGGGTCGGCTCAAAGATGAAGTCCGCCTCAAAGCCTTCGCTGCGCTGTTCGCCCGTCTGGATCGACGTAAAGAAGGTTGTCGGATCGGGCGTCGGCACGTTGGTTCGATCAATGCGGTAGGCCGCGAGCGAACCTGAAAGGCCGATCTCATCTAGGCCAAACTTGATGCCCGCCTCGTAGCTTTCCGAACGCTCGGGCAGCGGTGGCTCGGTTCCGTTGAAGAAAATCGAAAGCCGCGACCCGGTGGCGTAACCGGCGAACACACTGATCCCCTGCGTTACATCGACGGTGACGCCAAAACGTGGGTCAAATTCGCTGTAAGTCTCATCGTTGCCCGCGCCGCCCACGCGCTCGTCAATGCTTAACTCGGAATAGCGGATCGAGGTGAGGATATGGACCCGGTCCGCGATCGTGACCTGATCCTGCGCGTAGATCGCAAAGGTATCGTAGCGGTTTTCGAGAAACGTCGTTAGCGTCGGGATCGGGAAAAAGTCGAAATCAGCCGCCGGATCCGCGTAGTCGAACGGAAACACGTTGAAGAGATCAAACCCCGTAGCGGCGTTGTAATCGGCCTGATCCCATTGCACCCCGGCCAGCACCACGTGCTCGACAGCTCCGGTTGCAAATTCAGCCGTGAGCGAGCCGTCCACCGTCCACTCATCCACGCTTGCCGGCAGCTGCCCTCTAATCTGCGGGCAAGACGTGTCGTTCAGCCCCGACGCGCCGCCGCAAGGAAAGAACGCGAGAAAGGGCGAGGACGCAAACTCCTCGAAATCGTTTTCGTACCGGCGTCCGCGCAAATTGAACGTCAGGCCGTCGCCAAGCCTTTGCGTCCATTCTAGCTGCGCGGTCAGATTCTGAACGTTGGTGTTGGGCGCGTTGGTCGCTCCGGTGAAGCGTTCGGGATCAACGCGCTCGTCGTCCTGAAAGATCGCCGGGAGACCCGCGTATTCGAGTTGATCAATCTCGGTGTAGGTGAACCGGCCAACCAGTTCGGTGTTTTCCGACGGCGCCCAGCGCACCGACGGCGAGATGAGGATACGCTCGATCTCGACCACATCGATGTTGTCTTCGGCCGATTGGTATTCTCCCACGACGCGAACGGAGAGTTCATCCGTGATAGCAGCGCCAAGGTCGAGCGCTGCCGAGTAGCTATCAAAGCTGCCTGCGCGCACACGCCCCTTCACGATATCTTGGCCGTTGGCGGTCTTCGAAACGAGGTTGATCAACCCGCCCACCGGTGAACCCGTGCCGCCGCCAAAGAGCGTGGAGGTTGGCCCCTTAGCCACTTCAATCCGCTCCACGTTCCACAAACTGCCGGGGTCAATCACGGCGGTGTCACCATAGCCAATGAGACCATCGGTAAAGATTTCGGCCTCGAAGCCGCGTACGATGGGGTTCGCGAGCACCAGTTCAGACGGCAGGCTGGGCACCACTCCCGAGACGTTGCGCAAGGCCTCGTCGAGAGTGAACAGCTCCTGATCCTCAATTAGATCATCGGTGATGACCTGTATGGACTGCGGCACTTCGTTGAGGGGAATGGGCGTGCGGGTAACATTCGCCTGGTCGGCGGAATAGGTCTCGCCTTGTCGGAGAACGAGAATGCCCTCGGGCGTCCAGCCGCCTTGGCGCGATGTGTCTTCGCCTGTTTCGGGCTTTTCTTCGGTGCCTTGAGCCAGTGCCGGGTTGGCAAGCGATAGCATAGTGCCGGCGAAAAGCGCCGGGAGAAGGGTGCGTTGCATGATAAATCCTGATGCGCGCCCACGCCCGAGGTGGGCAGCAGGCGTAGAAACGGTGGCGACCAAACGTCACCAATTGGGGAGGTTTCTCAGGTCAGGACTGGCGGGCCGCGCAAGGGCGGTCTTAGCCCAACCAATCGCCGAAGCTGGAACGCGGGCTTAGAGGTGACCACCAACAGCATCGCAAACGCAAGCGCGGCAACAAACAGCGCGGGATCAACCGGACCCGTTGCGAGCTTGGTTACACCCGCAAACGCGCAAGGGGTGCTGGCATTCGAGGACGGATCATCTTCATGATCGTGCTCCATCGGACTGCCGCTGAGATGGGCGTGCCCCATCGCGGCATGATCCATCCGGGCAATTGGTGAGCGCTGGGCGAGAGGATGGGTTTCCGGGCACGGCGTAACCGCAAGCCAACCGCTTTCGGAAGGCGCTATCATGTATCCCGCTGGAGCAAGCGTGTTAAGCCACACGCCCGCTGCAAGAGCGAGGAGCAGCGTCAGTCGAGCGCCCACAGAGATACGTTGTATCACCGGCATGGTAGGCGCGTCTCTAGGTGAAGGTATTCACGGTGTCATCTGCAAATCTGAAAACCGATAACAGCGGCAAAGGTTGACCAAGCCCCTTGTCCGCGAATGGGTCGCAAGCGGAACGTCCGCTTCTCGACCGGCATCAACTGGCACTGGCAAGTCCGTTTACGGCCCAGAGCGTGCCGTCTGCTTCCACCCCTAAGTCCTTGACCAGTTGCCTCGATGGACCTTGTATAAATGGCGGGCTTCTGCCGGCCCTTGTCGGCGCATGACCAAGAGGGTTAAGCGTCGCATGTATGACCAACAAACAGTCGCCTTTTCAAGTCGCCGCGCTTTATCGTTTTACGCCGTTTGGAGACCCAGCGGCGCTCAAAGAGCCTCTGCTCGCCGTCTGCAATGCAGGCGGTGTCAAAGGCAC
>JBCDHW010000033.1:0-2868 GCA_038749595.1 Pseudomonadota bacterium
CATCCCTCGGTGGTCGCTTTCGTGTCATCGGACAGTATCTCGACCAATCCACGAAAAAAAGCGCTTGGTCTTTTGCGAATTCTCAAGAAGAATAACAATGTCCTTCAACGTTATCCAGATGCAGCTGCTGCGAGTCAGATCAAGCTCGGGAGGCTTCTTGCGGTCGCAGGGCACAGACGGCTTGCGCTTCAGTTTTTGGGGTCGGCCGTCCGGTTGAAGCCGAGCCTAGCAACTCACGCATTGGGGGCGCTCCGGACTGCCATTCTCGCTCCGGCGCGCACCGGGAGATCGAGACCAAACAGCAAGCCAGCGCGTTCGACGCAGCCATCCGCTGGCGCCGCCAACCCGTGAAACGAGGCTCTCGTAAGAGTGGCGATGAGGATCAGACACCGGACCGCAGCCCGGCTTGGCAATAAGTGAGTTGTTCGCAGGGGGACGTAGAGCAAGGCAACGTCGGCCCCAGCAACGGCGATATAGTGGCGCTTGGCTTTTGCTGCTTAAATCGCTGTCGTTCGGAGGCGTCAGGCTTGGTGTACGCCTGCGCTACTCGGAAAGTCACGCTCAAACGATGTCCGTCAGAGCTACGAAGGGGCATCCGGTGGTTTCGGTCCAATAGTGATCGTAACGTCGGTGGGGGCGTTAATTGGATTGCCGATCCGTGTGGGCGGTGAGTCTGTCAGGCGGTTTGTGTTTCCGGAAGCCCGTCGCCTGCCGGCAACGGCACTTCCCTTTTCCACGACGCATCTTCACTGAGCATTGCCAACCGCACAACTCACACGTGGCTGGCAGCGCATCGGGCCTCGGGGCTGCGGAAGCTCTACGGTAAGAATCCCGCCCTTGCGCGCCGCAAGCAAGTCATACCGGACGAGCGCAGTGCGGCGTTTGGACGGGGAGTCCAAGTCATCTATTGTGCTCCGATAACCGTTGGAGCGGTGTGACCGTCCGGCGTGACTGCTCTGGCTGTGCGCTTGGAGTGCCTGTTACGCTGTAGTTGCAGCGTAACGCCAAGGCAGGAACTTGTCGATCCGGGTGATCTTGTGGTCGTCAATTTGTCCGAGGACTGAGGTCAGCCACGCCCGCGGGTCGATGCCATTGAGCTTGGCGGTCTCGATCAGGGTGAAGGCGATGGCCGCCGCATTGCCACCGCCCTTTGACCCGGCGAAGAGGCAAGTCTTTCGGCTGACGGCCACACCTCGCTGTCTATCCCCCTGGGCCACTTTTCGGCTGTTTTTCTAATAGCGTTTCCGGGGCAGGCGGGCGCATGTTGAGGCTCTGATGGGCCCGGATGCAATTATACTGGTGCCGCCAGATTTCGATGACGATCTGAGCCTGGCGAGTTGACGCCAACCATTCGGCGTTGAGGACCTCGCGGCGGAGCGTGCCGTTAAAGCGCTCGTTTTACCCGTTCTCCCAAGGTGAGCTGGGGCCGATGCGGATTGGCTCAACTCCAACCCTTCTCAGCCACGTCTGGAGCGGTTCGGCGATGAACTCGGGACCATAGCATATGGGGAAGGTGTGAGCTGAGGCGGCTCGTTGGAGTGCGCTGACCGTCGAGAGTCAGAGCGCGCTCCCGCGAGGCGTTGTCGGCAAGGCGGTAAGGTTTCGCTCCGTTGATGGGCGCTCCACTGGTTAACGGAGCGCACGCAAATGCCCCTGAATTACCCTTCGACCCGTGGCGCCGTGCTGGTCGCTATCGACGTTGCCAAGCGCCGCAACGAGGTCCTCATTGCGTTTCCCGGAGCGGCTCGGCGCAAGCGGCTGACGATCCCAAATACGCGTGAAGAACACGATCGCTTCCTCGCCTATTTGACCGGTCTCGATCGACCGGTCATCGCCGCCTTCGAGGCAACCGGTAACTATCATCGACCGATCGCATGGCGCCTTGTCGAGGCCGGGTTCGGCGTTCGCCTCATCTCCTCACTGGCGCTCGCGCGGACCCGAGAGGCGCTTCACAACGGATGGGACAAGAACAACCCGAAGGACGCGCAGCTCATGCTGCACATGATCGAATTCGGCGCGACCTAGGTCTTCCACGATCCACTCGCGCACGGCATCAACGACATCCAAGAGCTGTCAAAGACGCACGACATGATCTCGCGCGCAAAAACCGAGCTCTGGCATCGTCTGCTCACACACTATCTGCCGCTTTACTTCCCGGAGGCCGAACGCTTCCGCGGTGGAGCACGAAGCGATTGGTTCCTGGCGCTGCTTGAAGCATTCCCGACGCCAGCCTCGATCACCGCGTTTGACCAACAGGCGTTCGTCGCAGCCGCCTGGGATGTTGTGGGCCGCAAGGTCTCGAAAGAGCGTTTCCTTTCCGACGTTTACAAGACAGCCCAGAGTTCTATCGCGCTACCGATCCCGCCGAGTTCCGAAGCGATCACGATGTTTAAGATGGTGCTGGCAGAAGGCCGAAGCCTCATCCACCAGCGCGACATCATCGAACGACGGGCCGACGTGCTGCTGTCACAGAATGCAGACTATCGAAGGCTCAAGACCATCCTGGGCGTCGGCCCGATCAACGCGCTGACCGTTCTCGCCGAGGCGGGCGATCTTCGCCGCTTCCGGCATCACCGTCAGTTCTTGAAATTCTGCGGGCTCGATTTGGCGACCTACCAGTCCGGTCAGTTCCGCGGCCAGACCAAAATCGCCAAGTTCGGCAATGCGCGTCTGCGCCGGACTTTTTGGATGGCCGGCCAGGTCGCCATAAGGCAACGCGAGAACAGCTTCAGATCAAAACACGAGCGCTATGTCGCGCGCGATCGGGACGACGCCGATCTGAAGCGCAAAGCGCTCGCAGCAATCGCCGCCAAGATGGCCCGCGTCACCCATGCGGTCATCGTCAGCGGTGAAGACTATCGCCCGTTC
>JBCDHW010000034.1:0-2831 GCA_038749595.1 Pseudomonadota bacterium
CCTGCGTGCGCTCACCGCCCTGGTTCGATCCGGCTTCGGACTTCAGTCCGCCGACCAATTCACTAATCGCCCCCGGCTGATCGCCCTTTGGCTCATATTCGCTGATGACTTTAAACGGCTTCTGATCCGGGTCTTTCTCCGGACGGTCAGGCCGGTGGGGTACCCAGATGTCGCCTTTCATCTCGTCGCGACCGTGCTCGATCAGGTCCGACAGCGCCTGCACGGTGGCGGTGACGCCGGAGGTGGACGCCATCTCCAGCGCGTCCTCAGCGGAGACGTCGAGTCCAGCCACCGGGTTTAGACCCGCCGCGACGCGGGCCTTCACATCATTAGAGCCGCCGATGATGGTGCCGCCGCCCGTGCGCTTCTCGCCCACCGTATCGGCTTTCCTAGTCTTCGGCTTCTTTGACTTGGCCTTCGCCTTACCGCTTCGGGCCTTCTTCTCCGCTTCTTTGGCGACATCCTCCCGCACGCCTTGCGGGTTGGCCTCGCTTTCCGCCGCAATCTCCTCCGCCCATGCCGAAATATCACCGGACAGCGGCGCGCCCTCGAAGGGAGCCTGCGGTGCCTCCTCGAAGCCAGACGGAAGATCGGATTTCTTGCTGTCGGACATAGAGCCTCAAGGATTAGGTCTGGGAGCAGGCCGACGGTCGTCGTCGATGCCGGAGGAACGCGCGAAACCGATCACGGTTCGTTCTGTGTCTTATCACACAGCCACCGCCATCACGTCGAGCGATGATGCCGCATCGAAGCAACGCAACTGACATGGAGGCTCGTGTGACATCATACTGGACATCGCTGCGCCGCACTGTGCGGACGCGGATTCTCAACACAAACGAAGTGAAGCGCAAAGCGCCTCCGGTCGACAAGGTCTATGGCCGACGCCCTCTCGGTGCGGACACGTCCAGCGGATATTCTGGGACGATTTTCGGTCACAGGCTTTTTACTGGCACATCAGGCAATTAGGGAGCTGATCAGATGAGATTTTCCGCGATTTTCGCCGCCGCTATAGTGGGCCTTGCGATCTCGCTATCGGGCCCGCAGGCCGACGTTCCGACCTCGTCGGAATGGGTCGAGGTGACCACGACCGCAGCGAGCTAGAGACAAGGCCACCGGACGACTCCAGCGCCCGGTGGCCTCATTGTTTGAACCCAAAATAAAGAGGAGTGACCGGTATTCCGGTCGCCCCTTTTCATTTGCCGTCAGGCGATAACGGAGAACGCAGCCCTGTCCATATCGGCAGGCTTGATGGCGACCCGGCAATGCGGGCAGTGCGAGGTCGACAGCACCTTGTTCTTCATCGTTTCGTCTACATAGGCGGAATTCAGAATGGTCCGCAAATGGTTCGACAGCTCCTTATGATGTGCCGCGCAAACCGCTGACGGGCCGAATGAGCCGGTCGCGACCGGCGCTGAAGAGACCGCCGCCGATGCGGAGCCGGACAGCCCCGGCATGAGCGCCGTCGACGCAAGCGCAGCGGCTGTGCCGGTCAGAACGGTTCGCCGTGTCGGCCCGGTTTTGGTGTGAAGATGGGGGTTGGAGGTTGGACGTGCCATGCGCGTCTCCTGTCGTTGCGGCCACCTTTCGGGGCATCACCGCGATACCTCCGTCTTCGGTTGGCCAATCATAGGTAGGTACTTGCGAGCTATTCGCAACAATCCCCCGCTCCACGGCCCAACAACGTGAAAAACGAGAAAAATTCTTACCTAAACGTAAAAACGCTTGTTATGCGACATTCTGTCGGTTAGCTTCCTCGTGATCGGAGAGGGGCCACAGATCACTCCCGAAAGAGTATGCCGCGACGTCAGCCGCTGAAGGTTGAAAGAAACGGTGAAGCGCGTTCGATATCGGGAGGATTTTCCATGAACCGCACTGTCAAAACACTCGTGGGTGCCGCTGCCGTTGGCGTCGGTCTGGCCATGGCAAGCGCGGCGTTTGCTGCTTCCATTGAAGGCAACTGGCGCACCCAGTCCGGCGAAAGTGCTCGTATTGCGAAATGCGGCGGCTCTTTCTGCGTCACGCTGACGTCTGGTAAATATTCCGGCAAGCGCATCGGTCGTATGAAGGGTTCCGGCAACAGCTATTCCGGCACGATTACCGATCCGTCTAATGACAAGACATATTCCGGCACAGCGAAAGTGTCCGGTTCGTCCATGAAAATGCGCGGCTGCGCGCTGAAGGTGTTCTGCCGCACCCAGACCTGGCGCAAACGCTAAGTCTCACCAGTTAAGTCAACCGCCTTTCTAGAAGGCGTTTGCAGATCGACCGGTCGTGTTGGGAGGCGCGACCGGTCGTTTCGTTTTAGATCGAGGCATACATCGTTTGGTTCGCGAGGGAGGCAATGTCGACCTGCCGCACGGCAAGCGGAGCGTCGTATATTTTTACACCGGCGTAGCAAATGCCTTCAGCCCGACAGAGTGAGCGCGAACAATGCAGTGAGTGCACTTGAAGGCGCAGTCTCTCGCAGGCAAAACCGGGCGACGCTTCGCTTTGGAAACCGACCATGCAATTTGCCGATATCGATGGCGTGACGCTGCACTACCAGGTGATTAGCGCGCCGGACGATAAGCCCACCATCGTGTTCTCCAACTCCCTGGGGACGGATTTCCGTATCTGGCGCGACGTCATCATTCGCTTCGTCGGTGAAGTGTCTATCGTGATGTATGACAAGCGGGGCCACGGCCTCTCCGACTTGGGACCGGCATCCGACAAGCCGAAGATCGACGATCACGTGAATGATCTCGCTGGGCTGATGGACCATCTTGGCATTTCGGATGCCATCATCTGTGGCCTGTCGGTCGGTGGTCTCATTGCGCAGGGTCTGAACTTCC
>JBCDHW010000035.1:0-2629 GCA_038749595.1 Pseudomonadota bacterium
ACATCGTAATTGCCGAACTCCAATGTGAATTCGCCGCGGCCAAGGAATTCCTTGTTGTGCCAGCCCTCGTAGTCTGAGTAGGCCACAAGACGCGGGAACCATTGGGCGAACAGGAAGATATCGTTGCCCCCTTCCCGCTCGTCATCGGGGAAGTGCTCGTAGCCAGAGCGTGCGAAGATCACGTTTTCTTCGACGATGTTGAAGGCCCAGTCGATGTTGAAGCTCACGCTTTGACCGGGGCGCAGCGGGCTCGCCAAATCAATGCGCATCAAAGTGCCGACGACGGTGTGCGACAGTTCGCGCCCATTGCTCAGCGAAACGCGCGTGATGTCATAGCCGTACGGATCGTTCTCCATAGCCTGCTGGCGTCGCAACTCTTCCATCGACAGGCGCGCTGGTGCTCCGCCACTGGCGGCGTTCACAGCCGGTCCACGGCGACCGGGACCGCCGAACGTTTGGGTGAGCTCGGCCATCGAATCTTTCTTGAAGATGTTCTGGTCCAGCTGGAGCCAGATCCAAGGCAGCGTGTCCGGCGAATTGTTCTTGTAGGTGATCGTGGCCTTGGCCGTCAGACGCCGATTGTCTTCGTCGAGGTCTGCGACGATCTTATAGTCGGCTTGTTGCTGCCAATATTGGTGCCCGGGTGCGCCGGAGGCGTTGCGATAGACGTTGGGATCGGGAAGCACTTCGTCGAGCTGACGGAACTTGTCTTCAAAACTGCCTTTGGTTTGCTGGATCCCCTGCGCATAAGCAGGAATCGCGACGAAAAAGGCGAGCACAAATGCAATCAGTCTCAAAGGATTTTCCTTCGTTTAGTCTTGAGGTTGGCCGCAGGAAAGCGGCCTCATTCGGTCACAACGTCCATCTCTTCGATTAGAGCCGTAGCGCCGTCGACTTTTTCCATGACCCACAACATGTACCGCGTATCGACATGGATCGAGCGGGTCGTGCGTGGATCAAAGTCCCAGTCCGAGTTGATGCTCTCATAGGTTCCGTCAAACAGGAGCCCAACCAGTTCGCCCTTGGCGTTCAGTGTGGCCGAACCGCTGTTGCCGCCCGTCACGTCGAGGTCGGAAAGGTAGTTCACCGGAACCGACTTTACCGCGTCAAATTCGTAGTCGCCATAGTCCGCAGCTTCGATCAACTCGAGTTGGCGCTTGGGCGCGTTGAACGGGTCTTCGCCCGTGTCCTTGGCGGCGATGCCTTCGAGCGTCGTAAAGGGCGCATAAATCAGGCCATCAGCCGGTGACCCGCCCAGCACATTGCCGAATGTTACGCGCAGAGTGCTGTTGGCGTCGGGATAGGCGAGAACGCCCCGCTCCTTCTGCCAGGCGGTAATGGCTTCCATATAGGCGGGTCGCAGAGCCAAAGCGCGCCCTGCCCGCGTCTTGCTCTCGGTCTCTAGCTCAAAGCCGTAATCATACATTGCCACCGCGAGCTTGATGAATGGGTCTTCGCTTGCTTCGAATGCTTCGGGCGAGGCCTCCATCAGATCCAGCCGCGTTTCGACATCGCCCAACGTCGTATTGGCGTAAAACGCCTCAAGCAGTTCTGGCAGATCATCGGCGGTCGTTTCCGCCGTAAAGCCCATCGCTGCATCAAGTTGTGGCACGCGCTCATTCATCGGTTGAGCCAGGTAGCCGGTCAAAAACAGCGTCCACACGGCTTTATCGACACTCGTGTCATAGCGACGATCAATCGCTTCCATGCTCTGTTTGAAGAACGTTAAATCGCGTTCTTGATAGCCGCTCTCACGCTCTGCATCCGGCTTCTCGTTTTCCTTGGAAAGGCGATAAAGACGCCGAGCGACGCCAAACAGCGAAGCACGTCCGGCATTGCCATACCAAAAGTTCGTCCGCGAGGCTTGCGCGCTTTCCTCTGAAAGCTCGGCCAAGGCAGCGATCGCAGTCGCGTAGTCAGCGCGGGCTTCGGCCGCGACGATCCACTCTCCCAAGGCGGCTTCGCGCGCTCGCCGCCGATCGACCAGACCGACACGGCGCGCCCCTTCCATCTGACCGCGCAGGTTTTTCTCATAATTGTTCAGGCCCGCCAGCAGGCTCTCATACTTGACGCGCGCGTCCGAGCCTTCCGGCGCGGCAGATTCGATAGTGGCGATCCAATCTTCGATCAGTTTTTGGAAGGTCGGATAATTCCACTCAAACGTGTTCTCCACCTCGGCCAAGAGCGTGTAGCGGCTCGTTGAACCCGGATACCCTGCGACCATAACGAAATCACCGTCCGCCACGCCTTTGGCGCTCACCTTCAGGTGGTGCTCCGGCGCGTAAGGCACGTTGTCTTCGCTGAAATCCGCCGCCGATCCGTCGGGCGCGACATAGGCTCGATAAAAGGCGAAGTCGCCCGTGTGACGCGGCCACTGCCAATTGTCGATGTCGCCGCCATACTTACCGATGCTATCTGCCGGCGCGTAAACGAGGCGCACGTCGCGCACTTCGAGCCGCTTGATAAGTTTGTACTGCGCGCCGCCGTAAAAGCCGGAAACCTGACAACGATAGCCGGTTGCATCTTCGCACCCCGCGATGATATCTTTGCGACGCTGTTGCACCAGCTCATATCGCGCCAATGGCTCCAAGCCTTCGGTTCCTTCGCGCACTGCGTCGGTGACGTCGGT
>JBCDHW010000036.1:0-2617 GCA_038749595.1 Pseudomonadota bacterium
GAGAAGCGCATCGGTTTCAGAAGTCCCTATCGATTTGAAGGATGACTTCAGTGCCGCTTCGGCCAATGCGCAGTCGCAGTCTAAGCCGTCGAAGGCGGCGAGTTCCATCACCTTCCGGGTCTCCGCCCAAGAGCGGTCGCGGCTCGAGGCCGACGCCCGTGGGCTGTCGCTGAGCGCCTATGTGCGGCGGCGTTTGTTCGGCGCAGACATCCCGAGGACCTAGATCACCGCCGACGCTCCGGTCAAGGACCATGCGGCACTGGCCCGGGTTCTCAGCGCACTCGGGCGACCGCAGACTGCGCGCGACCTGCAGACAGTCGACTGGGCCGAACGGGACGGCATGCTTCATCTCGACACCACGGCAGCCAACGCACTCCAGCAGGCGGCGGCGGACATCGCGGCCATGCGGCAGGACCTAGTCCGCGCCCTCGGCCTGCGCGACCCGAGACGCCGATGATCCTTGTCGGCAATCAACGCGGCGGGGCGTGGGATCGCGCGCTCCACCTGATGAAGGACGAGAACGAGAGCGTAGTTGTCCGCGACCTCCGCGGCTTCGTGGGCGACGATCTCATGTCGGCGTTCCGGGAGTCCCAAGCGATCAGCCGGGCCACGCGCTGCCGCCAGCATCTCTATTCCCTCAGCTTGAACCCACCACGCGATGCCCTTGTCGATCAGGACGTCTTCGAGGCGGCGATCGAGCGGGCGGAGGAGCGCCTCGGTCTGACCGGGCAGCCACCCGCTATTGTGTTCTTCGAGAAGCGCGGGTTCGATGGCGAGGTTCGCCGCCATGCGCACGCGGTATGGTGCCGGATCGATCCGGAGAGCATGATTGCGGTCCACCTGCCGCACACCAAGCGTGGAAAGCCCCCTTTTGTTGGGTCACTTTTTCACGCTTTCTCTAAATTGTTTCTGGTACAGGCGGGCGCAGGCCGAGTGCCTCGTGTGGCCGGATCTTGTTGTACTGCTTGAGCCAGATGTCGATCACGACCTGCGCCTGGCGAGTTGTTGCGAACCACTCTGCATCGAGGACTTCGCGGCGTAGGGTGCCGTTGAACCGCTCGTTGTAGCCGTTCTCCCAGGGTGGTTCGGAGGATCAAAAATCGATCCAGTGGATCGATTTCCCGACGGACGGCAGGATGCGGATCGGTTGGATACCGACTCTCTTGAGCCAGTTCTGCAAGGGTTCGGCGATGAACTCGGGCCCGTTGTCTGACCGCAGATGATCCGGCGCTCCTCTCTGCAGGATCAGGGGCGTGAGGGCTTCGAGCACTTCGAGTGAACCCATCCTGGTGGCGACCGTGACGCCGAGTGCTTCGCGGGTGTACTCGTCGAGCACGGTGGGCATCTTGTAGCGGCGGCCATTACTCAGGCGGTCTTGGACGAGGTCGACGGACCAGATGTGGTTGGGGTAGAGTGGCCTCAGACGGATGATGGAGGCGTCGTGGTGATAGAGACGCTTGCGCTTCTTGTGACGCTCCGGGAGCTGCAGTCCCTCCTAACGCCAAAGTCTCTCGATCTTCTTGTCGTTGACGCGCCAGCCTTCAGCGTGAAGCAACTCGCCGATCTTGCGGTAGCCATATCGCCCGTACTTCTTGGCGAGCCGGATCAATGCCAAACGTAGGGCGTCATCGTCCCTGGGATTGGACTGGTACTGGAGGGTAGAGCGCGCCACGCCAACGACGCGGCAGGTACGGCGCTCCACTCGCCACTGTCGCTCGGACCAGTGGCGCAACAGGGCTCGCTGCCAAGCTTCTGGCGAGCGTGGACAACGACCTGGCGGAGCTGCGCGACCGTCAGGCCTTCGGCTTTAAAAAAGCGAGGCTCTCCTTGAGGATCAGCTTGTCCAGTTCGAGCTCGGCGACGATCTTCTTCAGGCGCGTTCGCCAATGTCACTCGGACCATTGGCGTGACATGGCTCACTTTCCTTTTCCAAGGCCTTCTTCTCAGCCAACTGAGATCGGGATACGCCGCCAAACTTCTTGCGCCAATTGTGGTACGTGCCGTCGCTGATGCCAGCCTTCCGACAGGCCTCTGTTACATCGTTGCCTGACGCGAGATGCACCTCGATCTCACGCAACAGCCGCAGCGCATCCTCGTCCGTGTGACGCTTCCGGGCCATCGCTCTCTCCTGTACAGTTCAAGGAACTATGGCCCTGTTATAGGGGGAAGGGACACGGTCTGGTGTCTTGCAGATGCGAAGTCGATGATGTCGACGAAGGTCCGCAATGGGCCGTCTTATCGAATTGGTGTGGATGCCCCGGAGAACTGATTGGATTGCAGATGGCATGAGAGCATGGGGCATGTGCAAGCGGGTGTCCGGCCTTTGAGGTGCCGCGACACGTGGCGGGCACTTATGGAAGTACGCGAGAAGGTTCCTGTTTAAAGGAGTGTCTTCAAGGTGGTCGACCAGAAACGTCTGTAACTCGTGGAGAGCGCTGACAGCGACCAACACTAAGGTGCGCGTGCTGATCTCTAACCGACCAGACAAACAACCGCCGATCTTGGAGAACATGATCCTGGCCTATGTCTGTCAGCTCACACTGGGTTCTCCGCGTAGCCCTGACTCAGGCGGCTCGGATCGCTGATAAGCTCGACGCCGTACCAGAAGACCTAGCCC
>JBCDHW010000037.1:0-2608 GCA_038749595.1 Pseudomonadota bacterium
GAGTTCCCCGCCCGTGACGCAAGTTCCCGATGATCATGTTCGCTGCCCGGCGGACCTGCCCTCCCACCCTTTCGATGACGACAAACTGCGCGAAGAGTGTGGCGTGTTCGGCGTCGTCGGTACGGCCGAGGCAGCAAATTTTGTAGCGCTCGGCCTGCATGCGCTTCAGCACCGGGGCCAGGAGGCCGGTGGCATCGTTGCCCATCATCCGCAGCAAGGGTTCAACTCTGCCCGTCGCTTCGGTTACGTGCGGGACAATTTCACCTCGCAATCCATTATGGATACGCTCCCCGGTCCGCTCTCGATCGGACATGTGCGCTATTCAACGGCAGGTTCCAAAGGCCACACGGCGATCCGCGACGTACAGCCGTTTTTTGGCGAGTTCTCGATGGGCGGTGCCGCGATCGCCCATAACGGCAACATCACGAATGCCGATGCGCTGCGACGGGAACTGATCGACCGCGGGTCGATTTTCCAGTCCTCATCCGACAGCGAGTGCATCATCCATCTCATGGCCCGCTCGCTCCAGCGCGATATCCCGGAACGAATGAAAGACGCGCTGCGACGCGTGGAAGGCGCGTTTAGCGTTGTCGCCATGACCAGGACCAAACTGATCGGCGTGCGCGATCCGCTCGGCGTTCGGCCGCTTGTTCTTGGCCGGATCGGCCCCGAGGGCAGCAACGCCTGGGCTCTCAGTTCCGAAACATGTGCGCTCGACATCATCGGCGCGGAATTTGTGCGCGAGATCGAGCCCGGCGAAATGGTCGTGATCACCGCCGAAACCGGCGTGCAGAGCTACTTTCCGTTTGAAAAGCGCTCAAGCCGTTTTTGCATATTTGAGCATGTCTATTTCTCGCGCCCGGACAGTATTCAGGGCGGTCGCTCCGTCTACGAGACCCGTCGTCAGATCGGGGTGGAACTGGCCCGCGAAGCTCCGCAGGACGCCGATCTGGTCTGCCCCGTGCCGGACAGCGGCACGCCCGCAGCCATAGGCTTCAGTCAGCAAAGCGGTATCCCCTATGCGATGGGGATCATCCGAAACCAGTATATGGGCCGGACATTCATCGAGCCCTCCGAGCAGATCCGCAACATGGGTGTGCGGCTCAAGCTGAACGTCAATCGAGCTCTGATCCAGGGCAAGCGCGTCATCCTCGTGGACGACAGCGTCGTGCGCGGCACCACAAGCCGCAAGATCAAGGAAATGATCCTGGAGAGCGGCGCGGCCGAGGTGCATTTCCGTATCGCCTCACCGCCGACCGCTTGGCCTTGTTTCTACGGGGTCGACACGCCTGAGCGCGAAAAACTGCTCGCCTCGACCATGAGCGAGGAAGAGATGCGCCACCATCTCGGCGTCGACAGCCTGAAATTCATCTCGCTCGATGGGCTCTACCGCGCCGTTGGCGAGGCAGCGGGCCGAAACCCCGACGCGCCCCAGTATTGCGACGCCTGCTTTTCTGGCGACTATCCGGTCCAACCCGCCGATATGCTCGAGCGCGGGTTCGAACTGAAGGCAGCCGAGTGACTTGGATTGGCTGCGACGCCGCTCATTGAACGTCACCGTGACCTTCAGCTCTTTTCGGTTCGGGATGAAGCAGCCGCTACCTTAACTCCCGCGCGTCCGTACCATTCGGGACAATAACAACGAAGCCCAAGTAATCGGTCGCCCTTGCACAGGCAACTCGGTGATGAACAGGTCGAGTTGGCCTTCCTTGCAGTCGCAGATCACGTACGGCTGATTACTCATGCCACATTTGGTTCGGGCAATAGAACGTCATTCGCTAGATTCGCTTGGACCAGTGGCGGACAAAGCATCATCTTTCACGGCCTTCTCGTCGCCATGTTCGGGAGCCAGCCCGGCCACCTTCCTTGAGAAGATGCCCTGTTTCTCCAACGTGACTACCGGTATCGAGCTTCTTGGGCGGTGCTTAGGCCGCGTGCGCCTCTTGCCTAGCGGTTGTAGAAGATAGTCCCGCTCAGTACCCGTCTGTCATAGACCCGAGGTTTGCAGATGGCATTTGGGAAGCAGTACGCAACGCGCACCATCTGATCATCGATCAGCCCTAATGGCGGCCCATGTCGCCGCTCCGCCTTCTGATCCGTAGTCACAGGGCGCCACCTTAATCCACCTAACCAAGGATGTAGTGATAGCCGCAACGGCTAGAGCGGCAATGGCTTTCCCGTCGTCGAAGAAATCGGCTGAGGCGAAGAGACGATGTCATTGTGAATGACGGTGTTCTGCACGTCGGTTATGCCGGAGTCTCCGATGCAAACGTAATACCGCTTGAAGGCGTCTTTGCTCCCGGCTTCTTTAGGTATCCACACCCCGCTGTAATTGACGGCTTGCGGTCGTAGGAGTCGGTGGCTGCGCCCTCGGCTAGTTCGATCAGCTCCCAGTGGCCAGTGATCTTCCCGCGCCGCATGGTCTCTCTATCAAACTGATCTTTCTGGAGAGAGTAGGCTGGCAACCGCGCCCAAACGGGGGGCAGCGCGTTTCCGCGCGCTGCCCCTTTCTTGATCAGTTCGGGCTCATCCGGTGGATCATGCCCTGGTCAACGGCAGCGTAGAGCGCACCGTCCGGGCCCAGCACGAGCGAGCGGAACCGGCCCGC
>JBCDHW010000038.1:0-2527 GCA_038749595.1 Pseudomonadota bacterium
CAACCACATGGGCATCCCAGATCTTCTCATAAAGTGTCTTGCCTTTAGCCGACATGGTCCAGTCCGCCATCGCTCTCAACGCCTGACGATCAATACAGGTGAGCCCGCCAGCAGGCGCCCCTTGAGGGTGCGATTGTCCGAACAGCGAACAGACGAACACTCATCGATCGGAAAATCCTTCTTTTCTCCGTAAACGATCAAAAAGGTTTGCAATGGCAGGCGCATGGCGATGCGCGAGAGGTGAGGAGGCATCCATGGCTCGATTTCTCAAGGCGGCGCAAAAGGTCCAGAACGCGGATGGCGGTCAGATTCGCGCCGCCGTGGCGTCAATCCTCGAGGATATCGAAGGCCGGGGAGAGGAGGCGGTTCGCGCTTATTCTTCGCAGTTCGACGATTGGGCCCCAGCTTCATTCCGCCTGACACAGTCGCAGATTGACGACGCCATGTCGCGTGTGTCTGCGAGCGATCTTGAAGACATCAAGTTCGCCCAAGAGCAGGTGCGGAATTTCGCTCGTCATCAAAGGGCTGCATTGCAGGACGTGGAGGTGGAGACGCGACCCGGCGTCGTGCTTGGTCATAAGAATGTCCCGGTGAACGCCGTCGGTTGCTATGTGCCCGGCGGCAAATATCCGATGGTGGCCTCTGCCCATATGAGCGTTGTGACGGCCAAAGTCGCTGGCGTGAAGCGCGTTGTGGCCGCTGCTCCGCCGCATGAAGGCGGTGCACATCCAGCGATCGTTGCGGCGATGCACCTGGCGGGTACGGATGAAATTCTTGTGCTGGGCGGCGTGCAAGCGGTCGGGGCCATGGCTTTGGGCGCGGGTGATCTCTTGCCCGTGGACATGATTGTTGGACCTGGCAATGCCTATGTCGCGGAGGCAAAGAGGCAGCTTTATGGCCGGGTCGGGATCGATCTTGTCGCGGGTCCGACGGAGACGATGATCATCGCTGATGAGACTGTCGATGGCGAGATCTGCGCGACCGATCTTCTCGGCCAGGCTGAGCACGGACCAACATCCCCGGCGGTGCTGCTGACCACTTCAGAGAGGCTGGCCTGTGATACGATTGCTGAGGTCGAGCGTCTTCTGGATATTCTTCCTACTGCCGATATCGCGCGACCAGCCTGGGAGAATTATGGTGAGGTGATCGTCTGCGACGATGAGGACGAGATGGTCCGGGAGGCCGATCGGATCGCTTCGGAACACGTCCAGGTCATGACGCGTGACCCTGACTATTTCCTTGAAAACATGACCAATTACGGTGCTCTGTTCTTAGGGCCGCGTACGAATGTATCGTATGGTGACAAGGTCATTGGCACCAATCACACCCTGCCAACGATGAAAGCGGCGCGCTACACAGGCGGTTTGTGGGTGGGAAAGTTCATCAAGACCTGCACCTATCAGCGTATCCTGACTGATGAAGCGAGCGCTGAAATTGGCCGCTACTGCTCGCGCCTCTGCATGCTCGAAGGGTTTGTCGGCCATGCTGAGCAGGCGAATGTCCGAGTGCGGCGGTATGGCGGAGACAACGTGGCCTATGGCGCAGCTGCGACGATAAAGGATGCGGTATGACGATCCACGACAAGTTCCGGCTTGATGGAAAGTCTGCGCTCATCACCGGTGCCAGCCGCGGGATCGGCCTCGCCGCTGCAAAAGCCCTGAGCGAAGCAGGAGCAAGCGTTACGCTCACCGCGCTTAGCAGTGAAGAAACCTCAGCTGCCGCGGCTGCAATTCGTGCCGAGGGGCGTGAGGCGACCAGCCATGTGCTCGACGTCCGCGAGGTGGAGGAGTCCTCTCAGTTCGTCGAAGCACACGGACCGTTTGATATCCTGGTGAACAATGCTGGGATCAATCGTCTAGCGCACTGCTTGGACGTGAGCCCCGCCTATTTTGATGATGTGATGAGCACCAACACCCGCGGCTCGTTCTTTCTCGCCCAAGCGGTGGCGAAGGACCTTGTTGCGCGACAACGGCCAGGGTCAATCATCACGATGTCGTCCCAGATGGGCGTCGTGGGCGGGGTGCAGCGCGCGGCCTACTGCGCATCCAAGCACGCCGTTGAGGGCTACACCAAGGCGATGGCGATTGAGCTCGGCCCGCATGGTATTCGTGTAAACACCGTCTGCCCCACATTTATTGAAACGGAACTGACCAGGCCGTTTTTTGAAGACGCGGACTTCAAAGCCAGCGTCTTATCAAAAATCAAATTGGGGCGGATTGGTCTTCCGGACGAAGTTGCGGGCGCGGTGTTGTACCTTGCATCCGATGCTTCGTCCTTGGTCACGGGATCGGCTTTGAGGGTCGATGGCGGCTGGACGGCGGAATAGTCAGCCCTCATCTAATGAGCGGCCAGGAGCTGCCCAAATCCCTCGATCTGATCCGATAGCCCGTTTGCGCGGAGAGCGTGCCAGTAGGTGGCTGCATTGATAGCGATCACCGGTTTGGCGAGGAGGGCTTCCATCTCGCCAGCTAGGCGCATCATGGAGAGGTTTGTACCCACTTGGATCAAGGCGTCGATATCGTCGCCA
>JBCDHW010000039.1:0-2519 GCA_038749595.1 Pseudomonadota bacterium
CAGATCCCGCTCGGGGTTGCGGGCCCGCTGCGGGTCCGCGGCCTGTTCGCCTCGGGCGACTACTACCTGCCAATGGCAACCACCGAAGCGGCGCTGGTTGCTTCATGTACGCGAGGCGCACACCTGATCAGTAAAGCGGGTGGCTGCTCTTCCGCCGTGCTCGCCGAGGGGGTGTCTAGAGGCCCGGCGTTTGTCTTCGACACTTTGGCCGAAGCGGGCCGATTCGTCGCTTGGCTCACACAGGAGTTTGAAGCGGTCCGCATAGCCGCCCAAACCCCGAGCAGATTCGCCAAACTCATCGACATGCAGATCACGCTTGAGGGCGCGACGGCCTATCTGCTGCTGGTCTACGAGGTCGGCGAGGCGGCGGGGCAGAACATGGTGACGATCGCCAGCGAATCGGCCTGTCGTTGGATCATCGAGAACACCGCTGTTGCTCCGCGTCGCTGGTACGTCGAGGCGAACCTGTCGGGAGACAAGAAGGTCACTGCTCAGTCGTTTCAGGGTGTCCGTGGCAAGAAGGTCGTTGCGGAGGTCATGCTTCCTGGGGAACTGATCCGAAGTCGCCTTCACTGCACACGCGATGAACTGTGTGAGTACTACGGGGTGTCCGTCATGGGCGGCGTGCTGTCCGGGGCGGCTGGAATCCAGGGTCACTACGCGAATGCGATGGCCGCGGTGTTCCTCGCGACCGGACAGGATGTGGCGTGTGTCGCAGAGAGCGCGATCGGAATCACGCGATTCGAGCCGCGAGACAACGATCAGCTCTACGCGTCGGTCACGCTTCCGAACCTAATCGTCGGCTCTGTCGGTGGTGGCACCGGGCTGCCGACTGCACAGGCGTGCTTCGATCTTTTGGGAATCCAGCCTGGCGCAGATGGCAGCGCCAACGCACTGGCCGAGGTTGTTGCCGGCCTGTGCCTGGCCGGAGAACTATCGATCTCAGCCGCGATCGCCTCGGGCCAGTTCACCGAGGCCCACCGCCGCCTTGCCCGTAGCACACGCGGCACCTATTCCAATCCTGCAACCAGCGAGAAGCCAGAAGCATGAGGCGCTGGTGGACCTATCAACACGAGCGATTCCCTTTGCTTGGGCACGGACCGCTCATCGCGGCTTTCAGTTTCTGCGCGGTCTCGCTCTCCGTGCTGCTCCGCGGCGGCGACACCTTGCCGGCGTGGCCAAAGGTGCTGGTGGCGTTCGTGACTTGCCTGCTCTTCTTCCTGCAGTTGCGGATCGCGGATGAGTTCAAGGATTTCGAGGAAGACGCTCGATTCCGCCCGTACCGCCCGGTTCAGCGAGGCCTTGTCTCCCTGAGAGAGCTCGGGTGGCTATTCCTTATCGCCTCGTTCGTTCAGCTCGGCATGGCCCTGTGGCTCGACTGGCGGCTGATCGGGCTGCTCTTGCTGACTTGGGCCTATCTCGCCCTGATGAGCAAAGAGTTCTTCATCCGCGACTGGCTGAAGAAACGGCCCGTGATCTACATGGTGTCGCACATGGCGATCATGCCCCTGGTCGATCTCTACGCGACCGGCACCGACTGGCTCGTGGTTGGCATCGAACCGCCCGAAGGGCTAGCGGGGTTCCTGGCGGCCAGTTTCTTCAACGGGATGGTGATCGAGGTCGGTCGGAAACTGAGAAGCCCCGAGGACGAAGAGGTTGGGGTCGAGACGTACAGCGTGCTCTGGGGACGCCGGGTCGCCGTGCTCGCCTGGCTTGGTCTCATGGCGGCAACCGCGGCGTGCGCGCTGTGGGTGGCGACGTATCTCGGCACCGCACTCATCCTGACGGTCATCCTCGGCGGGCTCTTCTTGTTGTCAGCACTGCTCGGGCGCCGCTTCCTGAAAGACCCCAAGCCGGGTGCCGGGAAGCTGCTTGAAAAGATGTCCGGGCTGTGGACGCTGGGACTTTACCTGGGGCTTGGGCTCTTGCCATGGATCGTGAAATGGATGTCATGATGAAAGATTCCATCGAACTGCTGAAATCCGATGACCCGCCCGATCGTTCTCGGATGGGTGGCATAGGCGCCTCGCTTGTGTCACTGACACGGGCAGGCTTCAACGTGCCCGACTTCGTGATCATCCCGGCGGATTCCGTCGAGCATCAACCAAACGGAGCCCTGGAGCCTCAGATCAAAGAGACGTCTCAAGACCCGCTCCGCATGGCTTTAACAAGCCTGGCGAGCGATGGATCATCGCGTTGGGCGGTGCGATCCTCAGCCGTGGATGAGGACGGGGCGCAGCACGCATTCGCCGGGCAGCTCGCTTCCTACCTGAACATCGCCATCGAGGATGTGGCCGATCGCGTCGAGGCTGTCCGCCGTTCGGGGCATGGGGATCGAGCCAGTGCCTACCGAGCCGAACACGGCCTGTCGAATGATTCCATCGCACCCGCCGTTGTTGTCCAACGGATGCTGACGCCTGATTCCGCTGGCGTTGCGTTCAGCGCAGACCCGATCAGCGGGCGTCGGGGCGTCTCTGTGGTCAGCGCCGTCGCTGGGCTCGGCGAGAAGCTCGTTTCCG
>JBCDHW010000040.1:0-2510 GCA_038749595.1 Pseudomonadota bacterium
CCCCGAAAGCGTTGGCTTCGGTCAGCGTGGCTTGCAGGATGGTCGCTTCGACCAGGACTTGCTTCGGACGCACGTCCAGTTCGGCGAGCACGGCCTCGATCTCTTCGACGTTTTCTTCGTAGTCGCGGATCAGGAGCGTGTCGGCGTGGGCGAAGGTGTTTTCGCCGGCGTCCGACTGGCTGGGCAGGATGCCCGCGTCGACTTCACCCGAGGCGGTGATGTTGCCGTTGGTCGACAGCAGCGGCGTCACGAAAGACGCGGCTTCGGTGGCGCTGATGTAGTTGAGGCGGACCATCTTGGTCACGGTCTTACGCATCGCGTTCTGGCGTTCTTCCAGTTCTGCGGCGGTGTAGACGTAGATGAAGTTGCCTTTTTCTTCGTAGCCGTAGCCGTTAGGCGTCAGGATGGCTTCGAGGGCTTCGTTGAAGCTGACGCCGTAGAGGTCGGCGGAGACTTTGCCCGAGACGTTGCGGCTGGCGACGATGTTGCGTTGGCTCTGGATGGACAAGAGCTGGAGGACCTTGGCGATCTCCAGGTCCTTGACGGTGATGTCGATCTGGCCGAGCGAATCGACTTCGACGTCTTGGCCTTCCATGTTCTCGGCGTTTTCGTCGAACAGGCCGATGGGCTCATCGCCGTCGGCGGCTTGAGCGTACGACGCACCGGTGAGGCTGAACGCGACGCCCAGACCCGTGGCCAACATAAACTTTTTCATTTTTTCAATATCCCGAGAGGTCATGGCGATGCTCCTTGCTCTGCCTCAAAGCGTGTATGGACTCGATGCGTTAGGTGGTGTGTTTCGGGGGATCACATCCCCAGGCGGACTCGGATGCCGTGCATCTCGAGCACGGCGGATCGTTCGTCGCAGGTCAGCAGCACAAACCCGTTAATGCTGCCGCCGATCCGGATCAACCTGCCATTGATGAAAGCCGCGGGGACCTCCCCCTGCGTAATACTTTGGAGCTCAAGCTCCGCGGCCGCTTCCACGACCGCCATCCGCTTGGCTTCATCGGTTAAGCCCTCTTCATACTTTGCCCCGTTTACCAAATCTTCTTCCGATAACGCCCGGCTGTAGCGATTAGGGTCCAATCTGAACGGGTCACGTTCCAATAATGGCGGTTTTTTGAGGGAAACCACCTGCTTCGGCCCCGCTTGGACGTCGGCCTCTGCTTCGAGCAGCCAGGCCGGTTTGTCGTCCGCGGACGCCGTCTGGGGCACCTGTTTGAGCAACAGCCGGCCCCACAGCAGCATCCCGACCGCCGCCAGGCCGAGCACCATGCCGGTCTGTTTTTTGTCCCGTTTCAGGACTTCGATTAGATAGTTGAGTTTGTCTTTCACGGCTTAGTCGTCCTCTCCGCCGGTATAGAAGCTGCTCAGCCGCAGCGACGCCTGCATCACCGGGGCCGCCGATGCCGAGTGCTCGCGGTCCAGCACGCGCAGGTTCAGCGCGTCCACCCGCACCAATCGGGGCAGGGTCTCGACCTGACGCAGGACGCCGTAGCACGCCGCGAAGGTGTCTTCGAACTCCATCGACAGCGGCAACTCGGCGTAGTGCTTGTACCGCTTGTTCTCTCGGGTTTGGAAGCGTTGGTCGCTGACGCCTTGTGATTCGACCGCTTGGGTCAAGCTACGCAGGACCGACGCCAGCTCCGGCCGGGTAGGCACCGAACGGGCCGACGAGGCCAATTCGTCTTTCAAGGCCTCGACTTCGCTCACGCGTTGGTCGACCATCGCCGGATCAAAGAAGCTGGGGCCCAGTTGTTCCTGGGCTTGGGTGATGCGTTCCTGGTAGCCCGCTTGCTTACGGCTTTCGGGCAGCCAGACGCCAAGCGTAAACGCGGCGGTCATCGTGGCGATCACGCTGATCACGATCCATTGGGACTTGTCATTCTGCACGGGCCACCTCCTCCGGCACGTCGCTGATCCAACGGAACTCGCGATCCAGATCGATTGTGGCGGTTAGGCTGAACTCGCGGGCGATGAGGCCCCGGGTGTTTACGCCTTCGCTGGATCGCAGGGTGACGCGTTCGAACATCGGGTGTTCATCCAGGGTCGAAACCAGAAGCGCCACCGCCAGGTCGTCCGGGGCCAGACCCTGCAACTCGATACCGATCAGGTGCGGTTCGTAGACGTTTTCTTCGGATTTTTTCTTTCTGGTCCGCCCGGAAGACTCTTCGACAGCGACGGGCTCGGGTTTTGGCCGGACCGACATCATCGACAACTCGGTCACCGCGATGCCTTCGGGCAACGCGTGGCCCAGCGCCGCCACCACTTGGTGATAGGTCAAAGGCGGGTCGAGCTCGCGCTTGAGATCAAACGTTTCGAGCAGACCCTTGCGTTCGTGATCCAGACCGGTGATGACGCCCAGCGCGGTGCGCTCGGACGACACGGTCGCTTCGAGGCGATCCGCGGTCCGGGACTGGTTGACGCTGTGGGCTTTCATGCCCACCGCCGCCATGACCAAGCAGCCTGCGATCACGCCCACCAGCGTGATCTGGCGTGTCAGACGC
>JBCDHW010000041.1:0-2469 GCA_038749595.1 Pseudomonadota bacterium
CCTAACGGCCGCGCTGGTGGGCCTAGCCATCGCGGTGCTGATGAACGTTGCATCCGGCGCCCAAGATCTCGGTGACAACGTCGACAATTGCCTGTCTTACGACTTGCCTACCATCATGAAAGACGACGCACTTTCATTTGACAAGAAGCTGCAGCGCATGGAGCGATGGTGCTCCGACACCATCTATTGAGGATCGAGTCCTAAAGCCCAGGCCGGGCCGAGGCGAACGCGCTGTGACGCATGCTGCGCCCCAGAATAAGAGCTGCAACGATCGCACCGTTTAGGATCAGGAGGTAGATCGGATAGGCCATGAGGATCAGGTCAAGCTGACCCACAGACATGAGCGCAAAAGTCGAGGCGATGAGGTTCAAAAGCCAGCATGACATCGTCTCACTGCCCGGCTGTGCAAAGGCTTTTGCGATTGTCACGCTCCCGCCCAGCAGCGAAATCCCGCAGGAGATAATGAGGGCGTAGGCAGCGGACTCGGTGGCGAACCATAGAAAAAGCCCCACGCAGGCCCCAGCCAGTACGAACGCATCACTCCCCCCCAGGAACTCGCCCGCTCCCCGGCGGATCGCCAGAAGAAAGATGAAGATAGTGCCGCCTGATTGCACTCCTGCGTAGAAGAGCGACATGGTCGCGCCCTCGGCCACTTGGGAGACGAAAGAGATTCCGCTCAATACGCTCCAGATGAGCCAGGATGCTCGAAGGGGGCGGGTGTCGTAGAGGAGTGTGTCGCGGATGTAGGGAGCAAAGGCCGCAACGCTCAGCAGCGCCGAAATCAGACCGCACACATACTGGCCCTCGGCTTCGATAAAGGGATCGAGCACAATTCAGTCCTTAAAATCGACCGCAAAGGGCGGCCGTCGTTATAAAAATTTCTCGCGGCCTAAATGGGTGACCGCTGTAGCCCCGTTAAACCAAAAGTAGGACGCGGGTAAGTCGGGCTTTCCAGACCTTGCCCGCCGCCGCCGATTAGGGCGCAGCCGAGGGTCTCTTGCAGGGCAACGGTGAGCTCGTCGACAGTCTCAGTGGTCACAAAGAGGCCACCTGTGGCGTCTGCGAAGCAGCGCGCGACGTTTTCACCGCCGAACTCCTGTTCGGGATTGTTCCAGCGGAAGAACTCATCATGGGCGCGTAACCGGTATCCGATCACATGGATGGTGAGGTTATAGGCGTCCCCTGCCAGCGTCTGAGACACAGCACAGGGGCGACCTCCGCAGGTTTCATTTCCATCGGTGAGGAGGACAATCACAGCGGGTTCGGATCGGTAATTCATGATCTCTGCGGCCTGCTCCACTGACCCGGTGAGCGGAGTGAGCCCACCGGGAGCGATGGATCCCGTGGCCTCCAGGATCGGCTCTGAAGCGCGATCAATGGGTGGAAAGTGCAGTTTGATCCCGTCGCAGGCATCGCCGATCCGCTGCGGGCCGTAAATCATGAGCCCGATGCGGCGGAAGTCCTCTACCCGCGGCAACGCGCGGGCAAGGGCCTGTCGCGCTTCGGCGATCTTGGGGAGGGAGCCCGTGAACGCAGAGGTCTCCGCCATCGAGGTCGACCCGTCAAAGACGAGCATCGCGTCTACCGAGCAATTGGGCTGAGCTATTGTTGGGATCAAAGCGACGAGGGCGGAGAAGCGCATGCTTGAAAATAACCTCAATCCAAGATGCGGGAAATAGCCAAAACTAGAGCGATGTGCGGTGTCGATACATCCAAACCAAACGTGACAAGCGGAACGAAACGGGCGACGAAGCGTTAAAATCGCGTAAATCTTAGTTAAGGAACTACTTGTGAAAACTGCTCTAAGTCTTTTTTTCATAGTCGCGCTCGCTGTATCGCCAAGTGTGATTTTGGCCTCCCCAAATTCCGCAGCTCTGCCATGATTTTCATCATCAGAGATCGCACATGGTGGCGGTTGTCGCAAAAGCTCACCTCCTGGGCAGTGCTGCCATATGGAAACGCGTACGGGACGTGTCCATTGCCACTAAACAAGCGCTTGGAGACCTCTTGCCTAGTTCCGCCGGTCCGCATATAGCGCTGCGGTGGCCGACTCGGCCGCCGGCTCGAAACTATCAATGCCGTGTGCCGCTCTCGTTCGCTTCGGAGCGGAGGTCCGGCGAGGAGAAGCGATATGAAACTGCATGAATTGCGGGACAATCCCGGCGCGACCAAATCGCGGATGCGCAAGGGCCGTGGTCCGGGCTCTGGTAAGGGCAAGACAGCTGGCCGCGGTATCAAGGGTCAGAAGTCCCGTTCGGGTGTGGCCATCAACGGCTACGAAGGCGGCCAGATGCCGCTTTACCAGCGTCTTCCAAAGCGCGGCTTCAACAAGCCCAACCGCAAGAAGTTCGCGGTGGTGAACCTTGGCATTATCCAAAAGTTCATCGACGCCAAGAAGCTCACAGGCGACATCACAGAAGACAGCCTTGTCGAGGCGGGCGTGGTGCGCCGCAAACTCGACGGTGTTCG
>JBCDHW010000042.1:0-2450 GCA_038749595.1 Pseudomonadota bacterium
TATGGGCAAGATGTTCATGGCCGAGGGTGCCGACGTCACCCTAACTGATGTGCAGACGGACAAAGTCGCCGCAGCAGCCGAAGAGATGGGCGCGGCCGCGGGCATTGAGCATGACGTGACCAATGAGGATGCGTGGAAAGCCGCCCTTGCTGCGGCCAACGAAGAGATGGGCGGGATCGACATTCTTGTCCACAACGCCGGGATCGGCAGCTTCGGCAACATTGAGACCGAGACGTTCGAGACCTATCGGAAGGTCTGCGCCATCGATATGGATTCGGTGTTTCTCGGTACCCAGGCGGCGATGCCGTATCTGAAAGACAGTCAGCCTGCGTCGATTATCATCATTTCATCCGTGGCAGGACAAGTGGCCGACGGCAATTTCCTGGCTTATAACGTTGCCAAGGCGGGCGTTGCGATGATGTCGAAATCCATTGCGCTTTACTGCGCGCGTGCGCGGATGCAGATCACCTGCAACTCGATCCACCCGGTCTTCACCCGCACACCGATCCTTGATCCGATGGTCGAGCTGCGCGGCAGCCGGGAAGAAGGGGAAGCGGCGCTGGTCAAGCAGATCCCGATGCGCCGCCTGGGCGAGCCCACGGATGTGGCTGCCCTGGCCACGTTCCTCGCCTCTGACGAGTCGAATTTCATCACCGGCTCTCAGTACAATGTCGATGGCGGTATCACGGCCTAAAGGCTGCGCGAAGGCTTAGTCGGGTAGACGGAGAAGAGCATTCATCTTCGTCTCGCCCTCTCGCACATAGCCGTTCTCTTCACAAAAGGCGGCGGGCGAGGCGTTGCGTTCGTCATCGATCTCGACACAGATGACTTTCGGCCAAAGAGAGCGTTCAGCTTTTTCAAAAAGCGGCGTAAGGGCGGCGATCTCGTGGCCCTCAATGTCGATCTTCATGGCGTCGATGCGCGTGATCCCGCGGCGCGCAAGGAGGGTAGGGACGGTCACCCCCTCGACGCTCATACCGTCCGTGTTGCCGCCGATCGCATTCCGTCCACGGTTTTCTTCATCGATTGCAAAAGATACCGGTCCGTCCTCCGGCGTGATCGCGACGGCCTCGACGGACCAATCCTGCACGCCCGAGGCTTCGTAGTTGAATGTGAGGCGTGAACGGAGCGTTGGATCGGGCTCGACCGCAAGAATGCGAAACTCTTCATTCCTCGCGCGGGCGGCGGCATGAAGAGCAAGACCATAGAGCCCCACATTCGAGCCGATATCGAGAAAAAGCGGCGTGTCAGGATGATTTGTATCAAAAAGAGCGGCAGCCAGAAACGCGCGCTCCTCATCATCCCAGAACTGGCTCGCAGAGTAGCAGCGCTTCTCACAAATATTCCCGGTCGGATGAAGCCGTGCCTTCTCGGTGCCAAAGACCGGTACGTCATAAACGGCACCGGGGATTTTGCCGCCGGCAAGCTTAAAAAGATTGGTTTGCAGCTGAAAACCGATCCAGTCGCGCCGCCGCAGCCGCTGCGCCCGTCCATGTGCCCAGGCCTGGAGCGGCGTGGGCCGGTACGCACCAAAAGGTTGGCTCTCGTCGATATCTTGCACCTTCGGTCCTTAGCCGCGACCGGCACTAGCTAGGTCAGCGGCTCCGCGGTGTCCACGGCGGTCTGGGCTTGCGGCGCGTGGGCGTTTGGATCATCGTTTGGGCGATGAGGGGAGGGCTTCGATGTTCGTCGGTCACTATGCAGCAGCGCTCGGCGCACGGAGTTTTGCCACGCAGGTTCCGCTCTGGTTCCTCTTTTTTGCGGTGCAGTTCGTCGATTATCTTTGGGCGATCTTCATCTTGCTCGGGATTGAAGAAGCGCGGGTGGTGCCGAACTTTCTTGAGGCGTCCCATCTCGATCTTTACTTCATGCCGTACACCCATAGCCTCGCCGCCACTGTCGTGTGGTCAGCGGCGCTGGGGATCGCATATGTGTTGCTCGCGCGTCCGGAGCGGCGGATGGTTGCGGGCGGTGTTGTCGCCTTCGCCGTGGCGTCCCATTGGTTCGCCGACTTGATCGTCCATATCGAAGATCTTCCGCTCCTCTACGGGGACCCCAAGGTCGGTTTTGGCCTGTGGCGTAACCAGCTCCTGTCGCAAAGCTTGGAAGCGGGAATCCTGCTGCTGGGCCTGATCCTGTATGTGCGGGCGACGAAGCCCAAGGGTGCCTTTGGCCGGGCGACACCGATTATTTTGGCGGTTGTGATGTTCGGTATGCAGGCGATCGGACAGGTGCCGCCGTCGGCAGACCAGACCATCCAGGCCTTCGCGCAAACAGCGCTTCTGGCGTACACGGTGCTGGTGGGGTTCGCCTTTCTCGTCGATCGCACCCGCGAGAGCCGTTAGCGACGATATTCTGTCCCATAAGCTGTATGCCGAGCAAGGGGGTCCCAAAGGCCCCGGAGCAGCATAAGGACTATCCTCCGAACACCCGCTGAAAGATCACATCAA
>JBCDHW010000043.1:0-2411 GCA_038749595.1 Pseudomonadota bacterium
AAGTTGATGTCGAGCCGGTAAAGCGACAGCCCGATGAGGCGCGGCATCACCTGGGGCTGAACGGCGTAGTTGATCACCTGCCACCAGCCGGCGCCCGTGGCGCGGACTGCCTCCACCTGGCGGGCATCAATGTCCTCAATGTCTTCAGCGAGCAGCTTGGACAAAAAGCCGATGGTCGCGAACGACAGCGTCACAAAGCCAGCAAACGGACCAAACCCAAACATCGCCACAAACAGGATCGCGATGATGACTTCCTGGAACGAGCGGGACACCGCGATGATGGCGCGGCACGTCAGGTAGATCGCCGGCGGAGCAACGTTGCGCGCCGCACCAATCCCGATGGGGACCGAGATGATGATGCCCACCACAGTGGACGTCACCGTCATCGTCAGGCTTTCGATGAGGCCGTTGCGGATATCGGTCCAGCGGGACGAAAAGTCGGGGACCAAAAAGCCTTCAATGAAGCGCCAGCCGCGATCCAGCCCTTCCATAATCCGCGGAATGTTCACCTCGACCGACGCGCTCGCGAGCACGAGGTAAGCGAGGAAGCCGATATAAATTGTATAGCGCCACGCCGCGCTCTGGATGAGGACGGGCGGGCGGCGCCATGCGCGGGCGCGCTCGCGGGCCGAGAGGGTCGCGGCGGCAGACATTAGCGGCTTGCGACGAGCGCGATGTCGGGCGAAGCTTGGTCGTCGTCGTCCTCATCCTCGTCCGACGCGCGGCGCATCTGCGCCCAGTCTTCCTCGCCGTAGATCGTCGTCAGCGCCTCGGTATCGAGCGCGTCAGGCGGACCGTCGAACACAACGCGGCCAGCGTTGAGGCCAACAATCCGGTCCGTAAACCCTTGAGCTAGAACCACGTCGTGAATGTTGATGATCGCCGGCAGGGAGCGCTCACGGCAGATCTCGGCAATGAGGCGCATAATCCGGCGCGACGTTTTGGGATCCAACGAAGCGGTTGGCTCGTCCACCAGCAAAAGGTCAGGGTCCTGCTCCAGCGCACGGGCGATACCGACGCGCTGGCGTTGGCCGCCCGACAGCGCATCAGCGCGCTTGGTGGCGTGGTCAGAAAGGCCAACGCGGTCGAGAAGCGTGAACGCCTTCTCGATGTCCTCGATGGGGTACTTGCGCGTGAAGGAGCGCCAAAACGGGACATAACCGAGACGCCCCGACAGGACGTTCTCCATCACCGAGAGGCGCTCGACGAGGGCGTATTCTTGAAAGATCATGCCAATGCGGCGCCGAGTGCGCTTCAGCCCGCTGCGCGACAGCCCGGTGATCTCTTGGTCTTTGAGGAAAATCTTGCCCGACGTCGGCTCGACCAGTCGGTTGATGCAACGAATCAACGTCGACTTGCCGGCGCCCGACGGTCCGATAAGGCCCAGGATCTGACCCGCAGGCACCTCAAGATCGACTTCAGCCAGCGCCTTGTCGCCGGTGCGATAGGTCTTGGTGAGCTTTTCGGTTCTCAGCATGCGCTTTGCCCTGATGTTCCGGACAGCGCGGCGCGGTCCCCACAGCCCATCTGACCCTCAAACTAACAAGGGGTGGGCCAACGCCCACCCCCAATCACGATTAAACGCAAAGTTACTGGCACTCGTAGGAGACGCCGTTAGCCTCATCGATGGTGCGGATCACGGACCAGTCGTCCTGGAAGGTGATGGGGATGAACTGATCCTCACCATTCTTGCCGAACTCTTCAGCGAGCGCGGTCCCTTCCCAGTCAAACGAGAAGAACGCCTCCTGGATCTTCTCCTGAAGCTCAGGCGTCAGGTTGTAGACCATGCCGTAGCCCGTGGTCGGGAAGGTCTGCGAGGTGAACAGGACTTCCACTTGATCGGGCTCGATCACGCCGCGCTCGATCATGCGCGCCTTCACCGAGTTGGCGATGGTGGCAACTTCATAGTCCTTGTTGGCAACACCCAGGATCGAGTTGTCGTGCTTGCCGGAAAACTCGACGTCATAGTCCTCGCCCGACACCATGCCGAACTCAGCCTTCATCAGCGCGGTCGGCGCTTTGAAACCGGAGTTGGAGGTCTGCGAGGTGTGGGTCAGCGTGCGGCCCTTGATGTCCTCCACCGAGCGCACTTCGGAACCCGGATAGGTAATGACTTCCATCTCGTAGCCGTAGGATCCATCGGCGCCCGCCATCATGGCGAACGGACGGAAGCCCGCGCAGGCGACCGCGATGGGGTTGGAGCCGGTGTTAAAGCCGGCCACGTGCAAGCGGCCGGCGCGCATGGCTTCCAGCTGCGCAGCGTTCGACTGCACCGGGAAGAACTGGACGTTTTTGCCCGTCAGCTCTTCCATGTGCTCCAGGAACCCGGCCCAGACTTCGCGGTAGACGGCGGGGTCTTCCACGGGGGTGTAAGCGAAAATCAGCGTGGACGGATCGATCTGCTCACTCGC
>JBCDHW010000044.1:0-2403 GCA_038749595.1 Pseudomonadota bacterium
GGTAGCCGGATTCCACGAGCCGGTCGATCGTCATGCGCCCGACAGCGGCGGCGCCGGCGGCGTCGGAGCCGGAGATGGCGGCAAACATCCCGCAGACCAGCACGGTCGCCGACCCGAAGCCGCCCTTGGCAAATTGGGTGAGTGCCTCGGCCACATCGAGGAATTTTCGTGACAAGCCCGTTCGGACCAGCGCGTCGCCCGTCAGGATGAACAAGGGCACAGCGGTCAGCGCGAAGGCATCGATCCCGGAAAACAGGCGCTCACCGACAAGGCTCAAGGGCAAAGCACCCGACCAGACCAGCATTGTGATGGCCGAGGCTCCGATCGCCGCCCAGACCGGCACGGCAAGCGCCACGAGGACGACAAACATGATGACCGGGCCATAGAAATCCCAGCCAAGGACAATGGACTGTTCAAGCTGGTTCCAAAGCATCTCTTGGCCCCCTCAGTCGAACAGCTTGTCGCCTTCGTAAACGGGGCGCCCGTTACGAAGATCTTTGACATCGCGGAGGAAGGACTGGACCAGCCGCAGCACAACAAGGGCAAAGCCGAAGGGCACCGCCATCAGAAACCAGACCTGGCTGATCCGCAAACCGGGGGTGACCGATCCGAACTTGGCCGACACCAGGACCGTCTCGAACGACCAGTAGAGCGCGATGATGGCCACGACGAACATCACCAAATCGCCGAAGATGTAGAGGAGCGCCTTTGCTCTCCAGCCGATGTAATTCATGATCACGTCGATGCGGATATGCCCGCGCTCCTTGACCGCCGCGGCGCAACCGATCCAGGCGAGGTAGATGAACGAGTAGCGCACGATCTCTTCGCCCCAGATCGACGAGTAGGAAAAGAGTTCCCGCCGCAGCACCTCGATGAACATCGTCGCCACCAACATCACGTAGAAAACCAGCAGGAGCCATCGCTCCGCATTCTGGTTCAGATTGCGCAAGATCGGGTGCATGGGGTCCTCCCACTGGCGGGCGTCGGGCCGCATCGAAATGCGGGGTCGTCGGGTTCTTCTCGGGATCGGCGACGCCGGAGTGCTTCCGCCGCCGCCTCAGTGTGGGCGCGGCCTAGGCGTCGTGCACGTAGTAGCGTCCCTTCGTGCCCGCGGCTTCCTCGAGCTTGGAGAAAGCGTCCATGGAGCCTGCAAGCTCAACCTTGAACTCGTCCCACTCGGTGCGCTGGTAGCCGCCCGCGGCTTTCCATTCGCCAAGCTGATCTTCGTTCAGCGAATGGAACTGGACATTCGCCTTTGCCAGTTCCGCCATGGCGTAGGCCCGTGCTGAGGGCACCTTTGCCAAGTTCTGGTGCGAGGTCAGCTCACCGGCAAACAGGATGGCTTCCTGCACCTCGTTTGGCAGCGACTCGAACCATTCGAGGTTCATCGAGTAAACTTGGCTGTCCGGCACAGCCTGTGTGAACGTCACGTGGCTCAGGATGTCCTTGAAGCCGAAGACATAAAGCGCCCCGACCGCCGGGTCGAGCGCATCGGCCACACCCTGTTTGATCGCCGACGGCGTCTCTCCCCAGGCCACCGGGGTCGGGTTCGCACCGACCATGCGATAGTACTGCTGGAGCATTTTTGAGCCCGGCACGCGAAACTTCACGCCCTCCAGGTCGGATGGCAGGATGACAGGACCTTCACCACCGGCGCGCATGGCAACCACACGCGGGTCGATCACCACGTAAAAGAGCGCCTTGAAGCCGGCCGCTTCGACCTTGGGGTGAACGTCGTCTTGCCAGGCATCCGAGGACACCAGATTGACGAAGCGCTGATTTGCCCCGCAGAAATAGGGAAGGTTGATCAGGTCAACAGCGCTCGCATAGGGCGCGAAGTTGGACAGCGAATGCTGCGCACACTGGATCGTTCCGCCCTGCACCGCCTGGACCAGCGCACCGCCGGCGCCGAGCTGGCCCCCGGGGGCAAGCTTGACATAGACCTTGCCGTTCGTGGTGTTCTGAATGTTCTCTTTCAGGTCAAGCTGCATGATCGGATAGCTGCGCGAGGCGCCGAGCACATAGGCGGTTGCCAGCGTCATCGTGTGATCCGCCGCAGCCTCGCGCTCGCGCTCTTCCCGAGCCGTTTGCGCTGCCGCTTCGGTCGACCAGAGCATACCGCCCGCTCCCGCGACGACCGCTGCCGTGAAGCTCCCGGTGCCGGCAAGCTTGAGAAAGCTCCGGCGGGGGCTGAGCGTGAGCGACTCAATTGAGGGCGCCTCACGTAAGTGGAGCAGGCGCAGTTGGACGTCATCGTGAGTGAAGTTTCACTTTCTCTGCTTTCAGGTGCAGACTAACAGTTTTGTACCTCTCTGTCTCATTCTTTTATTTCAGGTTTATTCCACTTGCAGTGTACTCCAATCAAAAATCGCATCATGTACACGTGGATGTTGACGTGTATAC
>JBCDHW010000045.1:0-2395 GCA_038749595.1 Pseudomonadota bacterium
CCCAACGCGAACCGTTGCTGCGCGAATTGTGCGAGATTTGGGAGCGCGGCGCGAGACTGAGCCCCAACGAAGTCGTCACCGTTATCCGCGATCCGCAATAGAAAGGGCTCGAAGAAATGCCGCTCTACATCTGCAATTCAAAAGCCGGAACGGTCACTCAAGGGGCCAAGGCCAAAATCGCCCACGACATCACGCGCATTCACTGCGATGTGACCGGCGCTCCGCCGACCTTCGTTCATGTGTTTTTCTTCGAAGACGGGCCGCAGCCGCCGCTCGGCGACAAGACCGCGATGATTTACGGCCAGATACGCGCGGGCCGAACCGACGAACAGAAAGCGCAGATCTGCGCAGAAATGGGCGCGGCGCTGTCGAAACACACCGGCATAAACCTAGATGAAAGGCTGGTTTTCACCAGCGACACGCCAGCCAGTTGGGTCATGGAAGGCGGCGACGTCCTGCCCGAACCGGGCGAAGAAGAAGCCTGGCTCGCCGCGCACGAAGCCAAAATAGCCGCGCAACAGGAGGCCGTTCAATGAGCGATGAGAGAAGGCCGGTCTGCCTAATCCTTGGCGCGGGCGCCGGGATTGGCGGCAACACGGGCAAGCGCTTCGCAGCGGGCAGCTATCACACGGTTCTTGCCCGCCGTTCGGACCAAGACGGTCTTTCGCGCATGGTCGGCGAAATTGAGGAAGCGGGCGGCTCGGCCACGGGTGTTCTGCTGAACGCGATTGAAGACGGGACGATCGAAGACCTTGTCGCGACAATCGAGCGCGATATCGGGCCGATCGAAGTGTGTCTGTTCAATCTGGGCGCGCAGATCGGCAATCGCAAATTCTTCGACACGCCGCACAAGACGTTTGAACTGGGTTGGCGGATGACCAGCTTCGCGCTCTTCCGGCTCGCTCAAGCCATGCTTCCGGCTATGGTTGAACGCGGCCACGGGACGCTTCTGGTCACATCGGCAACCTCGGCCATGCGGGGAAACGCCGGACAGCACAGCCACGCCGCCGCGATTGGCGGGCGCCGCATGCTGTGTCAGACGCTCAACGCCGAATTTGCGCCGCAGGGCATCCATGTTGCGCACGTCGTGGTGGATGGACCCGTCGATGCGCCGGATACGTTGGGCAAACTGCTGGGGGACAAGTACGAAAACTTCAAAGCCTCCAAAGGCGAAGACGGCGTGCTTGATCCCGCCGCTCTGGCCGAAACGTATTGGCACCTCGCGCATCAACCACGCAGTTGCTGGAGCTTTGAAGTCGATGTGCGGCCGTGGACGGACGTGCCTTGGTGGAACGATAACCCGCAGGCCGCGATAAACACCAGCTCAGCTGATCCGGGATTTCGGAAGAAATAACCCAGCGTTCCAAATCCGTGCTCTGGAAGCGAAGGCAAACCATCCGAACGCTATCAGCGAAAACACGCGCTGGGTGACGCCGCGATATTCTGGCGGGTCCAAGCCCACCAAAGCCATCCCCCACAAGTAAACCAGCCCTGCAAAGGCGACCGCGAGCGAAAGCCAGCGCGAACCGCTGCCCTGCGGAAACTCGGCGGCAAAACACGCTGGAACCAAGATGGAAAAAACAGCCAGACCATAGAGACCGTGCCATGGGCTGCCTGTCGGAATTATGCCATTCGACATCATCGCCGCACCGAACAGCACCGACGTCAATCCCGTCCAGAAACCGCGCTTACCCCAGGATCCTAGACCGAATATGAAGATGCTCAGCCCGGCAAGGGTTGGCAGGACTCGTATCGCAATCGCCGACCACCACGACCCGTCGATAATCTCGCTCATATGCTGAGTGAACGGATCGTGCCGCGGGTCGAAAAGCGACAAGACTACCATCAAAGTCATGGCCAGCGCGGCGATCCAGCCCTGCCCGATCAGGCGCTCTGTCAGTGTTTGGCGTTTGTTCATCTCAGATCACTAGCCACAAAACCCTGGTGGCGAAAAGCGATTGTCTTATCGCAAGCGGGGAGTGCCCGCTGAAATGGGACGACGCGAGTTAAGGTGGCCTGAAGAGCGTCTAAAACTCTGATAAGAGTGATCTTGGTCAACAATCTAGGCCGTCAGCGTCCCTGCCAAGATCCCCCAACGGCGCATCACCATCAGCCGCGCCACTCGCGCCGTTCTTCCGCGGCCCGCAAAACGTCATAGGCCAACTGCAATTTCTGAAACTCTTGCGCCGCTTCTTCGTCGCCTGGCTTCACGTCGGGATGCACTTCCTTGGCTCGCGCACGATAGGCTTTCTTGATCGCACCGAAATCTGCGTCGGCTTCCAGCTCCAACACTTCAAGCGCGCGCATTTCATCCGCTGACCGCGATCCATCGCCCGATCCGGACCAGCTGTAATGCGACGCTTCGGCATACCCGGCGCTGGTTTGGCGCTCCGCC
>JBCDHW010000046.1:0-2372 GCA_038749595.1 Pseudomonadota bacterium
TTTGATCGCGTGGCCGGGTTTGACTGGCAGTCGCTCATCCTGTCGCGAACCGATCGTGCAATGCGCGACTGGGAGACGGGTGAGGCGCTGGTGAGAAGCCTTGCAACTGTTCGGCATGCCGAACCATAGCGCGCCAGCGTCAATCTCACTTCGCAACCCGCTTCTAAGAGTGGAGATCGCCATACGCGATCGGTCCGCTTGCGCGCGTGGCGAGGAGTCCGGCATGGTTGCGGCTCACGAGCTGCCAAACTGGAGACGCTGACGTGTTAGCCCATCGCGCCTTGCTTTCAACGGTTGTTGTTTTTGGCTTCGCAACAGTGGCCGAAGCAGAAACCAAGGAAATCGACCACACATTCTGTGGTGTTGCAGCGACCTCGACTATCGTCCCTGGTGAGGATCATGGGGTGTATCACACGAGTTTTCACGGCGTGATCTCAGCCGATAATGCGAGCGATCCCCTGAACGGCACGACCGGGAGATGCGACGTCATGCACGAATGGAGCGGCGCAGGCGGCGATCATATCCGCACCGTCGGATACTGCGTCGCGACCGACCTCGACGGCGACTCGGTCACGATGCTGTCGGAACGCGACGACGGTGGAGTGGCGAGTTACACAATTCTTCGTGGTACAGGAAAGTGGGAGGGCGCTACGGGGCAAGCGACGGCGACGCCGGTGGCGCTCGGAAAGCGCGACGCGACGGGGCAAAACGTTATCTGCTCCCAGCTGGATGGCGAGATAACCACGCCCTGACAGTCCCTTGAGTGACAAGCGAGATGGAACGGCATCGACCGCGGCGCTCTTTCGTGCGGCGCACCTCCTTCTTGATGAGGAACCGTTGCTGATCAGAGACTCGGTCGCGATGAAGATCGTGCCGGGCCTTCATGGCGCCGGTATCGAGGCACGACGCGCAGAGTTTCAGCGACCCATCGCGAGGCTCGCCCGCGCACAGGCCGTGTTGCGGGCACGCTATGCCGAAGACGCGCTCAGGGGCGCGGCGATCCGCAACGTGAGCCTCTATGTCATCCTTGGCGCAGGTTTCGATACGTTTGCCTACCGACAGCCTGCCTGGGCCAAGACCCTGACGATCATCGAAGTCGATCGCCCGGAAGCACAGGCCGCGAAGCGCGAGTGTCTCACTGACGCCAGCGTCGAACCGCCGGCGAACGTGCGCTATCTATCGGTCGATCTCGAGGCGGGAGCGCTCGCTGATGCGCTCGAAGAGATAATGCTTGGTCGGCCAGCGTTCTTCTCGTTTCTCGGTGTCTGCCAGTACCTCTCCGGCGAGGCCGTCGAACAAGTCCTTTTGGTGATCGCAAGGCAAGCCCCCAACTCCCAAGTCGCCCTCACGTTCAACCTTCCTGAGGATATGTTGACTGGCGACGATCGGGCTGCGGCCCGACTCGGCGCCGACGCCGCAGCGGAGGCCGGCGAACCTTGGCTTAGTTGCTTCCGCCCTGATGAACTGATTGAAGGCCTTCGCTCCCTAGGCTTCAGAACCGTAGAGCACCTGACTCCTCGCGAAGCGCAGATACGCTATTTTGAAGGGCGGCGCGATGGGCTGCACGCCTCTTCGGTGCAGCAGTGCGTCCTTGCGACCGTATGATCGGCGCGGCTTGAACACCACCATTCGTGCGCGAGCCGATCTTCTCAACTTGGTGACGCGGCCGTGGTTCTCGTAACGATCTCTCTCAGCGGAAACGAACGAGTGACCGCACTTTCCGATAATCGCGCGATCTGCAACAGTCATCCAAGCGGTCGTCGCAGAGGCTAACGTGATGGATGGAACGCACAGCTTCGTCTCTATACTTAGAAGCCAAGCGTTATGGAATCCCGAACGCGTCATCTATACTTTTCTTATTGACGGTGAGGAAGACGGCCCGCAACTGACCTACCGTGCGCTGCACAACCGGGCCTCCGAAATAGGGGTGGGTCTCAGCGCGGTCGCGGCGCCGGGAGAGCGTTGCATCCTCGCGTTTCCGCCAGGTCTATCTTTTATCGAAGCGTTGTTTGGCGTGTTCTATAGTGGGCTGATCGCTGTTCCGACTGAGATGCCACTGCGGCGCGTCGCGGTGGATCGCTTCCAAGCGATTGCCGGAGACTGCTCCCCAAGCATTGTCCTGACCTCGCGGGACGGACTTGCGATCTTGAGGGACCGACCGGGCATCGCTGACGCTTGGCCGACAGCCCGCTGGTTCGCCGCGGAAGATCTTGTGGCGCGTGATCGCCCGTCGGTGCCGGCTGAAGTCGCCTCTGAACAGATCGCGATGATACAGTACACATCGGGATCGACCGAGCGGCCGAAAGGCGTTGTCCTTAGCCATGGCAACTTGATCGCAAACTCTGCTTGTATACAGCGAGCTGGGGGGCAAA
>JBCDHW010000047.1:0-2329 GCA_038749595.1 Pseudomonadota bacterium
ATTCGCAGCGTTCGGTCGCGCGGGTCTCGGTCGAGGTCGACAATTGCGACGAGTGCCTCTGGTTCGAGGATCTGATCGAGCTCTGCCGCGCCGCGGTCCCCACCGAGACCCAGGTGATGGTCAAGCGCGAGGACGAACAGGCCTTCGCCGAACTCAACGCCGCCAACCCGATCTTTGTCGAGGACGCGGCGCGGAGCTTCTGCGAACAGCTCCTGAAGGATCACCGGATCGGCGATTTCCGCATTATCGCGAGCCATCAGGAGAGCCTGCACAGCCACGACGCCGTCAGCGTCCTGACCGAAGGGCCGACCTTCGAGGCTGAAAGCCTCGATCCCAAGCTCTTCAACACGCTCTTCCATGTCGGGTAGCATTTGTGCGCGCCTCTTCGATGAGGCGCGCAAAATGAGTAAGTCGATCCTATTTGAAACTCAGGTTGGTTTGCGCGTCCGTTTCAGTCTGCTTCGCTGAACTTAGGGAGATCTTCACCACGGACTACACCATGGTTTTCTGTGCCGACGAGAAAACTACCGTCACTTGAATAGATTTGCCTTATGCAGAATCTAGCGATTTGTGTATTTGCTTCAACAACCTGCTCAGGGGAATGCTCGAGTTTTTTTTGGTAAATCCTCAAACGTTCCGATTAAGAGCAGCTGTGGGCCAATTGGAAAGAGTACTATAGTTTGTTTCAGGCCGAAGCCGGGGCCCCGAAAGCCCTTGTCGGATTCATCTACCCATGACAAAACTACGGGAGCATCGCTGCAAATGTAGCTGTGGCCATTACTTGCGGTGGCCAAGCACCAGTTTCTGCGCGGCAGCCACTCTAAAACTTTGTCCACGGCTTTGAACTCAATCTGAATCAGTCGCGTTTGGTCTATTTGGACGCTGTATTGGTCTTTGGTGTGGAATGATTTCATTTCCTCGTATGGGATTTCGTTTTTTAGAGGTTCCCCAGCTTTGCGCATTTGCCTAATCTGGGAGTCCCAAGCTTCTTTTGAGCTCAAGGCAGCACTCATAATGGCCTTGACGCTCCTTTCGTGGAAATCTTCCATCGTCGAGCGATATCTCGGGTTTCTGACAGCAACCAGCGCCAAAAAATTCATTATGTAGGAGAAGTGCTCGTTGGACGGGAATTTCTTTGCTTCGATCACCTCCGCAAAAGCACTAGATAGTTCGCCCTCGAACTGCGCTAGAGCGTCCTCCACTGCGTTCGCGTGCATGTTCTCTGCTTCAATGCGGTTGAAATGGCGACGACTGCCTACATTGCGCACTTGAGTTGTAAAAGCTCTTTTCGTGCTTTCATCATAAACAAAGATTTTTGCCTGGCGCTTAGAGCCTGAAGCAAAGTTGCGCAGGTAGAACTGCGGGATGTAGTGGTGGTTCGCTTTCTCCGCCATATGCCTCACCTAGCGCAGCGCACCTCCACCCGTCGGTTCATCGATCGGCCGGCTTCGTCATCGTTGCTGGCGATGGGTTCGTCCTCGCCCCGGCCCGTGGCCCTCATCTGTGCGCCATCGAGCCCGAGCGCGACCAGCGCGGCCACGACCGAGGCCGCACGCCGCTGCGACAAGTCGCGGTTATAGTCCGCCGCCCCCTCGCTGGAGGAATGGCCGATGATCTCGACCCCCGTCGCACCGCTCAGCCCTTCGGACAGGGCCACCAACAGCGGTTGGGACACGGGCCGGATCGCGTCGCTGTCGAAATCGAACCCGATCCCATGCAGGACCGCGCCGCAGCCCGGCAGCGCCGGCTTGGGCGCCAGGCACACCGGCGCGTTACCCGAGGCCTCCCCGTCATAGGGTTTGAAGGGCGCGCCGTTGGTCGAGCGCAACCCGCGCAGCCCGCCTTCCTCCGCCGCGATCAGGATGAACTGCGACGGGATCCCTGCGGGGTTCTCACCCAGCCCGCGCAGCACAGTGCCGTCCACGGTGCCGGTCATCCGGCTCTCGCCGTCATAGCAGCCGGTGACCGCAGCACCCTCCTGGGCCAGCTCGATATCGACGCCGCGGCCTTCCCAGACGCCGCTGAACCGCTCCGACAGGGGCGCGGCCTGCTGGCTGCCGTTGCCGATGATCTCCGTGAATTCGAAGAATGTCTTCTCGGCCTGGATGTCGAGCCCGCCGGACAGACGCAGCTTGACCCAGAGCACCTCGGGCTGTTCAGGCGCGAGCGTCAGCTCCGAGACCTGGCCCCGCTCCCCATGGGCCCTCAGCCTGCCGGCGGCCAGCGGGACGAAGGGCCCGTCCGGCGCAATCGCGGAGCCCAGAACCTCGACATCCCGGAAAAAGCTCTGCGACGGGCTCGGCGTCTCCAGCACATTCGGCACGGCGAA
>JBCDHW010000048.1:0-2295 GCA_038749595.1 Pseudomonadota bacterium
CGTGCGGCTGAGGAAGATCTGCGGGCCGCGCGTTTCCGAGCGCACGTCGCGGATATAGGCACGAACCCGGTCGCCGTTACTGTAAGCCTCCCGCGGGCTCAGCTGATCACGGCGCACGATGGCTTCGGCGCGGCCCAGATCCACAATGACATTGCCATATTCCGTGCGTTTGACGATGCCGTTGATGATCTCGCCCACGCGGTCCTTGAACTCTTCGTACTGACGTTCCCGCTCTGCATCGCGGATCTGCTGAACGATGACCTGTTTGGCGGTCTGAGCGGCAATCCGGCCAAAATCCATCGGCGGCAGCGGGTCGGTCATGAAATCGCCCACGTCGGCTTCGGGATTCTTGATCCGGGCTTCCTCTACCGAGATTTCAGTAAAGTGGTTCTCGACTTCGTCGACCACCTCCATCGCGCGGTGCATCGTCGTCTCGCCCGTCTTGCGGTCGATAAACGCGCGGATGTCGTATTCAGCGCCGTATTTCGAGCGCGCGGCTTTGCCCATGGAATCTTCCATGGCTTCGATAACCAGTTCCCGGTCAATCAGCTTTTCGCGAGCCACCGCGTCGGCGATCTGCAAAAGCTCCAGCTTGTTGGCCGTGACCATGTCAGGCGTCCTCTCGCATTTCAGATCCATCCTCTGTTGTGTCGTCTTCGGTTTCTATGACGTCATCGTAGTCTTCGGCGCGAAAGCGCTGCTTCGAGCGCTTCAACGACTCCGCGATCAGGTCATCGGTCAGCACCAGCTTCGCATCGGACAGCCAGTCGAACTCCAGACCGATGGTACCTTCCTCGATCTCGACCAACACCTCGTCGCCGTCTATCCCCGCCAGAATGCCCTTGAAGCGGCGGCGCCCATCGATCAGTTCCGTTGTCTCAAGCTTGGCCTCGTAGCCTTCCCAGCGGTCAAAGTCGGCCAGACGCGTCAGTGGCCGGTCGATGCCAGGGGACGACACTTCCAGCGTGTAGCCCGCCTCGATCGGGTCTTCGACGTCCAGCACCGCCGAGATTATGCGGCTAACCTCGGCACAATCCTCGACTTCCATCGTCCCGTCGGGCCGTTCGGCCATGACCTGAAGCTTGGCCTTCTTGCCCGACATGAAGCGCAGGCGAACCAGCTCGAAGCCCATGCCTTCGATGGTTGGGCGCACGAGATCCGCCAACTTCTGGTCGATCGGTGCTTTCGCCACCATGTTCGCCAAGTCAAAGCTCCGGGCCAAAACGAAAAAACGAGCCTCGCGGCTCGTCCCTGGGTCGTCCAGCGCCCCCGTGCAGGTCCCGCTGGATGCCAGCGCCGCCGCCGCGATGTTGAGTGGGATATACGCCTGCGAATCGATTATTGCAAGAGGAGCGGCGGCTTACGGATCCAACGAGACGCAGTAGGTGGCCGCGATGTCTGACGCCAAAGCATGAACGGCAGGGCCCGCCCGTTCCGAAAGTCTCAGAGCGACCCGGCCAATTCCCAATGGCGGAAATCCATCCCGGCTGCCCAGCGCTGTAAGGCCGGGCCGGAGGTAGCTCTTCGGCATGGGCGCAACGGCCAGATCAGCCTCTGCCGCCGCAATCTGCGCGTGATCGAAGTCAGCGACATAGGCAATGCGGGCGTCCAATCCCGCAGCCTCGATCGCGTCCGTCGAAAGCTTGCGCCATGCACAGCCCTCGCTGGCCACAGCCAAGGGAATCGGGCTTTGGCGATGCGCGCGTCCGCCCTCCTTCATGATCCACACAAGAGGTTCTTCGGCCAACACACAGTCGGTTGGGCGCAGCGTCTCAGAACATCCGGGCGTAAAGAGGATCAGGTCCTTCTCGCCCCGGTCCAGGGCCGGACCCAGAGCCGATGTCTGGTCCATCGTCACATTGACGGTGACCTTGGGGTGAGAGCGCGCGAATGACGACAGCACCTTGGCCAGCCGGACACCGCCGAAACTGTCGATCAGACCGATGGTGACTTCACCGGTCAGCTCCGGCGTGGAAAAAGCATGCATCGCTGCCCGATTGAGCTCCAGCATCTGGCGGGCATAGATCAACAGCCGCTCACCCTCAGCCGTCGGGGTCATTCCCTGTCTGGTCCGGTCAAAAAGGGTACGGCCCAACATCTCTTCAAGCTTTTTGATCTGCATCGAGACGGCCGCTGGGGTCCGTCCAACGCGGGTCGCCGCGGCGGCGATCGACCCGGCCTCGGCGATGGCTGTCACCGACTTCATCACGTCGACGTCCAAGCTGCTGGATGGAGCGGGGGGGCGTGTCATCTTGTTCATTGTTCGATATTAAGCAATGCTGAACGATAGAGTCA
>JBCDHW010000049.1:0-2272 GCA_038749595.1 Pseudomonadota bacterium
CCCCGTCAGCGCCGCGCGGTAGAGCGCCGACAGCTCCTTGAGCAAAAGCCCCACCGACCAACCGTCGAGCACCGCGTGGTGCCCGCCGATCACCAGAAGATGCTCCGTGTCCGAGCGCCTCAGCAACAGCGCCCGGAAGAGCGGCCCTGAGGCGAGATCGAAGGGTTCGGCAAGGCGCGCTGCAACGCTCTCGCGCAGCGATGTCTCCGACCACCCCGACGCGTCCAGCTGCACCAGCACAGGCTCCGCCGATGCGGGCTTGGACATGGGATTGAGGTCATCGGCATGCGGTACAGCGTCTGGCCCACCCGCGTCTTGCTGTCCGTGCCCCAGGCTCGCCCTCAGGCCGACGGGCGCGACCACCAATATCGGCCGGCCCTCACCATCGGTCCCGAAGTGGGAGCGCAGGCTCTCATGCCGCGCCACAAGCTCTTCCAGCGCTGCCTCGAGCGCCGGCACAGCAAGCGGACCGGAGAGCCGCACCACGCCTTCAATGTGATACGCACCACCCGCCGCACCATCCAGCTGGTCCAAAAACCAAAGCCGCTCCTGCTGGTAGCTCAAACCCAAAACACCACCGCGCGGAACTTGAACTATGCCCGAGACCGCGGCGGCTGCAGGGCAAACGGCAAGAGCCTGAGCAAGTTCGGCAACAGTCGGCGCTTCGAAGACAGTGCGGATGGCCAACGTCTTACCTGTCGCCCTCTCCAGTCGTGCGACCAGGCGCACAGCCATCAACGAGTGACCGCCGAGATCGAAGAAATCATCGCGCCGACCGACCTTCTCAACGCTCAGAACGCCTGCGAATGCCGCCGCCACGGCTTCTTCATTCGCCCCAGACGGCGCTTCGAATGCAGCACGCGCGAGCGAAATCTCGGCCTTGGGTAAGGCTTTGCGGTCCACTTTTCCGGAGGCTGTAACGGGCATCTTGGAAAGCACCACGAAACCCGAAGGCACCATGTGCTCCGCCAACGTACGCTTGAGCGCATGGCGCACAGCTTCAAGGTCCATGCTGTTCGCGCCAAGGATTCTTGGACCGGCAAGCGCCTCTTCCGGTTCATCCGCTGGGACAAGATAAGCGATGAGCCGGGTTTCTTCGTCGTTGGAGGCCACCACCGCAGCCTCAGCGACCAGATCAAGCGCCCGTATCGCAGCCTCGATCTCACCAAGTTCCACCCGCATTCCGCGGATTTTCACCTGGTTATCGATCCGGCCGCAGAACTCCAGCGTGCCGTTTGCGTGCCAGCGCGCGAGGTCGCCCGTGCGATAAAGGCGCGCTCCGGGCACGCCGGAAAACGGATCGGGCACGAACTTCTCAGCCGTCAGAGACGCGCGGCCAAGATACCCGCGACTGACCTGCACGCCGCCGATGACAAGTTCCCCCGCAACGCCCACAGGAACGGGTTCAAACCGCTCGTCCACCACGTACACTTCTGAGTTGGACATGGGCCGACCAAGCGTCGCCGTGCGGGACTCGGTACCGATCTTCTCCATCGCAACGGAAATCGTCGTTTCGGTGGGGCCGTAGCTTGCAAACAGACAGGCATCGCGCGCAGTCACCGCTTGCTGCAATGCCTTCGTCACCACCTCGCCACCGATGACAAACGTATTTTTTGCAGACATTCGGCAGCCGGCCCGCATCAGCGCCTCCAATGCCGTCGGCGTTGCGTGCATGAAGTCTACTTCGTCCAGCGCGACCGTCCGTGAATTCGGCTCGCACTCAACGAAATCTTCTAACTGACACAAAAGAAGCGTGTTCCCCGTGATCAGCGGAAGCATCACATCTTCAACGGATTGGTCGAACGAGGCTGAGGCGAATGTCGCCATGATGAGGTCGGTGCGCCCTTCGACGATGCGAGCCCGCGCTTGAACCAGGTTGGCAATACCTAAGACCGTCGTGATCACACCCTTGGGCCGTCCAGTCGAGCCGGATGTATAGATCGCGTACGCTAAGGTTTTTGAAGTTGTCGGCGAAAGCCGCTCAGTGTCGAGCAGTGTCTCGGATGACCGCTTATTAATCGTGTCCGCTGTGGCGCGATCGTCCAGCACAACCAAGGCGCAATCCGTGAAGCCGGTCGTCAGGCGTGTTTGCTGGGCCACGGTATCGGTGACGCTCACCACCACCTTGGGCTTTGCATCGGCCATCATGAACTCGAGCCGTTCGTGCGGATAGTCAGGGTCGAGCGGCAAGTACGCACCGCCGGCCTTCCAAATCGCGAGAAGCGCGATGATCGTTTCCGTCGACCGACCAAGGCAAACGCCCACCAGCACC
>JBCDHW010000050.1:0-2225 GCA_038749595.1 Pseudomonadota bacterium
CCACGAAGCTTGAGATGATCACGGCGAAGGCCATGACGAAGCCGAACTCGCGGAACAATTGCCCCGCTTCGCCTGGTAGCAAACTGATCGGGATAAAGACAGAAACGAGAACGGCGGTCGTTGCGAGAACGGCGAAGAACACCTGGTTGGATCCGAGAACGGCGGCAGCCCTGCGCGGGGAGCCCGCCGAACGCTGGCGTTGGATGTTCTCGAGGACGACGATGGCATCATCGACGATCAACCCTGTAGCAAGCACCATGGCCAAAAGCGTCAGCACATTGACGGAAAAGCCCATGAGGTAGATGCCCGCGAGGGTGCCGATCAGCGCCACGGGAATGGCCAGGGAGGGGATGAGCGTGGCCCGCAGCGAGCCGAAGAAGGCAAAAATCGTCGCCATCACCACGCCCACAGTGATGAGAAGACTGGTGACGACTTCGCGGATGCTGGCCTCAATGAAGACGGCATCGTCGTTGCCTATGACGATATCGAGATCGTCAAACCTGTTGTTCAGCTTAGCAACAACTTCGCGGATGTTGCGCGATATCTGGATCGTGTTGGACTGGGCACGGCGGATGATGCCAAGCCCCACCACGGGCTGCCCATTGAACCGGGTAAATCGGTCGGCATCAGCGGGCGAGAAAAAAGCCTCGGCCACATCACCGATGGTGATGTCCTCCCTCAACACGATGTCGCGAATGAGCTCGGGTGTCGCCGCCGTCGCCTCCGCCCGCACGATGAGTTGCTGTTGTTCGGAGAGCAAGCTGCCGACGGGCACATCGAAGGGGGCTGTGCCAAGGGCGCTGGCGACGTCGCTCACTGTCAAGCCGTAACGGCTGAGACTGAGAGGATCGATCACCACACGGAGTTGTCGTTCGCGGGTGCCGTATTCATCGATCCCGGCGATGCCGTCAACGGCAAGAAGCTCAGGTAGAACCGAGTTGATCACCCGTTTGGTGAGTTCGTCTTCGGTCAAACCCGGCGCTGTGACGGCGAGTTGCATAATCGGGCTTGCGTCCTCGTCGGCTTTGACGATCCGCAATTGCTCCACGCGATCGGGAAGGTTGCGCTGCACTTGCGCCACCGCCTCACGTACTTCGTTTGCGACAGCGTCAAGGTCGGCACCCGGAAGAAACCGTACTCTGATCCTTGTGTTGTTTTCTTCCGATGACGAACGGATATCCTTGACGTTGGATACACGGGCGGCGGCGCCTTCGAGGATGGCGGTCACCTCCGCATCCATCGTTTCTGGTGCCGCTCCTGGGTAAACAGCGCTGATGGTGAGCACCGGTTCGTCAACGTCTGGCAGCTCACGCACTTCCACGCCGAATATGGCAGCCAGGCCAGCGATGACGATCAACAGATTGAGGACGGTGGCGAGGATGGGTCGGCGGACGGCGAGGGCGGGTAGGGCTGACAGCATCAGCGCAATGCTCCGGATGCGCCGCTACTTTCCATGGGTGGAGCGGCTTCGAGCAGCGTCACCTGCGTGCCCTCGCGCACCTTTTGGACGCCTTCAGCAACAATAGTGGCGCCGGCGGTGAGGTCCGCATCGACGAGCACCTTTCCCTCCTGCCGGGAAATGATGTTGACGGGCTTTTGGGTGGCGCGGCCCGCTTCGATGGCCCAGACATAGGCGCCGTTGCTGCCCCACACGATGGCCGCCTCTGGCACGAGGGGATATACCATTCCGGGTACGGTGAAACTGATGTCGAAGCTCATGCCGGGGCGAAGGCGGTCGTCGCGGTTGTCGATGGCTGCTCTGGCTGTGAAAGCGCGGCTTCGCGCATCGATCCGGCTGTCGATGTGCACCACTTGGGCTTGAAGCGTCGACTGGTCCTCAGCGAAGGGTTGCGCGTTGACAACGCTCCCTACCTTCAAGGCCGCGAACGCGTCTTCGGGAACGGGGAAATCCACATAGAGCGTTGCGCGGTCATCGAGGGGCGCGATGGACGTTGTCTGGGAGATGCGGGCGCCCGGATCGATGTCGGTGAGACCGACAAATCCGGAAAAGGGTGCCCGCACCGTGCGCTCGGCTAAGCGCAGTTCGGCCTGTTCGAGATTGATCCGCGCGGCCTCGAGGCGCGTTTTTGCCTCATCAATGGCGCTATCGGAGACGGCGCCTGTGTTCTCGATCCGTCGATAGCGGGCCAAAAGCTGCTCGGCCTCTCGCACAGAGACTTGGGCGAGGCGCACCGCCAGGTCCTCATCGTCGGCCTCGAGGGCGA
>JBCDHW010000051.1:0-2197 GCA_038749595.1 Pseudomonadota bacterium
TCCCGATATGAAGGGCCACTGTCGGCCAGCGCGGTATCTCCTGGCTGTCGCCGAGACTGGTTGCTTTGAAGGTGTTGGTTAGTGCCTCCGCCCTCGTCACCGCGGCCTCTTCAAGCGCCGGCGTCGCCTCGAGGAGCGGGCCACCTTCCCCCGGGAATGTCTTGGCGTCGAAGCAGAATTCCCTGAGAAACCCCTCAATTTCCCCGGTCTTCATCGCTTTCACGAAGCGGGTTCCGTCAAACATGCTCGGCGCATCGTCAACAAGACTGATCACGATGTGCTTCTTGGCATCGGGGCGTGTTGTGTCGGTCGCAAGCCCCGCCTCGTAGGTGCACCAAGAATAGTCTTTGCGACCCCCTGTGTAGAGAAGCAGAAACAGCTCAGTCTGGCTGAGCTGCTGTGCGATCTGTTCTTTCAGAGGGGCGCCGAACTTAACGCCGTCGTAGTCGAGCGAACTTGTCAGAAAGATCTCGATCTTCGGGCCGGCGAGAGACTGCAAACAGTCCGCGAGCAGCTGTGCAATCTCCGCATCCTCGTGCTTGTGGCTGATAAAAACCGAGCGCGGGCCCGCGGGTTGCGATATCGCCGCCACAGATTCGCTGGTCACGCCAAGACTCCCCGCCGCGATTCAAGCGGCTCATTCAAATAATACTGACTCAATATTCTAAATATTTTTTGCCTGTCAGCGTCAAGTTGCACAGTCTTTTCCGGTTCTCAACCGTCGAAAGACACCAAGGCGTCCGGTTGAAGACGTGGCTTAGGACGATCTTAAGGGCTCCTCCGGATAACGCTTGTGAGCTTCATCGGGCACCAGAAGGACCACGTTATGAGCATTTCTTCCTCGCTCAATGCGGGCGTCAGCGGCCTTGCCGCCAACGCAAGCGCACTCGGCACCATTTCCGACAACATCGCGAACTCCAGCACGTTCGGTTACAAGCGGGCGGATGTCGACTTTTCGTCCGTCGTCATCAGCGAGACCGAGGGCGCCTACACCGCCGGCGGGGTTGTCGTTGACCCTTTCCGCGAGGTCGACAGCCGCGGCAGCCTGGTCTCGACGTCGAACTCCACCGATCTGGCTCTTGGCGGCGACGGCATGCTGCCGGTGACCACGATTTCCTCGGTCGATGACGGCGATCCGTCGCCACCCCTCCTGCTCGTCTCCACAGGCTCGTTCCGCACCAATGACGAGGGGTATCTGGTGACGGAAAGCGGGCTGGTGCTGCAAGGCTTTGAGGCCAATGCCGATGGCACGTTCCCCGCGGTTCCGCGGGACAGCGCCGACGGTCTCGTGCCGGTTCGGATCAACGAGAATGCCTTTGCCTCGGCGCCGACGACGGAAATCAGCCTCGGCGCGAACATTCCGGCTCAGGCGACCGACTCGACCGACTTCATCGGCGGCGAGATCTACAACCTCCCCATCGCCTATATCGACAACGTTGGGTCGACGGAATCGTTGAACTTTGAGTTCGATCCGAACGAAGCCGACCCGCAATCGAACAACTGGACTGTGACCGTGACCGACAGCGCACTCGGCGCGACGGTCGCTTCGCTGACGATCCAGTTCGACGACACCACCGGAAGTGGCGGGGCAATCGACACGGTGACGACGGCTGGCGCCTTTGGCGAGACCTACGATCCCGCGACCGGGGTTCTGACGGTGACCGTCGGACGCGGCCCGATCGAGGTCAACATTGGCGCTGAGACAACCGCGGACGGGCTCAGCCAGCTCGATGCCGATTTCGGGCCGACCAACATCGTGAAAAACGGTGCCGCGGTTGGAACGCTCTCCTCGGTTGAGGTGGATGAGAACGGGTTTGTGATCGGGTCCTACAACAACGGTTTCACGGAAGTGCTCTACCAAATCCCGGTGGTCGATGTGCCGGATCCGAACGGTCTGACAGCAGTTGACGGTCAGGCCTTTATGATCTCTGCGGACAGCGGTGACTTCTACCTCTGGGACGCGGGCGCAGGTCCAACCGGAGAGATCATCGGCTTTGCACGGGAGGAATCGACCGCGGACCTGGCGGCCGAGCTCACCAGCCTGATCCAGGTCCAGCGGGCCTACTCGTCCAACGCCACCGTGATCCGGACCGTTGATGAGATGCTGCAGGAAACCACGAACCTGAAGCGCTGATCCGGCGCGGCTGAGGGGACGCCATCATGACCAGTTTGACCACATCGCTCAACATCGCGCTCA
>JBCDHW010000052.1:0-2188 GCA_038749595.1 Pseudomonadota bacterium
GTGCGGCCAAGGGCGCGTACCATCGTTGTGATGGCTTGACGCTCTTCCGCTTCACCGAGAATAACACACTGTATAGAATGTAAATCACTCGCGCTGAGGGATTGCAACCAGTCGCAGAAGTCCTGTCCTGCGAAGGTGGTGCAAGCGAAACCTTCCCGTTCGAAGCCCGCGCGATAGGCGCTAGCCACGACGTCGCGCGGATCAATAACGATGAACATACTGAGACTTTCCGCCATGTTTTAGCAAACCAATTTGCTGACTGCATGTCCATCCATCGTTCGTCGGCCATTTTTTATGTCGCTGTCTGACGGATGGTTGCCGCGCCCATCCGTCGGGATTGATTGTAACCCACATTAACCGTTTTTCAACTAAAAAGTGTTATCTGGATTGTTTTTTGTGTCGGAAGTCGCGATTGGCCCTGTCCGGCCTGCACCTCGAGGGGTGTTAGGCGGGCTGGAAAACCGACTCGATCTTCTCTTTCAACGTTGGTGCGTTGAAAGGCTTCACAATGTAGTTGCTGACACCAGCTTGCTTCGCTGCAACGACGTTTTCGGATTTTGCTTCCGCAGTGACCATGATGAAGGGGATGTTCTTCATATTTTCGTCAGCGCGGACAATTTTGAGCAGTTCGTAGCCTGTCATCGGCTCCATGTTCCAGTCTGAAATGATCAGGCCGTACTGCTTCTCTTTGAGCTTTTCCAAAGCTGCGGTGCCATCGCTCGCATCATCGATGTCTTGAAAGCCGATTTGCTTCAGAAGGTTGCGTACGATACGAATCATCGTCTTGTAATCGTCCACGACCAATACGGGGATGGAAAGATCGAGAGACATACAGAGCTCCGGTTGTGATCCAATTGCAGAATAACTCTTAATCGGAGATACTTGTGCGAGCCTGGCAGCGTGCTGGTGTCAACCTGATGCTGCAGTGATCCCCACGGTTGTGATGATGGAGTGTAAAACGCTATAAGGACGTGTCTTCGGAGGAGCGCTATGCCAAGACCGTTTCGAGTCGAGATCGCCAAAGGTCGCCAGGAGGCGGCTGAGAACCCCATGTCCCAACATATGGACTCTATCGTCCGACAGTTGGTCGCCGTGCGATCTGAAACCCAAAGTGGGGCACCGTCCGCGTTGGACGGCTCCATCGCCATGTGGAGTGGGCTTGGCGATATCCAGAAGCGCATGGACCTGACCAAGCACGAAATTGGTGCTTTGCAGGAAAAAGGGGTCGCGGGCGAAGACAATGCTCGCACCACTGCGGAGCTGCGCGCTGTCGTGACCGGGACCGAGGAAGCAACGGACACGATCTTGTCCGCGGCTGAGGCAATTGATGATGTCCTCGCCGAGCACACCGGGCATGAAGATCCTCAGGTCACCAAAGCCATTAATGAAGCGCGCGAGCGTGTCATTGAGATCTTTGAAGCCTGTAACTTCCAAGACATCACCGGCCAGCGGATTAGCAAAGTCGTCACGCTGCTCCAGTTTGTCGAAGAACGGATCGCCTCCATCGTCGACGTTTGGGACAATCTGGAGAGTAAGGGCGTCTTGCCGGCCGCGGCGATGGCCCAACAGGCGGCTCCGAAGCCGGTCGAACCGGTGGATGATGGCAAGACCGACAAGCTGGCCCGTGGTCCATCTCTCGCTGGCGACCCAGACGTGGTGAGCCAAGACGACGTGGACGCGCTGTTCCGCTAATTGCCGGGCGGCGCGTGGCTTACAGCTTGATCGCCGTCCAACGACCGCGTGCCCAAATCGCGGTCAAAACGCTGGCGGCGGCCAATCGTGAGAGCGACCAGCCGAGCCAGACACCCAAAACGCCGCCGCCCAGCGCGAGGCCGAACAGTGCGGCGCATGGCAAGCCGAGCCCCCATTGGGACAGCACCGACACCGCGGCCGCCTTCCGCGCGGCGCCGGCGCCGGTGAGTGCGTTCTGCATCACCGCGGAAACGCCTTCGGCCAAGAGCACAACGCCCAAGACCCGCAAGGGTAAAACCCCAGCGTCGATCACGGCCGCTTCATCGGTGAATATGCCGAGCACCAGCGCAGGCGCTGACACCAGCACAACAGCGACCCCTGCGACCGTGATGAGGGCAATCTGGACGGTCTGCCAAGCCCAGCGACTTGCCTCTTGAGGATCGCGCCGTCCAAGCGCTTCTGACACAAGCGACATGGCGGCAAATCCGAGACCCAA
>JBCDHW010000053.1:0-2160 GCA_038749595.1 Pseudomonadota bacterium
CGCCCAAGAGTATCCCGAGGTGGAGACAGAAGAATTGATCGTCGACGCGTTCGCAGCACTCCTCGTGCGGCAACCGGAGAGGTACGACGTCGTGGTCGCCACGAATTTCTACGGGGACATCCTGTCCGACCTCGCCTCTGAACTATCCGGGTCACTGGGTCTTGCCGGATCGATCAACGCCAACGCCGAAACCGGCCGCTGCTGCGCGCAGGCGCAACACGGGTCAGCCCCCGACATCGCTGGACAAAATATCGCCAACCCAACATCTCTCATCCTGTCAGCGGCGATGATGCTCTCATGGCTTGGGGAGCAACGCGGCGTGGGAAAGATGATGCAGGCGGGTGCCAAGATCACCCAGGCCATCGACACCACTCTCAACGACCCAGCAAAACGCACGCGTGACCTTGGAGGCAGCGCCAACACTGACGTGTTCGGGCGCTACGTCGCCGAGGCCGTCTCGCGGGAGGCTATGGCCGCTTGAGGAAGCGAAGCGCTCCAGACGCCAAACCGAAATACCGCAAAATATGCCCAGAATCGCGCTGATCCACGCCACCCGGGTCGCAATCGCGCCTATCGAGGCCGCCGCCGCGCGGCTTTGGCCGGAAGCAGAGACAATCTCGATCCTGGACGAAAGTCTGTCGGTCGATCGGCAGAAGACAGTTGATCTGTCGCGCCGCCTTCTTCTCAGGATCCTTCGACTTGCGCGGCACGCCGAAGACGCGGATGCGGACGGGATCTTGTTCACCTGCTCTGCGTTCGGAGAGGCCATCGAAGAGGCTGCCGAGCGCACCTCAGTCCCGGTCATGAAGCCGAACGAGGCAATGTTCAACGACGCCTTGCAGTACGGCAATCGCATCGCGATGATCACAACCTTTCCGCCCGCCGCGGCCAGCATGGCGAAAGAGTTTCGAGACGTGGCCAAGGCGCGTTGCAGCAGCGCGGTTCTCTCGACCCATTTCTGTCGTGGCGCGCTCGACGCCAAGCGCGCCGGAAAGGACACCGAGCACGACCGTCTTATTGCCGACACCGCGCGCGAGATCACGGATGCCGATGTGATCCTGCTCGGCCAGTTCTCGATGGCCGGCGCAATTGACGCGGTGCGAAAGAGCACATCGGTTCCCGTCTTGACGAGCCCTGACGCCGCCATCGACGCAATGCGCCGCCGCGTCCTAGGGGACGGTCAAAGCCAAACAGTTTTCGCGCGGGCATCGGCGACCACCCAGCGCCGGCGTTGATCCATGATATCGTGATACAGGTCGGCGACGTGATTGGCTGCAAAAGTCTTCGAGGGGATTTGACGGAATGAAAACAGCGGATCTCATCGATGCGTATGCCGTCAAGCTCACGCTCATCCACCTTCCATTCCGCCACTTCGGCGCCAAGCAGAGTTTCTCCGGCCAAGCCCAAACCGTGAAGTGCTACGAAGACAACACCGTCATTCGCGCGCAACTCGAGACGCCTGGTGAGGGCCGTGTCTTGGTGGTCGATGCCGGCGGTTCGACCCGGATCGCGGTGATGGGTGACATGCTGGCCGCCCTGGCGATCCAGAACGGCTGGGCTGGCGCCGTCCTCAATGGTGCCATACGAGACAGTGCGGACATTACGGCCATGGACACGCTCGTCTTCGCGCTCGGGACAACCCCTGTCAAAAGCGACAAGGCGGGGCTCGGCAAAGCCGGCGGGATCATCCAACTCGGCGGCGCGACGATCACCCCGGAAAGCTGGGTCTACGGCGACGCTGACGGCGTGCTGGTCAGTGCGCAAAAGCTGATCTGACACCCCCACGACGCTGCGCGGCGGTCGCCTCGCAGCTTACGGCGAGCCTAGCCAGGCCGTGAGTGCAACTTCGCACAGGGGCCTTCGCTTATGCGCTGTGTCCGGTGCCTCATCAGGACGATGTCAGCGGTCGCTGCTGCACCTATCGAAAGCGGATCCCGCTCAGCGCGCTATTCCTGTGCTGACCCGGCTCGTCCGCCCAAAACATCCATTCGCTCGAAGCCTCGAACTTGGAACAGGGCAACGGCAACTGCGGTCGGGTCACCTCAACGCGCCCACCTCGAGACCTCACCAGATGCTGCGGCGGGGAAAATCTCCTGATCTTTGAACCGCCGGCCGATCCCCGACGACCACCCCTCACTTCATCACAGCAACAGCACCGAA
>JBCDHW010000054.1:0-2129 GCA_038749595.1 Pseudomonadota bacterium
CATCGAGGTGTAGACGAAAAATGCGATTGCGCTGAGCAACAAATAGATTACCGCACCGGCTCCGATGCCATAGGCTGACAAAAGGGCGAGGTGGCGGACCCAACGGATCACCCTGCCAACTCCTTCAGCCCCAAGCGAATGAGTTTTGCCGCATCAGCCCCCTCACCTTCTGTTTGCATAACGGTCGCGATCGCCGCGGACGCCTGCATTTGCGGGTAGCCGAGATTAACGAGCGCGGAGACCGCGTCGGCGACCGGCTGCGGCGCTGTCTTGTCGCCGATATCCTGCTGGAGGCCGATCTCGGCGGGGCTCATGCCGGTGTAGCTCGGTATCTTGTCTTTCAACTCAGATACGATCCGCTGCGCCACCTTTGGCCCGACGCCTGGCGCCCGGGCGACCTGCGCTTTGTCCTGGAGCGCCACGGCTGACGCAAGGTCGGACGCCGAAAGCGTCGAGAGGATTGCGAGCGCCACCTTGGTCCCCACCCCTTGCACCGTGAGGAGTAAGCGGAACCAATCCCGCTCGGCATCGGACGCAAACCCAAAAAGCCGGATCATATCCTCGCGCACAAACGTTTCGACAGAGACCGCCGTCGCTTCGCCGACGGAGGGTAGCGAGCCAAGCGTCCGGGAGGAACAGTGAACGACGTAGACGACGCCCTGCACGTCGATCATGACGTGATCGTCGCCATAACCGTCGACGAGGCCCTTAAGCTTGCCGATCATGGTCGCTTTCCAATCATGACGCGAGCCTTGCCGCCGAAACGCGGTGCTGCGCGTGGCAAATCGCAATCGCGAGGGCATCTGCCGCGTCAGCGCTTTCAGGTTTTGCAGTAGGAAGGAGAACGTTGATCATCGCCTGCACTTGGACTTTATCCGCGTGACCAACGCCGACGACGGTCTTTTTGATCTTGTTGGCGGCATACTCGGCCACCGGAATCCCATATCGCGCGGGCGCAAGGAGCGCGACGCCCCGCGCCTGACCAAGCTTCAATGCACCGGCTGGATCACGATTGACGAAGGTCTCCTCAACCGCTGCTTCCAGCGGTTCTTGCGCCATTAGGACGTCGATGAGGCCGTCATAGAGCACCGCTAGACGATTAGCCATCGTGCCCGTGGTCGGCGGGCGAACGGTGCCGGACGCGATCGGAACCAGCCGGGTGCCGACGCTCTCAATCACGCCCCACCCCATGTGGCGAAGACCCGGATCGAGCCCGATGATGCGAATCGCGTTTGACATGAGTGGGACATTAGCGGCACGGGTGCGTGCCTGCCACCCGCCCCATCAATACGAGCCACCCGTTGGATAACACTCTCTTGCCGCCTGTCTGGACCGCCCTCACCATCGGGTTTGCGGCAGTGCTTGCGGGGCTCGTGCGCGGGTTTTCCGGGTTCGGCACGGCAATGATCTTTATGCCTATCGCTTCGACGGCGGTGCCACCCGTCTTGGCGCTCGTCATTCTCGATGTGATGGACCTCTTTTCGCCCATTCCAATGGTGAGACGCGCGCTGAAAAAAGCGCAATGGCGCCTTCTCTTGCCACTTTGGCTCGCAGCCGTCGCCGTTACACCGCTGGGCGTCGAGGTATTGGTCTCGGTCGACCCTGTGATTGTCCGGTGGATGATCGCGGTGCTCATCCTCGTGACAGTCGCGTTCGTCGCGTCAGGTTGGCGCTATACGGCGAGCCCCACACTGCCGCTGACCTTGGGCGTTGGCGGGGCAGCAGGCTTTTGCGGCGGACTGGCCGGGATGTCGGGCCCTCCTGTCATTCTCTTTTGGATGTCAGGCCAGTCAGACGCCGCCGGTGTGCGGGCAAACCTGACGATCTTCCTGTTTTTATCGGCGATCTCCACCGGGGTCGTTCTGGCCTTGAAGGGTTTCTTCACGCTTCAAGCCGTACTCTGGGGAATTGCGGCAACGATACCCTACGGCCTCGGGATTTTCCTCGGCTCGAAAGCGTTTCCGCTTGCCAGCGAAGAGACCTTTAGGCGGATCGCGTTTGCGATCATCATCGGCGCTGTCCTGATTGGGCTTCCGCTCCTCGACCCGATCCTACGCCGCTGAGAGCCGCTCCATCACATCATCGGCAATCTCGAAGTTCGAATAGACGTTTTGCACATCGTCGTCATC
>JBCDHW010000055.1:0-2103 GCA_038749595.1 Pseudomonadota bacterium
CAAAAATCTGCCCAGCCAGCGTTGACAGGACGGAGCGCTGAATGGGACTGCTAGTGACTATCGACAGAAAGACCGGTGTAAGACCCATCAATCTTGCTTGCACCGAAACAACGATCAGAAATCCAGATTGGCGACGGACAGGGCGTTGTTCTGGATAAAGTTGCGGCGCGGTTCCACTTCTTCGCCCATCAGACGGGTGAAGAGATCATCGGCATCGCTGGCTTCGTTGACCTTCACTTGAAGCAGTGAGCGGGCTTCGGGGTCGAGTGTGGTTTCCCACAGCTGCTCCGCATTCATTTCGCCAAGCCCCTTGTAACGTTGCAGCGTGATGCCTTTCTCGCCCGCGCGGAAGACTGCATCCAACAGGCTGCGGGGGCCAAAGACATCACTGGATGTCCCGCGTCGTTCCAACCGCGCGGGTTCCGCATACAGCTCGTCCAGTTGGCTGTGCATGGCGTGGATCGCCCGGGCGTCGGCCGATCCTGTCAGACCACTGTCCAACACATGGGCCTCGCGCACGCCGCGCACGGTGCGGTGAAAGACAAACTCCACCCGCCCGTTGTCACGCGCGCGCCACTCACCTGCCCAGCCCTTTTCGGTCTCTTCCGCCAGCGTATCGAGACGGTTGGCGGTGGCGGTGAGCACCTCTTCCGCATGAGCCTGTTTTGACATGGCTTCGACATCGAGACCACCGGCGATGGCCAATTGCTCCACGATGCCCCGGTCGTAGCGGGTGTGCAGCCCGTCCAGCAGGCGGCGCATCTTGAGAGCCTCGTCCACCACCGCTCTCAGGTCCGCACCCACGAGCACTTCGCCGGAGCCAAGGTGAAGGGAGGCTTCTTCCAACCCGTTCTCAATGAAATAGTTTTCCTTCGCCTCTTCGTCCTTGAGGTACTGAAGCGACTTGCCGCGCTTGATGGAATAGAGCGGCGGCTGGGCGATGTAGAGATATCCACGCTCGATCAGCTCCGGCATCTGGCGGAAGAAGAAAGTCAACAGCAGCGTGCGGATATGGGCTCCGTCAACGTCTGCATCCGTCATGATAATGATCTTGTGGTAGCGCGCCTTGTCGATGTTGAATTCGTCCGGCCCGATGCCGGTGCCGAGCGCCGTGATGAGCGTGCCGATTTGCTCCGACGACAGCATCTTGTCGAAGCGGGCGCGCTCCACGTTCAGCACTTTGCCGCGCAGGGGCAGGATCGCCTGGTTCTTGCGGTCGCGGCCCTGCTTCGCTGAACCGCCGGCGCTGTCGCCTTCAACGATAAAAATCTCAGATTTCGCCGGATCGCGTTCCTGACAGTCGGCTAGCTTTCCGGGCAGCGAAGCAATATCCAGCACGCCCTTGCGGCGGGTCAGTTCACGTGCCTTGCGGGCAGCCTCGCGTGCTGTGGCGGCTTCCACGACCTTGGTGACCACAGTTTTTGCATCAGCCGGATGCTCCTCGAACCACTCCTTCAGCGTCTCGTTGACGAGACCCTCCACCACCGGGCGCACCTCGGAGGAGACCAGCTTGTCTTTCGTCTGCGAAGAGAATTTGGGGTCCGGCACCTTCACGGACAGAACGCAGGTGAGGCCCTCGCGGCAATCGTCACCCGTGAGCGAAACCTTCTCTTTCTTGATGATGCCCTGGGCGTCGGCATAGCCCGTCACCTGTCGCGTCAACGCCCCACGGAAACCGGCCAGATGGGTGCCACCATCCCGCTGGGGGATGTTGTTGGTGAAGCAGAGCACGTTTTCGTTGTAGCTGTCGTTCCACCACAGCGCGAGTTCGACGGTGATGCCATCGCGCTCGGCCTTCAGATAGATCGGCTCCTCGATCAGTGCGCCTTTGGCGCGGTCGAGATAGCGCACGAACTCCTTCAGCCCGCCTCCGTAGAACAGTTCTGTTTCGCGGTCCGCCCCGCCGCGTTCGTCGCGCAGGATGATGCGTGTGCCGGAGTTCAGAAAAGCCAGTTCACGCAGCCGGTGTTCCAGCCGGTCGAAATCAAACTTGATGTTGGAGAACGTGTCCGTCGACGGCATGAAGGTCAGCTCGGTGCCGCTGTAGCCATCCTGCGCATCACCCACCACTTCCAGCGGCCCGTCGGAGACGCCATGGGTGAA
>JBCDHW010000056.1:0-2094 GCA_038749595.1 Pseudomonadota bacterium
GTCCATCCTGACACCGGCCAGACGGTCCCCCAGTTCGAGGAAACGCTGCCCAACGGCGTCACCTACCGGGTGCTCGACCTGATCGAAAACTCGATGCTCGATACGTCTTCTCAGCCGTTCATCGTGCCCGAGGGCCACTACTTCATGATGGGCGATAACAGGGACAACTCGTCGGACAGCCGGACGGCCCTGGTGGGGTATGTCCCGCTTGAGAACTTCGTTGGCCGGGCTGACCTCATCTTCTTCTCGATGCGTGAAGGGTCATCGCCGTGGCAAGTCTGGCGCTGGCCGTCCGACGCCCGATTCGGCCGAATTTTCGATGGACTTTGAGGGCGTTGAAAGCCTGTTGGGCCATCACTTTACCGACCGGAGCTTGCTTGAGCGCGCTCTGACCCATGCGAGCTTCGGCAGCGGGGCTTCTTCAGCGGATAGCACCTATCAGCGGCTTGAGTTTCTCGGTGACCGGGTGCTCGCCGTTGTGATCGCCGACGCTCTGATGGCGCGCTATCCCAAGGCCGACGAAGGTGAGCTGGCGCGCAGGCTTAATCATCTTGTGCGGGCTGAAAGCTGCGCGTTGATCGCGCGGGGCCTCGGGGTGGATCAGCATGTTCGGACTGATGATCTCGAAATGCGCAGCGATACCCGCGCCGCCCGCGCGGTTCTGGCCGATGTCTGCGAAGCGCTGATCGGTGCGCTGTACCTCGACGCAGGGCTGCAGGTCGCGCGCACGTTCATCGAGCGTCACTGGTCGCAAATGATGGATGAGGCGGGTGGAGCGCGGCGCGATCCGAAAACCGCCCTCCAGGAATGGGCGCACGGCAAGTTCAAGGCGACGCCCGCTTACGTTGAGACCGGCCGGGCTGGGCCCGACCACGCCCCGGTGTTTGAGATCGCGGTCCACGTCGATGGCGTTCAGCCGGTGTCCGGCTCGGGCAAGTCCAAGCGCGACGCGCAGCAGGCAGCAGCTCTCGCGATGCTTATCGAACATGGTGTTTGGGAGGCTGACCGCCCATGACCGGCAAGGCCGACCGACAGGCCAACGATGGCCCAGCCATATGGCCGACCCATGAGGGCGACGTGGCCGACCCACAAGCGGGCACGCGCGCAGGTTTCGTTGCGCTGATGGGACCAACCAACGCAGGCAAGTCGACCTTGCTCAACCGTTTGGTCGGCGCAAAGGTCGCCATCGTCTCGCACAAGGTTCAGACGACGCGCGCCCTGATCCGGGGCATCGGCATGTTCGGCGAGACCCAAGTGGTATTCGTCGACACCCCTGGACTGTTCAAACCCCGCCGCTCACTCGACCGGGCGATGGTTCAGACGGCATGGTCGGGCGCGAAGGACGCGGAGTGCATCTGTTTTGTGATCGACGCGCCCAAGGGCCTGACGGAGATTGTCGAGGCGGCGCTTGAAGCTTTGCAGAAGCTTGGTGGGCCGAAATGGCTGATCCTGAACAAGATCGATCAGATGGACCAGGCAAACCTGTTGCCCCTGATTGCGGACATCAACACAAAGCTTGCCTTTGGTGAGACGTTTCCGGTTTCCGCCACCACAGGTGAGGGACTGGATACGCTCGTCGATAAGCTGCGCGAAACGATGAAGCCCGGCCCCTGGCTCTATCCTGAGGACCAACTGTCCGATCTGCCGATGCGCATGCTCGCCTCGGAACTCACCCGTGAAAAGCTCTACGAGCGCCTGCATCAGGAACTGCCATACGTCTCCCACGTGGTCACGGAAGACTGGAAGACCTCGAAAAAGGGCCACCGGGTCGAGCAAACGATCTACGTGGAACGGGAGAGCCAGCGGAAAATCGTACTGGGTAAGCGCGGCGCAACCATCAAATGGATTTCCACCGAGGCCCGCAAAGCCATCGGCGAGGCCGTTGAGGCACCGGTACACCTGTTCCTGTTCGTTAAAGTGCGCCCAAACTGGACGACGGATCCCGAGCGGCTCAACGAGATCGGGCTCGATCTGCCGACAGGTTAGGTAGCGTGGGCCTATGTCGTTACCGGCTATGCATGGGCAAACGCGATAGACGGAACAAGCGTCGATGGAATGGACCGCATCAGCGATCGTGCTGGGAACCCGCAAGCA
>JBCDHW010000057.1:0-2092 GCA_038749595.1 Pseudomonadota bacterium
AAAGTGAATTCATTTCCTTTGTTGAGGCACAAACAAGCGCGCTACGCCTCAGACGAGGCTTACGAATGAGGATAATTAGGTTATGGCACCTGTCGATCCAACGAAGAGCACGCCGATGACGTATTCCGATCGCTGGTTACTCCGCGTTGGATCGACAGGTGCCATAACGCAATTATCCTCATTCGCATGTTTCGTTCTGAGGCGTAGCGCGCGTAATTGTGCCTCAACAAAGGAAATGAATTCACTTGATGACTTAGATTTTTTAAGGTGTCTCATGCCTCGATCCCTCCCACCACTACGTGCCCTCAGAGCCTTTGAGGCCGCTGCCCGCCATCTCAGCTTCACCCGCGCGGCGGAAGAGTTGCATGTCACGCCGGGCGCGGTGAGCCATCAGATCAAGATCCTGGAGGATTGGCTTGGCGCGCCGCTTTTCCATCGCCTCACACGAGCCTTGCGCCTGACAGAGGCCGGGGAGGCAGCACTCCCCTATCTCAGCGAAGGGTTCGACAGGCTCGCCGATGGTGCCACGCGCATGCGGGCGCTGAAGGACAATGGCCTCCTCACGATCAGCGTTAGCCCTGGCTTCGGTTCACTCTGGCTTGTGCCCCGGCTCGACAAGTTCCGCCGACAACACCCGGACATTGAGGTTCGCATCGACGGCTCCGACCGTTTGGTCGACATCGCCCGCGGCGAGGCGGATGTGGCAATCCGATACGGCCCGGGAGGGTATGAAAACGTGCGAAGCGACCGGCTCTTCGCGATGCGCGCGACCCCGGTTTGCAGCCCCGACTGTCTCTCGCGGGGGGCGCCGTTGAAGTCGCCTGCCGATCTCAAACACCACACCCTGCTGCATGTCGACTGGAAAGAGGCTGAAGGGCACTGGCGCACTTGGCTGCTCGCGGCCGGCGCATCCGACGTTGATCCCTTTCGCGGGCCCCGTTTCACCAAGGAGGAGATGGCCGTGCGCGCCGCCCTCGATGGCGAGGGCGTGGCCTTGCTCGGAGACCGGATGGCGGCGGATCACCTCGCATCTGGCCGGCTGGTTCGCCCCTTCGATGCGGCGCTCAGCACGCCGCTGGTCTTTTCGTACTACCTCCTGCGGCCCGATCAGGGAGAGAGCCCTCTGAAAGTTCGCTGCTTCCGGGACTGGTTGCTGCTCGAGGCACAGGATGAGTAGGAGGGCGGCCTTGATGTAGAGCCTGAGCGCCAGCGTTCCCGCCAAACAGCCATACACTTGCATATGCAAATTACTATGCTACGATCGAGGGATGGATGACCTATTCGAGCCAGATAAGAGCTGCGTCGCCTTGAACGTGCGGCGGCTGAGCCGGATCGTGACCCGCCGATATGAAGACGCGCTCCGGCCCGTGAACCTGAAATCGTTCCAGTTCTCGGCGCTTGTCGCCTTATCGACGCGAGACGCGATCAGTCACAGCGCCCTCGCCAACTCTTTCGGCATGGATCTGAGCACCCTCAACCGCAATCTGAAACCGCTCTTGGCGCGGGGGGCGATCGAGATGACGGTTGACCCTGCCGACGCACGGATACGGTTGGTCAAGATCACCACGGCCGGGAAAAGTCTTTACGCCGAGGCACTTCCGTTGTGGCGGGCTGCTCAGAAAGAGACACTTGAGAAGATCGGCCCCGAGATGTGGCCAGCCCTCAAAGACGGTATGAACAAGCTGATCGACCGGGACTGAGAAGATTTCTTCAGCCATATACTTGCATATGCAATTATCTGATCCATCCTTCCGCGCAGCACACGCACTGGATGCGCCCGAAGGCACCTCGACGGGCGGTCCCTCACAGGTTGGAGAGCATGGATGACCGGAAGACTGTTCCAAAAGATGATCTTAGCTGTAGGCGTCGCGACCGGCGTTTCGGGCTGCGCGAGTGACTTCATCACCAAGACGCCGATCGCCCTGGGCGACCCCTCCGCGCGCCGAGGAGCGGTGCCAGACGTCGACCAACCGCTTTCGGATACGGATATCTTGACCGCTGTGTCCACTCTGCTGCCGCCGGAGAATGAGACGCGCACCTTCGTGCTCTGCGAGGCTGATCGCGAAACCGGGCTCTGTGGGGAGGACGAAAC
>JBCDHW010000058.1:0-2061 GCA_038749595.1 Pseudomonadota bacterium
CGGGGTTATTGGCGACAAGGATAGGCCAAAGAGCACCACATAGGCCACGAAACCGGGCAACAGGATCGGCGCCCAGCGTTCCGCCTGAACGACCTTCCACGCGAAATACGTCGAAACAGCTGCGGCTGTGCTCAGAAGTGTCAGCATGTTGCCCTGCGTGAGCATCACGAAAACTGAAACGCCAGCGGCGAGACCGCCGAGCGCGTTGCCAGCCGCATAGCCGAAACAGTAGCGTTGCGATTCAGCAATGCCCGGCTGTCTCAACATAGTGGCAGTCGTGAGCAATATGGGCAAGGCGGCCAAGCCATCTGCGTTGAGATAGAGATGCAGCGGCAGGATGATGGCTGTCGCGACCGTTGCGCGCGCAGCCGCCGGCATGCGCGCTGTGGGTGCGGCCTTTGGCGCCGCTTGCGCGACGTTCGCGTCCGGTGGTGTCGGAAAGCACGCATGCGCGAGGTAGACCATAACAGCTCCGAGACCCACGGACATCACAAGCTCCACGACGATCCCAAGTGCAAGGCCGGTTGAGACACCGGAAAGGCTCGTGACAACCACACACATGGTGACGATCATGACACCGAGTGCAGACCCCTTTGGCGAAAAGGCCAGCCCAAATCCCCACAGGTACAACAGACCCACGCCAAGCGCGTAAGCACCTGGCAGGTGTACCGAAATGAGTGACACAAAATACGCCAGGGCGGACGCGCCTGCGGAGATTGCAAGCAACATAACAAGCATCGCAAGCGGAGGTGGACGGACAGTGGCTGCGAGAAGTTGAAGGGCAATGACGGGTGCCAGCATGGGGAGCACGGCCCCGCGAGACACTTCGAACGCGAGACCAAAGGTGACCGCAAACGCCAACCTGAGCCCCCGATTGCGCACCAGCAAAACGGTTGAGCGGTTGGGTGCACTTTTAAGAGACATATGTCAGGAAGGCGATCAGACGAATTCTGGCCCAGGCGATGGCATTCATGAAGGCACTGCTGTCAGAATACACAATCACAGCAACACGCGAGCCATACCGCACGCCACGGGGTCGATCCGCCTCGTCAAACCTCAAGGTGATCGGAAACCGTTGCGGATCGGTCAACCAACTGGACTGGTTTGTCGACTTGGGAAGCCCCGTTGTGGGGTCAACACCCTCGCCGGCAATCCCCCAGCTTTTGCTGCTGACCACAGCAGGAAAAACCTGCCCTGGGAACGTATCCAGCACAATCTCAGCACGCTGGCCGGCCTCCACCACGCTGAGACTGTTTTCACGCAGCGCGGCGTTTATCCAGACATCTTCGGCACTGATAAATGTCATCACAGGTTGCCCGGCATTGACGGTTTGGCCTACGGAGAGCTGCAAGTTCGTGACCACGCCGCGCATTGGCGTGACCAGCCTGGTCCGAGACAGATCGTAGCGTGCGTCATTCAGAACGGACAACGCCTCTTGTATCTGGGGGTTTTGCGCACCCTCCGGGCCCAATGCTTCCTTGGCTCTTTGCAGCTCAGCTTCCGCGGCTTCAACCGAGGCTTCGGCGCGCTCGATCGCCGAGACGGCGCCATCCCTGCGCGCCTCTGCATAAATCCCGCGATCGACGAGTTCCAACACACGCGTGCTCTGTGCGCGGACATTGATCTCGTTGGCCCGTGCTTCTTCGAGCTGGGCTTGCGCCGTATCGACAGAAGCTGTTGAGGCGCCAACCGATTGCCCCGCCTGATCCAATCTTGCCTGCGCTTGGGAAACGGCGATTTCAAATGGCGTCGGATCAAGCTCGAAAAGCAAATCGTCTGCTTCGACGACTTGATTGTCTGAAACCGGGACGCTGCGAATACGACCGCTGACTTCGGGCGCCACGCGCAAAATGAAGGCATGAACGCGCGCGTCGCCGGCAAAAGGCGTCGTACGGTCCGCAACGATAAAGTAGGCGAACAAAACGGCGGCAATGCCAAGTGCCCAAAACGTAACTTTGCGGAGCCCTGCCAAACCCGTCGCGCGCGCCTCTTCTTCCTTTGGACCCGGGTCTGGTTCTCCGCTGTCTGCATCAGGCATGTCGCACCACCTTCTTTATCTTA
>JBCDHW010000059.1:0-2038 GCA_038749595.1 Pseudomonadota bacterium
CCTTCAGCATGTCGCTGAGCGACTTCAGCGGGCGCTTGTTGGCACCGGTGATCACGCGGCCGCGCCGACCGTTGTCGAACAGCGCGTCGACAGATTCCTGCAGCATCCGCTTTTCGTTGCGGATGATAATGTCAGGCGCGCGCAGCTCGATCAGCCGCTTGAGGCGGTTGTTGCGGTTGATCACCCGGCGGTAGAGGTCGTTGAGATCGGACGTGGCGAACCGACCGCCATCCAGCGGCACCAGCGGGCGCAGGTCCGGCGGGATCACGGGGATCACCGTCATCACCATCCACTCAGGACGGTTGCCGGACTCCAAGAAGCCATCAACGATCTTCAGCCGCTTGGCGAGTTTTTTCGGCTTCAGCTCGGTGGTCGCTTCCGCGATTTCCTTGCGCAGCGTCTCACGCTCACGCTCCAGGTCGAGCTGAAGGAGCAGCTCGCGGATCGCCTCCGCGCCAATCATGGCGGTGAAGTTCTCGCCATGCATGTCCTGCAGGTCGAGATACTCGTCCTCCGACAGGAGCTGGCCCTTTTTGAGCTCCGTCACCATGCCAGGCTCGGTGACAATGTAACTCTCGAAGTAGAGGACGCGCTCCAGATCCTTCAGCGTCATATCGAGCAGAAGGCCGATGCGGGACGGCAGCGACTTCAGGAACCAGATGTGGGCGACGGGTGCGGCAAGTTCGATGTGGCCCATGCGTTCGCGGCGCACGCGCGACAGCGTCACTTCCACGCCGCACTTTTCGCAGATGACGCCCTTGAACTTCATCCGCTTATATTTGCCGCACAGACACTCATAGTCCTTGATCGGACCAAAAATGCGGGCGCAGAACAGGCCATCCCGTTCCGGCTTGAACGTGCGGTAGTTGATTGTCTCCGGCTTTTTGATTTCGCCGAACGACCACGAGCGAATTTTCTCAGGGCTCGCGATCGAGATCCTGATCCGGTCGAACGTCTGCGTCGGGGCCTGTGTGTTAAACAGGTTCATGACTTCCTGGTTCATCCGGTTCTCCTTCTGCCCATCTGGGCCTTAGGACCGCAGCGCTCACCCAACGCGCGTTCCAAAACATCCATCACCAGGGCACCGCCGTGGGCGCCCGAAACTCGTCTTCGATCTAGTCGCGCAGATCCAAACGCTGTTCGATCCGATCCAATCGATCACGTATCGCTACAAGATCCGCCTCATGCCGTGTATCGGTCTGAAGCAGTCCAACTGAAAACGCATCGAAAGAGCCGAGCCGGCCTTCAACTCTCTGCAGGCCAGCCTCAAGCCGTACCAGCCGGTCGTTCATGCGCTTCATCAGCTCGTACATCAGTTCGTTCGTAACCGTCTCAGACATTCCGCCCCTCTTCAGTCAGGGTACATGGCAAGCCAGAGTGCCGCAGTCGGTACAAGCACCGCGACTGAAACTCCTGCCGAAACCAAGCTCGAGCGCAGCATTCTCCAATTGCGACTAACCAACCCAAAGAGCGAGATGACCAAGAATGTCGCGAACGCCATGAGCGCAACTGCGCTCGTAAGCGCGCAAAGCATGAATATCGCAAGTCCGATCGGCACTCAGGTTGCGGTTCCCTCCAACATAAGTCCCGGCACAACAGCCAGCAGTGTGGTCGAGATCACCAGCAACCACCCCACCAAACGCATGACACGGCGAACGCCCTGGCCCGCGGGCATAAAATAGCCCGTGAGCACGAGGGCGATGCCGACCATGAGGGCAATGCCAGACAGACCCACTACTCCGCCGCGTAGAGTTTGCGGGCATCGATGTCGTTGTTGACGCTGATCCCCTTTTCCATGTCGGTGAGCTCCACGTTGAGACCCAGCGAACGGATTTCCTTCACCAGCACGTTGAAGCTTTCCGGAATACCGGCCTCGAACGTATCGTCGCCGCGCACGATGCTCTCGTACACCTTCGTGCGGCCCGCCACGTCGTCCGACTTCACCGTCAGCATTTCCTGCAAGGTGTAAGCCGCACCGTAAGCTTCCAGCGCCCAGACCTCCATCTCACCGAAACGCTGGCCGCCGAACTGGGCCTTA
>JBCDHW010000060.1:0-2035 GCA_038749595.1 Pseudomonadota bacterium
CACGAGACGGGGCCGCCGTTTCGACGAAACGATGGACGCGTCGAAACCCGGCGGAACCCCACTCAGTTCCTTTTCGACGACGACCAATTCGGGAATGCCGTGGCGAACGCGGTGGAAGAAGCCGGACATCAATCGTTCCGCCTCTTGAGCGCATAGCCCGACCACGACGCTGACCCCCGCGTCAGTGAGCCGAGCAAAGCCACCACCATTCACCCTTGGATCGGGATCGCGAATGGCACACACGACGCGCGCGACCTCAGCTTCGACGATCGCATCGCAACAAGGTGGCGTTTTCCCCCAATGAGAGCAGGGCTCCAGCGTGACGTAGAGTGTTGCGCCTCTGGCTCGAGAACCTGCTTGATCGAGCGCTTTGCGTTCAGCGTGGGGGCGGCCACCGGCGTGGGTCGCGGCCTCTGAGACCACAACGCCATCTTTCACGATCACACAGCCCACTGGCGGGTTTGGCCAGACGTGGCCTCGCATGCGTTCAGCGAGCTTCAGCGCCCTGTGCATCCATCGAAGATCGTCAGAGTTGTGTCGGGTTTGGAGCATCGCCGTAGACCTGTTCCGGATCGAAGGTTTTCTCCCGCTCCACGAAGAGGAGGGGCTCGCCGGCGCGCTGGCCGACCGGAACGGCGCGGTAGAAGCAGGACCGGTATCCCACGTGGCAGGATGCACCGGTCCCGCCAACCGTCACCCGGAGCCAGATGGCATCCTGATCATCGTCGATGCGGGCTTCGACCACACTTTGGACGAGACCCGACGTTGCCCCCTTGCGCCATAGCGCCTGTCGGGAGCGGCTGAAATAGTGGGCTTCGCCAGTTTCAATCGTGAGGCGCAGCGCTTCGGAGTTCATCCAGCCGAGCATCAGCACCTCGCCCGTTTCAGCATCGCTTGTCACGCACGGCATGAGGCCGTCCGCATCGAACTTCGGCGCTAGACTGACCCCTTCCTCGACTTGCTCCACCGAGTGCCGAGCCTGAAACACCAGATTGGCCATGGCCCATCCTTGCCCACTGTTATGTTATAACATAACGCTTGCTGGCCTAGGGCAACAATCATGTAAAGGGGAGTTGAGCTGATGACAGCCCACCGCAATCGCGCTCCACGGACCCTGCTGACCAGACCCAGCGGCGAAAGGCTGGACCGCGTTACCGCACCCGTAACAGGCGACGACGCTGCGGTCAGCGCCCGCGTGACGCGGACGATCGCTCGCGGTCAGTAGCATATGCTGAAACTCTTCAATTCCATGGGGCGACAGCTGCAGCCCTTCGCGCCGCGCGAGCCTGGTCATGTGCGGATGTATGTATGCGGGCCAACGGTGTACTCCTTTGCCCACATCGGCAATGCGCGTCCAGCCGTAGTTTTCGATGTGCTGGCGCGCGTCCTCCGGGCGAGTTTCCCCCGAGTGACCTATGTCCGAAACATCACCGACGTGGACGACAAGATCATTGCCGCGGCCAGTTCCGAGGGCGTCAGTTGCGACGAAATATCTGCTCGGTTCACAGCAGCCTACAACGCAGACCTTGCTGCGCTGGGGGTTGCGCCGCCTGACGTGACCCCTCGGGCAACCGATCACATCGAGCCGATGATCGTCATGATCGAGGAGCTGATTGCTGCAGGGAAGGCCTACGCGGCTCAGGGCCATGTCCTGTATCACATTCCGAGCTTCCCAGCTTATGGCCGACTGTCAGGTGCGCAACCTGACGAGATGCTCGCGGGCGCGCGTGTGGAGGTGGCACCTTGGAAGCGCGACCCGCATGATTTCGTATTGTGGAAGCCATCAACGCCGGAGCAGCCTGGATGGGACAGCCCCTGGGGGTATGGTCGGCCGGGATGGCACATTGAATGCTCGGCCATGATCAGGGCTCACCTGGGCGAACGGATTGATATCCACGGCGGCGGCATCGATTTGCGCTTCCCCCACCATGAGAACGAGATCGCGCAAGGAACTGATTCACGGTTTTGGGTGCACAATGGGCACGTCACCGTGTCAGGCTCAAAAATGTCAAAGTCGCTGGGAAACGTTCTTCTG
>JBCDHW010000061.1:0-2032 GCA_038749595.1 Pseudomonadota bacterium
CATCACATCATCCGGTGGCGCGAGCCCAAGGTCAGCGCCCTTGCGATACCAGGAGCGCGCAGTGCAAAGGTCGCGTGGCACGCCGTAAAGTCCCTCTTCATGAAGCTTGCCAAGAACAACCGCTGACATCGCATGCCCCTCTGACGCGGCCTCCGCCAGCCAGTCGAGGGCACGAGGGACCCTGTCGAGCGCCTCGCTCTCGCTCCACAACAGGACGAGGCCGAGCTTGTGCTGAGCCTCCATGACACCCTTTCCAGCCGCGACGCTAAGGTAGTGCTCCGCAAGCCTGAGATCGTAGGGCAAGTGAACGCCATCAGCGTGAAGCGCACCGACCAGGAAGGCGGCCTCCGCCTCGCCGGCATTGGCGCGGCAGACGAGCCTCGCCATCCCATGGGGGTCATCACCGACCTCGCAGGCGACGCGGGGCGTGCAGTCTTGACCGACTTCCAAGCCAGGCAAAGGGTCGCAGGTTTCCGGCGCAAAGACCAACGCGTCATTGACGCCAGCAACAGTATTCAAGTGAGCAGCAGTGGTTATTGCTCCTGCGAAGACCAACGTACTGAAGAATGAGAAAAGTCTGCGAGAAAACAGACCCGAGATATCTTTCACTATATTAGATTTGACATGACCTAGACGGGCATATATCGACCTGAAGAGCCAGCGGAACTTGGACTCAAACAACCAACCTTGGTTGGTGTTCGCGACCGCCAGCCCCGGCCCCCGGCCGTCACGCAGACGTGGAATAGATACCGGAGAAGCTTGATGCCGTTCATCAATCGCAGAACGTTCACGATCGCGACCGCAGGTCTCGCGATCCTTCCCCCTAGCCTCGCTCTCGCCTCCGGCCACCAGGTCGAGATGCTGAACAAGCACCCCAGCGACAACACGCGCATGGTCTTCGACCCGCGGCTGATCACGGTGAATGTCGGCGACACGGTCACGTTCGTCCCCACCGACAAGTCCCACAACAGCGAGTCGATCAAGGGCATGGCCCCGGATGGCGCCGAGCTTTGGAAGGGCAAGATCAACCAGGAAGTTGCCGTCACGTTCTCCCAGCCCGGGTACTACGGGTACAAGTGCACGCCGCATGTCGCGCTGGGCATGGTCGGGCTGATTGTCGTTGAAGGCGATGGCAAGCTCGACAGCCTTGAGGCCGCTAAGGCGGTGAAGCATCGCGGCAAAGCCAAGAAAGTCTTCCAGGAAATCTGGGCCGAAGCCGAATCGCAGGGTCTCACGGCCTGATCGCGAGCTGCACGCGCCGGCCGATGCGAGCCGGCGCGGCGCAGCTCCGGACCTGCACCACGGGCCGTCTACGGCGGCAGAGCGGTCACGAATCCGGTCCCGGCAACCATGCACAGATAGAGAGCGCAGCGTGGCGCTGCCGGTCTCGGGAATGACATGCGTCGAGGCGTGATCCATGGAGGCTCCCTGCGAAGCTGCGGGTTGCGCGGGAGCTTGGTGGTGCGAGAGGCAACCTGGCTGGACGCAGCGTTTATCGGCAGCTTACCGATCTCACCCTTTGATATTTCCCGATCAAAATAGTCAAGCTTTCATCGCTGATCGATCGCGACGGCGCATCCCGAACTCGTGAACCATCGACTGAAAGTACCGTATCCGGGAAGGCGGCGACGTCTCCGACGGATCGGCTTCATCGACCACCTGACCAGCCCCTCTATCGGCGAGTGACCTCTAACAGGCTGAGAGCCGGACCGGATCGCCGCCCTACAACGCGCTTCCCGGCGATGCGAGGTGATCGGCCAGTCTCAAAGCGAATGCGACCGAGGCCAGGGTTGGGTTAGCGGCACCCGAACGGGGGAAAACCGCCGAGCCCGCAACATAGAGACCGTCGACCGACCAGACCTTGAGATCCCGGTCGACCACACCCTTGCTCGCCTCAGCCGACATCCGCGCAGTACCGATATGGTGGCCACCGGCGGGCCAGAGATCGGTCGACGCGGCCTCCAGTTCGTCCTCGCTGCTCAGGATGCTTGCTCGATCGCAGGTGGCCAGCGCGTCGCGGATAAGCTCGAAG
>JBCDHW010000062.1:0-2025 GCA_038749595.1 Pseudomonadota bacterium
TCATTGCCGTCCTCCTTAAGCTTCCGTTTGCCCGGCTGCATGGGCCGCGGCCAAATGGGGCGGCAGCACCGGCCCACGGTTTTCCAGATCGGCGAACGCGTCTCCCAACGCTTCCCCCGCCATGACCCGCTCCAGACCGGCCAGCGCCTCAGAAATCAGCCGCGCCTCATCCTCCGAGATCCGTTCGCGTGCCGAACCGAGAAAGCTCAGCACCCAGGTGCCTGGCTCAACGGGGCCTGTCAGCGACAGATCCAATGTTTCGGTACGCGTCCCATTGGTCGCCACGGCCTCACTGCCGTTGACGGAGACAATCCGAAGCGGGATGCCGACACACATCGCTCAGCGCTCCGCACCGGGCAGGAACCGCGCGTCGCCGATCCGGCAGGCCGCGTCTTCCGACGGGCGACCGGCCTCGTAGGCGTCGTGGCGAATGGAGGCATCGGCCAGATCGGCCGTCACGGTACGGCCCTCGGTCGAAGCAAACCCGCGTTCCGCCAGCCAGTCGCAGGCGATGTCCAGGGCCTCGGGAATGCGCGCAGCGACGATATCCCGAAGCCCGCCACCATAATCCTCTAGCTCTTCGGGCTGGCAGCCGACGAGCAATAGCTCATCCGGGCAGTAGCCCATCAGTTGTGCGGTCGCGATGACGTCCTGAAAACCGGTCTGGTGCAGGCTCATTTTCTTGGCACCCATAAACCGGGGCACCTCGTCGCCCTGGACGATCTTCATCGTGCCGGGTGCGAGCCCGTAGTCGACCGCGTCGAAGACAACGAGGATGTCGGCGCTTTCGAGAAACGGCAAAAGGTAGAGGCCTTGGGTCCCCCCATCAAGAAGGCGCACGCTGTCCGGAAATGATCGGGACGCCGCCAGCGCCTCAATGCAACGAACGCCAAAACCCTCGTCCGCCCAAAGGACGTTTCCGATGCCCAGAACAAGCGCGTTCGCCATCGCGGCACTCCTCCCCGTGTTCCCTTGCAAAGCGCCTCCTGCGCCTCGTTGACACCACTCTTGCCGATTTCCGTCCCAATTGGATGGCTTTTGATCACTTTGTGTCGGATCAGCGCAAGTCTTTGGTGCCATGCACTTTTCTGGGATAGCGACTTCAAGGCACCGCCACCTTGATGCAAATCAAATGTCCGATTCAAGGGCCAAACGGTCAGCCACTTACCAGCAAAAGTAAACGGGCGCCTAAGCGCCCGTTCGATTCCCTTCCAAGCTGGAAAGTGTCAGTCCGGCAGGTCGTCCTTGAACGTCCGGTGGCCGGAAATCATTGTCGAGACAATGGACTGACGGCTCATGATGTCTTCGCGGATCGCCACGTAGATGTGGACGATCATGAAGATCACGATCCACCACATCCCGAGGTGATGTATCGTGTGCACGACATGGCTGTTGCCGCCGACAAGGACAAAGACCCACCAGAACATCTTGTAGAGCGTGCTGTCATGTCCGAGCCCTTCGGAATAGAGCGCAAGCCCCGTGACGATCATGAAGCTGACGCCAAGCGTGATGAAGAAGAACATCGCAAGCTGGGCAAGAGGGTTGTGGCCCACATACTTCTTCGGCGCGGATTCCAGGAACAGGTACCACTTGATCTCGAACCAAACCTCTTTCCACCAACTCCCGTTAAAGATCGGCAAGTAGAAGAGCTGGCGCGCGTGGTGGTTCCCAAAGATCGCCCAGTAGATGCGACCCAGGAACCCGATCGTCAGAATCCAGCCCGCTGCGAAATGTGCAAACCGGATGTAGCCGAAGACGAACTGATACGTCGCCTCCGCGATATCCATCGTCGGGGGCGGCGACCCGATCAAGTAGCCGGTTACACACAGCACTATGATCGCTGCAGCATTGATCCAATGCCAAAGCCTGACCGGCACTTCGTAGACGTAAACCGAGGTTTGGCGCGACGCCGACCGAAGATCTTCCGGGGATGCGTCGGTGCTTGGAAGAGCGCCGCTTTCGCTGGTCGTGGTCATGGCACGCCCCCTTAGTTCCGGCTGCGGGACGCCAACCACGCAGCGCCCA
>JBCDHW010000063.1:0-1946 GCA_038749595.1 Pseudomonadota bacterium
ATCGAGTCGGAGGTTTCGGTCCCACTCGGAGAACAATTGCTCTTTGAGAGCCCCGATACGCGTAATCTGGTGGGTCAGTCTGGTTTTCTGGCCAATCTCGACGCTGCGTGCCGCCCATACACCAGATCACGGTGCCGGGGCGGTTTTCAGCCATCAGGCGGGCAACGCGTTCCAGTTGAGCGCCCGGCGTGCCGGTGACGCGTTCGACCTCATCCGGGGTCCATTGCGCCACTTCTTCGCGGATTTGGTCCATGCCCCAAACGCGGGTGCGGATGAACTCTTCATCTTCCCACCCGTTTTCGAAGATGTGCCACAGGATGCCCCAAACCAGCGCCACATCGGTGCCCGGCCGGAACCGCACATATTCATCGGCATGCGCCGCGGTGCGGGTAAAGCGCGGGTCGCAGACGATGACCGGTGCATTGTTCCGCTCTTTCGCGCGCAGGATGTGCTGCATCGAGATCGGATGCGCCTCGGCGGCGTTGGAGCCGATCATGAAGATCGCTTGGCTGTTGTGGATGTCGTTGTAGCTGTTGGTCATGGCGCCGTAGCCCCATGTGTTGGCAACGCCCGCAACAGTGGTCGAGTGACAAATCCGCGCCTGGTGATCGACGTTGTTCGTTCCCCAGTAGGCGGCGAACTTGCGGAACAAGTAAGCCTGTTCGTTGTTATGCTTCGCAGAGCCCAGCCAGTACACCGAATCTGGGCCGTGTGCGTCACGGCTGGCCAGCATCTTGTCACCAACTTCGTTGATGGCCTGCTCCCAGCTGATGCGCTTCCACTCACCGCCTTCTTTCTTCATCGGGTACTTGAGGCGGCGCTCACCATGGGCGTGCTCGCGAACCGCAGCCCCTTTCGCACAATGTGCGCCCAGGTTGAACGGGCTGTCCCAACCGGGCTCTTGCCCGATCCAGACACCGTTTGCCACTTCGGCTACGACCGTGCACCCCACCGAGCAGTGTGTGCAGACGGATTTCACCGTATTGACCACGCCCGTCACGGCTGTGGCCGCGCTGGCTTGGGTGACAGACCCGCCCGTTGCACTGATCGCGGCCAGACCACCAATGGCCAGTCCGGACCCGCGCAAGAATGTACGTCTGTCGACAGATTTGTTTGAGATATCCGAGATCAGGCTTGTCCGCGCAGCGCGTCGTGCCAGCCCTCCGGTCTTCTTTCTAAGCATGTTGTCCCTCGTTTGCTACCTGGGCGCGATTGCGCTTGGCTGGGTTGCGTCCCGTGGTCAGTGTTTGTTTTGTCAAACCACAGGAGGGTGCAGCGCGCGGCGTGTTAGAACCGCGTGCTGGCCAGATATGCGCGGGTATGTGCAGTGTCCTGCATCTTGCCCGTCTGGACCGGCGCTTCGTCAGCGGCAGCCTCGGTGCCTGACACCGCAACCGCCGCAACCGCGGCAGGCGCAGCTGTCCCGGCCAGCTTTAGAAAATCGCGACGACTGGATGTCGCATCCTTTTTTTCTGTCATGGAAGTCTCCTTCCTTTCTTCCAAGTTGTGCGGCGGGGGCCGCGGGGTGTGACGGTCGCCCGCCAGTAGAAATCCCGGCTCAGGCCGAGGTCAGTCTGAACGCTTCGCGCTCAATCTCGATAAACGCCTTCCCGACCGATCCAACGGCGCTGTACAGCATGGCCGTTTTGGCGGTTTCGAGGTCCGAAAAGAAATGCCCGGCCCAAGGCGCGATGTGGCGGTTGAAGAACAGCTTTTGATCTTCAAGGGTCGCAGCATCACCAAAGCGACCCACGATCAACCCGCCCATGACCTCCATCAAGGTCGCGATATTATCTTCGGGTTCGTACACGTTGGGCGCCCGTTCAATGCGGCGCGCGGCCAGGTCAGTGCGCAGCGTGGCAAGGGGCTTTTCGTGCAGTAAGCCGGTCTGGTAGAAACTCGCGTAAGGCAGCAGTTCGCCGCGACCCAATCCGATGAACAGCGCA
>JBCDHW010000064.1:0-1836 GCA_038749595.1 Pseudomonadota bacterium
ACGCCATCGCTCGTCCTCAGCCTCTGTCAGCGACGGTTTAGCGCCGCGAAGGGCAAAGGCGAATGCCCCGAGCATCAGACTTTTCCATGGTCGAGATCGGTTTTCATGATTTGCCGTGATGCTAGGCAGTCGCTACCTCCGGCGCACTCCAATGGAAGGACGAAACGATGAGCACCAACAAAGTGGCCGTGTTGACCGCGGCCGGCAGTGGCATGGGAGCGGACGCAGCACGGCGCTTGGCGGCTGACGGTTTTGGTGTCGCGATCCTCTCGTCCTCGGGCAAGGGCGAAGCGTTGGCGGCTGAACTCGGCGGTGTGGGCGTGACAGGAGACAACCAATCGCCTGAGGTCCTGCAGCAACTCGTCGATGCCGCGCTGACACGATGGGGGCGCATTGACGTGCTGGTGAATTCCGCCGGTCACGGCCCCAAAGGCCCGGTTCTGGAGATTTCGGACGAGGACTGGCACCGCGGCATGGACGTTTACCTGATGAACGTCATCCGTCCGGTGCGGCTCGTCACGCCCCATATGCAGGCCGTCGGCTGTGGATCGATCATCAACATTTCCACCTTCGCGACGTTCGAGCCTGATCCGCTGTTCCCCACCTCCGGCGTGTTCCGGTCAGCGCTCGCGGCGTTTTCGAAGCTCTATGCAGACAAGTACGCGGCCGATAACATCCGCATTAACAACATCCTGCCGGGCTTCATCGACAGCTTGCCGGAAACCGATGACCGCCGGGCCCGCATCCCGCTGGGGCGCTATGGGACGGTGGCCGAAGTGTCGTCCGTGGTCAGCCTGCTCGCGTCAGACGGTGGCGCGTACATCACCGGCCAAAACTGGCGGATCGACGGTGGTCTGACACGCTCGGTTTAGGCTGAGGCATTGGGGCGGTCCGGAACGAGCGACCTACGCGGCTTGGCGGCTGGCCTTAGGAGACTAACGACTCCACTGAGCCGTTCACGGTCTCCCGGACGGTCCGCATGGTGTCGGAAATGCCAGCAATCTCTTTGGCGACCTGATCAGTCGTCAGCGTCATGCTTTCGATCCTGCCACCAATCTCGGACGTGGCCTTCGCAGTGTGGTCCGCCAGCGATTTCAACTCTCCGGCAACGACAGCGGACCCGTTGCCGGCCTCACTCGTCCGGGCGGCCTCGATCGTTTCGTTCAAAGCAAGAAGGTTGGTTTGATCGGCGATCGAGTTGATCATCTCGATGGCAGAACCAACGCCATGGGGTTGTTGAACCAGCGGGAGGGCCTTTCCAGGGGCCTTCGTGGCCGAGTCACTCGTCCGGTCGAACACGTTCCGCAATCCCATCGCTGTGCGGTTTGCGGCGACAATCTCATCGGACGATGCCCGGGTCGAGGCGGCCATCTCGCGTGCCATCGCTGACCCGTCGTTGACGTCCGTGTTGACGGCACTGGTGGTGTGCGTTGCTTGTGCTGCGGTCGTCGCAACATCGGCGACCGTGCTGTCGATGGCGGTCATTGCTTCTGTCGAGCTCCGGACTGTGGCGTCCAGATCCGAGGGCAGTTTTTGGGCCGCCTCTTTCAGTTGCTCGGCCCGTTCAGAGGCGCGGTTTGCCTCTTCCAAGCGCTGCGCCTGGAGGGACTGGCGCTCTCGGGCTCTCCACTGGTTTTCGAGGTCGCGCAGGCGGTCAAAGTCATGGCGCGCTGTGTTTCGCTCCGACCCTGGCTGGCGATGCACAACGTCCCGAATGGCGATGGCGCGGCCGTGGACTGAGCCTTTGAAGTTGATTGCGTGCCGCTGCTTGACGCAATTGACGGGGTTAACCTGCTCCAAGGCCACGCTCATACTATTCAAACAGATCGGAAGAGC
>JBCDHW010000065.1:0-1834 GCA_038749595.1 Pseudomonadota bacterium
AAAGACACCGCCAGCCTCTTCCATCTCCCAACCGGCCGGGGTGGCGGAGACGGCAATGGTGTTGGGCCGCATGATGTCCCACTCCTCAAAGCGGAGCGGGCGGTTGTCCATGCAGGACGGTAGGCGGAAGCCATACTCGGCAAGCGTCGCTTTGCGGCGAAAGTCACCACGGTACATCGCGCCGATCTGCGGCACGGTCACGTGGCTTTCATCCAGGAACACGATGGCGTTGTCGGGCAGATATTCGAACAGCGTGGGGGGCGGCTCGCCGGGCTTGCGGCCCGTCAGGTAGCGCGAGTAGTTCTCGATTCCGTTGCAGGAACCGGTCGCCTCCATCATTTCCAGATCGAACTGGGTGCGCTGCTCCAGCCGCTGGGCTTCGAGCAGACGGCCCGCGTTGTTCAGCTCCACGAGCCGGTGCTTCAGCTCCGCCTTGATGGACTTCATCGCCTGCTGAAGGGTTGGGCGCGGCGTCACATAGTGCGAGTTCGCGTAAACCTTCACCAGCTCCATTTCTTGCTGTTTCTTGCCGGTGAGGGGGTCGAACTCAGTGATCGCCTCAACCTCGTCGCCAAACAGCGAGACGCGCCAAGCGCGGTCTTCATAGTGAGCGGGAAAAATCTCCACCGTATCGCCGCGCACCCGGAAGGTTCCGCGAATGAAGTTGGCGTCGGAGCGCTTGTATTGCAGGGCCACGAGGTCCGCGAGAAGCTGCCGCTGATCGAGTGTTTCACCCACCTCGATAGCAAATGTCATCGCGGTGTAGGTTTCCACCGATCCGATACCGTAAATGCACGAGACTGACGCGACGATGATCACATCGTCGCGCTCTAGCAGCGCACGGGTGGCGGAGTGCCGCATGCGGTCGATCTGCTCGTTGATCGACGATTCTTTTTCAATGTAGGTGTCCGTCCGCGGGACGTACGCCTCGGGCTGATAGTAGTCGTAGTACGAGACGAAATACTCAACAGCGTTGTTCGGAAAGAACGACTTGAACTCACCATAAAGCTGCGCTGCGAGCGTCTTGTTGGGCGCCAGGATCAGCGCGGGGCGCTGAGAGCGTTCAATCACCTGCGCCATCGTGTAGGTCTTGCCCGACCCGGTCACGCCGAGAAGCACCTGCGTGCGCTCGTTCTCCGACAGGCCCTCCATCAACTCTTGAATGGCCTGCGGCTGGTCACCCTTCGGATCGTACTCCGACGTCAGATCAATGGTGACGCCGCCCTCCGACTTGTCGGGCCGGGCAGGGCGGTGGGGCTGCCAGGTGCCTTCGCGAAGCTCCTTGCGGCCTTCCGAAATCAGCTTTTCCAGCGCCGCGACGGTCGCTGTCGCGCCGGTTGAGGGGAGCGCCTCGGCATCTTCCAACGCGATGTCGAGACCAGCCACTGGATTGAGACCGGAGGCGGCACGGTCGCGGGCAGAGGCTTTCCCGCCCATCGATGTGCCGCGTGCGGTGCGGCCGGAGGCTTGGCTGCCCTTCGCGCGTTTGGGTTTGGCGTCCGGGCCGCCGGACTCTTTTGAACTCTCCGGAACACTGCGGCGAGGCTTCGTGGCCTTTTGCGCGGCGCGCCCACCGCGCTTCTCCGGCGTTTTGGGCTTGGTGCGCTGACCTTCGGCAGGCGTGTCGTCGGGCGCCTCGCGAGAGATTTCGTCGGCCCAATCGGCAATGCTGCCCTTCAGCGGACGCCCTTCGAGGCCCCGCTGGGGCGCCTCACCAACCCCGTCATTGTGCTGATCATCCGCCATGCCTCCCATATGGCCCTAACGGTGGTGCAAGCCAACGTGTGCGACCGCGAGCACCGTCTCGAAACGCGGCAAAACAGCGTCTCGCGCA
>JBCDHW010000066.1:0-1830 GCA_038749595.1 Pseudomonadota bacterium
CGCTGCTGCGCGCCTATTCGGTGGCCAGCCCGGCCTATGACGAGGAGCTCGAATTCCTTTCAATCATCGTTCAGGATGGCCCGCTCACCTCGCGGCTTCAGCACATCAAGCCGGGCGATCCGATCTATCTGGGCAAAAAGCCCACGGGCACTTTGGTCACCGACGCGCTCTTGCCCGGCAAACGGCTGTTTATGCTGTCCACCGGCACCGGGCTCGCTCCGTTCATGAGCCTCGCGCGTGATCCAGACGTGTACGAGATGTTTGAAGAGGTTATCGTGGTGCATTCGGTGCGCCGGGTGGTGGACCTTGCCTATCGCGAACTTCTGGAAAGCAAGCTGGAAGGCGATCCGCTGCTCGAAGACGATCAGCGCGAGCGGCTTATCTACGTCCCCACGGTGACGCGCGAAAGCTTCCGCACGCAAGGGCGCATCCAGACGCTGATCGAGGACGGACTCCTGTTTGAGCAGAGCAAGGGCCCGCAACGCTTTGTGCCCGATGAAGACCGCGTGATGCTGTGCGGTTCGATGGCGATGATCAAGGACCACGCCGCCGACTTGGAAAAGCGCGGCTTTGAAGAAGGCGCCAACAACAAGCCCGGCCAGTTCGTGATCGAACGCGCCTTTGTGGGGTGATACTTAAGGCCGCTGGCCATGGACTTCATTTTCTATTCAGCCGGCACTCTTCACGTAGATGTGAGGAGGTAGTTCGTATGATCGCTCGTTTCACCACCGCTTTGGCCCTTGCGGCCACCGCCTTGAGCCCCGCCGCGCTTTCAGCGCAGCAATCCTCGCCCGTCCGAAGCTATCACTTGATGCAGCTTACCGTGAAGTCATCGACGGTGAGTTTGGCGGACTTCGAAGAGAAAACGCAGGCCGTCCGTTCCTGCGGCGATGTCAAAGACCTTATCAAGCCGCTCGACGCTCAGTGGTCGCGCGATCGCTTTGTCCGGGACACCGAGTTGCCGAACGACATTCGAGATATGTTGAAGGATCAACCGACAGGCCAATCGAGCCCGATCCTGACGGTGAATGGGTCTTACATGACGATCTTCGTGATCTGCAATCGAACGTAAAGCCAACTTTCAGTCGTAGGCTGGTCTTGATTGCGAAGGACCTTCCGATAGGGTATTGAACTGATCGCCGAGGCCGTTCCTGAAAGAGGCCAAGGATGGAGGAGGAGGCTGCGTTGCTGTTCCGGCGACGCGGTTCTCTGTGCGGGCCGGACACCCGCCACAGTCGCATCCTTCCGTCCCTGGAGATACGGCGTGGAATCCCTTGCCTTTCCTCTCACCTCAGCCGACCGGCTGACCCTTCGTCATTTTCGCAAAAGCCTGCCTAAAGACGCGCGCGCCTCGTTCGATCAGTCGTTCGATCTGGTCATGGCGGCGGAGCGACCGTTTGCGACGGACCCTGTCACTCAAGGGCATCAAGTGATCGGCGCTTGTGCGCTGTGCGCTTACCGCACGTGGGTGCGTCAGGGGCTGGCCGCAGATGAGGCCAAAGCCAAAGTCGCTGGGCCCCTGACCACTCTTGGCCAACGCACTATTCGCCTGATGATGTGGCTCGTTTTGCTCTTCTCGCGCGATGTGTTTGAGGCGCTGCGCCGATACACCCGCGAACGCGGCGACACCGCATACGGCCCAAGCTTCGACATCCGCTACGTCGAAATTGAAGATGGCTTTGTGTCGGAAGTCCACACCTGCGGATACCGCGCCTTTCTTATGCGGCACGACGCGCTACCATTGCTCGATTTGTTCTGCGAATGGGACCGCACCTGGATCGACGCGCTGCCGCGCAGCGTTCGTTTTCATCGTCCACCCACGCAGGCGCA
>JBCDHW010000067.1:0-1824 GCA_038749595.1 Pseudomonadota bacterium
GAGACGCCGCTTTCGTGTTGTCTTAGGATCGCGATAACCTGCTCGTCGCTGAACCTAGATCTCTTCATTATCCGTCTCCTTCCTTGGGACGGATTCTAACTCAATCCGGAGGAGGAAACCGCGCTAAGGTCAAGGATCATGTGTCGACGAGACTCTCTGCTCCGAGATCCCAATACAGAGCGGCGATGATCGTCAGAGCGCTTTCGCTCACAGACATCAGGATATGCTCGTCGGGCGCGTGTTGGGAGCAGCCGGCGTAGGAGTGGGGCAGCCAGATTGCGGGCAGGCCGAGCAGGTCGGTGAAGAGGTCATTGCAGATCGAGCCTCCCATTTGCGGGATCACGGCTGGCGCCGCACCCGTCGTTTTCTCAATCGAGGCTTTGACTCGCGCAACCCAGGGGTCATCAGGCTCGGTGCGGGAAGCCGCGAAGCCGGCTGAATCACTTTCGCGGACATGGACCCTGTCGAAGCCGTGCCGGTTCAGATGTCGCCGCAAGCCAGGCAGGATCTGCTCGACCTCTGTCCCCGCAACGAAGCGGAGCTGACAATGGGCCGATGCTTGGGGTTGGATCGCGTTGACCGGAGCCGCGATGTCTCCCGCCGACAAGGCCAAGATCGCAAATGCATTCGCGCCATAGACCCGCTCAGCGGTTGTGAGCCCTGGCTCTCCCCAATCTGCATCAATCGCAGGCCCATCGGGCCCGGGATCGAGAGTAAGTTCAGCCAGCGCGTCCGCCACGGCCTGAGTCATTGGCGGGGCTTTCCACGCCTCGACTAGGATCTGCCCGTCTGATCCACAGAGACTCGCTAAAGCCTGTGATAGGATCATCGCCGGATCGGCTAAGGCGCCGCCCCAATTGCCGGAATGGTGTCCGCCCTCCCGCAAGTCACAAACAAGATCGAAGTTCAGGGCTCCACGGGCGCCCAAGGAAACAGTCGGCTGATCCGGGCGCACGCGCGGGCCGTCGGAGGCGATAAAGACATCAGCGGCGAATGCCTCCAGGTTCTCTGCGATGATCTCGCGCAGGCCCAGGCTGCCAGCTTCCTCCGCCATCTCGATAATGAACTTGGCGTTGAAGCCAAGTGATCCGCGCGTTTGCAAGACCGACTCCATGGCGGCGATGTTGATCGTGTGCTGCGCCTTATTATCCGCGGTTCCACGCCCATAGAGCCGGTCGCCGTCTCGGTGTGTCACCCAAGGGCCTGCGCCTTTTGTCCAACGCGCCTCTTGTCCTCGCACGACATCGCCATGTCCGTAGCTGAGGATCGTCAACGGAGCGCCTTCATCTCGGACCGCGAGCAAGACTGGGGCGACCCCGGGATAGGGGTTCTCAAAGACTTGCGTCATGAAGCCAAGACGCGCGAAGAGTGGCGCCATCTCCTCATCCAGATACCGTCGGGCATGGGGCAAGCCATCTGTCACCTGGCTTTGGGTGCGATAGGCGACTCGACGGGCAAGATCAGCCTCGAAACGACCGTCCGACAAATACTGACGTGCATGGTCTATTGCGGCGTCACGGGTCATGCCCAGCTCCTTCGGTCACCGGCCCAAGCGATCAGTGCCAGGATGCTATAGGATCGGGGGCGACCGTGAGCATTGTTTTAGAGGGGAGATCGTCGCGACCGTTCGCCCACTTGAGCCCCGGTATGGTCCAGCAGCTAACACCGGCGTTAACGTCACGGGCCGGGGGTCTGGTCGGCGGTGAAGCTTTTGGCGTCAACGCCTTGATCGTCCAGGCCGACGCCAAGCGACTGAACAAGGTCGAAGCCAAGGATTGGACGCCTGAACTGATCACACGTGCGACGGAGGAGTATTTCGAGACA
>JBCDHW010000068.1:0-1799 GCA_038749595.1 Pseudomonadota bacterium
AACCGTCCTTGTGCCAGAGCTTGTCGGCGACGAGCTCATCCTGAACGACGACCGGGAATGGCTTGTATTCGAAGATCTCGGCGTTTGGTGAGGCAAGCGACAAGTGCAGACTGGCTGCGGTGGTGATTGCGGTTGACCAGGCGTGCGCGTTGATGGTCTTGCCGTAAGCCGAGCAAAGCTCATCAACGCGCTTGAAGCCTGTCACACCCTCAACACGGGCCGGATCAACGCCGTACACTTCGACCGCGCCCATCTCCATCTGCCGCCGGTATCCCGCTTCCGTGAACTCGCGTTCGCCGGATGCAATGCGCACCGAGGTGCTCTCCGCGAGTTTTTTGTAGCCTACATCATCTGTTGGGTAGAGCGGCTCTTCGTACCAGCCGATCCGGTACTCTCCCATGCGATTGGCAACCGAAATCGCTGTGTCGACGTCCCAGCGAACCCCATTGCCGATATCTACAAGGATTTCAGCATCATCCCCGAGCGTGCGCCGTAGGGCCCGAATGAAGCTGACATCGGTGTCGGGGTCGCCCCCGATGGTGCTCTCGCCTTTTTTCGCGAACCCAAGTTTGGTTGAGCGAAAGCCGGCTTTAAAAAAACCCTCCACTTCCGCGACGCAGGCCGCTTCCCCTTTTTTATTGACATGGGATGATGCGTTCGCGAGCAGGCGCTCGTGCTTCAGTCCGCCCAGTAGCTTGTACAGCGGCTGGCCCATCGCTTTACCTTTGATGTCCCAAAGGGCCATGTCGACGCCGGAAATCGCCAGTGAAGCGATGCCGCCTTCGCCGTACCACCAGACATGGCGGCGCATGGTCGCCCAGGCGGTATCGGTATCTGCGGCTTCTGTACCCTTAAGGACGGGCAGTAGGCCGTCCGTGATGATTGTTGCGACCGCTTTGCAGGCTTCCGGCCACATGGCGATGCACTCGCCCCAGCCTATGGCGCCGTCATCCGTTGACACCTTGACGAGGACCGTCCGGCGTATGGTGTCGAAGTCGTTGGGGTCCGGATAGGCAATCGGGAAAGGTTCGATGGAAGTTATGCGCATGATCGTCCGAACCTCCCCGGTCGGATCAGCGCTTCTATCGGCAGGGCGGCTTCTTCGAGCCTTTGACACCCTCGCGCCGGCGCTGTATCCAAAATTGGACAGACCAATTAAATAACTGCTCAATCCGTAGGTCAAGCCTGATGTTTAATCTCGCCCCTGTCCCCGTTCCTGACCTCTCAGGTCGGACTGTGCTTTTGACGGGCGCCGACCGCGGAATTGGTGCACACCTTTCCCGCTGTTTGTTGGATCATGGCGCGCGGGTGATCGCTGGTACGTTTGGCCGTGTCGATGACCCTTCGCTGCTTGCCGGTGCCCGAACGATCGCGCTCGATGTTACCGATCCAAGTCAGGTCTCCGATGCCATTGAGGCGGTGGGCGATCAGCTCGATGTTTTGGTCAACAATGCCGGGATCATCGCGCCTATCGGGCACGCTGAAACGCTTGCGGTGGACGATCTGAGGCCCGCCTTCGAAGTCAATGTACTCGGCGTTCATCGCATGATCTTGGCAGCGCTTCCGCTTTTGAAGGCTTCCAAAGGTACCATCGTAAATGCCGGGACAGGCGCTGCGACAACGCCAATGGAGGGGTGGACGGCCTATTGTGCCTCGAAAGCGGCCATGCGCATGCTAACGCAGATGTTCGCCATGGAGCTGGCGGAAAGCAAAGTGCGTTGTACGTTCATTGGTATTCCGCCGACCGACACCGCGATGCAGGGCTCGATCCGCCAGGCTGGCCTCAATCCAATTTCACA
>JBCDHW010000069.1:0-1711 GCA_038749595.1 Pseudomonadota bacterium
ACCAACTTTTCCCGGTTGCCACCAAAAAGGTACGGCGCGAGGGCCATGGCCCAGTCTGCGGGAGGGGTGTGAGCCGACGCATAGGTGTAGCGCCCCACCTCCCAACGCGGATGATTGATGGCGGCCTGTAGAAACACCGTCCCCTTGTGAATTGAACCGTCGGGAAGCGTTATCGGGTGTAATATATCTGTCGCCGGAAAAGGCATTAGGCGGACGCTCGGCGAAGGGCCTGCTCCAGATCGGCGATCAGGTCGTCAGAATCTTCGATGCCAACCGACAGCCGTAAAAGTTGCGGATGCACCGGGAACCCCTCGCCTGACACCGTCTTTCGGTGCTCAATGAGGCTCTCGACACCGCCAAGCGACGTCGCCGGGTAGAACACATCACAGTATCGGCATACATCGATTGCCGTCTGCTCCGTCCCCTTGACGACAATCGACATCATTCCGCCGAACTGCTCGCCGGTCTGGCGTTTGGCGATCTCATGACCTGGATCGTTGGGCAGGCCAGGGTAATGGACCGCCTCCAGCAACGGATGACCCTCGAAATGCTCCGCGATGGCCATCGCGTTGGCGCTTGCCTTCTCTGTCCTGAGAAAAAGCGTGCGCATGCCGCGAATGAGGAGCCATGCATCAAACGATTGAAGCACCGTTCCCTGGAGCTTTCGGATCGATGCGATCTGCTCCCAGAACCCGCCTTCGCCGCCGGTCTCCCGTACGGAAAGCGCCCCGGCGGTGACGTCCGAATGGCCACCAAGATATTTGGTGGCTGAGTGAAACGATATATCCGCGCCGAAGTCGAGCGCGCGGCACATGTTGGGAGGCGTGCCGGTACAGTCGGTGATGAGCTTGGCACCCGCATTGTGTGCGAGTTCCGCGGCTGCGCCGATATCGGTGACCTCCCAGTTTGGGTTGTTTGGCGTCTCAACCCAGACCAGCTGCGTCTTTCCCGGCTCAAGGGCGGCCTCAAGCTCAGCAAGGTCACCAGCCGTGTAGCTCGACAGGCTTATCCGACCGTTTGCCTGGTAGTTTTGGAGCTGCATGCGCACGCCGTGGTACATCACCTTCGGCGCCACGACGTGCGCGCCTGTCGCTAGGTGCTCGATCACCGCCGTTGCAGCCGACATCCCCGACGCAAACAAAAGCGTTTCAATTGCCGCTTCGAGTTCAGCAATGATGGCTTCGGCGTGCGCCGTCGCTTCCGACCCGTCGCGGCGATACCAATAGGGCTTGCGGACCTGGTAATTTTCGTCGCGCGCGTAGGTCGCAGCGGGCTGGATCCCAGGCGTCACTGCACCGCTGCCTGGCTCGATGTAACGCAGTGCCTGCGCGATGCGGGTCTGCAGAGATGTCTGCCTGTTGCGCAACTGATCCAAGACTTGGCTCCACAAAGAGACCGGGCGACCAACCCTATAAGAGTTGGCCGCCCGATTGAAGGACGTTTGCGAGATGCTTTAGTCAGCCGCCTCGTGGAGCTAGTTTACAATCAATCGGTAATTTTGGAGACGACGCCTGCGCCGACGGTGCGGCCGCCTTCGCGGATAGCGAAGCGCAGCTTCTCTTCCATCGCGATCGGCACGATCAGCTCGACATTGATCTCAACATTATCGCCCGGCATCACCATCTCGGTGCCTTCCTTCAGCGACACAACGCCGGTCACGTCGGTCGTGCGGAAGTAGAACTGCGGACGGTAATTGTTGAAGAACGGCGTG
>JBCDHW010000070.1:0-1698 GCA_038749595.1 Pseudomonadota bacterium
GCAAGCATGGCCTCGAACCGCGCCTCGCAGCGCCGATAGAGCGCCTCCCGACCGGGGCAGAGAACCAACGGCAGGACCGGCCCCTCGACTGCCCGCACCCGCGGCTCCTTTTGCCAATCCGAAAGCGGTCGACCGGTCTCATCGAACACCGCCAGCGCCCGGATGTGGCGCTGCTGATCAGCCGGTTCGAGCCGTTCCATCTCAGGATCCACGGAAAGAAGCCGCGAGCGCAGCCCATCAGGGCTCGCCAGCCACTCGGCGTTGAGCGCTTCGGTGATCGCCTGCGCGACCTCCGGGATCGGCGACAGCCCATCGGTCATCGCTTTCAAATAAAGTCCGGTGCCGCCGCAGAGGATCGGCAACTGCCCTCGGCTGCGGACCTCGTCGATCACCGGTTTTGCTTCGCGGGCGAAACGACCCGCGGAGTACCTCTCGCTCCCGTCCACATGGCCGTAGAGATGGTGTGGCGCCCGCTCCTCATCATTGGCCGTGGGGCGGGCGCTCAAAACGGCGAGATCCCGGTAGACCTGCATCGAATCCGCGCAGATCACCTCGCCACCAATTGTCTCAGCCAAAGCCAGCGCCGCCGCGGATTTCCCCGATGCGGTGGGTCCAGCGATCACGATCAACGGGAGATGCTCTTGCAGCGTCATCCGCGGCTCTCTAGCTCGTCCTCAACAGGAGATCACCATGACCGACGCTGCCCACGAGACGATCAAAACCGAAATCGACAAGAACGACGTGATGCTTTTCATGAAGGGCACACCGCAATTCCCGCAATGCGGTTTCTCCGCAGCGGTGGTGCAGATTCTCGACTATCTCGGCGTGGAGTACAGCTCGATGAACGTCCTAGCCGACGAGGACATTCGCCACGGCATCAAGACTTATTCGGACTGGCCAACGATCCCGCAGATCTACGTCAAAGGCGAGTTTGTCGGCGGCTGCGACATCGTCAAGGAGATGTTCGAGCAAGGCGAGCTGCGCCCCATGCTCGAAGACAAAGGCATCGCGCTCGCTGCAGAGTAAGCGGACGCTCAGCGCCCCACTTCGAATTGCACCGTCGTCCGCACATCCTGCGTCACGACGGGGGCACCCTCAACGACACGCGGTTCGTATGTCCAGCGACGAACCGCGGCGACCGCTGAGGATTCAAAGCACGGGTCTGTGGAGTCGAGGACCTCGACATCATCGATGGACCCGTCTTCCAGCACATCGAACTTGACCGCCACCGCCTCCATGGATGTCAGTGGACGGACGCATCGGTCATAACCTTTAGGGCTGACACGCCGGATGGGCTGTGCCCTCTCGTGCATCTTATCCAGCATGGAGGCCAATCGGATGCCGTGATCCCTGCGCTCCGTGCGGCTGGCATCATCGGCCTCTAGCGCATTGAGTGCGGTCAGGCCTGCCTCGATCGTCTCCGCGTAGATAACATCGGAGTCGAAGGTCTCAAGCGCGGTTCGCGCTTCATCGTAACGACCCTCCGTGATCAGAATGGCATACCGCAGGCGGCGCTCTAGGAAGGAGTCTTCGGGGTTGTTGGTCGGCCCTATCGCTTCGAGCGCAGAGGATAGGTTTCCCTGCAAGGCATAAAGCTCCGCACGGACCAATTGGGCCGTGTTGGCGCCACCAAAAAAGTATTCGGGATAGGTGTGTGTGAGCGCGATCACCTCATCAGGCCGCTCAGACTGCATAAGC
>JBCDHW010000071.1:0-1675 GCA_038749595.1 Pseudomonadota bacterium
CCGTTGCCGTCAGATATCGTGTACGTGATCGTGACGGTATCGGTCTCGCCAACAGCGAGGTCCTCGAAGTTGCTCAAGGGATCAAAGGCGATATTGAGTGCGCCGCTTGGCGCCAGAATTGCGACCTCGGTGCGACCATTCATGGAAGTTGTGTTGATGACTGTGCCGACGTCCTGACCGTCCGCCGAGGTGATCTGCAACGCATCTCCGTCCGGGTCGGTGTCGTTGGTGAGAACATTGTCGAAGAGCACTTCGCTCTCGCCGATCGTGAACGCATCGTCGACCGCCAAAGGCGCGTCGTTCACCGGGTTTACCGTGACCGTTGCGGTGGCCTGAGACGTTCCGCCATTGCCGTCCGAGACCGTGTAGCTGAAGCTGTCCGTGCCATTGAAATTCGCGTTCGGCGTGTAATCGCGCTGGTCGGCCTCACGGATATGCAGCGCCGCGCCTCCGTGCTTGCAGACAACCAGACGGCGCTCAACGCGACGTGGGATGTCGACCTGCTCGAGGCCGAGCTTCGCGAACTTAGTGACGCCGGTGCCAACATGGTGTCGTTCGGTTTCAGCGAGGCCGATAAAGCCCGGGCCATGCGGCGCTAGGGAACGGCCGACGGCGACCCGGACAAGGTGCCAGAGGTGCCTGACGAACCGGCCACAACGCCCGGCGACGTGTGGGTCTGCGGCGACCACCGGATCCGGTGCGGCGAAAGCACCAATGCCGATGATGTAGCCGCGCTTCTCTACCGGCTCACCCACCACTGCGACATCGTCGAGACCGGAAACGAAAGCTGGCGCTTCAAAAACCGCACCTGACTACGCACCGCTCTGCCACGGCGGGCCCGATCCACATACGCCATTGGGGAGCTCCGGCGGCTCAGGCCCGCCTCACGCAATAATCCCAGAGGGGTCCTTCTTGGACGCCGATCCGGGGTCACTTTTCGACGCCGATTAACAGCCGACGAGTTGGCCGGTCGGTGAGTGCAGCCGGGACGTCGCCGCCCCCTCCCCTTCATCGAACCAGACCGCGTGCCGGTTCAGATCGATCTGCACGTCCTAGATGGTACAGAAGCCAGGTCACGCGGCGAACCGAATTGGTTACAGCCGCCCATAGCCCACCTCCCGCAGCCAAAGGCCAAGCCCCGGCTTTGGAAGCGAATAATAAGTCCCTCAGGTTTGCATCGATCATCGCCGCTCCCGGGGATGCGGTCAGGGAGTTTATATCGAGAGGCTACGTAAGCCTTTGAAATTCCGTAAAACTGGAATTTCCCTTGGGCGTGCCATCGCATGATGTAACCAACTGGATATCACGATTTTTTCTGTCTACCGATCGCGCTTTTCAGAAGGGTGCGGCACGGTTTGCGACCACGCGAGCTTCTCAGAACCACTGTCCGCGAGCCGGCGACTACTGGCTCTCTCGATTCAGTCAGCGGTAGCCAACGGTTCAGGGGATGGATGTGAACGCCGAACTCACTCGATGGACGCGATGAGCAGCCGGATGAACCGTTCAGCCACCGGGTTGTTAGGCATGTTGCGCCGCCGGATTGCGCCCAGCGGTCTCGCAAACTGTGGATGGTCAAAACTCAAGAAGACAAGCCGGTCCTCAAGATATGGCGTCGTCGTCATAACCGGCATGGTTGTGATCAGGTCGGTCTCTGCGACGACTTCAAGAACGGAAC
>JBCDHW010000072.1:0-1657 GCA_038749595.1 Pseudomonadota bacterium
GGGCTGAGCCCGAAAGAAAACCGCGAAGTTCCGCCATTGGACTACGAACTAGTGAAGCGCATGAAAGAGTATTTCCCCAATCTGCACATCTCGATCAACGGTGGGATCGAAAGCTTGGATCAAGCTGCGGGTTTTCTTGATGCCGGTCTTGATGGCGTAATGATTGGACGCGCTGCGTATCATACACCGGCTGACATCCTGTGCCACGCCGACCAGGTCATTTTTGGCACTGGTCGTTCAACGAGCGCAGAAGACGCGGTCACCGCAATGCTTCCGTACATCGAAGCGCATCTTACGCAGGGTGGGCAGCTGGGTCAGGTCACGCGTCATATGCTGGGGCTGTTCGCGGGTCGGCCCGGAGCGCGCGCATGGCGCCGGATCTTATCTGAAGGTGCGCATCGGGCAGGTGCAGGGCCGGAACTTGTGATTGAGGCACTGGCGCAGGTCTCGGTGGAGGAGGATACGCGCCGTGCTGGTTGAGGACCGTTTCAAGCTGAATTCGCGATGACGTTCGGCACAGATCCTGCTGTTTTTGCACAGATGCTGTTGCTGTTGCTTGCCGTTGGCGGCGTTGCTGGAGTTTTGGCCGGGCTTTTGGGAGTAGGTGGTGGGATCGTGCTGGTGCCTGCGTTCTTCCACGTCTTCGAAACTCTTGGCTATGCCGGTCCGCAGTTGATGCAAATGTGCGTGGCGACGTCGCTCGCGACGATTGTGATCACCTCCGCCCGGTCTGTCGCGAGCCATAACAAGAAGGGGGCTGTGGATTGGGTTGTCTTACGGGGCTGGGCGCCGGGCATCGTATTGGGGGCGGGCACTGGCGTTGTTGTCGTATCGCAACTCGATACGCTTGCGCTGCAGATCATCTTCGGAGCGCTGGCATTTTGTATTGGCCTCTACATGGCGTTCGGGCGCGCAACCTGGCGTGTGGCAAATGAATTGCCGCGCGGGATCAAACGCGCGCTGATCAGCCCGTGGATAGGTCTGATCTCGGTGCTGATCGGCGTGGGTGGCGGAAGCATGGGCGTGCCACTTTTGACACTGCACGGGCGGCCGATGCACCAAGCGGTCGGAACTGCAGCGGGGTTTGGTCTGTTGATCGCTGCGCCCTCGGTTTTTGGGTTCTTCTTTGTCGGAATGTCACCGGAGCATCGCCCCCCCTTTACCCTGGGCGTTGTGAACGGGCTTGCATTTGCAACCGTTGTGGGGATGACGTTCCTGACAGCGCCGGTTGGCGCGCGCCTTGCACACAAGCTCGAACCGCGGATGTTGCGTCGCGTTTTTGCGGGTTTCTTGCTTGTCATAGCCGCCAATATGATCCGCAAGGCGATCGTTGGATGACACGTTTTTATGAGTCTGGATATCAGGTGTTTCGACCGGAACCGGCGGTTCTGGAGTGGGCCAAGCACGCGCTTGACGGCGCACGCCGCGCGTTGGATGACCCCGCAATGGACCATTGGTACCAATGTGAGCGCACCTGGTTTGTCGGGATTGATGCATTGAACAATGACAGCGCAGGCCGAATTGGTTCTTCGCCTGCGCTGTGTGGCGCAGCAGTCGATTTTGCCTCTGAGCATTGCGGCGGCTGGCTCCCGTTGCACAAGGCGCAGGTTTCGGGCGTCTTTGCAGGCTATCCACGACCGAGGGCGGGCGAAAGCAA
>JBCDHW010000073.1:0-1648 GCA_038749595.1 Pseudomonadota bacterium
GTGCAAGCAATATTTCATCGCGCGGCAGGCGGGCGAGCCGGTCATCTTGAGCGATGCGCAGATGGAAACGGTGCTCGCGCGCTTTAAATCCTACGGCAAGCAGATGGACGAACTGGGGGATGACACGGCGCTTGCGGTCACCCCGCCGACCCGTCGGGACGGGTAGGGTAAGGCAATGAGCTACGTGGTCGGTGTCGATGGCGGCACAGAGAGCCTCAGAGCCTTTGTCTTTGATCTTGAGGGACGGCCAATCGCGTCCGAGGCGACGGCTTATGAGACGGCATTCCCAAACCCCGCTTGGGCCGAGCAGGACCCGAATGCGTGGTGGGCGGCGATTGGGGCCTCGGTCAAAGGCGCTCTTTCAAAAGCCGGGATAAGTGCAGACGATGTGATCGCGCTCTCGGTGGATACCACCTGCTGCTCCGTCGTCGCGCTCAATGAGAATGGCGCGCCGCTCAGGCCCGCCATGATCTGGATGGATGTGCGGTCGTCGGATGAAGCCGATGCGGTCGCGGCAACCGGCGACGCGGCGCTGCGGGTAAACTCTGACGGCGCGGGGCCGGTGTCAGCCGAATGGATGCTGCCGAAATCGCTTTGGATAAAGCGAAACCAGCCGGAGATTTTCGGGGCGGCTGCAAAGGTCGGAGAGTATCAGGATTACATGACCTACCACCTGACCGGCGAATGGGTGGGATCGCTCAACAATATGGCGGTGCGCTGGCACTATCAGTCCGAGCATGGCGGGGTGCCGACATCGCTTCTGTCGGCAGTGGGTCTCGACGATCTCGCGGGCAAATGGCCATCGCGCGTCGTTGCACCCGGCGAAGTGATCGGGCCGCTGATCGCGTCCGCCGCGAACCATATCGGGCTGAAGGCCGGGATACCCGTCGTGCAGGGCGGTGCAGACGCGTTCATCGGCATGATCGGCCTCGGCGTGACGGACCCCGGCGAGATGGCGCTGATTACGGGCTCATCGCACCTCCAATTGGGGGTCGCTGGCGCGCCCGTTCATGGGCCGGGCATTTGGGGCACCTACATGGACGCGGTCTATCCCGGTAAGCCGATCATTGAGGGTGGCCAAACGTCGACCGGCTCGGTGATTGCCTGGTTCAAACGGCATTTTGCCGAGGATACGAGCTTTGATGCGCTGAATGCTGAAGCCGCAGGGATCGAGCCGGGGACGGAAGGGCTCGTCGCGCTCGATCATTTCCAAGGCAATCGTACGCCGCATACCGACCCGTTGTCGCGTGGCGCGATCACGGGGCTGACGCTGAAGCACACGCCAGCGCATATCTATCGCGCACTGACGGAGAGCGTGTGTCTCGGGACCCGGCTGATCGTTGAAAACTTCGGGTCCTCGTTCCAAGCGAAACGAACCGTTGTCGCGGGTGGGGCGACGAACTCTCCGCTCTGGCTGCAAATCCATGCGGATACGCTGGGCGTGCCCCTCGAAATCCCAGAGGTTGCCGACGCGCCCGCCCTCGGATGCGCGGTGCTTGCCGCCTATGGTGCCGGGCAATTCTCGACGATCGAGGAGGGTGCGAAAGCGATGGTGAGGATTGAGCGGACCATTGAGCCCGATCCCGAAAAGACCGAGGCTTACGACGCGATCTATCCGCAATACAAGGCGCTCTACCACGCGCTGAAA
>JBCDHW010000074.1:0-1646 GCA_038749595.1 Pseudomonadota bacterium
AGCGCCGGCATTGATCAGCAAGACCGAAAAACACCACTCCCACCAGCCGACATTATTGGGCGACACCGGGATCATTGCGAGGATGAGAATGGCTGGCGTCACAACGAGCACGTCGAGGAGGTCCGGCGCGAACCCCACGCTCAGGCTAGCAAAATAGACATTCATCCCGGCGAGAAACTGAAAAACGCAGGAGTAGACCAAAGCCCAGAAAAGGACGCGCTGACGGCCACGGTAGTGTCCAATCTCCTCGACAAGGCGTAAGATCTTGCGCGACAGTTTGTTGGTCTTCGCGCCCAGATAGCTCTCAATGGAGGACCCAAGCTGTTCGGAACTGAAGATCACGGTCGCCCCAAGGCAGACCACAACAGCGCCGATGATGGTCACGATGACGATTGGGTGGACGAAGGCCGATGGGTTCACGGCCACGAAGACCACAGCCAGGATTGTGAGGCCGACGAGGCCAGTTGCGCGCTCCATGGTTACGGATGCCGCCGACGCCGCCTGCGACTTGATCTTACGCCCAAGAAGGTAGGAGCGTGTCACGTCACCACCCATCATGCTTGGCAGAAAATTGTTGAAGAACCGCCCGATCAGGTAGAGCCGAAAAAGGGTCCAAAGCGAGACATCAACGCTCCGATCCCTTAGGAAAACCCGCCATTTAATGCTGCTTATGCCGTTTAGCAGGACCTGGAGAACCAGGAGCGCCACAAGGTACTCCACCTGAAATCCGAGAAGGATATCGACCAGTTGTCGACCGTTGTCCTGCCACAAAAGAAGGGCCGCCAGCAGGCCGATACCCAAAGCGGCCTTCGCTATGGATTTCAGAGGAATGCGTCGCGCCCGGCCCGACGACTCTGAGGAAGACGGCGTATCGGTCATTGCTCCGTCGCGACGGTTTCTTCGGCATGGGCATCAGCAGTGGGTGTCTCCTCTACCCTTGTCCGGATTGGTTTTGCTGGCATCCCAACGCTTACGCTGCGCTCGGGAAGAGAACGAGAGACAACAGCACCCGAGCCGACAATGGAGTCGCGGCCAATCGAGACCCCGCCGAGTGTTGCGGCGCGTGCGCCCAACCAAACGCCATCTTCAACCGTCGTTCCGCCGGTGTGCAACGTGCCCTGTTGCGAAATCGGGATATCCAAACGGTCTGTGTGATAGGCGCCGCTTCCCGTGACGAAGCAGTAGCTTCCGCCGATCACGTCATTGCCTATTTCCACTGGGTTTCCATGCGCGGATTGCACAACGCTGTAAGGGCCAAGCCCGCAACGATCCCCCATTTTGATGCTGCCATTCTTGCAGGAGAGCACAACGCCATGGGACAGCATCACCTCCGACCCCAATTCGAGCACGGTCTCCAAAGTCGGATTGCGTGCATCAAGCACGCAGCCATCACCGATGACCGTGCGATCTCCGATCCTGATCCGGCTTGGATGCATCAATGTCACATTGCGCCCGAAATAGACCTTCTTGCCGCAGGAGCCGAGCAGTCGCGGCCAAAACACTTGCCGGAGCAAAAGGCCAAGTGCCCCCGGAACACCAGAGAGCCAGGTGCAGAATTCAAAGTAGAGAAGCCCAGTGAACGAGCGTCGACCGACTATGACATCTTGATAGCGACCAAGGGCGCTTCCCCCGCCGGTCACGGCGGC
>JBCDHW010000075.1:0-1631 GCA_038749595.1 Pseudomonadota bacterium
AAACCCGCGATTGATCCAGACGGTGCGATAATCGCTGGTCGAGATCCAGTCAGCCGGATTGCCGCGCGGTGTGGCGGGGACAGTGTCATCGACGGGCTGTGGTGAAGGGCCTGGCGGTCCGACAATCTCACCGGGCGAGGGCATTGGTGGCAGATTGAGGACAATTTCGCCGAAGTCCGGGAATGGATCGGTTTCGATTGCGGGGCCCGGGTTAAAGACCGTCGGGATATCGGGCATGGTAGGATTCGGAGCCTTTTGGGCGGTCGCAGGCTTGGGGGCTTCCGGCTCTTTCGGCTCCTCGATCGGGGGATCGATCGGCTTTGGTTGGACCAGAACTCCAATCGGGTTTGGCTTTGGCACGGGCGCAACATAAGTCACCGCCAGTCCGGTAATCAAAAGCGCGCCGAACCCGGCGGGGATGGCCAGCGAGCCGAAAAGCGCGCCCGCGTTGGGCCGTCGCGATTGTGCCGCGTAATTCATGACAGGAAACTCCTCTTTATCCGTTTCGTCACGCGGGCGCCCGTTTGGTGGGGGAAGCGCCCAAAGAGGAAGCTAGCGAGCCAAGCTCTTGTATCAAAGTTGTTTCGAGTTGCGCTTTAGGACCCGTCGCGCATTGCAACGGGTGTGTGATTTGAAATGTAATTGCGTCATTTGTCTCATGATCGCGCATCCGCGCGATCGTCCTCGGCGCTATTCCCTCCGGCCAATCCTGGCCTGCGGGGCGCCTGCGGGCGCGCGGTCGCGCTGGCGAAATCATGGATTTCGTTACGGCGCCAGCCTTCTGTAATAGTCAGGGACAGCCCCGGTCGGGGCTGCGCGAACCGAAACCCCTTACTTGATCGGGCAATCGGGCGACAGGCGAAAATCCAGATAATTGTCGATGCTGGCCATCATGTCTTCCATCTCGTTTTCGAAGAAGTGATTGGCGCGCGGGATCTCGTCGTGATGGATCGTGATGTGACGCTGTGATGCTCTCGGGCGAAACCGCGGTCGGCCGGCACCCCACGCTGGTGGTCGAGACGATGCGGCGGATCTGCGCCGAGACCGAGGCCGACCTGGTTGCACGCTCGCGTCCGCTTGAGGCACCGGCTCGGCTGGCGGACTCGAGGTACCCCACTGCCGCGCTCGCGCACGGCGCGTCGTACATCGCACGGGATATCAACGCCCGGCTGCTCGTCTGCTGGAGCGAGAACGGCGGGACCGCGCGGTATCTCGCAAACTTCGACGCAGGCCGGCCGATCATCGCGTGCTCGTCGAGTGCGCGAGCCACGCGGCGGATGCTGCTGCTCGCCGGCGTGACACCCGTGCACATGCCGCCGCCGGAGGATGGCACGCTGGCAGCGTGGAACCGGGCGATCGACGCGATGATGCTCGAACTCGGCTGGGCCGAGCCGGGCGACGCGGTGCTGCTGCTCGCCGGCAAGCCGCTCGGCGTGCCAAAGGTCACCAACACCGTCGCGATCCACTACGTCGGCGACGGGAATACGGGCTATCTCGGATCCGAGGCCGGGCACCCGGGCAACGCCGAGGATTACTAGGGCGGCACCCCACGCCGAGCCTCGCACGATGCCGGTAGCCTCGCGGGCATGACCGACGCTTCAAGGCCGCACCGCACCGCGGCGCTGATTTCT
>JBCDHW010000076.1:0-1599 GCA_038749595.1 Pseudomonadota bacterium
GGTTCGAAACGCAGGAGCTCTTCAACCAACCTGGAGGCGTTCTCCGGAGCGATCGGCACCCGCTGTTCAGCGAGGGTCCAGATCGCATTGCCGAGCGCATGGACAGTCGCTTCATGACCCGCATTCAGAAGTAGGATTGACGTAGCAACAACCTCATCGATCGACAGGCACTCGCCCTCCGCTTCCGCGGCGATCAGCGCGCTCAGCAGATCCGTGCCGGGCGCCTGCCGACGTTCGGCAATGAGGTCGTGCATGTATGCTGTGAACGCCTCCGTCGCCGCGACCGCAGCATCCTCGATCTCCCGATCCCGACGCGCCTGGTACATGGCCACCATCCGATGCGACCAGTCGAGGAGCTGCGGTGTCATCTCGATCGGGACGCCCAGGAGTTCGGCGATCACGGTCACGGGGATCGGTGTGCAATAGGCCTCGATCAGATCATCGCCTTCCTTCAGGCGCGAGGCGAGTTCGCGTGAGAGACTTGCAACGCGCGAACGGAGCGACTCGATGTTGCTGGTGACGAAAGCGCGGTTGATCAGTGCCCTCAACCGGGTGTGCCCAGGCGGTTCCTTCTCAAGAAGCGAGTTCGACTCGAAGGCGCAGAATGGCGCGAGGTGCGACGGGACCGGATCCCAGCCTAGTTCCTCCCGCGTTGCGACATGCAGGATCTCCCGGCCAAACCGCCGGTCACGGAAGATCGCGTTCACGTCGGCAAAGCGCGGGAAGACCCGCATGCCGTATTCGTCCCACCAGAACGCCGTATGCTCACGGAACCCGCGATAGGCCGCATACGGGTCCTGCACGAAACTCGGCTCGGTAGGCGATTGTGAAACGTGGGGAACCGACATCACCTAGCCATCACGCGAAAGCGCCTGATTGGCAACGCGTTCAGAGGGCGGTCTCCACCGCCCCCAGACACTACGAGACGAGAACCTAGGCCCCGTTGCGGAGAGCTGAAAGCGCCCGCGGGATCGCGATCGCGGTGCTCCTCAGATGTCTTTCCGCAGTATCGGTTTCCGCAGAGAAGGCGCCGGGAAACCCTTGAGACGTTCGGCCATGGTCGGCTTTCGCGACCTTGTCTGTCGATCGAAGGCCGAATACGGACTGACCAGTATGTATCTGTAAATTTGGACCGGGGAGGCGTCAGATTGCCCACGCCAGCGAAAAAACGTCCTCGCGGCCGCCCGAGGGGCTTCGATGAAGAAACGGCCCTGCGGGCCGCGATGCTGACGTTCTGGAAGAACGGCTATCAGAGGACTTCGCTGGATCAGATCGTCGAGGCGACTGGAGCGTCTCGAGCCGGGCTCTACGCCACGTTCGGTGACAAGGAGGCGATCTTCTCGCGCTGCCTGAAGCTCTATGGTGACGAGTTGGAGGCGCGCGTCGACGAAGCACTACGGCACCAGGATCCCATCGGGGGCTTGCGAGAGCTGCTGCTTAAGTCGGCCGATCGTCTCTCCGATCCAATGACGCCCCCCGGGTGCTTGCGCTGTAACGCGACTTTGGAGTTGTCGGAAACTGGGCTCTTCGATCGGGTGCGCGACGCCAATGACCGCTACAAGCATCACATGGCACGTATCGTTGATCGGGCTGTGCAAC
>JBCDHW010000077.1:0-1590 GCA_038749595.1 Pseudomonadota bacterium
GCCGCCGCCTCCTTGATCTCGCCTTCGAGCGTTTCGATGAAACCGTCCATGGACTGCTCGCCCAGATCAACCGATTTGGAGTTACCTCCAGCAACGATCGTGACGTCTTCGATACCGATCACGTTGAGGATCAGCCGCAGATATTGGTGCGCGATGTTGCGGTGCCGGATAGGTGAGCCCTCAGTGTAGACCCCGCCCGAGGCAATGAGCACCGTCGCCGACTTGCCGGTGACGAGACCTTTGCCATCAACGCCAAGGGTCATGCCCTTGCGGACGATGTGATCAATCCACGCTTTCAGGAGCGCCGGGACGTTGTAGTTGTAGACGGGTGTTGCGATCACCAGCTCGTCGGCTCCGAGTAGTTCGGCGACCAGTTCGTCCGAAAGCGCAAGCGCCGATTTCATCTCCCGTGTGTGCCGATCGGGCGGCGTGAAATAGGCTTGCAGCCAGGGTGCTGTCACGAACTCTAGGCCCGTGTCCACGAGGTCACGCTGGATAACCTCGCCGCCAGGATGGGCGAGGCGCCACTCGTTTACGAAGCGACGGGTCATGTTGCGGGAGATCGAGGCTTCGCCACGGGGGCTGGTCTCGACGACAAGAAGCTTTGTCATGTGCGTTCTCCGTATGTGGAAAGTGCGCCCCGCCGTCGGCCGAGGCAATGTGTCAGCCAAAGCGGAAGCCAGATATCGGCTTGCCGAAGGCATGTCCGTGGAAGTCGACGGCGCCCGGTTCGCCCGATGCGGCACCGGCGGCAACCATCAGCGGTAATAGGTGATCTTCGTGCGGGTGAGCGGTTCGGGCGCCTGGTGCTTCATCCCATCGAGAAAGCGCGTGCTCCCGCGTGGTAGGATCAAGATTCGCTTGGTGCAGCCACGCGTCGAAGGCATCCGCCTCTGCGTCAGGACCAGAGGATAGACCCGTCATGTTGTGGTAGCTCTGGCCGCTACCAAGGATCAGCACACCCTCTTGCCGCAGCGGTCGAAGCGCTGCGCCAATCTTGAGGTGCGTGACGGGGTCGAGGCCGCGCTGGAGCGAGAGCTGTGCGACCGGAACGTCGGCATCGGGAAACATCACCATAAGTGGCACGAAGACGCCGTGGTCCCAGCCGCGCGCTTTATCCGTGCGCCCGGTGACGCCGGCGTCACGTAGAGCTTTTAGAGCTTGCTCGGCCAGTTGCGGGGCGCCCGGTGCGCGGTAGGAGAGCGCATAGGTGTGGGGCGGGAATCCATAATAATCGAACAGAAGATCTGGCGCGGGCCCAGTGTTTACGGTCGGGAGGTCCTCTTCCCAATGGCCAGACACGATGAGGATCGCCCGGGGCCACTCATCAAGGCGGCTCGCGAACGTTCGAAGGTGCGCCTCAAGTGAGCGCCAATTGTCTCTCATGGGGCCCTGCTCGAGGAAGAAGCAGGGTCCGCCGCCGTGGTTGATGAAGAAGGTCGGTTGCATTTGGGGACAGTAACGACGACTTCTCCTATCCGGGAGCGATCAAATTATGATGGACTCAATCACTTTGGATGATGGAGCGTGATCGGGACGCTGACCCTCGATCAACTTCGCATTCTCGTCGCGATCGCTGACGAAGGCAGC
>JBCDHW010000078.1:0-1584 GCA_038749595.1 Pseudomonadota bacterium
GGAAATTGTCGGCGTAGGCAATCTTCTTCTCGTTCGCTGTCTTTTCACCTTCCACCTCGAAGGGGATGGCGTTGCGCTGTGCGTAACGGATCGCGTCTTCCTTGGTGGGAAAGTCGAGCTTCACCTGCCTTGTGGTGTCCGCTGACGATGTCCAGCCCATCAGCGGCTCAACGCCAGGGGCCGCGCTTGAAACAAACTCCAGACGCCATTCTTTAGTGTTGCGCGTTCCCGACTGCATGGCTGTCCGGGCTGGTTTGAAAATACGCGCCACCATCGGTCCGCTCCCTGTTCTGCGCGCTTACACGCGCCACTCCCAGCATCCAACCACGTTTCGCTGTGGTCGGGGCAGCAAGATTCGAACTTGCGACCCCTGGTTCCCAAAACCAGTGCTCTACCAGGCTGAGCTATACCCCGACTTCACCCGCGTTCTGTAACGTCTTGCGCGCTGCCGGACAATCGCTGATGCGAGCGGAGCTGGCAGCCGTCCCCGATTGCAGTTTTGCTATTGCGGCACCCGGCGGTGTATCAGCCGGTCTCCGGGCTCCAGGCCGATCTCTTCGGCAACGCCCGCGTTGACCTCGAAGACAAAGCGGGCCGGCCCGTTGGACGGCAGAGGCGTCTCATTGAACGGTTCGCCACGGACCATGGACACCACTGTCCCGTCTTCAGCGATGTAGATGATGTCGAGTGGCAACGGCGTGTTGCGCATCCAGAACGAGCGCTCGCCCTCGCGGCCAAAGTCGAACAGCATCCCATGGTTCCGCGCCATGCTTTCGCGGAACATCAGGCCGCGGGCGCGTTCAATGGGATCGTCAGCGATTTCGATCGTGAAACGATGCACCCCACTGGCGGTCACCAGCACCAATTCGTCGCGCGATAAGGTCTCAGCCGGCGGGATCGCGGATGTGTCAGCGTAGACCGCCGGCGCCGTCGCTGCCAGCAGCGGCGCAGCAACAAGCAACGCGGCCGCAGCTCGTGCGAGCATCAGTGCGATTGGGGAATGTTGACGCCGGTATCGGGGAACACCTCGGCTGCCATCAATCCTTTTGGGCCAGGACCAAAGCGAACTTTGACCTTCTGATTTGGCCGAAGCTCAGTCACCCCAAAGCGGCGGAGTGTTTCCATGTGAACGAAGATGTCTTCGGTGTTCTCGCCGCGCGTCAGGAAGCCGTAGCCCTTGGAGCGGTTGAACCACTTCACCGTCGCAATTTCGGCGGGGCCTTCCGGGATCACCTGCATGATCGCCCGGGAGGGGGGCAATTGCGAAGGGTGCGGGCCAGTCGATTCGTCCATCGACAAAATGCGGAACGCCTGGCGCCCTTTCGGACCCATTACGGTTTCGCAGACAATCCTGGCGCCTTCATAGGCTGACCGGTATCCGTCGCGTCGAAGACAGGTGACGTGCAACAGCACGTCTTCACCGCCCCGATCTGGGATAATAAAACCGTAGCCTTTCCCAACATCAAACCATTTGATGCGACCGGAAATCTCGGTCAGATCATCCAGCGAGGCGGCTTCGCCGTCATCAACCAGTCGGGTCTCAAGTTCCCGCTCTAACTTATCTTCACTCACAGTGTACCCGCC
>JBCDHW010000079.1:0-1579 GCA_038749595.1 Pseudomonadota bacterium
GCCTTACTCGCGGCGTGCATGCGCATGTAAAGGTCGTTCAACCTTAGGATCCCGACCGCCGCCACAAGCACGAAAAAGCTGCCCACAAGGCACATCACGCCGACGAGATAGTAGAGCCAATCAGCCATTGTCTGTCTCCACCGTCGATGTCTCGGCAAGCGAAATATCCCCACGCCGCAAAACAAACACAGCCAAGGCGATCGTTGATAAGAACCCCACCAGACCGAGCGCGATGGCGATATCAACGTAGATCGGGAAGTTGCTGGCGATGCCGAATGCGGCGATGAAACCGATGGAGACAGTCACCAGAGAATCAAGTGCGAGGATCCGATCCGGCAAAGACGGACCTCGAACAACCCGCACAATGATCAAAACGAACGACAGGCACAGCACCGCAAAGGTGATGTTGAGGCAGACGTCTAGAAACGCTTCGCCGCTCATTTTGCAAAGACCCTTTCGATCTGTCCCTCAAAACTCTCTTTGATGTCCCGGATGATCGCCTCCGAATCATCCGCATCAATCGCGTGGATAAACAGCGTCGAGCGGTCATCAGAGACATCCATCGACAAAGTCCCGGGTGTGAGCGTGATCATGTTGGCAAGCAGCGTGATCTCCGCATCACCCTTCACTGTGAGGGGATAAGCAATGATGGCCGGCTTGAGCTGGCGCCATGGTGAAAGCACGATCATCGCAACACTCACTGACGACTTGATCAGCTCCCACACAAAGGTCAGCGCCAATCGGATCGCTGCGAAGAAGCGGCGGAAGTGACTGATGGATCCGGCTTGTTCGCGGATCAACGTCAGCACAATGCCGCTGAGCACAAAGCCAAACGCCAAGTTGATGATCGTGAATGAGCCGGTCACAAGCGCCCAAGACAGCGCAAGAAGAGCGTTTATGGCAATTGTCGCCATCGCCTAACCTCCCTCGCGCATGCCAAGCACGCGCTCAGTATAAAGGGTGGGATCCAAGAGACCGGCCGCGCCCACGTCCGCTGCCGGCACCACCATGGACGGGAACAAGCCGAGCCCGAGAAGCAAGAATACCAAAAGTCCGAGCGTTCCCATCTTCCCGCCGATGGACCCATCCGCTGCTATTGGCGCACCGTCCTGCCCATCGGAAGGTTTCAGCACCGTCAGCACCCATGCGCGCCCCATCACGATTGTGGTGAGAATACCCGTCACAATCACCCCAACCGCGCCAAGGACAGCGATGCCGTCGCCGCGCTCGAAGGCTGCATCAACGAGCATGAATTTAGGCCAGAAGCCCGAAAACGGCGGAAGCCCCGAAACCGCGAGGACCACAGCAAGCCCAAAGACCGCGACCATCGGAAAGGCCGCGTAGACCCCTCCCCCATGGTTCAGATCTTTGATGCCGAGCACGGTTTCCATAGTGCCGAACAAGACAAAGAGCGCCGTCATGGCGAGCATGGAATGGACCGCGTAAACGATTGCCCCCGAGACGCCAGCGGCTGTGCCAAGGCCGATCCCCACCAGCATTGCCCCAATGCCTGAGACCACAAGAAACGCAGCGAGGCGCTTCAGGTCGGACTGGGCGAGTGCGCCGAGCGCACCCAAAA
>JBCDHW010000080.1:0-1579 GCA_038749595.1 Pseudomonadota bacterium
CGCGCTCAATGGCATCAGGGTTCCATAGGCCGCTTTCGTTCGCCAACGTGACAAACGTTGCCCGGAATCCGTGTGCCGTCGCCTGTCCCTTCTCAAAGCCCATCGCCCGGAGCGCTACATTCACCGTGTTTTCGGACATGCATCGTTGTCGGGTGCGCACAGACGGAAAAGCGAAATCGGTGTAGCCGGTCATCTGGCGCAGTGACGCCAGGACCTTCACCGCCTGGTCCGACAAGGGCACCCTGTGTGGTCGCCGCATCTTCATTCGGCTCGCCGGGATGGTCCACACAGCAGCATCAAGGTCGAACTCCTCCCACCGGGCCTGACGCAGCTCACCGGGCCGTTGCGCGCAAAGCAGGCTCAGCTGCAACGCCGCCTTAGTGGCGGCCCGCCCTTCAGACGCGTCGATCGCCCGGACGAGCGCGCCCACGCCTCCCAGTCTGTGATGGCGGCCATGGGCGTCGATTTCGGCCGTGCTATGGCACCGCGCAGCGCGTACGTCGGGTCAGTGTCGACACGCTCATGGGCCGCGGCGTAACGGAACACACGCGACACGGCGGATCGGAGCCGCGTCGCTGTCTCGTAGTTGCCCTTGGCCTCCAATCGCTTCAACACGCGCAGCACGTCGGACGCCTTGATGTCGTGGATCGGCAGGCCACCGATGTCGTCATCTGAGAGCGACATGAACCAGTCGAACTTCTAAAGCGTCGCGTCCGCTTTTCCTTCCGCGACCATCTTCCTGCGATACTCGGCGGCAATCGCGCGGAAGGTGTTTGCCGCATCCGCTTGCGCTACCGCGCGGGCATGCTTCTTCGCCACCATTGGATCGTCACCAGCGGCGAGCACAGCCTTTGCTTCATCGCGTACATCACGGGCTGCTTTCAGACCAACAGCCGGATAGGCCCCGATTGAGAGCGTCTTCTCTTTGCCCTGGAAGCGGTACTTCAGCCTCCAAAGGCGCGAGCCGGTCGGCTGAACGAGCAGATACAGGCCACCGCCGTCTGACAGCTTTTGCGGCCGCTCGGCAGCCTTGGCGTTCCGGATCTTCCGGTCGGTAAGCGGCATTGCTGGGGGTATCGCTTTGAGGGTGCTGAGCTCGATACCCCCAAATATACCCCCAATTGCCCCGGACACAACGGCATTGCCCTGTACATCACCGGACGTCAGAATCGGAAAAGCGCCCCCAATTCAAAGCATTTCGGACGATTTTAGACTATGTCGGATTACTTGGTGGTGCGCGGAAGGGACTCGCATAAAAGACTTAACCTACTGACAGAAATGAGGATTTTTCATAATAGGATTTGAGAGCACCAAGAAAAGTACCAACATCTGCATCAGCGATAACCGGCGAAGCAATGGCGACTTTGACTATAGGCGGAGTACGGTCCGTGCCGCTGGTCGATATCGCGAACTCTCGCTGTCTAGCCCGCTTCGATCAAGTCGGTTCTTGGCACACCCTTCGTCGGGTCCAACTTCGTCAGAACGGGATCTCCACACGCAGCGATCCGCCATAGATGGTGTCGTCGCGCGATAGGCTGGTGAAGGCGCCGGCCCGCAGCACCGCATGGTCCTTGGCGAA
>JBCDHW010000081.1:0-1574 GCA_038749595.1 Pseudomonadota bacterium
AAAGACGTCGTGATCGATCTGATCTGCTACCGCCGCTTCGGGCATAACGAAGGCGACGAGCCGATGTTCACCAACCCGGTGATGTATAAAAAGATCAAGACCCACAAAACGACGCTCAGCCTCTATACCGAGCGTCTCGTCAAAGACGGCTTGATCCCCGAAGGCGAAATCGAGGATATGAAGACCGCGTTTCAGGCCCATCTGAACGATGAGTTTGAAGCGGGTCGCGACTACAAACCCAACAAGGCCGATTGGCTGGATGGCCGCTGGTCGCATCTCGATCGCCGCAACGGCGAGAATTACGAGCGCGGCGCGACCTCAATCAAGCCCGAAACGCTAGAAGAAATCGGCAAAGCGCTGACCACCGCGCCGGATGGTTTCCCGATGCACAAAACCGTCGGGCGATTGCTGGACGCCAAGTCCAAAATGTTTGAATCCGGTGAGGGCTTCGATTGGGCAACGGGCGAGGCCATCGCCTTCGGCTCCCTTCTGACCGAAGGCTACCCCGTCCGTCTGGCCGGTCAGGACAGCGCGCGCGGGACGTTCTCCCAACGCCACTCCGCGCTGATCAATCAGGACACCGAAGAACGCTACTACCCGCTCAACCACGTCCGCGCAGGCCAGTCCCGTTACGAGGTCATCGACTCGATGCTCTCGGAATATGCGGTACTCGGCTTTGAATACGGCTATTCGCTCGCCGAACCCAACGCGCTGACCATGTGGGAAGCCCAGTTCGGCGATTTCGCCAACGGCGCGCAGATCATGTTCGACCAGTTCATCAGTTCCGGTGAAAGCAAGTGGCTGCGGATGTCCGGCCTCGTGATGCTGCTGCCCCACGGGTACGAAGGCCAAGGGCCAGAGCACTCGTCGGCCCGTCTGGAACGCTTCCTGCAAATGTGTGGCGGCGACAACTGGATCGTGGCCAACTGCACCACGCCCGCCAACTACTTTCACATCCTGCGCCGTCAGCTGCACCGGACCTTCCGCAAGCCGCTGGTGATGATGACCCCCAAATCGCTCCTGCGCCACAAGCTGGCCATCAGCGCGGCCGAAGACTTCACCACCGGAAGCTCCTTCCACCGCGTCCTCTGGGACGATGCGCAAAAAGGCAATTCGGACACCAAGCTGAAGCCCGACGACAAGATCAAGCGCGTCGTGATGTGCTCGGGCAAGGTCTATTACGACCTGCTCGAAGAACGCGACGCCCGCGGCATCGACGACATCTACCTGCTGCGCGTGGAACAGTTCTACCCGTTCCCCGCCCTCAGCCTCGTCAAAGAGCTGGAGCGGTTCAGCCAGGCCGAAATGGTCTGGTGTCAGGAAGAGCCCAAGAACCAGGGCGCCTGGACCTTTATCGAGCCCAATATCGAATGGGTCCTCGGTCGGATCGGTGCGAAAACCGCGCGTCCAAGCTATGCCGGTCGCCCCGCCTCTGCCTCGCCCGCAACGGGTCTGGCCAGCCAGCACAAAGCACAACAAGCAGCGCTCGTGAATGACGCGCTGACCATGGAAGGGAAATAAGCCATGTCCACCGAAGTCCGCGTCCCCACACTGGGCGAAAGCGTCACCGAGGC
>JBCDHW010000082.1:0-1564 GCA_038749595.1 Pseudomonadota bacterium
ATGAAGGCAAAGATCATCGGCGAGATCAGGAGACCCCACATCACCGCATACGACCAGTATGCGGCATGCGCCATGGTTTGCGAGCCGGTGAAAATCAAGCGTGGCGCAAAGAAGCCAAGGCCCAGAACGCCGGCAAAGAGCACCCATTTCATCGGGCCCATTGCGATTGTTTGCATGAGCGCCGGATTGGCGGCCATGAACAGCGTCACGATCGCCGTGACGGCGACACCGAGCGCCATAAGGTTGTAAACTCGCAGCATATAACTGCGGAGGCCCTCATCGATACCGTCGCGCGTGCGGACGTCGCTTTGCGCGGCGGTAGCATAAGGACGACGGTCAAAATCGGCCATGTTTTGCTCCTAAAGGGTTGGCTGAATTCTGATCAAACATGGGGATTTGCCCCGCTCTTGGCAAGGAAAATCGGGCTTAGAACCACTCTGAACGCGTTGAATCGTCGCGATTTTACAGAGACTTCCCGGGTTATTCAGGCGGTCGTCGTTAATTCGCGTTAATGGCCGTTAAATCCGGGTAAACCCTCTTTAACATTAACGCGTCCCACCCTGAAAATTTCAGTCGATTAAAGCGCCCGCAAAACCCGGGCGGGTTTCCGAGATAGCACCTGCCAGGTTCCCCCAATCCCTAGAAGGACGGTGAGGAAGAGCGCGGCCAGCGCGCCGACCGCAGCAACACCCGGCAGGACGACAAAATCGAACTGCATCACGTGTTGGACAACGGCGTAGGCCGCGAGCACCCCGGCAAAGACCCCGAAGATTGCGGTCGCGAGCCCAAGGATCAGATACTCGATTGCGTAGGCTGCCAAGAGCCGACCGCGGGTCGCGCCAAGCGTCTTCAAGATCACCGCGTCATAGATTCGATGTCGATGACCGGCAGCGAGCGCGCCCGCAAGCACAAGGATCGACGAGACAAGCGTGATGCCGCTTGCCGACCGAATGGCGAGCGCCAACCGCTCGACGATGCCATTGATGGTCTCCAGCGCATCCTTCACCCGGACGCTGGTGACAGCGGGGTAGTCGCTCGTCACCGATTGGAGCACGCGCTTATCGCGCTCGGGGTCAACGCCATCTGGGGGGGTGAGGGTGGCAAGCACCGTATAGGGCGCGCCGCGGAAGGTGTTTGACGAAAACACCATGAGGAAGTTGATCCCCATCGATTCCCATTCGACGGCTCTAAGGTTAGCGATTTCGGCTTCGATATTTCGGCCAAGAACATTGACGACGATCTTATCACCGATGTTGAGGTCGAGTTCGATTGCTTCTTCATCAACAAAGGAGACGAGAGGAGGGCCGTCATAGTCCTCAGCCCACCATTCGCCTTCGACGAGGGTAGAATTCTCCGGCAGTGTATTGGCGTGGGTCAGGCCGCGGTCGCCGCGCAGCACCCAGCCGCCACCGTTTGGCGTCGGGTATTCCGCAGCGGGAACGCCCTTCAGCGACACCACCCGTCCGCGCAACATCGGAACGGTCTCGACTTCGGCCTGGGGCGCCGCCTCAACGAGGGTCTCAACAAAGCGCTGTTCGTCCGCGCGGCGAACATCGAGGAAGAA
>JBCDHW010000083.1:0-1564 GCA_038749595.1 Pseudomonadota bacterium
AAATCCTTAACAGCCTACTCGCGGCTACCCCGATGAATATCGAGAACGTCACCCACCCGGGCATTATGATTTGGGGCACGCTCGACGCACGGGCCCAAGGGGCCGAGCTTGTCATCCTGGGAGGACTAAACGAGCAAACATGGCCGCAGCTTCCCGCGCCGGACCCGTGGTTGAACCGCGCCATGAGGTCAGAGCTCGAGTTGCGCTCTCCAGAGCGGCAGGTCGGGCTTTCTGCTCATGATTTCCAGCAAGCCGCTGCTGCTCCCGAAGTATGGCTGACGAGGGCAACAAAGTCAGATGACGCCGAAACAGTGCCCTCCCGTTGGTTGAACAGGCTTTCAACCGTGTTGGAGGGTTTGCCCACGCAATCAGGCCCGGAAGCTCTCGACGACATGCTGATTAGGGGGCGATTGTATCTCGACCATGCGGACCGCTTGGATGTGGCGGATCGCGCCGAGCCCGCTAAACGTCCCTCCCCAAAGCCACCCGTTGCGGTGCGACCCAAACGTTTAACGGTCACTGAAATCAAAACGCTCATCCGAGACCCCTACGCGATCTACGCTCGGCACGTCCTCAAGCTTCGAGAGCTTGATCCACTCGTTACCGAACCAGATGCCCTCCTGCGAGGAACAGTTCTTCATAAAGTCATGCAGTCCTTGTTTTCAGATGGGTGGCCGGAGGATCCTGAAGTCGCGCGGGACGCGCTGTCGAAAACTGCTGAGCGCGTGCTCAACCGCGAAGTGCCATGGCCGGCTGCACGCGCCATGTGGAAGGCTCGGCTGATGCGCGTGGCCGAGTGGTTTATCGAGACGGAAAGAGACAGAAGGGCCGACGGAAAGTTTGAATTGGCCGAAGCGTCGGGAGAAGTGAGCTTGGACGCTATAGATTTCAAATTGGCGGGAACGGCGGACCGCATTGACGTCGACGATCATGCTCGCGCGCTGATCTACGACTACAAAACGGGAATACCTCCAAGCAAAAGGGAGCAAGCAGCCTTCGACAAGCAACTCCTGTTGGAGGCCGCGATGCTGGAGCGAGGCGCCTTTGATGGCGTTCCCGCCGATGGCGTCGCACGGGCGGCCTATATTGGGCTGGGATCAAACCCGAAGGAAATCGACGCACCCTTAGGAGAAACGGATGTTTGGGCCGAGTTCACTACACTGATCCTTCGGATGCTCTCGCCCGAACATGGATTTACGTCCCGGCGCGCGATGCAAACCGAGGCGGAAGAGGGCAGATACGACCACCTGGCGCGGTTCGGCGAGTGGTCCGCGGCTGATGATCCGAGTGAGATCGATCTCTGATGGTCGATGCGGCGACACAAGCGCAGCTCCAGGCAGCGCTCCCAAACCGATCTACTTGGCTGACGGCCAATGCGGGCTCCGGTAAAACCCGCGTACTTACACAGCGGGTGGCGCGGCTGTTGCTCACAGGCGTTAAGCCGCAGCGTATCCTCTGTCTGACCTACACCAAAGCCGCTGCAAGCGAGATGCAGAACCGCCTGTTCGAAATGCTCGGTGGCTGGGCGATGATGCCGGAGAATGATCTCCGGCGCGCCCTGGCC
>JBCDHW010000084.1:0-1522 GCA_038749595.1 Pseudomonadota bacterium
ATCGTGCGTCGCAGGCAGCTGATCGGCGATCATCTTCGCCGACAGCTCGATCAGGACAATCGCCGATGCCTCAAGAGGTTCAAGAAAACCAGCGGAGAGGCCAACCGCCACACACTTATTGAGCCAAAATTCATCCCGGTACCCTGCATTAAGGGCGAGGGTCCGCATCGACAGATTGGCCGTGTCACCGCCGGTGCTCTTCACATAAGAGAGTAGGGCTTCGCTCGCTTGCTCCTCCGTTGTATGGGCGCTGCTGAACACATGACCGACGCCCCGGCGCGTGCTGAGGCCAATATCCCAAATCCACCCCGCCTCTTGCGCCGTCGACGTCGTCTGGGACGCAATCGGCTGGTAGTCAGCATACCGGACTTGTACCGCAATAGCGGTGTCAGCAAAAAGCGTGTCTCCGACGCTCCGACGTCCAATACCGTAGTGGCCGCCAAGGAGCAAAGAGCGAAAACCCGTGCAATCGATGAAGAGGTCTCCAGCAACTGCGCCATGCTCCTTCGTTAGGACCGAGGCGATATCGCCATTGTCCGCCGCCTGCACATCCACAACGTCATCAAGGATCAGCTCCACACCGAGTTTTTGCGTACAGTGAGCTTTAAGAAACTCCGAGAACTTCCCCGCGTTTAGGTGATAGGCGTAATTCGTCGTCCCGGCATATTCCGGCGTGTACGGTGATTTGGGAGCGAGAAAGGCCTCGCATACCTCCTCTTGTGGACACACGGATTGCGAGAATGACAGCCCGCGGTCGCGCTCCAACCAGTGGGGCACGAGATTGGTCTCAAAAAAGCCGAGGGGCAGATCGAAGGGGTGATAATAACAGTCCGCATCAGACCCATCGACCCATCCGCAGAACTTTGACCCTTGCTTGAAGGCAGCATCGCATTCTCGGACGAAGTCGTGTTCGCTGACGCCGATGCTTCGGAGCGTTGCGCGCATCGTTGGCCAGGTGCCTTCACCAACACCAATGATGGGAATGTTCGGTGACTCAATCAGCTGTATAGAGAGCGTCGACTGCCCATCGCGCCGATGCCGCGCTGCGAGAACACCGGCCGTGATCCAGCCTGCCGTGCCGCCGCCGACAATGACCACTGATGTGACCGCTCCCACCGTTCCGCTCCTCTCTCGTGCTGCGTTTGCGAAGCCTTCTGATGGGCGATCTTATTGATCCGCGGCGGAAAAATCCATGCCGCGCGCTCTCGCAGCTCTTTGGGCCAAAGACCTCAAACATCGTTCACATCACACGTTGACAACGTAGTCAATTCTGCGCCCAATGGCTTTGCCAAGCCCCGGGTTTTGATCGTTGGGCGCCCGCTGGGGTTTGCTCATGGCCTCTTTCCAGCTGGGTGAGGACAATGGGCGGGTCGGCGCGGTCAGCCGCCATCCCGCCGTCGCGCTTGCAAACGGAGTTGTCATCCGATGAAGCCATGGTCGCGCCGTGAAACAATGCTTGGGGGCGCCGCGCTCCTGGCCGGGACGGCTCTCGCTTCCGATCGGCATGTGGCCGTTGGTGCAT
>JBCDHW010000085.1:0-1514 GCA_038749595.1 Pseudomonadota bacterium
ATGGGGCCGTCCCGAAGGAAGCAATGGCACGGGCGGTGGCCCTCGCGGCGGCCGCGGTGGTGCCCCCGATCTTGAAGAGCTCCTACGCTCTGGCCGTGAGCGGTTTGGCCGCGGCGGCGGCGGTGGCGGCGGAACCGGCGCCCAGGTCTCCCCGCCAAGCGGACGGGTGATTGGCCTCGTGCTCTTCGTCGCGCTGGCGCTCTACGCTTTTTCCGGCGTCTACCAAGTTGCGCCAGGGTCGAGGGGCGTGGTGACGACGTTCGGCAATTTCAGTGGCCTCACCGATCCAGGCCTCAACTGGCACGCACCGCAGCCTTTCCAGGCGGTGGACGTTGTCGCCGTTGAGGAAGACCGCCCGGTGCGCATCGGCGGCAGCTCGAACCGTACCTCGATGCTCACCTCGGACCTCAACATCGTCGATGTGGGTTTGCAGGTGAACTATCGCATCAAAAGCGACGCAACGTGGGACCCGACCACCGGTGAGCTTCCGAACGCCGCGAAATTCCTCTTCAACATCGAAGATCCCGACGACGCGGTGAAGATCTCCGCCGAGGCGGCCCTACGGGAAGTCGTCGGCGCGAACGATTTTGAGCCGATCATTTCGAGCGGTCGTCGCATCGTGAACGAGCAGACAGCCAGCATTCTGCAGGGCATCCTCGACAGCTATGACAGCGGCATCGAAGTCATCCGTGTGAACTTTGGCCAGGCCGACCCGCCCCAGCGCGTGATCCCGGCCCAGCGCGATGTGATCGACGCCAACAGTGAGGCGGAGCAGCAGGTCAACGAAGCGACCGGCTATGCGAACCGGAAAGTTCCGGTTGCGGAAGGTGAGGCGCGGCAGATCGTGCTTGATGCCGAAGCTTATGCAGCAGACGTGGTGGCGCAGGCGCGCGGTGACGCGGCGCGCTTCAACGCGATTTACGAGGAGTACGTCAAAGCGCCGGAGGTCACACGGCAACGGATGTATCTCGAGACGATGGAATCCGTCCTTGGCGACATGAACAAGGTGCTGATCGACGATGATGCGGGCGGCACGCTGCCTTATCTCAACGTCAACGAGCTGGCGCGCGAGGCGCAACGCGGCTCGGCCCGTCGTCAAACCAATCCGGGAGCCCAGTAATGAACCGTTCTGTTGGTATTGTCCTCGGGCTGATCACCTTCATCGCCGTCACTGTCGCGTCGGGCACGTTTCTTATCCTGCGGGAGGATCAGCAGGCGCTGGTGCTTCAGTTCGGTGATCCGGTGGAGACCTATTCGTCCGCAGACGCGGGCCTCCACCTCAAAGTGCCATTCTTGCAGAACGCGGTCTTTTTTGAGGCGCGGAACCTCAATTTCGACGCTGATCCGGTTGAGGTTATCGTCGCCAACGAAGAGCGTCTGCTTGTCGACGCCTTCGTCCGTTACCGGATTTCTGATCCGCTGGTCTATTTCCAGACCTTGAGCCGCGGCTCGACCGATCCTGGCAATATGCGCAGCCGGTTTAATGACCGTCTTGATGCTGTGTTGGGCGAGGC
>JBCDHW010000086.1:0-1511 GCA_038749595.1 Pseudomonadota bacterium
GACATCAAATCGGGTGAGCGCAACGTCAGCGCGCCGGTGTACTCGCACCTGACGTATGATCGGGTGCCCGACGAGCAGAACATTGTCGATCAGCCCGACATTCTGATCGTTGAGGGGCTCAACGTCCTCCAGACGTCGCGGCAGTCATCGGACCGGCCTCGCGTTCCGTTTGTATCTGATTATTTCGACTTTTCGGTCTATATCGATGCCAGCGAGGCGGCGCTGGAGCGGTGGTATCTGACCCGCTTTATGCGACTGAAGGAAAGCCGGTTCACCGATCCGCGCTCGTACTTTCATCAGTATGCCGGCATCTCCAACGCGGACGCTGAAACGTTCGCGCGCGGGCTTTGGGAGCGGATCAACCTTAAAAACCTTCGGGAGAATGTGGGGCCAACGAAGATGCGGGCCGACCTGATCCTTGTGAAGGGGGACGATCACCGCATCCGAGAAGTGGCTCTGCGCCGCGTTTGATCGGAGCGCGCAATGCTGCGTGCCCCATTGACGACGGCTATTTCCCGAATGGCAGCGCCTAACCTTTACTCGGCCGCGATGAGTGTCGGCTCGTCCCGGCGCTCCGGCACGTAGTTGAGGATCGGCGCGAGCCACCGTTCAGCCTCGTCGAGCGACCAGCCTTTGCGCGCCGCGTAGTCGGCCACTTGGTCTTGCTCGATCTTGCCGACACCGAAGTAAGCGCTCTCCGGATGGGCGAAATAGAGGCCGGAGACCGAGGAAGTCGGCCACATGGCGCAGCTTTCGGTGAGGTACACGCCGGTCCGTTCCTCCGCTTCCAAGAGGCGGAAGAGGGTGTGTTTTTCGGTGTGGTCCGGCTGAGCGGGGTAGCCTGGAGCGGGGCGGATGCCGTCGTACTTCTCCGCAATCAGCTCCTCATCCGACAGTGCTTCATCCGGCGCATAGCCCCAGAGTTCGCGGCGGACGACCTTGTGAGCGTATTCTGCGAAGGCTTCAGCGAACCGGTCGGCGAGGGCTTGGGCGAGGATTTTGCCGTAGTCGTCCCCCTTTGCGTCAAACCGGGCGGACATCTCCTCTTCGCCGATGCCGGCGGTCACACAGAAGCCGCCGATATAGTCCTGAGGACCACCGAGCGGGGCGACGAAGTCCGACAGGGCCGCATTGGGCTTGTCGTTGTCGCGCTCGATCTGTTGGCGGATGGTGTGGAAGGTGGCAAGTGTACCGCCATTGCCGTCGCTCACGATGATATCGTCGCCGTCAGCGTTGGCGGGCCACAGACCGATGACGCCTTTCGCAGAGAGCCACCGGCCCTTGATCATTTCCTTCAGCATCTCCTGCGCGTCCGCAAACAGCGTTCGGGCGGCCTCGCCGTAGCGCTTGCTGTCCAAAATGCGCGGGTAGGTGCCCTTCATCTCCCAGGCGAAGAAGAAAGGCGTCCAGTCGATGTACGGAACGAGTTCTTCGAGCCGGACCTCAATGTTGGTGAGGCCGGGTTGGAGCGGTGCGACGGGCCTGAAGTTCGACCAGTCCGGCTTGATGGC
>JBCDHW010000087.1:0-1507 GCA_038749595.1 Pseudomonadota bacterium
ATCCAACATATCGAAGCTCTGCCTGAGGCTTTCTCCTCAAGCTGGGAATATGGCGGCATCACGATCCTCGATCCGCCAGAGGATGAAATCATCCCCGACGGCGAAGAGCGGATGCAACTGCCCATGTTCATCGCCATGGATCGGCCCAAGCACACTGGCCAACGCCGCACCGTCGCTCCCAAGTTTACGCCTTCGGGCATGACCGCGATGGAGCCGGAAATCCGCCAACGCACCGGCGAGTTGCTGGATTCCCTGCCGCGCGGGGAAGTGTTCGATTGGGTCGACAAGGTCTCGATTGAGCTCACCACCGGTATGCTGGCGCTGTTGTTCGATTTTCCGTGGGAAGATCGCCGCCTGCTGACTTTCTGGTCTGACTGGTCGGGCGACACTGAACTGGTGACCGTGCGTGATCTCGATCCGGTGCGCCGCGGCTTGCTGCATGAAATGGCGGCCTATTTCCAGCAGCTCTGGATGCGCAAGACGCAGGAAGAGCCGGGCGACGATCTCATCAGCATGATGATCCATTCGGACGCGATGAACCAGATGGAACCCCAGGAATTCATGGGCAACCTGATCCTGCTGATCGTCGGTGGCAACGACACCACGCGCAATTCCATGAGCGGCTTCGTCCACGCGCTCGACAAGTTTCCGGACCAGCGCAAGAAGTTCGAAGAGAACCCGGGCCTTATCCCGAACGCGGTGCAGGAAATGCTGCGCATGCAGACACCGCTGGCGCATATGCGCCGCACCTGCACCGAAGACACCGAAGTCTTCGGCCAGACAATCAAGAAAGGCGACAAGGTTGTGCTGTGGTACCTCGCCGCCAACCACGAAGAGAGCGTCTTCGAAGATCCGCACAAGCTCGACCTTGAGCGCGAAAACGCCAAGCGCCACATCGCGTTTGGCTACGGCATTCACCGCTGCGTCGGCGCGCGTCTGGCCGAGCTTCAACTTCGCGTGCTTCTGGAAGAGATGCACAAACGTCGCATGCGCGTGCACGTCGCCGGCGACGTGGAGCGGGTGCGCGCGAACTTCGTACACGGCTTCCGCAAACTGGAAGTCGAGATCACGGAGTTTTGATCTAGAGTTGATGGCGCGGGCCAGATGAAACATTTTGGTGTTTTGCGACGTATAACCAAGCGGAAACACACCAAACGGATCGCTTCGATATGACGCACACATCTGGCTCACGCCGCCGCTTTCTTGGCGGCGCCATCGCCGGCCTCTCCCTTCCGCTGCTTGGAGGCTGCGGCGCGGCGCCCGCGCAAGCCAAGAGCTATCGCATCAGCAAAACAGAAGCGGAATGGCGCGCCAAGCTGACCAAGGGCGAGTTCTACATCCTTCGCGAAGCGGGCACCGAACGCGCCTTCACCTCGCCGCTCAACAAGGAAAAGCGCAAAGGCACCTTTGTGTGCGCGGGCTGCGGCAACAAGCTGTATTCCTCGGCACACAAATACGACAGCGGCACCGGCTGGCCCAGCTTCTGGCAAGCGATTGACGATGGCGC
>JBCDHW010000088.1:0-1502 GCA_038749595.1 Pseudomonadota bacterium
AAAAAGACCAACAACAAAACACAACATACAAGTGCAAACGAAAAAAGCGGAATGGGTTCTAGAACGTCGAAACTGCCTGACCTGAGCCCCGTTTGGTCCCTCATTTGAATGGAGAGTCCGCCTCAAAGGAGACGGACATGAGGAAGTCGAGATTCACCGAAGAGCAGATCATTGCGATCCTCGCTGAGCAGGAGCGTGGTGAGACCACCGCGGAGGTCTGCCGTCGGCACGGGATCAGCTCGCCGACCTTCTACAAGTGGAAAGCGAAGTTTGGCGGGATGGATGTTTCTGACGCCCGGAAGCTGAAGGTGCTTGAGACCGAGAACGCGCGGTTGAAGCGGCTACTCGCTGAGCAGATGTTGGACAACACGATCCTCAAGGATCTGTTGGGAAAGAACTGACGACGCCGATGAGACGGCGGTCGGCGGCTCTGAAGGCGATGGCGGACTATGACGTCTCGCAGCGCAGGGCGTGTCGGCTGGTCGGTGTCGATCCAAAGACCGTGCGCAGGGAACGGGTGCCGGACAATCCCGAGATACGTACCCGTATGCGCGAGATTGCGACAGAGCGAAGGCGCTTCGGATACCGCCGGATCGGCCTCATGCTGGAGCGCGAAGGCATTGTGATGAACCACAAGAAGCTCCGCAGGCTGTACAGCGAGGAAGGCCTGGCGGTGAAGCGCAGACGAGGCCGCAAGCGGGCCACAGGAACGCGCGAGCCCATGCTGATCCCGTCGGGCCCCGGTGAGCGTTGGTCGTTGGATTTCCTTGCGGATACCTTCGGCGATGTCCGCCGGTTTCGGATCCTGGCTGTCATCGACGACTACACCCGCGAGTGTCTGGCTCTGGTCGCTGACACGTCGATCTCAGGACATCGCGTGGGCCGCGAACTCGATGCGGTGATCCGGCTCTACGGGAAGCCTCAGACGATCGTCAGCGATAACGGCACGGAGCTGACCAGTCGCGCGATCCTCCGTTGGCAGAGCGATCAAGGTGTCGCCTGGCACTACATCCAGCCGGGCAAGCCGACCCAGAACGCCTTTATCGAATCGTTCAACGGCCGACTACGCGATGAGCTTCTCAACGAAGAGGTTTTCGACAGTTTGCGTCACGCCAGAACGATGCTCGCCCGTTGGCGCCACGATTATAACAACGTACGTCCGCACACCTCTCTTGGCGGGCTCACGCCCGCCGAGGCGCGGCGATCGTCTCGGCTACCTGATGGCCAGCCGATCCCCGCGCTCGCCAAAACCCCAACCATCAGCTATCAACCCAAAGGACTCTCAAAATGATCGAGGGCGCCTAAGGGCTCAGGTCAGAGAGCGCCGCGTTAGCGATCGACGCCCGAAGGGCCAAGACCCGCCCGTGAGCGGGGTCTAGGATCATGACGCCGCGTTTGCGGTGAATGCCTGCCTCGGTTCATGCGCAGGCGATTAGGCTGCGTTGGTGCCCGTGACTGAATACACCGAAACCGGAGCCTGGCGACCGCGCACAGTAATCTCG